>CAZLZD010000034.1:0-28991 GCA_964563925.1 uncultured Roseivirgaceae bacterium | reverse complement strand
TTATACGAACATTTTATTGAATGAACAGAGGACAAATCACGATAAAAGACCTTGCGAGAAAGCTGAATTTATCCACATCGACGGTTTCCAGGGCACTCAGGGACCTGCCGGATGTAAGCGAGAAAACGAAGAAGAAAGTGCGTCTTCTGGCCAAAGAACTGGATTATGAGCCAAATTCGATAGCCCTCAGCCTGGTTACCAAGCGAACCAATACGGTGGGCATCATGATCCCCGGATTTATTATCCACTTCTATTCCTCTGCGATAAGTGCTATCCAGAAGCACCTGATGGAATCAGGCTTTAATGTAATTATCTGCCAGTCCGGAGAGGATTACAAGACCGAGGTAAACAATGTCCATGCGCTTTTATCGAGCCGTGTTGATGGCATCATATGTTCCATTTCCCGGGATACGAAGGATACCGACCACCTTAAGCAAATCCAGCGCAAGGGCATTCCGCTGATTATGTTTAACCGGGTCTGCCATGAATTAAATGTATCCAAAGTACTGGTTAACGATTACGGAGGTGCCCGGGATGCTGTCGAGCATTTGGTTACCCAGGGATGTAAACGAATCGCCCACATTGCCGGTCCCGCCGGTCTGCAAATCACGAATAACCGGCTTAAGGGCTATACAGACATCCTCAAATTGCATAATATGGAAATCGATCAAGACCTTATTGTGGAGTGCGATTTTACGATGGAGAGCGGCATGGAAGGCATGAAACACCTGCTGTCACTGTCCTCCCCGCCCGATGCGGTTTTCGCCGTTTGTGATGCGGCGGCCTTCGGCGCCATGCGGGTGATCAAGGAAGCCGGCATACGGATTCCGGAAGATATTGCCATCGTCGGATTTACCAACGAACCGCTGGCCGAACTGGTAGATCCACCACTCACCACGGTAGCCCAGCCCACTTATGACATTGGCCGCACCGCCGCCCGTTTGTTCCTGGAACAAATCAGGCTGGAGCCTGAAGACCGGTTTCCGGAGACAAGAATTCTTAAAACGGAATTAATGGTCAGGGACTCCTCGCGGAAAACCATCATGAAATCCGGGGCGATGAAGGGAGTGACTAGCTGAAAGGTATTTCCAGAATCATTGCGCCACCCGCAGGGGTACGCCGCCGTACTCCGCCCCCACATCCCTCGGCTCACAAAACCAGACCAGTTTTCCGGTCCGGGTCAGCTCTCCGGGTACGTCTTCCGCGTCAGGATGGGTCTCATTAAAAAACCGTAGCATCACACGCTGAAGTGAATCCACCATTTCGGGTTGGCGGCCAGCCAGGTTCGTGGTCTCCCGTGGATCATTCTCCAGGTCATAAAGAAGGTGGGTAATGCCGGCCGGACCATTACCCGTGGCATAATCCAGCCCCAGGTCGCGTTTACCCGTGGTGAATATGTACTTCCATTTGTGATTGGCCACCATCGCCATATTATCTTCCAGGTATTCGGAGAATACATATTCATGTGACTCGTAGGGTTCACCGCGGAGAAGGGAAAGAAAGCTTTTCCCTTGTGCCTCTTGCATAACCGGCTGACCGGTCGCTTCAGCGATGAGTGGGGCGAGATCCGTAAACTCGATGAGCTCGTCATATACGTTTCCCCGCGGCAAACGGTTGCCTCCGGCAATGATCAGGGGCGCTTTCACCGCCTCCTCCCACATCGTATGTTTTTCAAACCGCTTGTGGTCGTTCAGAAGATAACCATGATCGCCCACATAGATGATCAGCGTTTCTTCCAGGATCCCCTCTTCTTCCAGGGCCTGAATCACCCGTCCGATATTGGTATCCAGGTACTCAACCGACGAATAGTACGAGGCAATCACCCCTTTCTTCTGCTGGTCGGTAAACCCCTTGAACCGTTCGGGCACCCAGCGGTCATCCTCAGGGCTTCCCTCCGGCAACTCCATCCCGTCAGGCTTGTATTTACCGCTATATTCCACCGGGAACTCAAAGGGAGCGTGGGGTTCATGATAAGCCAGCCAGAGAAAGAATTTGTCCGCTGACTTGTCGCGGATAAACTGGATGGCCGAATTGGTTAGATAGGTCCCGGATGCGTCTTCATACCGGTACGGGACGGGACGAACCATCGGGTTCATACGGGCAATTTTTTCCGGTAATCCTTCCGGGTTCTCGGAGAATGAGACAACGGAATCGGGGATCTCCATGGGAGGGTTCTTCCTGATCCAGTTATTGTAATCATTGCGGTCGACCAATGTATCAAAGCCAAAATCGGGGTATCCATCCGCATATAATTCCCCCCACACCCACGTATTAAAATGCTGTTTCCCTATCATCGCCGTATGATAGTCGCCATTCTGCATGTGTTCGGCAATGGTATAATTTTTTGAATCATCGAAAGGCGTAAATAGCAGGTTTACCCCTGTGGCATGCGGGTATTTTCCCGTGAGCATGGACTGCCGCGACGCGCTGCAAATGGGAGAATTGACATAAGCATGAGTAAACATAGAGCCTGAACGTGCCAGCGCGTCCAGGTTGGGAGTCCGGATGATGGAGTTGCCGTAGGCCCCAAGTGCGCTGGTGGCATGGTCATCCCCCACAATGACAACCACATGCTTGAAGGGTACAAATTCCTCGGCCGTACTTTCCACGGCTTCCTCTCTGTTACAGGAGACAAACAGAATGATGGCCAGCCACAGCAATACGGGTGGTAAAAGTGTCTTCGTTAGTCTGATTGATTTTCTACTCATTTTTCACATAACCGGTTATCTGCGCAACCTTGTCAAAAAATGATTTTTTCCTTTCCGTACTTATACGCCAGTCCACCGGCACACTCTGAAACCCTTCCTCAAACGGATCATCCGACCGGCGGAAATCAAAGTACCCCCAGGAAGCATAGGCACCAACCGCGGCCACCAAATTATTATCGTCCTGGTCAAAATCGTAATGATCATCTTCATTAAACAGTATGGGCATCGGCCGGTATCCTTCCACCTCACGCGTAACCCGGATCATTTCCCTGATCTTGTCCGGGTCATCCACATCATTTCCGTGAAGAAGCAGGTAATCCGAGGCCCTTACCACATTGGGTTTTGGAATCGTTCCGCCACCGTAACTGGTACTCACAAGCAATGTTCCTTTACTTCTCTCCTGCACACGTGCAATCAGTTCATGGACCCGTTCTGGCTGGAGAATTTCGTGATCATAACGTACGTTGCACTCATTATTTACTTCTACAAGTACATTACGATACCCCTCCTGCACCAGCCAGTCCGTGATATTATCTGTGGCATTAATCACTGCCTCTTCATTCTCCAGGTATTGATCCTGTCCGAAATAAAAATAACCAAGAATGACCACCATGCCCAGTTCATCGGCACGTTTTAGGATTTTCTCAAGACGGTTCATGTAGGCTTCGCGGAGCTTTCCCTGTGCATCAAACGTTGAATTAACCCAGTCACGGTTGCCATAGCCCATCGGACTCCCTCCCTGCAAATTCAGGGTAAAGGCAAGCACGCCGTGGTCGCGCCAGGATTTCATCGCATCCACAAATTCATTCGTATTTCGGTCAGGATCCCATTCTCCGGTATCAGGGTATGTAAACGTACCTTTCGATTCCGGATTCAGGTCATCAAATATACCCTGAACCATCCTGGAGTTAAAAAGGAGACCTTCCACCTTATGACCGTTCCATGTTCTGTCGGCATAAGTAGGTTCGTCATTAATATAAAATGCCTCCTTCTTAATGGTGACAACAGTACGGTTATTTTCAACCACGACCTCTTCTTCCTTCACAGCGGTCCGTTCGGTCTCCGTATTCCCCTGCACGCAGGAGGTAATAATAACGGCTAAAATAAGGGTGGCGATTTTATTCACAGCATCAGATTTCGGTCTGTAACAGTTTCTCTGCATAACGGTCAACGTACGATTGTCCGATCGGGAAGCCGGCGTCCTTTAATTCCCTCAGCCGGTCCTCAATAGTATCTGCCGGGAGCTGCAGGTAATACCAGGTATTCAACGCGCGGATGACTACATAAGGATTTTCCTCCTGGAGAATCACTTCCTTTAACACATCAATGGCACGCTCCACCTGTCCGTCATAAAATAATCCTTCTGCCGCTACAACCCGGATATCTCCTGCCTGATCGCCGGCCAGTTTTTCCAGTATTCCTGACGGACCCTCCTTGTTGCGTGTCAGCTGTACCGCGGCCATCGCTCCCCAGAAACGGACCGGCGCCAGGTCACTTTCCGCGTATTCTTCAACCAGCCCGTTGTCAGGACGCAATGTGGCCTGAACACCGGCTTCAATGATAGTCCCCAGGGTTTCACGGTCATACTGCCTCATATATGGTACACTGTCAAGCCTGTACTTCTCATAAAGAATCCCTTCAGGGATAAAGCCTAAATCACCAACTTCCCTGAGGTATGACAATTGTTCTTCGCGCAACGCAAGTAACAGGCTGTCATAGCCTGCCGAATCTGCCAGGTTTCTCAGCTGGTAAGGATCCTCCGTTACGTTATACAGTCCTTCCGCCGGGCGGGGTTCAAAAAAGGCTCGTGTTACATGGTCTGTCATCCCTTCCCGGTGATGGGTATCCCAGGCCTGCACATTCGGGGCTCTCCAGAGATAGGCAACGTGTTGTCCGTCTGGTCTGAACGGATAATAAACCTGTGAATACCGGTAATCGCCGCGGCGAAGCGTTCTGACCATGTCATACGATTCATCCATACGGCCACGGAAACCGAAAGCGGTCTCATGCCGACCTTCACCCGATTCCAGCAATGACACACCCTGGAAATAATCGGGCGTAGCGGCTCCGGCCAGTTGCAGGATGGTGGGCGGGATATCCAGCAACGTGACGATGTCATCATTACTGCTGCCCTGCCGGGAAGGTGCCAGGTGTTCGTATTTGGGCGGAAACCAGATAAACATCGGTACATGAAGGCCGGTTTCCATCGCAAATCGCTTGGACCTTGCCATCACCCCTCCGTGGTCACTGGAATAGATGATGATCGTATTTTGAAGTTCCCCGGACATCTCCAGCGCTTTCAGAAACTCACGAAACTCAAAATCCAGTGCTTCCATTAATGTATAATACAAGGCGAGGTCGTTCCTCACTTCCGGCAGGTCAGGCAGGTAGTCAGGCAGCTTAATTGTTTCCGGATCGGGTGCACGGAAGGAAGACCATACGCTGTCAATGAAGGACTGTCCCCGCGATTCAAAGGTGGCCTGAAAATATTCATATCCTTCCTGTTCGCCATGAATCTTCCCTTCATGGGATTGCCAGGTATTGTAAAACATGTAAAAGGGCTGATTCTCGCCGCGGTTGGCGAGGGCTTCTTCAAAATCCCACCAGTCGTCCTCCTCCCAGGCGTCTGTGTCCCTGGCGATATTGTAATCCCTTTTCAGGCGTAAGGAAAGATAATATCCCTGGTCTTTCAGAAAGTCGATGTAGTAGCGATATTCTTCCGGGAGCTCCACCGACGATCGCATGTGCTGGGAACCGATCGATACCGGAAGCATACCGGTAATGATACCCGACCGCGAAGGCGCACATACCGGGGCATTGGAGTACGCATTTTCATAGCGAATCCCAAGCGCCGCCAGGCTATCCAGGGTGGGTGTGTGTACAAATTCGTTTCCGTACGACCCGAGAAACGGACTGTTATCCTCGCTCATAAACCAGACAATATTGGGGGGCGGGAGTTCCTCGCCTGTATCCGCCACAATAACCTCACAGGAAGTGAAGATGAACAACAAGCTCAGGCAAATCAGGCTTTCTTTACTCAGGCTCAGGTATATCGGGATTCTCCTGATCATTCCGCCTTCTGTTTAAATTTATTCAGGCCTGGGACTAGCTCTCGTGATTCACCCCCGTATTCCCAGGTACCAGACAGTCCTTCCGGAAGCTCCACCTGCACATGAAGCTGTTTGCCCTTCTTCGCATAATTTACCTGTATATGGCCCTTCGGGTGCGGAACAGAAGCCTCCAGTGAAGTAAGCTCCCCCAGTTCCGGAGCAACCCTAACGGAGCTGAAACCGGTATCCGCAGAGCGAATGCCTGCGGTATACCGGAGCAGATAGTAATTGGGGTGAGCGCTCCAGGCATGGCAGTCAGACCGGTCATGTGAGGCAAAACCCGTCTCCCCAAAGGTCGTATGCCCCCTTTCCAGGTACGTTTTATAAAAGTCGAGGTGGGAGAGAAAAAGGTCTTCCCTGCCGGTTTTCTCCATGGCTTTGTACAGGAAAAATGAGAAATACGAACTGGCATATTCGTCAAACCCATCATAGGAAAGAATCCGTTCCAGCAGTGCTTCCTGTTCATTCTCCGGAACGGTATTGGTCAGGACACCGAGGATATTGGCGTGCTGACTGAATATCTTTTTATCCGGAAAATCGGCGATCAGTTTTTTCTCCTCATCCCACCCGTGCTTCATCACGGCCTGTTTAATGCGGTCTGACAGTTCACTCCATTTTGTGGCCTTGTCATCTTCTCCCAGTGCCTGAAAAATTGTTGACGCTTCGTCCAGGGTGTGCGCATAATAGAGGCTCAGTAAAATGGAATGGATCATCGGTTCGGGGTTTCTGGGGTTGACCCTGGGAATGGACCCTTTTGATATGCTCCAGTCCATGAAATTCTGATTCCAGATGGGTCCCAGGATATCCATTTCCTCATCCATATGCTGCCAGTAATAATTCAGTACCCCTTCGATATCTTTTACAAACTGCCTGGTGAAATCAAGGTCACCCCTGATCGCATAATAATCACTCAGGCTTTGTATCCAGGCCAGTGACCAGGTGCCCATGTCAAAATCAAAACGGGACGGATATGCCGATTTGAACAGCCGGGTCTCCCGGTTGGCCGACTGCGGATACAATCGCATCACTTCGCGGAAAAGCCGGTCATCAGTTGAGTTGTAGGAGGATATGGCGGCAATGGGCCGGTTGTCCCCACCGTAACTAAGCTGTTCATAAAAAGGGGTGTCGTAATAGGTTTCGCCCGAACACATTCGGAACGTCTGGAAGCCGGTCTCAAAAATTTCATTGAGTACCGGGTCGCTGGATTCAAATGTAGCCGGATCCGGGTATGGATATCCTGAAAACTCATTCTCATAGCCCAGGATTGTTAACGGATCCTCAGCGGTTTCCACATAAAATGCCACATACCGGAATGCCCGTTTCCATAGTGGCTCAAAAATCCGGCGCGCACCGTCGGTGTGAAATATATCAAATACCCCGTACATGGTCAGGTTATTTACCGAATCACGATGGCCTTTCACATTGATTTCCTCGTACAATGCCTCTGCATAATTTACCTGGATCCTTGCACCGCTCCCGCCGTCTGTCTCAAGCCTGGGATATCCCATGGTAAACAGCTCAAAATCGAGCAGGATTTCCGCCTTCGTATTGGGCGGGATCGTCAATGGCAGGGATTGCCTGAAATCTCCAGGCGCCAGCGAAATGCCGCTCGTCCTTCTGACTTTTTTAGGGTACTCGGTAAAGCTGTCCATCATGGCTATATTACGCGGTACCAGGTTCCAGGGGACCACATCAAATGCGAGCTCCTCAGCCTGCTTCCACTGGCTGTCATCATATTCCGGAGATGCCCATCCCCAGGGATACGTTGCGGCCCTGACTTCATCACCGGGTCCGCACGCGTAGTAGCCGTAAAACCAGCGGACTTCGAACAGTTCGGCGTAGGTGATCGGGTCATAGGCAGGATTTTCAAAGACTTTCCAGGCGGAAGAGGAATTTATATGTTCATTCTCCGGGTTTTCCGCTTTCAGCATAAATGCCGTCTGGGCCGACAGAAAGGCCATGGGTTTGTCCTTCCCGTGATTGAAGACCAGGGCACCGAGGACATTGTCACCTTCTTTCAGGTAAGGACCAATATCCACAATATCATATTTATAGGTGGTCAGATCACCCTTGGCGGGCCCATAAGCCACACGCTGTCCGTTGACATACAGTTTATAGCGGTTATCGGCGGATACATGTACGATGAACGGTGTTCCGGTTTCTTCCACGCGGAATGTCTTTCTGAAATGAAATACCCCGTAATCCGTAGTATTCGCACTCGGATAGGCTATCCAGGGATACGATTTATTCTGAGCATGCGCGCAGCATGTAACTGTGAACAGAAGGACTATCAGTGCTACAGCTTTTTTCATATCAGGATACAGATTAATTAAATAAGAAAAGGATAATTGAGGTAAGGACCGTCATGAACCATCCTGTTAAAGGGTTTTACGGTAAATATGCTCACCCGCAATGTGATCAATTCCACCATACCACAATTCCCGCTCCTTCTTTGGTGTTATTTTATTTCCATTCGAACCAGGCTGTGTCGTCATATCCGGATGTAATGTAATATCAGTAAGGTAGGCGGCCGCCTGCTGATCCTGACCGTCATTAATCGTCCAGGATCCCAGGTTTATCACGAGGCGGTCAATCCCCAGTCCGGCAAATGATTGTCCGGTTACGGCCAAATAATCCGCCGGCACATTAAGTACAAGCGAATTCCACTGATCATAAGCCAGGGACAGGTCAAGATGAACCGGCCTGACCTCCTTCACATCGGCGTACTTCCCGCCGATCCCGAAGTAAACAGGATTAAAGGAATAAACCAGGTTTAACCTTTTAAAACAAGCCTGGAACCCTTCCAGCCAGATATAAATGCCATTGAAACTATTTTTTAACGTCCGGGCTGCGTCGGGAAAGATATCCAGCGTGAACCCGGGGGTATCCCCCTTTCCGACTTCTACCGCCTGTGCCAGGTAGTTTATGGTCTGGGGCATCCGGTCCTGGCCGGGAATGTGAAATTTTCGTGATGCACTGTACAAAAGAAGGGCTGGGCGGTCCTGGTGCCGGACGGCCTCCATTCCGTTGGAAGGATCTTCCTCTTCCTGGTAGACATATTGCCGGAACCAGTGCGACAAACCGTTTTCGAACGAACCGTTCCTGATGCCCTGGTTAAGGGGCAACCGGCAGGGAGATATGTCCCAAAGGGAGTTATCATAGGGTGCATGCGCGGCCGGGGCCGTGGTATAGTCAAATACCTCCCCGGTCACGGTTATATAATCAAGGCTGGCTTGTTTACCGGAGAATGTCATCCGGGCGATACCCTGGATTGGGTTGCCATCGAGGTCAGGTTCGCCGAAGGCGCGCGGACGATAGCCGGCAGCCGGAAGGTTTACAAACCGGATTCCCTTGTAATCCGCCAGCGTCTTCATAGATGCGCGCATGGGAATATGCACATGACCGCTTATCGCATATTTCACATTCCCGTGTGCTGAAAGAATATCCAGCAGCGTATTTCTCACGAACCTGGATTCGACATAGCTCACCAGCGGATCAATACCAATTGGCATAATCGGGACATGGTGCAAAAAAACCGTCTGCCTGGACTTGTGAGCAAGTAGGTCCTTTTCCAGCCAGTCAAAATAATGCGGGTGATGTTCCCAAAATCCATCCCGCAACGGATCCGGCCAGACCACAAAATGCCATTCTCCCACATCAAATGAATACAATAATTTGGAGAGGCCGTTTATGTCAGACTGCGCCTGAAAATAATTCTCAAACCCTTCCAGGGAATGTCCCGGTGAAAACGTAATCCCGTAGGCTGTTTCATGGTTCCCAACGGAAAACAGTACCGGGGCTTCCAGGCGTTTCAGCATATCCAGCAGTGTACGGTAATTGGACCATTGCCCCTTGGAATCCACAATATCGCCGATAATTATGTGGAAGGCAGGATTTTCCTGTTCGTTGGCCAGCCGGATACTTTCTTCAATAAACGCGTTGTGGATCTTAACCCGGGTCGGACTGTCATTCGTCTGATCGGTGGGGTCTCCACCCTGTGTATCGGCAAACAGGCAACACATGAAATTCTCCCGGTTGCTTATACCGAGTGACTCAGTGCTAACCTTTCCCGTTTCCTTATAACTCAGAATGCTCATCACAGCCCTGATGTCTCCAGCGCCTTCAAACGCTATAAACCCGTCCGGAGGCAATTCACCCAGCGTGAACTGGTCCTTCTCGCCATTGAGTACAATGTTTATTCTGGTCTCTTTGGTCCATTCTTTAATCCAGCAGACCATAACCCCTTCTTTAAATGAGATGGTCTTACCGGAGAATTTCCCGGATTTGCCATCCGCCTCAAGTACGGTACCGAAGTCAAATACACGCATATCTGCGAGGTGGCCTTTGGAAACGGATATCCTCCCTTCAAAGGCACCTATATCTTCTGAGCAGGAGAATGCAAGTCTCAGGGCAATCCGGCCTTCCTGGTCAACGCATTCCGCGAGTGTCTCGGGGTAGAACTTAACGGTGGAATCGATCGACAATCTCGATCCGTAATACACTGTCGGAACGCTCCAGCCGATCCTTTCAAGAAAAATTCTTCTTTTCAATGGTGTTCGGTTTATAAATTCAGGTCAATCCCTGAACGGCCTCCGGATACCTCGTATACGTTGAGGCTGTCACGGTTCTGAACGGCGACCAGCACCAGGCTTCCGTCAGCCTTATGCAGCCGGTGAATGGATTTAACATTTCCGTCCGCATGGAATCCTGATTGTAATGTTTGAAGATAGCTAAACCCGCCCTGGCCATCACCCAGCAAAACGCCGCCGATGGAGGCGTCATACCATCCGTGCTGGATTTCTGCGCTGTACGAATTGCCGGCAAACAGAAAGTCCAGGTTTCCGTCGCCGTTGAAATCCAGGGTGGTGCCTGCAAGCAAAGGTGCGAACTGGGCCCTGGCAGGGAATTCTTTTTTAATAAATCGGCCGTTGCCCTGGTTTTCAAAGTAGCTGGAGCCAAACTCTGTCGCCACCAGTGTTTGGGCGTCATTGATTTCTTCCTCCAGGAAAGTGCCCTCAAAATCAGCTTCGGCGTATTCCTTGTATTTCGGAAATCGTTTTTTAATAGCCGGAATCTGTGAAATAAGCTGGTCCCTGGGCACTTTTACGACTTCCCGTCCCTGGTTATAATAGGTCATGACCGGATCTTCAGTGCCGTTCTGGTCAAAATCCTTGACATAAAGGGTTAATGGTGTTTCCGGACCCACATTGTAAGTATGATTGTTCCCGATATTCCCGGCGATCAGGTCCGTATCCCCGTCCCCGTCAAAATCACCGGCAAAAATACGCTGCCACCATCCCAGCACTTCAGCCACACCTGATTTCGCTGTAATATCCCTGAGTGTACCCTGGTCATTTCTGAAAACCTGAACCGGCGCCCATTCCGAAGCCAGGATCAGATCTTTCCAACCATCATTATCAATATCGGTCCATATCGCATCGCGCATTATTCCTGAACCGGTTACAGATAGCGTCTGTCTGCTGAATTTGCCGTTTTCATTGCGCAGGATATAGCTTTCTTCCGACCGGGGATATTGATTGGGCCGGATACTGCCACCTACAAAAATATCGACATCACCATCCTGGTCGAAATCCTCTGCCGCCAGTACCGAGGTATTCTCAGCCCCTTCCGGAAGCAGGTCCGTGGCTTCGGAAAAATTCCCTGACCCGTCATTCAGATAGATTCGGTTCCTGTAAGCAGGATCTCCTTCACTGAACTGGTTTCCGCCACTGGCTATGATAAGATCGGGATCACCATCACCATCAATATCAGCCAGTTCCACATCGGTATCGTGATACTCCCTGACCCCTGCAAATGGTTGTTTGTCAAATGACCCATCTGCCTTCTGGAAGAAAATTATTCCATTAAAGCCTACTGAACTTCCAACGAAAAAATCATCCAGTCCGTCGCCATTCAGGTCTCCTGCCACTGCGGGCGGACCTTCCTGTGAGTATTTCTGAGGCACCAGTACCTGTCCGTAGAAATCCGCGTAGTCATTTTCTTCGTGCATGAATGGCAGCAGGGCATTATTCTCACGGAGTATAGGGTCGTACGCTGTGTCAGAAACGGTTTGTACGGTCAGGGGCGTTCTTGATGTTTCATTAAATCGGATTATCATTTCTGAATTCAGCTGCAAGTCGGTAAGGGTGCTGGTGGATTTATCCGGCCATTCCACCACGATGCGGTCGGGTTGCTGATTTTCGGAGAATGCGAAATGCAAACGAGGATCCATGCTGGACTTAAAGCCGCGCCCTGAATAATTCTCCTGCATTTGATTCATTTCACTCCCCGTATACACATATACCCGGGCCCCGATCGCATCCCGGTTTCCGGGCGGACCTGACAGTTTAACCGACAGCCATTGATTAGACGGGTTATTTTCGGAATATGTATTCCGATAGAGTGAAGCCGGATGATCAAGGTTATTGATGACCAGGTCGAGGTCCCCGTCGTTATCAAAATCCGCATAGGCTGCGCCGTTGGAATAAGTGGGTTCCGACAGACCCCAGGCTTCGGACTGATCACGAAAGGTCAGGTCTTTATTATTCTCATACACATAGTTATGGATCTTAACGCCTTCCAGTTTCAGCATTTCATCAATTATGTCACGCATATTCGCTTCCCTGGTTCCGAAGGCCGCCACTTTCTGGGTATAGGATATATAATCCAGGTTGGTTACATCCTGCCGGTATCCGTTGCTGATGAAGAGGTCTTTCCATCCGTCATTATTAAAATCGGCAAAAAGTGCACTCCAGCTCCAGTCGGTTTTTGCCACCCCGGCGAGTTGACCGATTTCACTGAAACTCCCATTACCATTATTAAGCTGAAGTGTATTACGTACGTATTGGGGCTGATAGCCGTAATCAAGGGAAATCCGGTGCTGATTGTAACTGGCGGGCAGCAACATCATCTTCTCCCGGTAATTATCCTCGGGCAGCATATCAAGGACCATGATATCCACCAGGCCGTCGTTGTTATAATCTGCCACGTCATTACCCATTCCGTTATAGGTCTGATGTTTCAGATACTCATTGATCTCATCGTTAAATGTACCGTCCTGCTGGTTTATATACATCAGGTCATTGGAGAGGAAATCGTTGGAAACATAAATATCGGGCCATCCGTCGCCATTGATATCTGAAACGGAAACACCCAGGCCCCATCCCTCCTTGAGTATACCGGCTTCCATCGTGACGTTGGTAAAGGTCATGTCGCCGTTATTCCGGTAGAGCTGGTCATTGCTTTCGGCCGACCCGTCCACTACCTTGGGCCTGAGCTTACCACGGTTATAATTCTCCAGGGCATTATTCAGCACGTAAACATCCAGGTCGTTGTCACCGTCATAATCGAAAAAAGCCGCGTGGGTACCGTAGTGATCGTCATCAAGCCCGTATAATTCTGCCTCTTCGCGGAAGGTCAGGTCCCCCTGGTTGACAAATAGCATATTGCGCATGTCCCCGGCTTTATACCCCGCCACACTTACGTACAGGTCGGGCCATTCGTCCTGGTTGATATCCACCACATTCACACCGGTGCACCATTTGCTGGTGGTGAGTCCGGCCTCAACGGTGATATCCGAAAAGGTAAAATCTCCCTCGTTGATATACAAGCGGGAACTTACCTGGTTTCCGGTAAAGAAGACATCCATGAGCCCGTCCCGGTTGAAATCAGCTACTGCCACGCCTGCCCCGTTGTATATATATTCATATACCGCTGCATTCAGGGAGTCGGAGAGGATTAATTCATTAGTAAAGTGTATTCCTGATTGAGACGGTTCGATTTTTTCAAAAAGGGTCGGTGATTTGGAATCACATCCTGTCAACAAGCCAGTGATTAGAATACCTGCGAGTAGCTTTCTCATAAATCAGGTGGTTAATGGGTAGAGAAAAATACTGAAAATTGTTAAGAGGGAAAGAATAAAAAAAATGAAAGGGCACTCGTGCCCTTTCAAAACATCACCCTACTAATTAATAACCAGGATTTTGATTCAGCACCAGGTTCAGGTCAAGTTCCCCCTGCGGGTACGGTTTAAGCAGGTGCGTCTCCGACCAGTTGTTATTTGCCAGTGTGGTCTCAAACTCGACATCGGTGGCAATATTCAGAATCCCGGCGTTATGCCATCTTACCAGGTCATTATACCTGTGTCCTTCCAGCGCCAGCTCAACCCGGCGTTCGTGGATGATGAAATCCATCATCTCATCGGCGTCGAGAGGAACACGATCAGGAAGGATCAGTCCGTCCGGATCAGCCCTTCTCCGCACCATATTTACAAGTTCGGCTGCCCGATCTACATTATTATTCCCCAGCAATTCAGCTTCTGCCAGCATAAGCAATACATCGGCGTAACGTATGACACGCTCATTATTGGAACCGGCATTGGGCTGGTTGTACTGAATATAGTTCAGCAGGTATTTGGACGGCGTCGCACCGGTGATAGACCAGGCAGGATCAAATGGTTCTCCGAAATAGTCGTCTCCCTCGCGATAGAAGGTATAGGGAATCCTGGGATCGTCCGCCTCAAATTCGTCCTGAAGCTGCTGGGTAACGTGTACATTGCCATACCCCTGTCCGTTTGCTCCCGGCGCACATTCTCCGAGAAAACAGGCGGCGCGGAAATTGATAGCCCGGGCGGTCCCGGCGTGGCCGATATCCTGGTTACCGGCAAGTCCGAAATCGACGGGCAGCCAGGGGTTAAAATCACCTCGGGTCTGCTGTATCTCAAACAGGGATTCCGCATTGTTTTCAGAATCTTCACGGAAGTTATCCCCGAAATTAGCCATCAGCATGTATTGGCCGCTGTTGACTATTTCGTTGAATTCAGTGGCTGCCTGTGTATATTTCTCGCGGTACAGGTATGTCTTTCCAAGGAGAGCCTGGGCCGCGCCGCTGGTGGCCCTTCCCACATTATTGTCCGACCAGCTGTCAGGCAGGTTTTGCTTGGCAAAAATCAAGTCCTGCTCCACAAAATCGAGCACTTCACCCGGCTGGCTGTTAGGAACCTGCGTATCCTCAATGGAGGTGATCAGCTCCGTGATCAGGGGCGGATTTCCCCAATTGGTGGCCAGGAAGAAATAGAAATAGGCACGCATGAATTTAGCTTCTGCTTCAAATCTTGCCTTGTCGGCCTCGCCGAATTCCGCCTGGGGCAGCCGGTCAAGGATCACATTGGCCCGCATGATTCCCACATACGCATTGTTAAACATCCAGCTGAAATCACCATTGTTGGGCAACCAGATAAAGTCATTGAAGTTATTATCTCCCTGGCCACCATGTCGTGCATCATCATCGGGACGAAGAATGCCGTTGAAATAACCCCGGCCGCCCTGGTCGTAATAGAAATTCAACATGGAAGAATAAGGAGTAAGGGAGGCCGCCTCGAAATCATCAAATGATTTGTAAAAGGATTGCGAATTGAGCTCTCCCAGAGGGGCCTTATCGAGACTGTCTTCACAACCCGCAAAGAGGGTGATGAGTACAATCAGGCTTAATCGTTTTATTGTAGTATTCATAGTTTCCTTCATTGCATTAGAATTGTAACTGGACACCAAGTTGAACCGTACGGGGCTGCGGCATATTACCGCCGTCAGTACCTGCGCCGATCTGGCTGGAAACCCCCGATCGGTAGGTCAGCACCTCAGGATCCATTCCTGAGTAATCCGTGATGACAAACAGGTTGGAAGCTGCCACGTACACCCGTGCACTCCGGAACCCGGGAACAGAGGATAAGAGGCTCGTAGGCAGGTTATACCCAAGCTGTATGTTGCGAAGGCGCAGGAATCCTGCATCTTCCACAAAACGGTCGGAGAACCTGTCATTGTCATTGGGGTCACCACTGATCGCCCTCGGTACGGAGTTACTGGTACCCGGACCGGTCCACCTGCCCTGGGATTCTACCAGCATATTCCTTCCGCCTCCCTGCAGGTTCAGGTCAGAAGCACGGACTGCGTTATAAACCTGTACATCACCCACACCCTGGAAGAATATGGATAAATCAAAGTTCTTGAAGTTCATGCCAATGTTAAACCCATAGAAGTAGGTCGGGATCGTTTTACCTAGGTTGGTTCGATCATAAAAATCGATCCGTCCGTCAGGCTCCCCGGAGAATTGTTGTCCGTCTGTACCCTGCCCGTTTATATCCAGGAAGCGCACATCTCCCGGCCTTGGGCCCTGGGGTGAACTTGCATCCACAAAGCCCCCGGTAAAGACTGCATCGATATCACCCTGTGACTGCCACAGGCCATCGGTTCTGTATCCGTAGAAGTAACCAATCGGTTCTCCCACCGCCGTACGATATACACCGTTCTGCACAAATTCCTCGATTCCCGGAGCCAGGCTTTCCAGACGGTTTTTCACCGTACTGAAGTTACCCGAGAGGGATAGCTGAAGTCCGTTGCTGAAGGAGTGATTATATCCCAGCTCAATTTCAACCCCCTTATTGCTTACCTCTCCCAGGTTGACCGGTGTACTTCCGAATCCGGAAATTGCCGGAATTGGCAGGTTATAGAGAAAATCCTTGGTTGTCCGGTTATAGTAGGTGAATAACAGGTCAAATTTGTTGTCAAACATGGCCACATCAAAACCAAAGTCAGTGGTTTCCACCGTCTCCCAGATCACATCCTCGTTTACGAAATTGATCGGAGCCGGTGCCTGAATGGTCGTGTTCCCGCTTCCGTAGTCAGGTGTGGTAGACACCCTGAATATATGTGGATAGGAAGTGGTATTGGAATTACCAAGCTGCCCCCAGCTTCCGCGAATTTTCAGATCACTGATAAAATCTCCTTCAGGGAAGAATGCCTCCTCACTGATACGCCATGCCGCACTGAACGAAGGGAACGTTCCCCAGCGACGATTGTCTTCCGGGGAAAACGCACTGGTTCCATCCCGCCGGACTGTTCCGGTAAATAAGTATTTATCTGCATAGTTGTAGCTGACCCGGCCAATATATCCGACAAACGAATTATTGCCCGCACCGCCTCCAACACGAGGGTCGTCACGACCATTTCCTACCACGGCATAGAAATCCGGATCCGTGCTGAGGAAATTATATCCAGTTACCCCTAGGTTGGTGCTGTTGTTTTCCTGGTATTCGATACCCGCCAGCACATCAATACCGTGGTCTCCGAAGTTCCGGTTGAAATTCAGGGTATTGGTATATACCTGTGTAACTGATTCACCGCGGCTGTCTCCTGATTCGTTACCAGGACGGTTAAGTCCCATCTCTGCGACCAGGTATTCAGGCCTCCAGCCTGTATCACGGTTGTTGAGATAATCCAGTGATACGGAGGTTTTGAAGTGAAGTCCTTCGATGATTTTTATTCGTCCGTACACACTGCCCAGTAAGCGGGTATTGCGGTCTCGTGAGTCAACGATCTGGTTGATACCAACCTGGTTTCCAATAGTGAGGCCGGCAAGATCGGCATTACCATCGTACCCGTAACGGTTACCCGGAATGGGATTGTTGGGGTCCTCAAAAATATTGAAGAATGGAGGCATGGTAGAAGCATTCCGCAGCAGGAAACCATCTCCCCCGCCGTTCACACCCGAGAAAATTTCCTGGTATGAAACCGTAAAGGTCTGTCCGATTTCAATCCTGTCGCTAATCTTAAAATCCGCATTCACCCTGAAAGAATATCTTTCCAGTTCGTATTTCTGGATCGTTGCTTCCTGATTGAAATACCCGCCTGACACATAATAGCGTGCATTCTCATTTCCTCCTGATATGCCCAGGTTGTAATTCTGGATCGGCGCATTCTTGTTAAGCGCCTCATCGAGCCATGCCTGGCGGTTGTTCCGGTTTCTGATCGGACTTCCCTCCTGGATGTCGGGATGAAGTTCCCGGTAGGAAGGATCGCCCGGGAGCAAACCGTTCTGCGCGTTGAAGTTATTGTACGCATCCTGGGTGAGTGAAAGCCATTCATCCGTGTCATTGTAATCCAGTAATTCACGGATATTCTGGACACCATAATACCCGTCAAAGGTCACGGTTGGTTTCCCTGATGTGCCTCGTTTGGTGGTGATCAAAACAACCCCGTTTGCAGCCCGTACCCCGTATACGGCAGAAGCCGAGGCATCCTTCAGTACAGATATGCTTTCAATGTCGGCAGGGTTGATAGTGGAGAGCGGGTTCACGGTAGGACCATTCGGATTTCCACCGGTATTATTTCCTACGGGTACCCCGTCTATAACGAACAGCGGCTGGGTATTGCCGACAGTTCCCACACCACGGATCCTGATCGCTACCGGTGCCCCGGGTGTACCGTCGACTGCAGTTACCTGGACCCCGGAAACGCGGCCCTGCAGGGCCTGGTCGGCAGAGGCTACCGGGACCTTGTTAATGGCCTCGGAATCCACTGTACCAATGGATTCGGTCATCAGCTTCCGGCTTTTCTCTCCGTAACCAATGATCACAACTTCTTCCAGCGAACGTAAATCCGGCTTCAGGGTTATGTTTACCGTTGACTGGGTACCTACAGTAACTTCCTGGGATTCATACCCTACATAGGAAAATACCAGCACGTCATTCTGATCAGCACTGATACTGAATTTACCCTGCGCATCAGTAATTACCCCGTTGCTGGTGCCCTTAATAATTATATTTACGCCGGGCAATGCGGTTCCGTCATCTTCAGCGGTGACCGTACCCTGAACGACCCGGTCCTGCAGTACATGCATTTCACCGGTATGCGTCTCACTGGCATGCCGTGCCCCGACGGTTCCGGGAGCCAGCATCATTCCTGCAGCAAACAGGAAAAGTGTCAAAACCTGTAGACATTGATTCATAATAAGTAGTTTAATTTCATATTGATTAAGAGTGAATTGACACGGTGAAATGTATAAGTACATTATCCACCATGGGCTTAATCTTTTGAAATTTCAGATTTAATCCATCCTGCACTTGTGGGGTCGGCTATAAAATGTGTAATAATCCGCCTGTTTGAAGAAAAAAAATTAAGGGCTTTTTCGATTACTGGCAGGAATATTGAAATTTTCTCAGGAATCCGGGAAGGAGTAAAGACTGATAATTATTCGAAAACCTGGTCAAGCCAGGCAATCATTTCCGGAAGCCATTCTTCATTGGTTGAGGGATTAACCAGTCCGAACCCGTGACCACCAGACTCATACATGGTAGAGTCAAATGGAATGTCAAACCGATCGAGGTTCTCCATGAAGACAAGCGAATTCTCCACCTTCACCTTGTCATTGCGGGCATGCACAAAATAGGCGGGAGGTGTATCGGACTTAACCTGCAGGTCCGGACTGAAAAGTTCAAGGTCTTCTGTCCGGGCTGAATCCCCCAGAAGGTTCCGGAAGGATCCTGTGTGCCGGATATCCTCCCTGGAGGTTATCACCGGATACACCAGAACCATGAAATCCGGCCGCAGGGAGATTTCTTCAGGATTGGGGATAACCGGCTGATCATATAATGTACCGGCTGTTGCCGCCAGGTGCCCACCTGCCGAAAATCCCATGATCCCAACCAGTGAGGACCCCAGCCCAAGCTGCTCCGCATTTTCCCGCACCCATTGAATGGATTTTTGAGCGTCCTGTAGCGGTCCGATTCGTTTATCGCGCATCGTGGAATCCCTGGGCAGCCGGTATTTCAATACAAACGCCGCAATCCCCTGCTCCTGAAGGGCACGCGCCACCTCGGTACCCTCATGCCCGGTTGCCAGCAGATAGTATCCCCCGCCCGGGCAAATGATCACTGACTTGCCTGTATATCTATCTGGATCCGGCAGGTAGGCAGTTAGCGTGGGAACGGTGACATTGCGTATCCGGAACTTACCGTCATCACCGGTCTCCTGAATTTCGTAGTTAATGGTCGCTGTATTATTTGGTATGGAATCCTGGTACAGGGGATATTCTTCCTGGGCCCGAAGCGTGATTGCAGTCAGCAGGAAAATGCAGAGGGGAATGAAATGTCCGTTATTTTTCAATGAGGTATTCTTTCATAACTTCAAACCAGGTCCTGGCCATTTTCTCCTGCCCTTTCAGGTTGGGGTGTGCCCAGTCAAATGTATCCGTGTAGACCTGATCCGGGTCGGCAGTCCATCCGGGATAATGATGGACCGTCCTGACCGGCGACTCCACAGTATTCATTTCCCCCGCGAGGGATTCCACCGTTGACCGGATTGCCTCTATCCTGTCTCCACCGGAAAAATTCAAATGTCCGAGCAATACGATAACCCGCGGGTTATTCTCCCGCAAAAAAAGAATAAACCGTCTTAATGGCAAGTAAATATCCTCATGGATCGATTCGGATTTCTGATCATTGGTTCCCAGGTGAACCAGAACCAAATCCGGGATTTCACCATGAACCTCCCAGTTGGAAATGACCTCAGAAACCACGTATGCGGTCTTTTTCCCATAATAACCTTCATGGTCCGGGTCAAATGGCGTATTATCAGCGACATCAGGCCACTCAGCTTCCTGATGAAGGCCCGCCTGTCGGCTTCCTATAAAATCAAAGGGAATATTTCCTTTCGTGAGCATCATCTGCAAGGGCAGCCGGTAGGTATATTCCGGCTGGGTGGTCTTTCCTCCCTGCGTGATCGAATCACCCACCGCCATGATCTTCCAGCTTTTCTCCTGCTCAGGCACAGTGAGTTGGGCGAGAAAAGCCAGTATCATCCATGCATACCGCGAAACCTTCATTCTATTACCAGTCCGTTCGTATTCTCCATTCTTATTTTGGCCTCTGCCGGGCTTTTAAGCGGTGTATTTACATAAACCAGGTTTTGTATGAGAATATTGCTCACGTTCCTTTCCTTGTCGTACCCGTGAAATACGGAAAATGGCAGCATCCCACCGGTCACATGTATATTCCTGAATATGATCCCGTCGATATACCCGCGAAACTGCCGGTGATACTCCTCCTTGCCATCCGGTACATACTGGACCCCGTCCCAGGCGCCATGCATATAATTCTCCGCTACCCATTCCTCATCACGGATTCCGTCGGGGCCCCACTTCGAAAAGAAGATAGCCACATCAATTAATTTCTGCCTGGCATCTTCGATGCGTATGTCCTCAAATATCACAGAATGAACCCTGGCGGGCCCTGCATTATGTATGCTCAGGGCAGCACCATCCTCCACATGGATGATGTCGATATTCTGAAACCGGATATTCCGTACCTCCTCACTGTAAAGTTCAAATCCGATTTCAATCGCATTTCCCCAGATGGAATTCCAGAATACGCAATCACGGACGATGATATTATCGGTGATTTCCGATGCCGGGTAATCGCGATGCGATTTAATGGCAATGCAATCGTCCTTGGTGTGGGCAAATACCCGTTCAATAAGTACATTCTTACTGCGAACGATGTCCATGCCATCATCTCCCCCGTCTTCACTCAGGATATGCAGGTCACGAATATGCACATTCTCGCAATGTGTCGGCACCACCTGCCATGTGGTGGAATTAACCAGGGTGATCCCTTCGATCAGCAATTCCCTGCTGTCCCGGAAATCAATAAACTGACGATGGTCCTGTCTCCGCTCCGAGTTAAGTGAGCCATCCATCATACCCCGGCCCGTAATACGTACATTCTCCACATCCTTCCCCAGGATATTGCCCCGGACCACTGCCCCTCCTTCAATGTACACGGTTTGACCGGACTTCAGTTCAAGAGCAACCTCATCGTAAAACTTTCCCTGCTCAAACCAGATCACATCCGGATTATTCCGGTCCGGAATCTCTGTTTCGGGATAATTGGTGAAAAGAAACAGGGGCTTATTCCGTATTTCCCCGTTCAGCTCCACACTCAGGTCTTTCGGTTCGTTTATCCTGAAGCGGAACGTATGGGCGTCAAGGTATTCCACCTCAACCTGATGGCGGGAAGGCCTGACATCCACCCAGCGCACATCAAACCTGGTTTCCACGGTAATTTCCACTTCCCCGGTGAAGTCGAAAATAGCATACGATGCCACTTCCATTTCATATACCTCGATCTCCTCGCCGTTGATAAACAGCGTGTAGTTGGCGTTCGATGCCATACCCTCAGGCCCCTGCCAGTGAATGACATCAGCAGAAAAAGCCGGGACGGCAAAGAAAAAAGATAATAGTATTCCGAATATTCGTTTCATTAGGGTCGTCATTCAAATCCTGCCGGTTTCCTGGCTATGTTGCGCATCCCCAATTCCGGATCGTTGACAATAAATTTTCCGGACTCACTCAGGTCATCATTCTCCAGCAAGGAATAATCTTCGGTACTCACTGTATTATAGTACGGCTTAGCCTGACCATCATACCAGGCCCAGAAGAGCCAGCCAATATTGTTCTCCTTACATAGCTGCATGATTTTACGCGGGTCATAATTAATGGCGGTTCCTTCCCCCTCCCAGCCAAACTCACCAACCACCACCGGTGCCTCCAGCGCCGCCAGCTGAGGAATCACCTCCTCAGCCAGGTACGGAGGGGTCCATCCGTCAAACGTTTTGTCTTCGGTTCGCCAGAACCCATACATGTGTATACTGAGAAGGATATTGCTGAGAGGATCGTGCCGGTACAGGGCATCGCCGAATTCAAGCAGGGTGGAGGCACCCTGTCCGCAACGGCCCGCATCAATGACCAGCACGTTATTAATGCCCGCATTGCGCAGTCGGGTGATAGCCTCTTTGTAACAGTTAAGGAACACACTGTCCTGCGGGCCCCACTCGTTGGCGATATTTATCAGCAGCTCTCCTTCATAAGCTTTTGCCAGGCTGACGTTCTCCGGTTGAAGCCACTCATCCACGATCTGGCTCAGCCCCATTTTACCATCTGCCGGTTCCTGGTCACAGGCATCCAGGCAGGTCCCGTCATGCATTTCAAGCATCGGGACGAGTCCGGCCTCAACAGCTGTTTCCACCAGGAATCGCTTCTGAGCGCTGGTTGAGGACTGGTTATTCCAGGTCCAGGACCTGCCGGAAGTGACCAGCCTGACCGTGTTGGCCCCGGACCTGGGAATCGATTGCCTGAGTGCCTGTTCAGCCTCCTCCTTATCCAGCCAGACATGTACACTGTTAAATCCGTAGGGCACGAACGCATTCCCTTCCTTGTCTACCAGCTGTCCGTTCTCGACATGAATACCGGATCGCAGGGGTTCGGTTTTGTCGTCATTAGTCCCCGGTTCTTCCGAAGACGAACATCCCACCAGAAGAGCGATGGCAAGTAAGAAGCTGGTATCTTTCATAATCCTGTTGATCTGCTTTTTCCCCGTTCCTTTATCATTTTCTCACGAATACCGTGTGCACGATAGGCTCCTATCGGATCCCAGGCCCCGCCCGATTGCTCCCGCGCTGCCCTGATCAGCATACGCACGTCCGTCTGAAACGCATCCGACAATACCTCCTGTGCCCCTACTACATCCCCGTCTTCCTGAAATTGGGTTAGTTTTTCCCGGTCTACCATAAGGGCTTTGGCGTACGCGGTGGCAATAGCCTCCAACGCCTGCATCAGGTCTTCGACCGGATCTTTCGTATTGTGGCTGGCATCGATCATCCAGGAAAGTGAGTCCCAGTCCTGGCATCCGTCTTCAGTACCAAACACGAGTTCACAAAAAAGCAGGAAGAGCTGATAAGGCTTTATACTCCCGGCCGTCAGGTCATCATCCCCGTACTTGCTGTCATTGAAATGAAAACCAGCGAGCATTTCCTGATTCAGAAGGGTTGCGACGATCTGTTCAATGTTTGTATTGGGCAAATGATGCCCGAGGTCCACCAGGACTTTTGCCTGGTCACCGAGGGCATTGCACAAAAGCAGGGAAGTACCCCAGTCCGGGATCACGGTGCTGTAGAAATTGGGCTCATAGGGCTTATATTCAAGCAGTAGTTTCCAGTCTTTCGGCAACGTTGAATAAACCTGTTCCAGCGAGGCCAGGGTATTGTTAAACTGCTTTCTGAAGCTGCCCTGCCCTGGAAAATTAGTGCCGTCGGCAAGCCATATTGTGAGTCCCTTGCTCCCAAGCTCCCGGCCAATCCGGATCACTTCAAGCGTATGATCTATTGCCTGCCTGCGTACTTCCGGGCGGCAGTGTGCAAAGGATCCCATTTTATAACTTAAGGGCTGACCATAGTCTTGGAAGGTGTTGTTGTTCATGGCATCAAATCCAATTCCAAGTTCGCCGGCATGAGCCCTTACCGCATTGGTGTCATCCGGGATATCCCAGGGAATATGAAGGGATACCGCATCCGTTTGCCTGGTCAGCTGATGCAACAACCCAATATCATCAAGTTTTTCAAAAAGGTTCCTGGGTTCCCCTCCGATGGAAAAACGCCCAAACCGGGTGCCTCCCGTACCGAGCGCCCAGCTGGGCACGGCAATCTGAAATCCTGCGACTTTGTCCACCAGCTTATCGAATGAATGCCCGCGGTGTTCCGCCTCTTCCCTGAACCGCTCAAGGCTGCCGGCATCCTTTTTCTTTGCCTCCTCATTCAGTGCGGAGAGCTGATCTGAATTTATCTGAATCATGATTGGTCCTCCTCCCTGTTGATTTTTTCATTAATCCACAGCGGGGCTGTAATAAACCATATGATCATGCCCACCGCCATGATCGTATGGTTGGTCGCCAACGGAATCATACCCTGGAAATAAAGTACCGGAGGCACAATGGTCATTAAAAGGGCTGCTGCAGATAGTATTTTGAAGATTCGTCTCATGCAAGTGCGTGTTTTTTCACAGGATAAATAAGCCGGGACAGGGAAATAAAGAGTACAATCGCCACGAACCAGCCTGGCAGGCCCAGGAAGAATATCTCCAGGCCGGTGTAAAAATTAAGTCCCCAGCAGACCAGCAGAGTACCCGCCCAGGTAAAAAACACCGGCAGGGAAAACACATTCTCCGCCACCAGCGCCTGTTCCTTTCGGAATCCGAATTTTCCGGGAAAATAATGGTCGGCAAAAATCACTGCCCCGAGCGGCATCAGGATCAACCCGTACAAGGCCACGAAATCAAGCAATTTCATTACCAGGGCAGGAAAGCAGGCCGCAACGGAGGTGATCGCACCGACAGCCGTGGTAACCTTCCAGGTAGCCGTCTTCCGGAAAATCCCCTGGAAGGCCAGACCTGCCCGGTAAATCGTAGGATTGGCGGTGGTCCATCCGGCCACCACCACGCACACTGCACCAGCAATCCCTGCCGCGTTGAAGGCCACCGGACCGGGTGCAAATTCTGAACTGAAATTGGACTGCTGCAAAAACACTGCATATAATATCCCGGATGCGATCCAGGCAATAAAATGGCCCAGAAACATTCCGGCAAAGGACAGAAAACCGTATTTCCAGGACCGGGCGTACCTGAGGACAGAGAGATCGGACATCCCGATATGCATGGCCATATTGCAAAACCAGGCAAAGAACATCACATGCCAGAAGGTAAATTTCGAAATACCTGGAAGCGGCTTTCCGGTCCAGATCACTTCGTGAGAGGCAGTCATAAAGCTTTCCCAGGAGGATACACCCAGCTCAGGCAAGGCTGTGAGGGCCGAAGCTATGAAGATCAGAATCATCCAGGGCGCCATGATATTGGAGAATTTGGCAACCTGGGAATATCCGCGGATGACCACCACCGTAACAACGGCACCCGTAAGCAAAACAGCCAGGACCCACCCGGGTGACGATGGGAACCAGTCTCCGAGTGCGGGCATTGACAAACCGAATGGAATCCCGATCGCTGTGGCACTCACCGCGATCATTGATCCGGCCAGGAAACAAAACATCAGCGCATTGACCAGGTTGTAAACCTTTACCATACCCCGACCACAAATTCGTTCGAGCTGATAATAAAGAGTCAGTCTGCGCTTGGTGGCGATCGGTGCGGTGAGCAGCCCCCAGCTTAAAACTGCGAGGAGGTTGCCTACAAGGAGCCCGCCGATCAGATCCCCGGCCGACACGCCATGGGCAACAAACAACGGTCCGATCACAAACTCGGTACCTGCAGTATGCTCGCCGGCGTACATGCCGAGAAAGCTCGTGGAAGACTTCAGGTGCCCCGGCGGAACTGGAGTTCGTTCAAACTCGCCAGCCCCTTTGATGATCTTATTAAATATTTTTTTAGCCACAGGAAATTTCTTCTAATAAATTGAAAAGGAAATGGACAGCCATCCTGTCGTATCCGCTGTCACGGGATACATACGGAAATTATTATTCCGTCAAATTATAGAAAAATGCCTATTTTAAGATAGAAAACTGAAAAGAAAGTCCTCCTTTCAAGACACCACAGGACGCGCAATCCTTGGCTTTCTGTCAAATTGTAATGTATTATCAAAAAACCGTCAGGGGACTATGGAAATTAAGGAAAAGAAATTTAAGCACGTCAGCAACAGCTGGGATGAGGAAAAAGCCAAAGAGCTGGAGGGTGATGAGGTCGGACTGTTGATCTACCGTTCCAACCAGCTGGGAGGTGATCTCCGGATTACCAATTACGGAGGCGGGAATACCAGTTGCAAAACCTTCGAGAAGGATCCGCTGACGGGCCGGGAGGTGGAAGTGATGTGGGTAAAGGGTTCAGGAGGAGATATAGGCACGCTGACAAGGGCCGGGCTTGCCGGACTGTACCAGGAAAAGCTACTTTCACTGGAGAATGTATACCGGGGACTGGAGCATGAAGATGAAATGGTCAAACTGTATAATCACTGCTTCTACGACCTGGATTCACGGGCGCCGTCGATTGATACTGCGTTACATGCGTTCCTTCCGTTCAGGCATATAGACCATCTGCATCCTGATGCCATTATTGCCATTGCCGCTTCAAAAGACGGCGAAAAGATCACCCGTGAATTATTCAATGGATCCATCGCCTGGGTGCCCTGGCAGCGTCCGGGCTTTGACCTGGGATTACGCCTGCGTGATGCCTATGAAGCCAATCCCAACATTCGGGGAATCATGCTGGGAGGTCATGGCATCTTCACCTGGGGTGACACCTCGCTGGAATGCTATATGAACAGCCTTGAGGTAATTGAAGAAGCCTCACAATACATTGAAGATAACCTTGGAAAAAAAGGTCCTGTTTTCGGAGGCAGCCGTATCAAATCACTCCCCGGTAAGAAGCGGCACCAGCAGGCCGCTGCCATTGCCCCTGTCCTTCGCGGCCTTTGTTCTTCCCACGATAAAATGATTGGTACGTATACCGATGATGAGGTAGTCATGGAATTTATTAACTCTGAAGACCTGTCGAAGCTGGCACCGATGGGTACCAGTTGTCCGGATCACTTCCTGCGGACAAAAATAGCACCGCTTGTTCTGAATCTGGAACCGAATGCAGACCTGTCAGATGCCGGCAATCTCCGGGCACGCTTGTCCGACCAGTTTGAAAAGTACCGGAGCAACTATGCAACCTATTACGAAAAACACAAGCATCCCGATAGTCCGCCAATGCGCGATCCCAACCCGGTGATCATTCTCTGGCCGGGAGTGGGTATGTTCGCCTTCGCCAAAAACAAACAGACATCACGCGTGGCGAGCGAATTCTACGTTAACGCCATCAATGTGATGCGCGGTGCCGAAGCCATTTCCACCTACGTATCCCTTCCGGCACAGGAGGCGTTTAATATAGAATACTGGTTACTGGAAGAGGCCAAGCTGCAACGCTTACCTAAAGAAAAACCGCTGTCACGGCATATCGCCCTGATCACAGGCAGTGCCGGGGGGATTGGCAAGGCAATCGCCAGGAAGTATATACAGGAGGGGGCCTGTGTCATTCTTTCGGACAACGACGAGGAACGGCTTAACTGCACAATTGGAGAATTTGAGCAGGAGTTTGGCCAGGATGCGTTTATCGGTCTCATACTGGACGTCACCAATGAGGGAAATTACCAGGATTCCTTTGAAAAGGCAGTCCTCAAGTTCGGTGGTTTGGACATTGCCGTGAATAATGCAGGTATTTCCATCAGCAAGCCATTCTCCGAACATGATGACCACGTCTGGAGCAAGATGATTGATATAATGCTCATGGGACAGTTCAACGTTTCAAAGCATGCCGTAAACATTCTGACCAAGCAGGGCCTGGGAGGGGATATCATCAATATTGTGAGTAAAAATGCCCTGGTATCCGGTCCGAAAAATGTCGCCTATGGAACGGTAAAGGCTGCCCAGCTTCACATGTCCAGACTTATGGCCAGTGAACTCGGGGAGTATAAAATCAGGGTAAATGTCATCAATCCGGATGCGGTGATCGAAAACTCTAAAATATGGGAAAGCGGATGGGCTGAGGACCGGGCGAAAGCCTACGGAGTTCCTCTCGATGAACTGCCTTCGTTCTATGCAGGCCGAACCATTTTAAAAGAAAAAGTGACGGTGGAGGATATCGCAGAGGCGGCCTTTGTATTTGTCGGAGGCAGTCTCAAAAAATCCACGGGCAATATGCTCAATGTGGACGGTGGGCTGCCAGCCGCATTTCCGCGCTAATTAGTTAAAAAATAACCCAGTATCTATGATTTTGGATAAGTCAGAACAAATTAATACCGATTCCAGGACTCCGAAATATGTTCAGGTAGTGAACCTGATCATGGAAGACATTCAGGAAGGGAAGCTTAAAATCGGGGACAGGATCCCTTCCATCAATGAGATGAGCTTTGATTTTCTGCTGAGCCGGGATACCGTGGAAAAGGCCTATAACGAATTGAAAGACCGTGGCCTTATCATTTCAGTCAGAGGCAAAGGCTTCTATGTGTGTTCCACCAATACGGAAAATAAACTGAAGGTATTGCTGTTGTTTAATAAGCTCAGTTCGTATAAAAAAATAATCTACTACTCAATCATTGAAGCACTCGGAGACGAAGCGAATGTTGATTTACACATTCATCATTACAACCAGCGCATCCTGTCGGAATTCATTGAGCAGAGTGCGGGCAAATACCATTATTACGTAATCGCACCGCACTTCTTTAATACCGATGTCAAACAGGAATCCGGCTACGAACTGATCAATAAAATTCCTAAAAGTAAATTACTGATCATTGACCGGCCTGTGAAAGGGCATGAGGGAGAATTCCCGGGAATCTTCCAGGACTTCGCCAAAGACATAGTGGAGGCACTGGAAAGCGAGGTACATCACCTGAAAAAGTACAAACGACTCAATCTTGTATTCCCAAAGGGCGAAATGTACCCTCCTGAAATCGTGGACGGCTTTAAAAAATTCTGTTTCTTCCACGATTTCGATAACCTTATCCTGGACGGTATTGATGACGAAC
>CAZLZD010000033.1:0-46757 GCA_964563925.1 uncultured Roseivirgaceae bacterium | reverse complement strand
CTCGTCGATTGTCGACAATTCACCAATCACGGCCTGTGACCTCACCAGCATAAGGAATAATAATATCGAAATTACTGTAACAAGCAGGGATGAAAGTGACCAGCAATTTCAAAAAGATTTCCAGTTGAATTTTCTCAATTACGTGACCTCGGTCAATGATATTCCTGAAACTGAATTGATTTATCCAAACCCGGCAAACGAAACGTTGCACGTGAACTCCGGCAAAGCTATCAAACGTGTTTTGATTTATTCCATATCCGGACATACCATGTACCAGATCTCAAACCAATATCAGGTAATTGACGTATCGGATTTTGAGAAAGGCTTATATATTATTACCATCAAATTTGAGGATGGAAATGTGCAACACGGGAAAATTCTAATTCATTGATTTCCTTCAGGAAGGAAATTCATATGACTAAAGAAAAAGCCCTGGACATCTTGAGGCAACGGACACTTCGTATTGCCACGGATAGTTTAATACTCATTCGTAATGCAGGTAGGGTCAAATTTATCACTCCGGTAAATAATCCCCGATCAGGTTCCAGTCCATTCCGTTGCCCCATCCACATCCATGATCACTGATATTCACTTCTTTATGCTTCTCACTAACCTTATGTTCGCCATATTGAAGAAGGTATAAGATATTACCTGGCCGTAAATGCATGCTTGCCCAGGAAAGTGGAGTATCCCCGTTGGCATCTTTTGCCTCCCTGTCTGCCCCATGGTCAAGTAAATACCCGATTGTCCGTTCATCCGCAAACGCAGCCGCCCGATGGAGTGGTGTTTCACCCCGCGTACGTACATCCCGCATGAAGGCACCGGTATCATGACCCGGTATGGTCCTGGCATTAACCTCTGCTCCTTTTTCAATTAATAAACGAACCGTGTAAAAGTAATAAGGACGGCCTGCCTTGACCAGTGCATTATGAAGCGGGGTTTCATGCGTGCCGTTGGATTTTGTAGTTGGGTCAGCCCCCTGGTTAATCAGGAAATCACAGACTTTCCAATGCCCGAAAAATGCCGCATTCCCCAATTCATCATTCAGATTGATACTGTCTAACGTACCACCTGCCTCCATAACAGCTCTTAATCCGGTCGTATCATTATAATACACGAGCCACTGAAGTGGTTTAATTCTGCCCCGATTAAGAATTTCCCTCCAGTTTTCCAGCCGCATCAGATTAATCAGGTAGTCAGTTCGGCCCCTGCTGATAGAATCAAGTAGTTTTTCAGGCTCCATTTTTTTAGGCGTTAATTCTTTTTTTCATTTCAAGGTACCTGGAGGTAGCCAGTTCGCTCGGCATTCCTTTTCTGCAAAAATCCAGCTTTGCCAGCCTTCTGTTCGGATTTTCTATGACCAGCTTGCCCTCCACTATCTTTTGATCGAGGGCAGCAACCGCCTCCTGAAACCGAGGGTCCTTCAGGGAGTGATCATAAAATGAAAGTACATAGCAGTAATAGAACAGATTATATCTCAGAAAGGGAAATTCTGTCTGCATGAAGAGCGTACCAATCCCAAAGGCGCACGGACCTGTCGGCCGTCTAATTATCCAGTGATTGAGAAGAAATTCAACGGCTGCATTAAGCCTCTCGTCATTTCTCAGGGCGTTGATGGTGCGAAAAGCATCGAGTGCTTCAAGCGTGACTCCAGGATTTGATGCATCCGTTACTTCACTTTTTCCCACTTTTACCCGGTTGCATCGCCAACCCCCATCCGGACACTGGATTTGCATCAAATGGGAACAGGTCTTTTTCAGGCGATCGTCACCGGAATAACCCATGCCACAAAGTACCCTTAGGGCGGTAATGGTATGGCATGGGAAAATAGATCCTGCTGGTGAGATTTTAAACCTCCCATCTTCACGCCAGGTACTGAATATTACCGACGCCAGCCCCTGTATTTCTTCATCGCTTTGATTAAATCCAAGCTCTGGCAGCATGATGGCAATATCACGGGCCGAAAACGGACTTCCTTTCCCAATTCTGTGGTCCGGGGTAGTCCAGTAGTCACCTTCGAGGTGATTTCTTTTGGCAAGCAAAAATTCAATATCAGATTTATACAGGTCCCTGAAAAAGTCCATATTCTACCCCATGTGCTCCAGATAAAAATACGGAAATCCTCTCTGGGTTTCAACAAACTGAAAGTGTGCTGAAAATATCAATCCCCATAACGTTCAGCGCCGGGTATATTCAAAGGCCGTTTCCTTCTGCTCCCCCTTATTATTCTCCAGCACCACGTACACAATCATCTGGTTCTCACTTATCCTTCTGAAAGTAAATTCATCGAAGAAAATCTCATTCTCCGTCACCTCCACAAGCTGATATTCCATATGTTCATTTTTCTCCTCCCACCCTTCCAGTCCGGAAGTGAAATGTTTAAACCGCAGGTACAGCGTGCCGTCTTCTTCGGTAAGCGTACCGAATTCGTAAAATACCACCTCTCCGTTTTCATTCACCGATTTAAAACAGAACATCATCGAATTGCCCAGGGGCTCTGACCATATCTCCTCCACCGGTCCGCCAAACGCCTCGCCCTGCCAGTGTCCGCTTATCCACCTCACCTGCTCCAGGCTGGCACGCGCCGGGGTCTGCGAATCAAGCTTCCTGACATGCTGGCAACTGGCGTTATGTGACCAGGTAAACACCAGGACCCCGAGTAAAATGAGACGGACATTCTTGATCATCGCTGCATGTATTTTTTGATTTCTATGGTGCCGCCGTATTTTAAATGCGGACTGCTCGCAGCAATCTCCTCTACCGCTTCAAGCGTGGAGGCCTCCAGAATAAAATAGCCGCCCACGGTCTGTTCAGGCTTTTCAATATTCCCGTCCGGGGTCATCAGCATGGACTGAGGCATCAATTCCTGTCCGTCAATTTCAATTCCCTTTTCGGCAATGGACTGCATCCACTGGCTGTATTCGCTGAACATCGCCTCAGGCGAACCCGGATTGAACTCGCTGCTTTCGTGCAATACAAGCATGTAATTATACTCAGGAATTTCACCTGGCTGAACCGAAAACCGGCCGATAATGTAGCCCGTAATCAGCAGCAAGACCACAGCGGCAGCTCTCAGTACATTCGAAAAAATGGTTCTGCGCGGCGAAGGCGACAACAGCCCTTTGCTCTTCATTTCGTCAATAACTTCCTGCCGCCTGAGGCCGGACGAGCCTGTGTGCTCCTTCAACTGACCGAAAGCCGCACGTTCGGATGGATTCAGTTCATTATCGGGATTACTCATGGGTGAAATTGGTTTTTTCGTTAAGAAATTTGCGTACAAGCCGGCGGGCATTAAACAACTGGCTCTTGCTCGTACCTTCCGCAATTTCCAGCATGCCGGCTATCTCCTTATGTGTATACCCCTCGACGTCATGAAGAATCAATACTTCCCGGTAACCAAGGGGTAATTTTGAAACAGCCTCCGAAAGATCCATCCACTCCACATTGCTCGCGGCGCTGATTTCATCTTCAGGCTGCAATTCCCGGTAGGTATGTCGCTGTTCCTTTACAGACTGCCTTCTTACAATATTGATCAGTATGGCCGTCATCCAGGTTTTGAGGGTCGAATTCCACTTAAAACCAGGAAGTTTTCTCACGACAACAATCCAGGTCTCCTGCAAACAGTCCCGGGCGAGATCCTTATTATGATTGCACAACAACATGGCCGTCCGGTCCAGGTCAGCGATGTGTTTTTCGTATAAATGCGTGAAAGCTTCTTCGCTTCCGGACTTCAGGAACTTAGTGACCAGCAGATCATCTCTCATTCGTAGTGTGTTTTTTGGCGCTTCAATAGGGTTAGTACAGGAAACGGGAGAATGGTTGTATGCAGGGAGAAAAATAATGGAATTACGGCACATTTCAGCCCGGGCCAGCTTTGCTCAGCTCTGAATCCTGATTGCTGCCTGCACCAATCTGAAACAGCATACTGTATCATTGTGAAACAATAATGTCGTTAAATGAAATTCATACACCTGATAATCAGATATTTACAAAAGTGGCATCCTTTTATCTATCTTTAAAGTGTACCCGTCATCCTCCTATGTTTCGAAATTCCCTGACCATAACTTTACGCAGATTGTCGAAAGACAAGACCTTCAGCCTTATCAATATTTTCGGCTTGGGGATCGGAATTGCCTCCTGCCTTCTGATCTTTCATTATGTCAGTTTTGAATTAAGCTATGACCGGAATGTTCCGGATCACCCGCACATTGCCCGGCTGGTTACCCATGATAATGCACGGAGTAATTCCTTTGCATTAACCTCTCCGTTGGTGGCTCCTATGCTGGAGAATGAATTGCCGGAAGTGGAAAGGGCTACACGGGTTTTTCCACAGCAAGGTACTGTTTTGATCAATACTCCCAATGAAAACAGGGCCTATAAGGAAGAAAGAATCCTGTACGCTGATGCCAATTTCTTCAGGATATTCAGGTACCCCTCCCATCAGGGAAATTCGTTTACTGCCCTGGAAGCTCCCAATTCCGTCGTGCTTACCCGGTCGGCAGCGGAGCGTTTCTTCGGGTCGGATGGTCAGCAGGTCATCGGCAGGGAAGTTACCCTTTACAATATGTTTGGCAGGCAGACATCCTGGGTATCTGCGGTAATTGATGACCTGCCTGTTAATTCACATATTCAGGCGCAAATATTCTTCTCCTTTCACCTGCTGGAAAGTGAGAAACTAAAAGGATGGGGCCTGGAAAGCTGGAATGCCTTCCCTACGTATGTCAGCCTCGGGGATAACACCTCCATGGAATCGGCCCAAAACACGTTAGACAAGGTAGCAGGGAAATATGCAGATGGTACAAATGACATCAGTTACAGCTTCCAGCCGCTGGCAGATGTATATATGGGCTCGGGTGAGATCGGGAACGCACTTGGACCGCTGGGCAACTCGGGCCAGGTAAGTATCTTTCTTATTATTGCCTGTATAATCCTTTTCATCGGGTGGATAAACTATGTAAACCTGACTACCGCCCGTGCCGCCGAACGGATAAAGGAAGTCGGTCTAAAAAGAATTATGGGGGCTGGCCGGGTCACCCTGACCTTTCAATTCCTGCTTGAAACCTGCATCCTGCACCTTCTGAGCCTGGTTGTCGCCCTTACGGCATTTCAGCTCTTCCTGCCCTTGCTGAGTGATTTATTTGATAAAGATATCAGCGGTGCCTTCGAAATCATCCATTTCCCCTACCTGCCGCTCTTACTGGTCATTATGGTAACCGGAACGTTACTCTCCAGCCTGTATCCTGCACTGGTACTTTCCTCCTTTAAACCTGCCGCTGCCATCAGGGGAAAGTTTTCATCGTCCGGCAAAGGAATAACCCTTCGAAAATTTCTTGTCGTTACGCAATTTGCCGCTTCTTTCTTCCTTATCGGAGCCACCTACATTAATTATCTCCAGATTGAATATATGCAGGAGTCCGGTTTAGGCCTCAATGCCGAACAAATCCTTGTCATAGAAGGCCCGAGTATTGGCGAAGACCTGACGGAGGAACGCCGGCTCTCCATAAAAAATGAATTGGCTAACCTGCCTTTTGTTTCGGCGTTTGCATCGTCCGGATGCATACCCGGAAAGGGCTACAACTATTACACCCAGGCACAGAAACCGGCTGGTGACTGGAAGGAGGCTCAAAGCTACGCAATTGTCGAGATCGATGCATCGTTCCTGCCTGCTTACGAAATCCCCCTACTGGCTGGCCGGAATTTTGCCACTGGCCGGAATGAGGAAAATAACCGGATCATCATTAACAAAGCCGCCATGCGTAGGCTTGGGTATACCAATGAAGATCAGGTCATTGGCAAACAGGTTAAAGTGGGAAATGCCGAAAGTCTCCAGGAAATAATCGGAGTTATTGAGGATTACCATCACAGCTCCCTGAAAGAATCCTATACCCCGATTATTTTCAATCACAGTAACAGCGGTAATGGGTTTTCTCTCCGGCTTGCCGGCTCTTCCTCCTGGCCGGTTTCATCGATGGTCGAAGAGGTAAGAAGTGTATTCTTATCCATGGCGCCTGACAATCCGTTTGTCTATTTTTTCCTCGACGAGCACTACGACAGTTTATACCGGAGTGAAATCCAGGACGGCATTCTACTTACCGTATTTTCGCTTATTGCGGTTTTGGTTGCCTGCCTGGGGCTTTACGGACTGACCTCATTCTCCGTCAAGCAACGAACCAAGGAAATTGGTGTACGGAAAGTGCTGGGAGCATCGGTCAGCACAGTGATAAAAATGCTCACCCGCGATTTTATGACCCTGATAGGTATTGCCATCCTCATTGCCCTGCCTGTCGCCTATTTTGCCCTGGAAAAGTGGCTGGAGAATTTTGCCTTTACCATTGAATATTCCCTCTACCTCTTTATACCCCCCCTGCTTTTATTGGTTTTCATCGCCCTGACCACCATTGGAAAACAGACCTATACAGCCGCCTGTGAAAACCCCGTCGATTCCCTGAGGGACGAATAACTTTCATCCGGGTTTTCCAAAAACGCCGGGCAGCCAGGAAGTTGCTCCTGGCTTTTATTCAAAGAAAGCAGGCGGGTATTCAATCATTCCCGATACGTCCTTTAGGGCACCTGGTATTAACTCAATGGCCAGGCAGCATTCGTCCGGTGCTTTAAACGGAAATGTGATGCCAAATAAGGACGCAGGACGGTAACCAAACCGGGGATAGTATTTCTCATGCCCCAGCAGCATAACCGAATCAAAGCCCAGTTCCTTGGCCCTTTCATGTGCCGCCCGGATAAGTTGTCCGCCTATACCCTTGTGCTGACTTTCCGGCAGAACGCTCACCGGCGCCAATGCCAGCGAGAGATGCCGGCTTTCTTTATTGACGATGTGGATCCGGGTCAGGAGGATATGGCCTTCAATGCCACCGCCACGTTCCGCCACCAGGGACAGCCCGGGAACAAACGCCGGGGTTTTGCGCAAACGGTCTACCAGAAATTGCTCCCGGTGATCACTCATCGGCTCCTTTGCGAAGGCTTTCTCAATAAGGGAATGTACCTCCTGCCTGTCTGATGGTCTCTCCTGCCGGATTCGTATTTTCATGCCTCTTATTGTAATTGAAATGAATACAAATATCCCTTTCACCGTGGTATGGGGCAATGGATTAAAATAAAAAAGGCCAACCCTGTCGGATCAGCCTTTGCTTTGTTCAATATTGAAACTAAAAATCTCCGTCACCTCCGTCGTAGTCGCCACGGCCACCGCCCCGGTCCGGACGTTTCTTCTGGTTTAACCTGTAATTAAACGTCAGGGTAGCCACGCGTGAGCGCCACTGGAATTCTCCGTACTGGCGAAGACCTTCCGTGATCGTCTCCGACCTCCACCTTCGTGAATTCAGCAGGTCCCGCACGTTCAGGATCAGTGTTCCCTTTCCATCAAAAATATCTTTACTCAGTCCCAGATCGATACTGTACATCGCTTTTCTCCGGCCTTGTGTATCGTTCTGCGGCGCACGATAATTTACCGATAACTGCGTTTCCAGCACATCCCAAAGAGTCATCTGGGAGGTCACCCGGGTCGACATGGTCAACGCTTCGTAGGAAAGGTCTTCCCCGCGAAATTCCCCTTCGGTGGATTCGTGGTAGAAATTCGCTGAACCATTCAGCCTCCACCAGTCTCCTACGTCCTTGGAGAATGTCAGTTCGATTCCCACCGCATTCCGGCTGGCAAGGTTCTGCGGGATGGTGTAGGTAATACTGTCACCTTTATCCACTTCGATATAGCGTACCCGCTCCATGACTCCGGTACTGTACCGGTAGTACACACTGGAATACAAGGTACCTGTCGGCCAGTTTTTCAGGTAGCCGAATTCATAAGCATCGGTAAATTCAGGATCAAGATCAGGGTTACCCGTACGGATATTCAGCGGATCAGTGAAACTGCTGAACGGATTAAGTTCCCAAAAACCCGGACGGTCAATACGACGGCTGTAGCTCATCTGCAGGTTATTCTCATTCGCCAGTTCATAGGTAACATGCGCACTGGGGAAGTAATTGATATAATCCTTGTCAAAACGTTCGCCGGTCTGACGTAACAGCGTGTTAATATCGGTAAGCTCTGCGCGGAATCCGGCCTGGAGGGAAAACCTTCCCCACTTGTTTCCATATATCGCATAAGCAGCCTGAATATTCTCGTCGTAGGAAAAGTCATTGGAAAATCCTTCCAGGCTTTCCCAGATACCTTCATCATTCAGTTCCTCGACAATATATTCGGTATCAATATTACGAATCGATCCGCGGTACCCGGCTTCAAATTTACCTTCCGCACCAAATGGCTGCACATAATCCGCCTGCAGCAACAAGTTCCTTTCGAACTCATCATTCAGCGAACGCTGATTAATATCCGGCTCAAAACCTTCTGAATTGAGCGGAAGCGGTCCTTGTTCCTGTTCAGAATCCTCCGTTTCATTGCTCTCACGGTATTGAACAATCGTCGAGAGCTTATGGTCTTCATTGTCCTGGAAGGTCCGGGTATAATTCATATTGAATTCAATGTCCTCTTCATTCTCCTCTTCCTCGTCATACCGTAATGACTGGCTCACCAGCTGCTGGTTTTCGTCGAAGTCCTTGTATAATATATCCGTCGTATTGACTCCTGATCCGATCTGGTATAATCCCGACATGGTGATCACATTCAGGTCATTCAAATAGATATCCGATCCGAACCGGAAGGTATTGGACAACTCCGACCGGACGCGGTCATTCACGATATCGCGGTAAAAGGTGGTATCTTCACGAAGGAAGGTTTGATTGGAGAATCCGCCCCCGGGATTGCTCCGGTAGCTAAGGCCGTAACTGGCAAACAGGTTCAGCCACGAACGACGGAAATTAAGGTTAAATCCCGCACCGTGATTGTGAGGTACCCCCACATTGGCGTTGAACGTACCATTCAACCCCCGCTTTTCATCCTTCTTCAGGATAATATTGATAATACCGGCATTTCCCTGGGCCTCATAACGTGCCGACGGATTGGTGATAACCTCCACCCGTTCTATCATGTTACTTTGCAGGTTCCTGAGTCCATTGGTGCCGTCAATACCCACCATACCGGAAGGCTTTCCGTTGATCAGGATACGTACATTTTGTGATCCCCTCAGACTGACATTCCCTTCGATATCCACCGCCACGGAAGGAATATTATCGAGAATGTCCGAGGCGTTGCCACTGATATTGCTCAGATCCTGTCCGACGGTAAAAATCCGCTTATCAAGCTCCATGGTCATTTGCGATCGCTGACCCTCAATCACCACCTCATCAAGTGTTTCGGTATCCGGTGCCATAGTAATGGTACCCAGGTCTTTGACCGGGTCTTTTCTGGTCAGGGTGACCGTAAAGTACTTTGAATCATAGGAAATAAACTGTACAGCCACCAGGTAAGTCCCGGCTTTAGTCTCAAGGTTAAATTTACCGTCCGGACCGGTAATGGTACCGGTGAGAATGCTGCTGTCAGCAGGATTCATTATGCTGACTGTCGCATATTCCAGTGGCTGGCCGGTGGCCTCGTCCACGGTCATACCGGTCACCCGGTACTTTACATTCTCCGGTGAGTTAACCGCACCTGGAGCGGACGGTTGAGCGCCTGCATAGGTGAACAAGCATAAAAAAATAAAAAGTAATCGTATTTCCATATTCATTTTTCGTCTTTCCGTACCCCGTTTATTCGGGCATACTTCCTTCAATACGATAAACGTTTTAGAAGGAGGTTGTTCACAGGAAAACGAATGAAGCTGACAAATACGGGAATGAATTGACCCTTTCCGTAAATGGATGTTATAACTTATATTTTCAGGTCAGGTGTTTTTTGAAGAATGCTACCGTCCGTTCCCAGGCAAGTTCGGCCGATTCCTGATCGTACCTGGGGGTGGTATCATTATGAAATCCATGGTTGACATTGGGGTACATATAGGCAGTAAATTGCTTGTTATGTTCTTCCAGGGCTTCTTTGTAGGCCGGCCAACCTTCATTGACCCGGTTATCCAATCCGGCATAATGCAATTGGAGCGGGGCCTTGATCTGGGGGACCACAGAGGCATCCGGCTGTCCGCCGTAAAAGGGTACGGCCGCATCAAGATCGGGCACGCGCACGGCCATCATGTTTGATATCCATCCGCCGAAACAGAATCCGACGACCCCCACCTTCCCGGTACAACCGGGATGGTCATTCAGGTAGTCATGGGCCGCAATAAAATCTTCCAGCATCTTGTCACGATCACGCTGGCGCTGCAGTTCCCGGCCGTCGTCATCGTTTCCGGGATACCCTCCCAGCGGGGTGAGTGCATCAGGAGCCAGGGCCATAAAACCCGCCACGGCGGCCCGGCGGCACACATCCTCAATGTGCGGATTCAGGCCGCGGTTTTCGTGCACTACCACGATACCAGGCAGCTTTGTATCGGTCCCTGCCGGCCTGGCAAGCAGTCCCCGGATTTCTCCCCCGCCCTCAGGGGAATTGTAGGTGATATACTCTGAGACAATCCGTCCATCATCCTGCGCTACCTGCACTTTAGTCTGATAATCCGGCATCAGGAAGCTCATAAGTGATGCGACGGTCATGCCTCCCACCGCATACGCCGACAGGCGTTCGGCAAACTGTCGGCGGTTCAGCCGGTTATGCGCATAGTCATCATACAGGTCATATACTTCCTGGCTGATCTCATTTTTATCAATCTTTTTCATGGGATTTTTTAATAGGATTCAATGTAATTCTTCAGGACAACGCCTCGCGGCAGTAAGCAAGGCATTTGGAAACTTCTTTCACCGCATTCGACCCTTCCGGAATTTCATATTCCAGTTCGATCGTGGCGGGAAAAGAGTAGTTACGGTCGCTCATCAGCTGTAGTACATCGGATATCGGGGTGTCACCAGTGCCCCATGGCAGGTTTGCCTTACCGTGGGCCGGTGTCTGCCGGTCCTTCACATGCATACTCATGATCCGGTCATGTTTGGCGTTGATCAGTGACTGGGGGTCCGGGTTCCCGGCGGCAATATAATGCCCCAGGTCAAGGTTTAGCGCGTTGTAGCGGGATTGTTCGAGGGCCGTATCCCAAAAGTCAGGGGTCTGTTGTTCGTGTCCGTGATAGGCGACATACATCTTATGCTTTTTCCCCAGTGCCCCCAGCCGTGCCGTATGGGCATCATCCGACGGATGCTCAAGGGTAACATGGGTGGCGCCGAGGGCTTTTGCGGCACGCATACCGTAGGAAATTTCCGCATCGCTGTTGTCCTTTCCGAAGGCAGATGGCTTAAACGCATAAATCTTCACACCGGCATCGGCATACATCTTCCTGACCTGTACAAACTTATCCATGGAAACCGAACTTCTCCATGCGGCTACCTCCGCATTGTAGGCTTTCAGGGCAGCTTCCATTTCGGCCATTTCCTTCTTCTGATCGTCGGTTAGTTCTCCGTCCCTCCTCGCCCGCATCAGGCCGAAATAGGCCCGGCGGTCGACCGGGTTATCGGGCTTTCCTGCGAAGGATTCGGCCGGATCACCCATCAGCTCGATTTCACCAAGTCCGGAGTCCACCACATACTGGAGAGTGGCCTCTGCACTCTGGTCGGGCATACTGCGGAACGAATAGGTGATTACTCCCAGCCGAACCCCTTTGTAGTACGACCGGGACGCGTTCAGGTGTTTAAGAATGGAGGGTGCCCCGAAAACCGATGGGGCCAGGGCCAGGCCGGTGACCAGGGAGGCTGCTCCCCCGATGAAGTGACGACGGGAGAGTGAGGATTCTGTCTTCGTCCCGGTTGGCAAGGAGGTTAATTTCATAGCTATGGGTGTAAGTGGTTCAGCAATGAAAATACCGAAATAGAATGACTTTTATCGCAGCACCCCTGAAAATATTGGATGAAACGACGTTTTTACTGTGTCATTTAAACATTCTCACACCCCGATTTCTTCCTTAATCCGTTAATTGTTGGTATATTCCTTTACAACAGTAGCCGGAAATGCATGAATTTCATCAAACTCATTAATAAGCTGCTGTATTCCGGCACCTCGGAATCAGCCAGACTGCACCTTTCCCGGCGTATCCTATTCTCCAATGTAATCTACCTTACCCTTCCCGTAGTCTACCTGTCCTTTATCCTGCTCGATATCAAAGTGTACCTGAATTCCCCCTTTCAGCTTAATTTTGACCAGCTTGTCGTTCCGTTTATGATCGCCTATTGCTTTATCGGGCTGTTTTTCAACCGGTACGGCTACTCCTATCTTGGCCGGGTACTCTTCCTCATTTTGTGGCCCCTGCTCATGCATATCATCCCGATCATCCTGCTGCAAACACCGGCTGACTACTACCTGGCTTTTCCCATCGGAATCATTTTCCATGCGGTACTTATCCAGCTAACGATCTCTTTTCAGGCCGAGCGGAAAACCCTGCTCGTCTTCATGGCCCTGAACCTCGGGCTCATTGTCTTCGCCCGGGAAATCCTGTTGTTCTTTGAGGATTCTTCGGAAGAATTCCTGCCTGGCGGACTCGTCACTTCGTTGTACTATTCCCTGGTGGGAATACTTTACTGGCTCCTCTTTAATACCATCACGTTCTATGTGACCAGGGTGCTTGACCGGGTGATCGAGCGGAACGACCTGCAGCGCCAGTTGCTCGCCACCAATAACCATCAGCTGGTTCAACTCAACGCAAAAATAGAGTCGGTCAACAAGTCCCTGGAGGAAAAAGTAACGCGGCGTACCCGTCAGCTTGAAGAATCAAACAAACGCCTTACCTCCTATGCCTACTATAACGCCCATACCATACGCGGACCGTTCTGCCGTATAAAGGGAATCCTCATGCTCAAAGACCTGAAGGCAATCAGTGAGGAAGATTTCCAGTCAAAAATGGATCAGAGTATCGGCGAACTTGAAAAAGCGATTGATTCCATGCAATTGAAACTCAACGATTATAGTGAGCCCGGTACCATCGATAAGGTGACAGATGCCACCCATAATGTGAAGAAGCAGGACCGGCTTTAGCCCTTTGCTCTACGCTTGCGCGTTTGCGTTTATTGTGTAATTTTGACATAATAAAAAAACACTGATATGATACGCTCCACCCGATCTGTTTCTGCCTTTATCCTTCTCCTGTTTTTAATGTCGGCACTGACGGCTTGCGAACCAAAATGGACCGAGTCTGCCGGAGAGAGGTTCAATCTCGTCACTAATGAAGGCGGACCTGTACTTGGCTATTCGCCGGAATCAGGCGTAAAAATTCTGACGGTTGACCGGTTTGCCTTTAAGGACCTCAACCGGAATGACACCCTGGACCCGTACGAAGACTGGCGTTTGCCGGCAGAGGAACGAGCGGAAGATCTCGCGTCGCGGATGTCGGTAGAACAGATAGCTGGCCTGATGCTCTACAGCGGACACCAGCGCATCCCGGGCGGGGGCTTTGGAAGAGGCGGCACCTATAATGGAAAACCGTATAACGAGAGCGGGGCCAATCCCTATGACCTGAGTGATGAACAAAAAGAATTTCTTACCAACGATAACCTGAGGCATGTATTGATAACTTCGGTGGAGAGCCCGGAAGTGGCCGCCCGATGGAACAATAACGCCCAGGCGCTGGTCGAAGGACTTGGGCTGGGGATTCCGGCCAATAACAGTTCGGACCCCCGGCACGAGGCCGAGTCGGACGAAGAATATACGCTTGGCGCAGGCGGCGAAATCTCACGCTGGCCCAACGCGATCGGCCTGGCAGCCACCTTTGATCCTGAACTGGTCCTCAGGTTTGGCGAGATCGCATCAAGGGAATATCGTGCCCTGGGTATTGCCACGGCACTTTCCCCCCAGGTAGACCTGGCCACTGATCCCCGGTGGTATCGTTTCAGCGGCACCTTCGGACCCAGTCCGGCATTATCAGCCGATATGTCCAGGGCCTATATTGACGGATTTCAGACATCGTACGGAGACCAGGAGATTTCCAGTGGATGGGGCTATGAAAGTGTCAATGCCATGGCCAAGCACTGGCCGGGGGGCGGAACCGGCGAGGGCGGCCGTGACGCCCATTATGGATTCGGGAAATTTGCAGTCTACCCGGGTGACAACCTCCAGACCCACCTGATCCCTTTCCTGGAAGGTGCGTTTGCGCTGGAAGGCGGGACGAAACAAGCCTCCGCGGTCATGCCTTATTATACGATTTCCACCGGCCTGGATCCTTCCGGGGAGAATGTGGGAAATGCATTCAGCAAGTATTTTATCACCGAGCTCCTGCGTGATAAATACGGATTTGATGGGGTAGTATGCACCGACTGGGGAGTTACCCGCCCCGACGAAGGCATGGCAGTCTTTGGCCGCACCCCCTGGGGCGTGGAAGACCTGACCGTAGCCGAACGGCATTACAAAATACTCATGGCAGGATGCGATCAGTTTGGGGGTAACAATGACGCCGAACCGGTGCTGGAAGCCTACCAGATGGGTGTGCAGGAGAATGGGGAAGAATGGATGCGTGAACGATTCGAAAAGTCGGCCGTCAGATTGCTCAAAAATATCTTTCGGGTCGGCCTCTTTGAGAATCCTTACCTCGACGTGGAAGCAACCAAATCCATCGTAGGCAACCCGGAATATATGACAGAAGGGTACGAGGCGCAGGTCCGATCAATCGTTATGCTGAAAAACCGCAATAATACCCTCCCGTTACAGAGCGGGATGAACGTATATCTCCCGCAGCGCTATGTACCCGCGTCGAGTAACTTTTTCGGAGAGGAAATTCCTGCCCGTTACGAGGATCCTATAAGCAACGAGGTGCTGTCGGGTTACATCGATACGGTCAGCGATCCTGATTCCGCCGACGTGGCCATCGTGGTGATCACCAATCCGGAAAATGGCCGTACCGCCGGGTACAGCCAGGAAGATGCCGAAAACGGAGGTAACGGCTTTCTCCCCATCAGCCTTCAGTACGGTGAATACACCGCCACCGAAGCCCGGGATCCAAGCCTGGCCGGGGATTCCCGTGAACAGGATGTCCTAAACCGTACCTACAAGAACAAATCCGTTACAGCCAACAACCTGTCCGACCTCCAAATGGTGCTGGAAACCCGGGAAAAAATGAAGGGCAAACCTGTGATTGTCATTCTTAAAATGTCCAATCCGACGGTAGTGAATGAATTTGAAAAGGAGATTGATGCCCTTATTATCAATTTCAATGTACAGGATCAGGCAGTACTGGATATACTGACCGGTAAGGAGGAGCCGTCCGGACTGCTACCCTTACAGATGCCTGCGGGTATGGCCACCGTGGAAACCCAGTACGAAGATGTTCCCTTTGACATGGAACCCCATGTGGATTCGGAAGGAAATGCCTATGATTTTGCTTTTGGCATGAACTGGAATGGCGTAATAAAGGATGACCGGACGGCAAAATATACGTCAGGCCCGGCACAGTAACCGGAAAGGGGTAAAAATTTAGACAGCCCGGGACAGGGGTTGTGAGAAGGCTTGCTATATTTAGCTCCGAACCAATCCCTTCAACCAATGACCGTAGACATTCCCGGTGATCTGCAAGTGATCCGTTTTCTCCTGCCGCTGTTCGTCAGCTTTCTTATTGGTACCCTACCCCTGGCAGTCATGGCACAGGAGTACCGGGTGAACTCCCCGGACGAACAGACCACCCTGACCGTAAGGACGGGTGAAAACATATCATGGTCGGTCACCAGGTACGGCCGCATCGTCCTTCCGGAGGTCCTCGTGGACATGAAACTGGAGGGATCCTACCTGGGCGATAATCCCGGGGTCCGCAAAGAGAGCACCCGCACCGTCCGGGATGAATTTGAAGCCGTCTTACCGGTAAAAAGCCGCAAGGTAACGAATGAATATGCTGAGCTGGTCCTGGAATTCAGGGACCGGTACAGTCTTGAGTTCCGCGTATTTGATACGGGCGTGGCCTACCGTTTCACCACCAGGATGAGCGGCACGCTGGAAATAGAGGAAGAAGTGCTGGACATCACCTTCCCGGAAGGAACCCATTCCCATTTTCCGCTGGAAGAATCCACCTATTCCCACAATGAACGCACCTACATTCCGGCCCGGGTCGATACGATAACCCGCGAGCAGTTTGCGTCGCTGCCCATTCTGTTTACCATCCCGGGAGAGGAATCGGACATCCGTTTACTCTTCTCCGAAGCGGATGTATTTGATTACCCTCACCTGTTCCTGCAGGGAGGTGCCGGTACCAGCCTGCAGGCCATGCATCCGCCGGTGGTGGCGGAAAGCAGACCGGAGGAGGGTCCGGGCGGAGACAGGAATGTGGTCATAGTAAGGGAAGAGCCTTTTATCGCCCATACCCGGGGCCGGCGATCCTTTCCATGGCGGTTCTTTGTGATCACAAAGGATGACCGCGAACTCCTTTCCCAGAACCTGATGCTTCAGCTGTCCCGCGAGACAGAACTTCGGGATATTTCCTGGATCAAACCCGGGAAGGTGGCCTGGGACTGGTGGAATGCCAATAACCTGCAGGGTGTTGATTTTGAGGCCGGACTGAATACGAAAACCTACAAGTATTATATTGACTTTGCTGCCGCCCATAACATTGAATACGTCATTCTCGACGAGGGATGGACAAAATCGACCCTGGAGATCATGGAGTTCAATCCCGACATTGACGTGAAGGAACTTATTGATTACGGCAGGGAAAGGAATGTCGGGATCATCCTGTGGTGTTTATGGAAACCACTGAATGAGAACATGGAGGAAATCCTGGATATCTATGCCGGCTGGGGTGCAAAAGGGATCAAGGTCGATTTTATGCAGCGCAGCGACCAGGCCATGACCAATTCATACGAGGCCATTGCCCGTGAATGCGCCAGCCGCAAACTTCTGGTGGATTTTCACGGTGCCTTTAAACCTGCCGGTCTCCGCCGGGCCTATCCCAATGTGATCACGTACGAAGGTGTCAAAGGCAATGAACACCTGAAATGGTCCCATGAAGTCACCCCTTCGCACAATGCTACCTTACCCTTTATCCGGATGGCCGTCGGGCCGATGGATTTTACCCCCGGGGCACTTCGAAACTTTCACCTGGAGGAGCATTATATCAATTTTGACCGGCCGGCATCCATTGGCACACGGGCCCACCAGGTGGCTTTGTATACTGTTTTTGAATCACCTCTCCAGATGCTTTGTGACGCCCCTACGTCTTACGAAGAGGAGCCCGAAACCACAGCGTTCATTGTGCAGATCCCTACTACCTGGGACGAGATTGTGCCGCTGGCAGCGAAAGTTGGAGAATATGTCGCGGTTGCCCGCAGGCACGGACAGGACTGGTATGTGGGTGTCATTTCAAATGAATCGGCACGCACTGTTACGCTGGACTTTTCCTTTCTTCCTGAGGGAGAATATGAAGCCGAAATATTCCGGGACGGGTTGAATGCCGACCGTCATGCGGAAGATTATATCGTGGAAAAAATGTCTGTAGCCCCCGGGAACACCTACCAGGCCAGGTTAGCCGGCGGCGGGGGGTGGAGTGCCATCATTCGTAAGAAATAGCCACAAATCCTGTCAGGCCAGTACTTCCTTTACCCGGTCAGGAGTAAAAGGCATATCCCTCAGTCGCTTTCCGGTCAGGGCATACACCGCCTGCGCCACCGCACTGCCAATCCAGGGCAGACCTGCTTCACCAATTCCGGCCGGCGGTTCGTCGGACGGAATAATCTCGATCTCTATGGATTCAGGAGCCTCCGACATGCGCAGGATTGGATAGTCGTGGAAATTGGATTGCTGCACCTGGCCATTCACAAAAGTTATCCGTTCCATCAATACGCTGCTCAGGCCCATGTTAATGGCGCCTTCCATTTGTGCAATGGCATTGTCAGGTTGCACGACCAGTCCGGCATCCAGCGCTGCCCAGACCCGATGAACCGATATCTTACCGGAATCACGGTCAAGGGAAACTTCGCAAACACCGGCTACAAGAGCTTCACTGCGTTCTCCGAAACCCAGGCCCCTGGCACGGCCTGCCGGTACTTTTCCGGCGTTGTCAGCCATCCCTTTTGCCGTTTCCAGCACCTTCCGGGCCCGTGGATGATTGCGCATGAGCTGTCTGCGCATCTGGTAGGGGTCAATCCCCTGATCAGCAGAAACCTCATCAATCAGCGACTCAATGGCAAACTTATTAGGTCCGTGACCTACTGCCCGCCAGTGCTTGGTGCGGATGCCATGGTCAATGCTCTTTAGTTCGATTTGCTGGTTATCGAATGAATAGAAATTCGTGCCGGCTCCGGAGGCCAGTAACCCGTCTCCCGTTCCCACGATCCGGTGACTCCAGGTATCAATGATCCCTTCCCCGTTGACCGTGGCCCGCATTCGCTGCAGTGACATGGGACGAAACGCCCCGTAGCGGACATCATCCTCGCGGGTCCAGATCAGCTTAACCGGCTTTTTTACCTGTTTGGCGATGGCCGCTGCCTCAGCCACATAATCTGACATGGACCGGCGCCCGAATCCACCACCAAGGAAATGTGGGTGGAGATTGATTTTAGAGAAATCCAGTGCCAGAACCTCGGCCGCCGTGGATCGTGCCCCGTCATGAGACTGGCTTCCAACCCAAACCTCCGCCGAATTGCCGTCTTCTGCCAGTGCAACCACCGCATTGAGCGGCTCCATCTGGGCATGGTATACGTAATCATTTCTGTAATCAAATGAATAAATGCGGTCTGCGCCGGCCAGTGCCCCGGATGTATCCCCGGAGCTGTTGAGAACCTCCCAACCCGCCTGGTCGTCCCCGGCAATCCGCTCGTATTCCTCCATCGCTGTTGAACTGGTATGGGAGATCCCTGTAACATCCTCCGACCAGCTTATATCCATCTTTTTCCTGGCTTCCATGGCATCATGAATGCGCTGTGCCACCACGGCCACCCCGTGGTCCATGGTCACCACATCAAGTACATTTTCGCGTGCCAGTATTTCACTTCGGTTGTTCAGGGATGGGCGCGAACCAAATACAGGCGAACGCGTCATTACCGCGTACACCATGCCGGGCAACCTCACATCCATGGCATACATGGCCGACCCGTCAGACTTGGCGGGAATATCATACCTTGGGGTATTGCTGCCGATGATCCGGAACGCGGTGGGTTTTTTCAGGGATTCCGCCGGGATTTCCGGAATCGGGTCCGGAACAGAAATGAAATCCACCACTTCCCCGTATCCTGCACTGCGCCCCGTCTTGGGGTGATGCACCTGTCCGGGACTGGTGGTCACTTCCTCAATAGGAACACCCCAGTGGCCTGCCGCCGAATGACGCAGTACATGCCGGACCTGTGCCCCGGCATGTCGCAGGTTTTCAAAATATCCGCGAACCGAATAACTGCCTACCGTGAGCATGGTTCCTCCCCGGTTTCGGCCCCGGCCCCAGCCCCGGCCATATACGGAAGGTTCCACGGGTGAATATTCGATCATCACCTGGTCCCAGTCAGCATCCATTTCTTCCGCCACCAGAACCGCCAGGGCCGTCATGGAACCCTGCCCCATTTCGGAAGCGGGGTTGTAAATGGTGACTTTTCCCGAATTGCTGAGGTGAACCCAGGCGGTGACCTGTTCGGTTTTATACGTTTTTGAAGGACCACTCAGTCCGGACAACAGCGGATACCCTGCAATAGCAAAGGTGATACCGCCACCGGCGGCCAGGAATTTCCTTCGTGAGATTGACGTCGATTCCATGCCCGTTACATTTGAATGGAAGCCCGCTGAATGGCCTTGATAATTCTGTTATAGGTTCCGCAACGGCACAGCACTCCGTTCATCTCCGTAACGATTTCTTCTCTGGACGGATTGGCGTTGACTGCCAGGAGTCCGGCGGCCTGCATAATCTGTCCGCTTTGACAATAGCCACACTGTGGGACCTGTTCTTCTTTCCAGGCTTCAATCACCGGGTGTGGCCCGCCGGCAGCCAATCCTTCAATCGTGGTTATTTGTTTGTCACCCACATCCCCGGCCCGTATCACACAGGATCGTGCCGGTGATCCGTTCAGGTGGACCGTGCAGGCCCCACACTGGGCAATGCCGCATCCGTATTTTGTCCCGGTGAGCCCAAGGTCTTCACGAAGCACCCACAACAGTGGCGTGGCAGGATCTGCCTCCACAGCATGCTCCTTTTCATTTACAATCAGGGTAAATGTCTTTTTTGGCATATCCTTACTTAGTTGAAATGATGAAGAATAATATACGAAAAATTCAGGAAAAGCGGGAGGATATCAGGACATACCCTGATCAAAATATTCGCGCACCCCGTCTCGGTAATTGTCAGATACCGGAAGTTCGGTGCCTTTCACGGTAACGGCATTTTTTGAAATGGCAGTTACCTGCTGGAGGTTGACAATGTACGAACGGTGAATTCGCATGAACTGGTCTGCGGGCAGGCGCTCTTCCAGGCTCTTCAGACTGGTTAGTGAAATAACCGGCTTGGTGGCATTCTCCAAATGCACTTTTACATAATCCTTCAGGCCTTCTATATAAAGGATATCGCGGTGAAACACTTTTACATGCTGGTATTCCACCTTGAACATTATGAAATTTTCGGAGGGCCTCGCGGGTGCAGGGGCTTCTTCCTTCAGCCTGCGGGCCTTGGTAGCCGCCCTGAGGAAATCCTCGTAGCTGAATGGCTTCAGCAGGTAATCGATCGCATCCACCTTGTATCCCTGGAGAGCATATTTGTCATAAGCGGTGGTAAAAACAAGTAATGGCTTCCTTCCCGAATCCATGCCCGAGATTACACGGGCCAGCTCAAGGCCGGAAAGGTCATTCATCTGAATGTCTGAAAAAATGACGTCGGTTTTCTCCTTATTGAGAATGGATAGCGCCTCGACCGCATTGTCGCATGCCGCCGTCAGCTGAAGGAACGGAGTTTTTTTAATGAAGTCTGACAGTAAAGCCAGCGCCAGCGGTTCGTCATCAAGAGCAATGCATTTCAGGGTCATGAAAGATCGATCGACATATCTGCAATAAATGTATCGCCTTTCGGACCGAATTCAAAATGATGCTTGCCGGGATAGAGCAGCTCAAGTCTTCGGCGGGTATTCGCGATACCGATCCCTGAAGCATCATGATCCTCTGCCGTACGCGGGACAATGGTATTCTCCACCCGGAAATGAAGCATGGAGCCGGCGAGCCTGATGGTAATAGTTATTTCGGTGGATACCCGTCCTGATACGCCGTGTTTGAAGGCATTCTCCACGAACGGCAACAGAATCATCGGTGCCACGGACAACTCGGGCGGATTCTCCGGCCGGTCAAAATTAAGGTGCACCCGCGAGGTAAGGCGCAGCTTCATGAGTTCGATGTAGTTCTCAATGAACCGGATCTCCTCAGCCACCGATGTTTGCTTGTTCTTTTCTTCATAGAGCACATACCGCATCATCGACGACAATTTCAACAGCGCTTCCCTGGACGCCTGCACATTCATTTCGGTCAGTGCATAGATGTTGTTCAGGGTATTAAAGAAAAAGTGAGGATTGATCTGGGCCTTGAGGTAGGACAATTCGGTGGTTGCCTGAAGCTTTTCCAGCTCCCGGCGCAATTCTGCTTCCTGCTGACTCCTGCGGAACAGGTGCACGATGATACCTATGCTGAAATTAAACAGGATCAGCAGAAACCCGGAAAAATCAAAGCGGCGGCGGTGTTTTGACGGATCATACGGCTCATCATCATTAAATAATTCGTGAATCAGCTTGGGCAGCCCGATCAGCTTTTCAAAGAAAAATACCAGTACGAGTATGCCCAGGATTAATCCGGCCACGGCCATCACGTAACCCGCGACGTTGCCTTTATCCAGGATGCGGGGCATTAAAAGATCCCTGTTGATGAGGTATACCACCGTCAGCAACAAGCCGAAAAAACATTGCCGGTACCAGAATTCGACGGGCCATTCCACCGAAAAACTGGAGGGGATAACGATCAGAAAAACGATCCAGATAATCCCGACCAAAACAATTTCCAATATACTGCGCCTGGCATTCATACAACCAATTACGGTATCTGAGCGCAAATTTCTATGAATTTTACACCGGAATCGACCAGCAGGGCCTGTCGACCGACCAATCCGGCCACATAGTCGGCCAATGGGTTTGGCAGGCTGTCAGGGGGTCCTGGTCGATGGAAAAGGGGTCAACGTCGAGACATTTTCCCGACTGGTCTAATGTGTACAACATGTGTCCTCATAACACGTCTATTTTGTCAGACAATCTTATGAAATAATGAAAAACACGTACCACTTTTTAACTTCTCTTTTGGTAATCGTCCTGACCGCCTTCAGCCTGCAGGCATTCGCTCAGCCACCGGCGGGCGCACCCGAAAGAGGCGCCGCACAGAAAATCGGTTATGGAAAAATAACCGGCACGGTAATCGACGAAAACACGTCTGCCGTTCCCTACGCCAACATTGCCCTGATCAACCAGAAAAATGAGATCGTGGATGGCACCGTAGCCGGGGACAACGGACAATTCACACTGAAAAACATACCGGAGGGTACATTTACCATCACCCTTTCCTTCATTGGTTACGAACCGGTTACCCAGGGTCCTTTCAGGATCACCGGCAAGGGCGAAACGTATGACCTCGGCAACGTGGCCATTGCCAGCAGTACCGTTCAGCTGGATGAAGTGGTGGTGGAAGGACAGCGCGAACTGATCGAAGACAAGGTCGACCGCATTGTTTATAATGCAGACCAGGACAAGACCACCGTGGGAGGCGATGCCACCGACGTACTGAGGCGTGTACCCCTTCTGAGTGTGGACCTGGACGGAAACGTATCGCTTCGCGGAAGCAGCAATATCACCGTACTCATCGACAACAGGCCCTCGACCATCACGGCCAGCAGCATTGCCGATGCCCTCAAGCAGATCCCTGCCGATCAGATCAAATCGGTAGAGGTTATAACCTCGCCGTCGGCCCGCTACGACGCGGAAGGTACCGGCGGAATTATAAACATCATCACGAAGAAGAATGACCTGCAGGGTGGCTCGCTGAACCTGGATACCAGTGTCGGGCTCCGCGGATCCAACCTCGGTGTGAACGCAAGCTATCGCAAAGGGCGTATGGGATGGACCCTGGGTGGCCGCGGCCGGATCGGGTATAACATAAACGGAGAATTTGAGAACGAGCAGATTATCCGGAATGAAATTGGTGATATTGTGTCCACGACCTACCAGTCGGCAGCGACCAGTAATGACATGATGTTTGGCCGGTATAATTTTGGATGGGACTATGCCATCAACAAGTATAACTGGGTGGGTGCCTCGGTCAACCTGGGTGTTTTTAACTTTAACATGAATCAGAACGACCGGACGACCCAAACAACCGACATGAACGGGATACGTTCCAGCACCGAGGATGTGGAGATGAAGAACCTTTCCAATTCGGTGGATGTCAGCCTCAACTACATCCGCTCCTACGAAGAGAAAGGCAAGGAAGTCAGCCTGCTGACCCTCTACAGCCAGAACAAGCGAACCAACGATTTCGACATTGCCACACTGATGAGCTCAGAGCCGGTTGATTTCAACACCATACGTAATGAGAATGACAGCTACAACCGGGAGTTTACCATGCAGCTGGACTACGTGGAGCCCATCGGGGACAAGGTAATCATCGAAACCGGGGCGAAAAACATTACCCGGAATGTGACCAGTGACTTCCAGTACCTGGTAAAAGAAGAGAACGGCGAATTCATGCCTTCGGAACGTGATCAGCTGAATAATGATTTTGACTACGAACAGAATGTGTCTGCAGGCTACGTCTCAGGTAAATTCGAACTCGGCAGCGGGTTCAGCCTGATGGCCGGCGGACGCTATGAATATACCACCATCAATGCCAGCTTCTCCAATGAAGAAGCACTCGACATTGCAGATTACGGGACCTTTGTTCCGGCCATAAACCTCTCGAAAAAGGTGGGGAAAATGAATACGGTCAAATTTGCCTACAACCGTCGTATTCAGCGTCCTTCCCTCCAGTTTCTGAACCCTAACGTGAATGCGTCGAATCCCCTGAATATTTCCCAGGGTAATCCGAACCTTGAACCCGAACTGACCAACAATTTCGAGGTTTCGTACAGTACCTTCAAAAACGGCACGTCGGTCAACCTGTCTGCTTTTGCCCGGAACACCTCCGGATCTATCCAGCAGGTGCGCGAAACCCTGGGACAGGATACGATCTATACCACCTTCCGCAACATCGGTGAAGAAGATGCATACGGATTGAGCCTGTTTGCCAACACCAAGGTCGGTAAACTGACCCTCAGCGGCGGAATTGACAGCTACTATGCCATCCTGAACAATAATATAGAGGACGATCTCTACAGTGCATCAAACGAAGGGTTCGTGATCAGCGGGAGAATGTTTGGCAGCTATGAACTTACCGATCAGTGGGCGCTCCAGTTCTTTGGATTTGCCCGGGGCCGCCAGGTACAGCTCCAGGGATACCAGACGAGCTTCTATATCTACAGCCTCAGCGTGAACCGTTCGTTCAAGGATAAACGCGGCAGCATAGGGATCGGCGCAGAGAACTTCCTGAATTCGGGAATGAAAATGACCTCTAAGCTCAACACCCCCCTGGTCGATCAGTACAGCACAAACGTCATGCGCAACATGAGCTTCAAGGTTAATTTCAGCTACCGCATCGGAAAACTGACAACCGGCTCCCAGCGGCGGCAGCGCAGGGTGGAAAATGATGACCTGAAAGAAGGCCAGGGTAATCAGAACATGATCCAGAACTAATTGTTAGCCTGAGTTTTTGACCAAACGGGCGTAATAAGGGTGTATTTCTTCATAAGGTTGGAAGGTGTTGTACACCCGGGTCCCTGCATCACTGCAGGGACCCATTTTTTTGTTGGGAAGTGGTGCACTCCGTATTGAAGTAATCCACAGCACGCTTGACATCGCCTTCATTGCTGAAATTAAAATTCTGCTCCTTTACGTAGGCTTCCAGTTTTTCTGAATCAAAATAATCCAGGTTGCGCCCCCGGCTCCCGTGTACTTCCTGGAGGTCATTGTCCCGGTAATAGTACAGTTTGTCCATTACCACCACCTTCTCGGTTTCATTGTTGATCAGGAGCGGTGAATTCGCATTGCGCCGGCTCACCAGTTCCTTCACCTTCAGCAGGGTCACCGGTCCCTCTTCAATGATCTCCGGAAAGAAGGTGAGCAGCTTGTCGGTTTCAAAATCAAGCAGATTGCGATTGGTAAAGCGCTCCACTTTCAGGCGTTCGGCACTGAACCAGTCAAATCCGGCTACCTGGGACTTGTTGACCGATTGAAACGCTTTGTCCACAATGATCTCAAGGCTGTTTCGGAGAATGTCATACCGCATGTAGTATCCGCGAAGCGTGTCCCCGCTCACCAGGTAAATATTCCCCGCATTCCATACCTCGTCATAATACTGACTGCCCAGCTCATTCAGCCTGAAGATATTGACATCCACAGAATCCGTGCTTTCTCCGACAAAATAAGGGTTGTACTTCGGCACCTGGGCGGAAATAGTGAAGAAACTTCCCGACAGCAGGACCAGTAAGATAATTTGACCTGTAATACGTATCATTTTCTGAGTGTTGTTGACCTTCTAACTAATTTATGATTTAACCGGGAGACACACAAAAGTCGATATCCGTTGAAATGTCTTATAAATCGGAATTGTTCGCGCCGCACATCCTCTTGATTGTCGTTACATTTAGGTACTTTTGGTAGTAATCCAGGAGAATAAATACATGGATACCGATATTCCTTCCCCTGTTATCCAGGCCCGAAGAATCTGGCCTTCCCCGCTGGGTCCGCTGATGGGAATCGCCGGCGACCGCGGATTGCATTATCTCGGGTTTCTTTCCTTCACGGCGGATATTTCCTCGTGTGAACCAAGCGGAATCCCGGGTGGTTCTGTACAGGCTGGCCGTTCCGCCCGGGAATGCCTGGATCTCACCGGGCTCCAGCTTTCGGAATACTTCCGGGGCGAACGCACCAGGTTTTCGGTCCCGCTTGACCTTCAGGGAACAGCCTTTCAGCGAAAAGTATGGAATGCGCTGTTCCGGATTCCCTGCGGAAAAACCAGTACCTACAAAATCCAGACGGACGCACTGGGTGACCCGCTTGCCATCCGGGCAGTGGCCAGTGCCAACGGCCGGAATCCTGTGGCCATACTTGTCCCCTGCCACCGCGTGATCGGGACCGGCGGCAAACTTACCGGGTACGCCGGGGGATTATGGCGTAAAAGATGGTTGCTTGATCATGAGCAGGCCATGGTACCCACCGGCCAGGTACGCATGTTTTAACGGGTTCGGCCAGGCCGAATTATTCCGGCGGATTTAGTCAGTTCGTAATTATACCTTAGATTTGGGCGCAAAAACTGCGGGGTTCTTCCATCCTGCACCGTTAAGATAACGTCCGATATGCTCAAACAACTCTCCGTAACTCTTTTACTCCTGGTTCTTGCATCACCCCTTTTCTGCCAGGATAAGCCATTTGTTCAGTTCGATTTTAATGAATCCGGTTCCCGCTACCTGCGATTCAGGGGACTCGCACAGGTCTGGCTCCGTCATACGGACATGAACCCGGGTACGACCATATTCGGGTACGATTCGGACAGCTATTCCGACGCCAGTATCCGTCGCCTCAGGTTTGAAGTCTTTGGCAAGCTTACCGACCGCGTCTTCTTTTATTCCCAGTTCGGAATGAACAACTTCAATTACCATTCAGAAAAATTTGAAGGTGCATTTTTTCATGATGCCGTAGTCGAATTTGAAGCAGTGGAAAATAAGCTGTCCGTCGGAGGCGGATTAACCGCCTGGGGCGGACCCACCCGCTATTCTTCGCCAAGTACGGGGACCCTGATGAGCGTGGATGCCCCGCTCTACCAGCAATCGACCAACGGGGTCAATGATCAGTTTATTCGTAAGCTCAGCCTGTATGTCAAGGGTCAGCTGGGCAGACTGGATTATCGGCTGGCCCTGTCACAGCCCTTTAATGTCAACGGAGCCCCTTTTGTAACTACCGAACCGACCGGCACCCATTTCACATTCTCCAATGAAATCCCGGAAAAACAAATCCAGGGATATGTGAAGTATATGTTCGGCGACAAAGAATCAAATCTCACCCCCTACCAGACAGGCACCTACCTGGGAACCAAATCAGTCTTTAATGTGGGAGCCGGGATCAGTCACCAGGGAAATGCCACCTGGGCGCTGGATGAATCCGGTGAAACCATCCGGGAAGCCATGACCCTCATCGGTGTGGACGTATACCTGGACAGACCGGTATCCGAACAATCAGCCATTACAGTGTATGCCGCCCTTACCCATACCTCCTACGGAGACGGTTTCCTGCGGTATGTGGGTGTGAACAATGCGGCCACCGGAGGATCATCCTCCATTCAGGGGAACTACGGAAACGGTTTTCCCATGCACGGAAACGGCACGGTTACCTATGCCCAGGCCGGTTATTTATTCGGCCAGGGGATTCTTACCGAAAATGGAAAGCTCCTGCCGTTTGTTGCGATGCAATACGGCGATTATGACCGGCTGGAAAAACCACTGGCTGTCTACGAAGCCGGCGCCTCCTTCCTCCTGAATGGCAACCATAATACCAAAATCGGAATCATGTACCAGAGCCGGCCAACGTATACAGAATCCGGGGATATGCTGGATTTTGATGCACGTAAAGGAATGACGGTGCTTCAGCTTCAGGCTGCATTCTGATTTTTATACGCGAGGACTCCTCATTAATACTTGAACGCAGAAGGGAGAATGTGTATCTTATTCTCACACCAACCCTCCGACCAATGAAAAAGCCAGTAGCCATTCTATTGATTCTCCTTGCCCTTGTCATGTTTTATCTGTCCTATACGTTAGGTGCCTGGCCTCCGGGAATAACCGGAATCGGTTTTGCAGGCATTGCACTCGTTTTCCTTTCTGAAAAAGCCTGAGCAAGGTTTTATTTCGACAATATGAGGCAATTAATGTCCTGATTTTCAGAGCATAAGGATATTGTTTTCGTTATTTCCCGGTCAGATTGATGTAATAAATTGAGATTTATCGGTCAAATTATTACCTTGTTAAAAGAGAAACGGCAGAAATCTGACGCTGCCATTCCCGGTTTTCGCAATCGTTTTCGATCCGCAACAAATTCGGTGAAAAAAAGTGGAAAACAGGGGTAAATTACGCCATTTCTAAATGCAATTTAGCAACACGAATAACGTAATAATTATATTTAATATTAGATAAATCAGACGTTCCCATTTTGGGACACTTTTAATAATCATATAGCGTCATAATATTATGTAATTAATAGATTTATGATTACCTTGCATTCCGGTACAACGAAACCAGGTTGTATCTGCCAGGTGAGATAAGTAGTAATTGAGGCAACAATTTTAACCAATGGGTTACTTTCTGTTGCATGTAAGTATTTAGATTGAATTAACCAAAAATTAATGTGATGATGAAAATGAAACTCCACTACCTGCTTATGGCACTCTTCGGATTGGTGCTGTTTGCTTGTGAACCGAACGAATCCGAGATTATCAAGCCTGATGCGATCGACGACAACGGTCTCTCTTCTGTTATTGACAACGGCAACGGGGAAGTGGTTTGCCCGGAACCTGTTAGTTACCCGCTCCGCTATGGATTTGAATTTGAAAACCTGACTGTAGACGGGGATGTTCAAATCTGGAACGATGAAACCAACCTGTATGTGAAAGTAACTTCTGCGGAAGGATTTAATGGAAATACAGATCCTGATTTGTATTTGTTTGTAGATGCTGACCTGAACAATCTACCGTTGAATTCATTCTCATTCCCTGATCTGGATCCGACGTTATTTGATCATACGGCTAACGTGGCAGGTACAATGCACACGTTCGAGATTCCCCTGGCTTCCATTCCCGGTTATAACCAGGTTTGCGGCGAGCAGGAACTCTACGTCTTTTTGGCAGCTGAAGTCATCACAGGCGGATTCCCGCTTATCGCATATGCCGGTAGTACGTTTGTGGATGGTTCAGCGCCCTGGTACTACGATACCTACACCCCTCAGTGTTGTGAAGGTGGAGGTGAAGAAAGCTGTGAAACTGCCTTTGCCAAATTCCCGGTTCAGGGAGATGGCGTGGAAGGTTATGTGTTTACGGACAAGGACAAAGCCAATCCTGAAGGATATCCTATGCTGGGTATTGACACCCGCTGGGGATGGGCAGGTGCTATCTGTGAAGACGGAGATTATGAGTTCCCTATCTGGGCCGCTGCCGGCCAGAATGACACCAACAAAGGTGCATGGGTAGGAACATTGTATGTAACTGTGGATGAAGGTGAAATAGAAGTCTGCTTTGAAATGGACGGAGATTACGAAATGTCTGAACTCCATATCTACGCATCTTCTGACGCCCCTGAGACCGCAGCTCCTGGTCAGTACGGCTACGTACTTGAATTCGAGGAAGGTGAAGACGACCACTGTGCATCTTTCGAATTTGACGGAGAATGTGTTTGGGTAATTGCCCACGCCGAAGTTTGTGGCGAATTCGACCTGGAAGAAGAAGAAGAGGAAGAGGAATAAAACAACTCATCCTACAGCTTAAAAACCCCGCCCCTCCCGGCGGGGTTTTTTTCGTTCTGATAATTTGTTGTACAAAAACACAATTAATTAATATTTTTGTTGTATCTATGTACAACAAATAACTCCTATGAGTCAGATTACAATCGGTGAACTGGAAGAACTCGTCCTCCTGGCGGTAGGTGCCCTTCATGACAAGGAGGCCTACGCCGTGGAGATTCTTAACCTGATAACGGAAGAGGCTGGACGAAACCCCGACGTGACGGCCATTCATGCTGTACTGCGGAGGCTCGAACAAAAAGGACTGGTTAATTCCGTGATGGGAGGAGCAACCACCTCCCGCGGCGGCAGGCGGAAACGGTTTTTCTCGCTGACTGCTGCCGGAAGAAATATCCTGGAAGAAGTCATGGCTGCCCGGACGCGTTTATACAACAAGCTTCCCAGGCTAACCTTCAGCCCGTCATGAATCCTCCGGTATGGGCCGATAAGTTTTTGGAATGGTATTGCAACCCACTCCTTCTGGAAGACCTCCAGGGTGACCTGTATGAAATTTACGAAGACAATTACCTCCGGAAAGGTAAACGCGCCGCTGACCTGTTATATGTCTGGCTCGTGATCAGGTCGTTCCGGCTTTCGGTAATTAAAAGGCCGGTACACTCAAAATCAATCAATATGACAACGAATCACCTGAAAATCGCATGGCGTATCATGAAGCGGAACAAGCTGCACGCATCCCTTAACATCCTGGGCCTTGTGCTTGGAATTAGCTGTTTTATCCTCCTGGGCTTTTTTGTGTCCCGGGAGCTCACCTTTGACCGGTACCATCCGCGGTCAGGCGATATTTACCGGGTGTGGCTGAAGGAAGATTATGGGGATGGCAAGATATTCTTCAACACCGTTACCCCACTCATATTTAAGGATTTCCTCCAGGATAACATTGATGGTATTGAGGAGGTTGCCCAGTGGAACATCACTAATTTCCAGGTAAACCACGAGGCACAGCGGTTTAACGAACAAGTGGCTATCCTTTCCCCTGAATTTCTGAATATTTTTGCCATTGACCTCGCCTATTCCGCCGGACCGCAACCCCTCTCCTCTCCGGAAGGACTTCTGATCTCCAGGGATCACGCACTGAAATATTTCGGTGAGGAGGAGGCAATCGGGAAAACGCTGACCATCGTTATTAATGATCAGGCCAGGGAATTCGAGGTCTCCGGTATTCTGGATGACTTCCCGGAAAACACCGGATTTCGTTTTGATATGGCTATTTCGTCGCTTAATGACGAACTGATATACGGTCCCGATCAACTGGATGCCTGGTTTTCGGTAAGCCCGGAAACCTATGTCCGACTTGAAGAAGGAATCTCCCCTGAGGCCATCGCCTCACAGGTTCAGTCGGCCGTGGAGCGTGTCCTGGGCGACCGCGTACGTCCTGGTGAATATAATATTGGGTTTCAGCCGCTGGTTGATATACATCTGGGTGATGACTTCCCGGCCGGACTTATACCCATCGGTAACAAGTCAGAGGTCTGGGTTTTGGCAGGGATCGCGCTGTTGGTACTTACCATTGCCTGTCTCAATTTTATTACCATGACCCTTGCCCAAAGCACCAACCGGTACCGGGAAGTGGGCATTCGCAAGGTAATGGGAGCGTTACGGAAATCCCTGGTAAGACAACACTTTACGGAAAGCATGCTCACAGTGGCCATTTCAGGATTTCTGGCCGCGGGCCTCACTGTTCTTGCCATTCCCTGGTTTAACAGGCTGACCGGCGCAGGAATCGTTCCCGGTTTCAGCTGGTGGTATATCCCGGCATTCCTGCTGCTGGTCGTGTTCCTTGGTGCACTGGCAGGGTTTTACCCGGGCCTTATCCTGGCCCGGTGGCAGGCCTCAAATATTCTTCGTGGCCAGGTAAAAACCGGTAAAAATCACCTCTTCCGGCGCGGTATCGTCATCTTCCAGTTTATGATTACGGCCTTTCTCATCACCGCCACCGTGGTAATGAACCGCCAGATGAATTACCTGCAGTCCACAGACCTTGGTATGGATTATTCAGCCACCGTGGCGGCCGTCATTCCCCCGGTACAGGGGGCCGGAAACCTGTCCGAACTGGTGACCTCCACAATGGAAAAGGCCTTGCCGGTCATAGACCGGCTCGAAGCGGTCCCGGGTGTGCATAACATCGGGTTGGGCTCCCATACGTTTGGCCGGAACGGGTGGACGTCCATAGGGTTTACTGATGACACGGATCAGTTCAGAAAGACAAATCTCCTGGCAACTGATCCGGCCTTTTTCAACACCTTCTCCCTTACCATAAAACAAGGCCGGGCATTCAATCCTGAAAATCCGGCTGACAAGACCCAGGGGGTTATTCTCAACGAGACCGCCGCCCGGTATTTTTTCAACCAGGAAGACCCGGTCGGGAGACGTCTTCCCAGCCGGCGGTTCCTTGATCACCAGGTAATCGGTGTCGTGAAGGATTTTCATTTTACCTCGTTGCACAATGAGATTGCCCCACTGATTATCGTCCAGGACCCGGGAATCATTGGACCGGGTGTCAGTGATATCATGTTTGACGATTTCCCCACGCCCAAGGTAGTCTTTAAATTTGACCGGCGACCGCTCTCCGCGGTGGTGGACCAGCTGGAGAACATATGGGAAGATGTATTCCCGGATGAAGAACTTTCATACCGTTTCATTGAAAGTGACATGGCCAGCCTCTATACCCGTGAACGCCGCATTCAGGGAATGATGCTTGCAGCCACCGTGCTTTCCATATTCATTGCCTGCCTCGGGCTACTCGGACTTACCATCCTGATGCTGAACGGAAGGGTCAAGGAAATCGGCATCCGAAAAGTAATCGGCGCCTCGCCATCCCGCATTTTCAGCACACTTACCGGCAAAATAGTGATCCAGATGGGAACCGGCTTTATCCTGTCCGTACCCCTGGCCTGGCTGTTAATGGGAGAATGGCTCAACAGGTTTGCCTATCACATCTCCCTCTCGCCCTGGTATTTTGTGATCAGCGGGATACTGGCCATAGGACTCGCCGTTGTCGTTATCAGCTATCATACTATTCGTGCGGTCAGTAACAACCCGGTGAATGCGCTCAGGTCAGAATAGGCTCAGGCCTTGGGAAGTTCGAGTTCTTTTTTAAGGCTGGTACGTGCAAACCAGATCAGCACGACCGACAGCAGGAACAAAATACCGGCAACCACGGACAAACTGTATATACCCCGCTCAAAATTATCGATGGCCACCAGGAACAATGAACTGAGTGTCACGACAAACATAAAAAAGGTGGGTATCAGGACAAACGCCGGTTTCACATCCTCCTTGATCAGCCATACCGATACGGCCAGCAGCGCAAGGGCTGCCAGGAGCTGGTTGGCCGAACCAAATATTGGCCACAGCGTGGTAAATTCTCCGGACATCAGAAAAAGAACCGACAGTACCACCACAATCCCGGTGGCGAAAAAACGGTTGGTCATAATCGAAGGAATGGCAGACGTTTCTTCCCTTTCGAAATATTCCTGGAAGGTGAATCTCGCAAGTCGCGTACAGGTATCAAGGGTGGTCAGGGCGAAGGCAGAAACCGTCAGGGCCACAAAGGTTATGGCATAATCCAGGCTGATACCCAGTGCCGAAATAATACCGCCCAATCCATCCGCAAACATGGTGACCGGTCCGCGGGAAGTCAGCTGCGCCAGGTAATCATCCCGTGTAATAACCACTACCGCACACACGGATAGAATGGCCAGAAAGGATTCGATCAGCATACCCCCATAGCCTACGGTCTTGGCATCGGTTTCCTTGTTGATCTGCTTGGAGGTAGTGCCACTGGAAACAAGGGAATGAAATCCGCTGATCGCCCCGCAGGCAATGGTCACAAACAGGACCGGGAATATATATCCCAGGGTTTCTGAATGAACCCGGATCTCAGAGCTCATCCGGACTTCCGGGTTGACCATGACCACTCCGGCCACACCAAAAAGGATCAGCCCGTAAAGCAGGAAACTGCTCAGGTAGTCCCGTGGCTGGAGGAGAAAGGAAACAGGCGTTACCGAAGCGACAAACGCATACGCCATGAGCAGGCCAACCCATGCGTTGTAGCTGAGTTCGATAGGAATACGGACTCCCAGGAATGCGACCGCATACATCAGGATAACGCCCCCAATCGTGGTAGCGATGAAGGCAGATTTTCGGTTACCGCCCAGTTTGTTGACCAGGCCGAAAACTATGGCCAGACCAATAAAGATTATGGAAGCGGTGGCAACACCGGGTGTATTGACGAAGGTCTTGGCAATAATATCCACAAATACCGCAATCACCAGTATGAGGGTTGCAAAACTGAAGATCAGGAAAAGCCGCTTGCCGGTGGTCCCGATATATTTTTCTATAATCACCCCGATGGATTTTCCCTGGTGCCTGATGGAAGCCACCATACTTGTGATATCATGCACCGCCCCGAAGAATATTCCGCCGGCCAGGATCCATAGTACGGCAGGGATCCACCCGAAGGTCACAGCAATGATGGGTCCTACGATCGGACCTGCCCCGGCAATCGAAGCAAAATGATGTCCTAAAACAACAGGCACCTTGCTGGGCACGTAATCGATATCATCACGCTGGCTATGGGCCGGGGTAACACGTTTATTGCTGATTTTCAGCCGGCGGACCACAAAATTCCCATAGGTGAAATACGCCACCACGAGCACGATTGCTGAAATCAGTAATATAGGTAATAGGGTCATGTCAGTTCCCGGCTAATCAATCATCAAATTTCCATCGCACAAAGGCTTCCATAGCTTCGTAATCCGCCAGCCCGAGATTGTGATAACTTACCGCTGTTTCCCGGTTCCGTTCTTCGGCACGCACCCAGAATTCCCGCTGGTCCTCGCCTGGAAATACCGGGGTATCCTTTTGGGACTGATGCTGGAAAATGGCCTGCCGCTTACGCTCAACCTCCTGGGGCGACAGGGGTACTGCCATTTCAATCTCATGGGTTTCAAATTCATGCCACGCGCCACGATAAAGCCATAACCAGCAATCCCGCGTCCAGTCCTCCGTTTTTCGCAAACGCTCCAGGGCTTCTTCCACGATCCTGAAACACTTGATATGGGTGCCGTGCGGATCGGCAAAATCTCCGGCCGCATACACCTGATGTGGTTTGTACTTCTGAAGGAGGTCCATCGTTATCTGAACATCTTCTTCGGTGTCAGGGTTTCGTTCCACCTTCCCCCGTTCGTAAAACGGGAGTTTCATAAAGTGGATATGATCATCCTGCAAGCCGGCGTACCGCGCCCCGGCAATAGCCTCGCTTTTCCGGATAAACCCTTTCACATCCAGGATCTCCTTCATATCCAGCTCATTCGGTTCCTTTTTCTCGAGGAACACCCGCATCTTCTCGTAGGTCTCTTCCATATGGGAGGCGTCCTGCCCCATACTTTTGTTAATGTCGATGGCGAATTCCATATACCGGAGCACGTCATGGTCCCAGATGGCTGTATTGCCTGAGGTCTGATAGGCCACATGCACATCGTGCCCCTGGTCAACAAGCCGGATGAAGGTCCCTCCCATGGAGATCACGTCATCATCAGGATGGGGTGAGAAAATGATCACCCGTTTCCGGGCCGGCTCGGCCCGTTCGGGCCGCTGGGAGTCATCGGCGTTGGGCTTTCCGCCGGGCCATCCCGTAATGGTGTGCTGTATTTTATTGAAGATGTGGATATTGATATCATAGGCAGGTCCCTGGTCAACGGCCAGCTGGGCCATGCCGTGATTATTATAATCCTCGTCGGTCAGCTTCAGGATGGGTTTTTCTACTGTTTTGGATAACCAGATTACCGCCTTTTTAATCATAGGGAAATCCCAGTGACAATCCTTGACCAGCCAGGGGGTATCAAAGCGTGTCAGCTCCGAGGCGGCATCCTGATCCAGCACAAATTCCACATTCTCCGAGTTTTGGAGAAATGTGGCGGGGACCTCACTGGACATAGATCCCTCCACCGCTTTTTTAATGATTGGTGCCTTTTTTCCGCTCCAGGCCATCAGTACAATCTCCCGGGCTTTAAAAATGGTTCCGATACCCATGGTGATCGCCTTGGTCGGCACATTCTCCTTTCCCCCGAAATCCCTGGAGGCATCCCGGCGGGTCAGGTCGTCGAGGGTGACCAGCCGCGTTCCCGAATTCGGAGCAGAACCAGGCTCATTAAACCCGATGTGTCCTGTTCGTCCAATTCCAAGTACCTGCAGGTCAATGCCACCGGCATCCGTTATTTTCTGTTCGTAGGCCAGGCAATATTCATGAATATCGTCTTTATCAAGGGTTCCGTCAGGGATGTTGATATTCTCCCGTTTGATATCCACATGATCGAAGAGGTGTTCGTTCATGAAATACACATAACTCTGCCGGGAGGTGGGCTTCATCGGATAGTATTCATCCAGGTTGAAGGTGATCACGTGTTGGAAGCTCAGCCCCTCCTCTTTGTGCATCCTGACAAGCTCCTCGTAAACACCTATCGGGGTCGCACCGGTCGCGAGTCCAAGCACGGTCATTTCACCGGCCTTTTCCTTCTTGCGGATGATTGCGGCAATTCGCTCAGCGACTTTCCTTGAGGCAATTTCTTTATTTTCAAATACGGTAACGGGTAGTTTCTCGTAACGGGTCTCTTCCAGCAGGTTGAGTCTTTTCATGGATGGTTGGTTATTGGTTCGTTTTCACTAAAAATCCGGGACAGGCGCACCGGAGTTGCCCGGACAAATTAGTGCCAATATAGCAGTTTCCGCAGAATAAATTAACTAAATATCACACCGGGGTTATTACACCACCGGCATATGCCGGCCTTACCGGTATACAGAATCCTGTTCAAGGACCGGCTTCCACGGGTTGTCCGGCTCAAAATGTGCATAGAGAAGCGCTGAAACGTTGCGAATAAACTGCCACCCCTCGTTATCGTACGACCAGGATGTATCTGACAGCCCGTTGGTCATCACACAAAAAACGTAGTCACTTTGCCTGCCGTTTACCAGGACCACCTCACTGCGGGATGCGCTCACGGCACCATTTTTAGAGAAGGTGTTCACGGCAGGAGGTAATACGATCAGGGCTTCGGTATCCCAGTAATTTCGGGTGAGATTTCTGAGCATCCGTTCAGAGGCAGCTTCACTTACCACCTCTCCTTTCCAGATCAATTCAAGTAATGTCGCCATTTCACGCGGCGTGGTCTGCCCCCATCCGTATTTTTCCCAGTCCCCGCGCCGGCCCGGGGTACGGCTGTTCATACGCGTGTGCTCCAGTCCGAGATCTTCCATCACGCTGTTGATATGAGTCCCGGTTCCGGCAAGATGCTGCAGCCACAGGCTTGCTGTATTATCGCTCATGGTGAGCATGAGCATCATCACCTTGTCAAGGGCTATTTCCTGTCCGTCTTTAAACGACCCGAGTATATCCTCCCCGGCGTACAACAGTGAATCGCGGTAAACAAGTTTTTCATGGTAGTTCAGGTTGCCCCGGCTGATCTGGTCCATAACACCAGCCATAATCGGTATCTTGATCATGCTCGCCGTCGGAAATAGGGTATCTGCCTGGTAGGAGAATGTTTCACCGGTACGAAGGTCTTTCACATAGACACCCGCCAATCCGTCTACCCCGCCGGCCAGTGCCTCGAGATCTGCCTGAAGGTTGCCTGCCTCCTGGCCACTTACCAGTCCGGCCCAACACATAAGAATGAATGGTAAAATGAGTTTTTTCATAGCCCCGTGATTCAACCTGAAATCTAACCAATGCCTCTCATCATGGCAAAATATTCCCTATATTCCACCGAACAATATTCCCGACCCATGATTCAACGCACTGTATTGCTCGCTCTTGTGGCCTTTGCTGCCTGCCAGACCCCGGAAACCGACACCACACCGTCTTCCATGTACCTCCAGGTGGAAACGCTGGACGACGGCCTTGTGAAATGGGTGGGCGATTCGGTGGAGGCGACCCTGCTGGCTGAAGGTTTTGACTGGTCGGAAGGTCCTCTCTGGCTGGAGAATGAGAAAATGTTGCTTTTCTCTGACGTTCCTGAAAATACCGTGTATGCGTGGTCGGAAGACCAGGGCCTGACCACCTACCTCAACCCTTCAGGGTATACAGGGAGCATACCCCGGACCGGAGAGATGGGAAGCAACGGCCTGATCCTGGATAACTCCGGTAACCTGGTCCTGTGCCAGCACGGTGACCGCCGGATTGCCCGTATGCTGGCCCCGCTGGAGGATCCTGTCCCTGATTTTGAAACCATTGCCGGCACCTACGAGGGCCGGCCTTTTAACAGCCCCAACGATATTGTCACCGCCTCCGATGGCAGGTTCTATTTTACAGACCCGCCTTACGGACTCGAGAATGCCGCGCAGGACCAGCAAATCCCCTGGCAGGGCGTCTATTCGGTGAGTCCGGACGGCAATGTGCATCTTCTTACAGACTCGGTGACCCGGCCCAATGGCATCGCCCTTTCTCCTGATGAACGGACCCTGTATGTGGGCAATTCCGACAGCAGCAAGCCCTGGTGGATCGCTTACCCGCTGGAAAAACCCGATTCACTGGGGCAGGGGAAAATACTGGTGGACGCTTCAGCCCTCTATACCGGGGCACGGGGACCTGACGGGATGGTGGTGGCCAAAGACGGAACGATCATTTCTTCCGGATTTGAAGGCGTTTGGTTCATACGTCCCGATGGCACCGTCCTGGGTCGTATCCTTATCGAAGGGCCGGTTTCCAATACCACGATCGACCAGGCTGAAGAATATCTCTATGTGACCAATGACAACCGGATTCTGAGGATACCGTTAGGGGCTGGGGAGTAGGTTCATTTCTTCCAGGTACACGCCAAGCGTAATCATAAATTCCCAGCGGTCCGGACCGGTCGCTTCCGCGTCAGTAAAGATATCCAGGTCGTCCATGGTGCGGATATAACGTGTTTCCGCCCTCAGGAAAGAAGTAGTGAACGGGCGGTATTCCACACCGGCTGTATACCCGGTCATGGAGAGCCCCCTGGTGGATCCCTCCGCCGGAAACGTGCCTGAAAGAAATCCATCCGGGTCATCATACAGTTCAAACCTCCCTGTAACGGAAAAATCCTGCGCCACCTGGTAGCGCACCGTTGTAAGGAAATTGACCATAGCAGCGCTTTCTCCAGGGTCATCAATGGCGCTGTTGGACTGAAATGCGACATCACCACCGGCAATTACCTGCCAGAGCCCGCTTTGCCAGGTACCATACACATTTTGATAGACCAGGTACTGGTCACGCGGGGCATCCTCTTCCGATTCCCGGCCCAGCATACTGGCATACGTAAGTGAGAACTCCTCGTTGAAATCGTAGGAAAGATACACACCATAGGATTTGGCACGGTTACGGTCCAGGAACTGGTTGTACCCATTGATTACATGGAATGCCGCCTGGAACCTCTCCCCTCCTTCCCAGGACAGGCGGGCGCCGCTCTGGTAAAAAGGACCTATATAGGTGGCTACCGCAGTGGAGCTGAGCAGGTTGTTCTTGGGAAGGAAACTTTCCGTCCCCACGTGCGTGGTGAAGAATCCGGCATCAAGCCACAAGCCCTCGGTGAGACGGATACCGGCATATCCCTCCTGAACCATTTCGAAATCTTCAGACCAGGTGGCTTTCGCAATATCGCCATAATGCAGCGTAAGGACCCCGCGTACAAACGCATTGGTGTAGTTTATCCCGAGCTGGACAGCGTTGATCCCGATCTGGTTGTCACGAGCCGAAACAGTGGTGTATTGCTGAAATTCATTCAGGGGAAGGTCATCGGTAAAAACCGAATAATAGGCATCAAAATAAGCATTCATGGTAAGGCGCCCCTGATCCTGGGCAGCTCCCTTTAACATTGGCATAAGCAACAGGATCATCACAGTGAGGAATATTCTCATAATTTTATTTCGTATAACGGCAACACAACCGCAGGAAGCGGGATAAATGAGGTGTCAGGACCAGCTGATCACCAGCCTTTTGCCCCGCCCATCCAAAGACTGTTCCGCTGGACATTTTGCCAAGATTTAATCACAATTTTACTTATATTCAGGGACCTTAAACAAAATCCTCTCTCAATGAAACAGTTAATTCTCCTAATCGTTTTTATCTTCCTTGCTTCAGGTCATGTACTGGCCCAGAAGCCGGTTACGCTCAAAAGCAACCCTGATCCTATCGTCGTGGAGGTGGGGAAGAAATTACAGCTTGAAGTGCAGGCGGTGGATAATGAAGGGAACAGCCTGAAGGAAATGCCTACCTATTATTTCCCGGTCCAGTTGAAAGGGGTACAGCAAAACATGATCTTTACCGGGGGTATGCTGGTAGACACGACCGGCCTTATAACCGGCCGGCAGCCCGGTACCTATAACATCATTGCCAATCGTGTCCCGGACAAAGGTGAGAATTTTGCCACCCAGATTTTTGAGGTGCGTGTCATTAACCAGCCGGTAGCGGAAATCAGCATTGACAACGTTCCGCCAGCCTTTGTAGGTACGGTTTTTCCTTTGGATGTGACCGTAACGGATGCCGGTGGTTATGAAGTGGCCCGCCCGGAAATCACGATCACCTCTTCCAACCCTTCAGTACTTCGGGTAGATAAGCTGCAGAATATTTATGCCCTCCAGAAAGGAAAAGCCACAGTCACAGTGAGTGCGGGCGGGGTGTCCTCTGAAGTGGACATACAGGTTCAGGCTAATCCGGTGGCCAGTATCGGATTCGGAGAAAATGCAACCGTGGTCAGGACCGGCGACGTGGTGCCTTTTGCTCCGGTTGCCTATGATAAAAATGGAAGTAAGCTGGAGAATGTACCGCTCTCCTTCACCGTGAAGGGCCAGCCTCTGGAGTTCGGGACCGGGGCTTCGGCTGAAATTGCACCGGACGGGCGCTTTGTTGCGGAAGATCCCGGAATATACACCGTAACTGTTTCGTCAGGGAACCTGTCGGCGAGCACATCCATCGAAGTAACCGAGCGTAATATGTCTCGTGAGATAACCATGAAGGGACATGGCCGTATAGCTGACAAACACACCTCCGACCTGTGGGTCTGGGAAGGAGTTGACGGAAAAGATTATGCCGTCACCGGCACCTGGGGTTCAGATGGCAAAGCCTACTTCTGGAATGTCACCGACCCTTCCAATATCCTTCTGATTGACAGTGTCCAGGTCGATGCCCGTACAGTCAACGATGTAAAGGTTTCTGAAGACGGAAAGGTCTGTGTGATAAGCCGTGAAGGAGCCTCAAACCGGAAAAACGGAATTGTGATCATCGATGTCACCAATCCGGCCGATGCGAAAATCCTGTCCACCTACACCGAAAACCTTACCGGCGGAGTGCATAATGTATTCATAAACAAAGGATATGTCTATGCCCTGAGCAACGGACAGTGGTACGAAATTATTGACATCAGTGATCCGTCAAACCCTAAGGGGGTATCCAAATTCACCCTCCCGAATTCGATGGAATCAATTCATGATGTGTGGATTGAAGACGGGATTGCTTATTCATCGAACTGGAGCGATGGGATCGCCATGGTGGATATTGGCAACGGCATAGCCGGGGGCACTCCTGAAAATCCGGTTGAGATTACACGTGCACATGTGCAGGGAGATGCCAACCATGCCGCTTTCCCCTATAAAAGCAAGGATACCGGGAAGTTCTATGTGATTGCAGGCGATGAGATCTTTCCGCTTGAGGCCATGTACAAAATGGAAACAAAGGAACTGTTTTCACCGGCTGGATACCTCCACTTCATGGATATGACCGATCCGGAAAACCCGAAAGAGGTGGCACGGTATGAAGTACCGGAAGCGGGCTCTCACAATTTCTGGATCAAGGATGATCTGCTTTTTGTCGGATACTACAATGGAGGGGTCCGGGTGGTTGATATCTCGGGTGACCTGATGGGAGACCTCTATGAGCAGGGTCGGGAAATAGCCCGGTTCAAGCCCTATGACAGTGAAGGGTATATCCCCAACGCACCCTTTGTTTGGGGAGCCCAGCCTCACAAGGGCCATATCTTCTTTTCGGATTTTAACAGCGGATTGTGGTCAGCACAAATGGCGCCGGTAACTCCCGAACAAACATCGGTGGAAACAAAATAAACCTATGAAACGTGTAGTCATATTTCTTCTGTTCTGTCTGATTACCAGTAGCCTGAGTGCACAGCAGTACTATGTGTATGTCACTGCTGAATCGGAAGACGAGGTTGCCCTTATCCGGTTTGACGGGAACTCAGAAGAAACAAAGGTATTAAAACGGATTCCGGTAGGCGTCAAACCGGCAGATATAGAAGGTCCTCATGGGATTACGGTGAGTCCGGATGGAAAACACTGGTATCTGTCTATGGCCCATGGAAACCCGAATGGTTATCTCTATAAATTTGAAACGGGTACGGACAACTTTGTTGGTTATACGACGCTGGGAATTTTTCCGGCATCTATGCAAATTTCTCCGGTAACCGGCTTTCTATTCTGTGTCAATTTTAATCTGCATGGAGAAATGGTTCCAAGCACGGTTTCAGTGGTCGAGCCTAATACCATGACCGAGGTGACCAGGGTTCCGGTCGGAACCATGCCGCACGGATCCAGGATTTCACCCGACGGCCTCCGGCAGTATTCAGTAGGCATGATGTCGGGCGAGTTGTTTGAGATCAATACCATGAACTTCCAGGTTTCAAGGATTCTTGACCTGGACAATAACATGCCGGTTGATCCTTCCACCCACAACAAGGTGAAAAATGAGCACGCCGGTATGGACCATGCGGGCATGGACCACGCAGCCATGGGGCACGGTAATTCAATGAACGGCATGCAACATTCGGCGGTAAAGCCAACCTGGGTAATGCCCCATCCATCCGGCGAGCTTATCTATGTGGCCGGGAATGGATCCGATGAAATACTAGAGATCGATGCGAGGGAATGGAAAATTATCAACCGGATGAAAACAGGCAAGGCTCCGTATAACCTGGATATCACCCCGGACGGCAAGCTGTTGATCGCATCCTACAAGGGTGAAGCTGCCACCGGAATCTGGGACCTCGAAACTCATACCGAAATAGCACGGATTAAAAACACAAGAAAAGTCTCACACGGAGTGGCTGTTTCGCCTGACAGTAAGTTTGCTTTTATTTCTGTGGAGGGTATTGGCGGCGAACCTGGCACGATGGATGTGATCAACCTGGAGACCCTGACAAGGGCTGGCTCGGCCAACCTTGGGAAACAGGCCGGAGGGATCGCCTTTTGGAAAATGGAAGATTAAGAATGAAATATAAAGTATACGGGGTGTTTATCACCCTTTTTTTAGGCCTCAGTATTCATCTGACGGGACAGGACTTTTTACAACCAAATATTGACAACCTGGCACAGCAGCAGGAAGTCATTCCGGCTCAGAAGCTGTTTGTCATGCATGATAAACCTTCCTATGTAGCCGGAGAAACCATCTGGCTTTCCACCTTCCTGGTGGACGGAACCTACCATCAGCTCAATGCGCTTTCGAATACGGTGTATATTGACCTGGTTGGTCCGGATGGCACGACGGTGCAACGCCGTATGCTGCATTCACCTTTGGGGATTTCCTGGGGGCAGATTCGCCTGCCTGATTCTGTGCAGGCAGGAACCTATAGCCTGATTGGATATACCCATTATATGAAAAATAACGGCCCGGATTACTTCTTCCGCAAATCGGTCCCCGTATATAACCCTTCCAATCTTCCATCTCCGCCGGACGAAAACGCCGGCATTGATCTGCAGTTCTTTGCCGAATCAGGACATTTCCTGATCGGCGTGGAAAATGTGGTTGCCTTCCGCGCAGTGGGCCCGGACGGACTTCCGGTTTCTGTAGCGGGCCGGATCGTGGACGAAAGCGGTAATGAGGTCACTTCATTTCAATCCGTTCATGACGGAATGGGCGAGGTGCGTCTGACACCGGTTCCGGGAAAAAAATACCGTGCCCTCTTTGCGGGTCCGGATGCCACCCGGCAGGAAACCCCATTGCCGGATGTGGAGTTTTCAGGGTATGTCCTCCAGGTGACGCGGGAAGCTGATCACTTCCGGTGCTTTGTTTACCGAAACACCAGTGAAGGAGGCAATGAAATCGGGCTGGTGGCCCAGTCCAGGGGAGTCATTCGGTTTGCTGCAAAAGGAGGAATCGGAAACTCAATGGCCGTAAAAGTGCCCTATGCAGAACTTCCGACCGGAATCACACAAATTACACTCTTTGACGGGACCGGAAAGCCACTGGCCGAACGGCTGGTATTTGTCAATCATAAAAACCAGCTTACCCTATCAGCCCCCGCTTTTCCTGCAGAATTCAACACCCGGGAAAAGGTTACAGTCAATATCCAGGTTAAAGAACCCTCTAATGCCGCTGACACCCTGGAAGCCTTCTTCTCAGCGACGGTGTACGATGTGAGTGCCAAACCGGAAAGGGAGACGGCAAACCAGGATATCACCGGTTATCTTTACCTGGAGTCAGACCTGAATGGCTACATCCATGACCCGTCCTATTATTTCAGAAATACAGCGGAAGAGACGCTGTACCACGCGGACCTGCTGATGCAAACACAGGGGTGGCGCCGCTTCCGCTGGGAGAATATGGCAGTGCCGGCCCGGCCGGAATATATCCATGAAAAAGGTGTTCCTGTCCGGGGCCGGATCACCCGTGCGTTAACAAAAAAACCGTATGAAAACGGAAAAATTTCCATTCTGAATACGAACGGTGGTATCGCCACCACTACCTCGGATGAAGACGGGCGATTCTACAACGATGAGCTCGTGTTCTACGATACCACCAGCCTTGTTATAGAAACCGAAAGCCGAAAAGGTAATCAGTCAGAATTTGATCTGACCGTTTTTCCCCCCGCACCATCGCCTGGGGTGGATTCTCCCGGAATACCCGATTTGTACGGACCAAACCAGTCATTCCTTCAGCGCGCAAACCGGCAGGTGGAAATAGACGAAGGGTACAAGGCCACCGGCGATGTCATTATACTGGATGAAGTGTCCATCAAGGAAGAACGGATCAGGGATGAGATTGTCAAGTACTATGGCATGCCGGACCGGAGCATCACCACCGAGAACCTGCCCAAGAGCAGTCCGAATATCATTGAGTCCATAAGGGGTCGTTTTGCCGGCGTGCTCATTTCAGGAAGTCCGTTGCAACCCACCATTAGCATTAGGGGCGGCGGAACCCCGCTTTTCCTGCTTGATGGAATTGTGGTGAACCAGTACACGATTCTGAATATTCCACCTGATCAAATCGCCAGTGTGGACCTTATCAAAGGAAACAACGGGGCAATCTTCGGTGCCGATGGGGCCAACGGTGTACTTGCCTTCTACACCAAACGCGGATACCAGGATTATGGAGTACGGTCTCTGGGAATGAATACCATCAGTTACGACGGATACAGTCCGGTGAGGGAATTCTATCACCCCAGGTACGACGTGGACAATGACCGGAATGACCTGCCGGACATGCGTACCACCCTTTTCTGGCGACCATTGATAAAAACGAACCCGGACGGATTGCTAAGCTTTGATTTCTTTACAGCCGACTCGGGCGGCACCTACGAAATTGTAGTGCAGGGGATCAGCCTGGATGGAAACCCGGGAAGCCAGGTCACTTCATTCCAGGTGGTTCCGTCAAGATAGGACAGAATCCACCGCTTCGATAAACTGTTCCATCTCTTCCCGGGTGCCAATGCTTACGCGGCAGTAATCCTGGTTATTCAGCGACAGTGAACGTACTCCGACACCCAGCTGGTTCATCTTTTCCAGGTAGGCATCTCCCTGCATAGGAATGGGGAAGAGAATAAAACTGGTGTATGATTCTACGGGTTCGAAGCCGCGCTTGCGCAACGAACTCAGTGTATAATCACGACAGGATTTATTTTTCGTCCTGGACAATTCCTGGAATTCCAAATCTTCAAGGCTGGCATTTGCTGCCTCCATGGATGTTACAGAGACCCCCATCCCCTGGACCACATATTTTCTGATCCTGTCAAGGGTTGCCGGCCGGCCAATGGCGTATCCGATTCGTAAGCCCGCCATGCCATGAATCTTGGAGAAAGTGCGAGCCACTATGACATTTTTTCCCTTCCTGATCAGTTCGACCGCACTGGGCTGACTGCCGGGAGGCAGGAATTCGTAATAAGCCTCATCCACAAAAACAGGAACTTTCTCCGACATCCTGTCGCAAAATTCCATCAGGGGATCAACCGGGGTCATCGATCCGGTCGGGTTATTTGGGTTACACACATACATAAGACGGGTTTTTGCATCCACCGCTGCCTCCATGGCCGGAAGATCATGTGACCACTGGGTATTCAGGGGAATCGCCTTCCAGTCCGCACCCACCGACTGTGCCACCCTCATGATGGTCATGAACGTCGGATCAGCCGTAACGATGTTACCACCATCTTTAAAGAAAAATATAGCCGTGTCCTGTAAGATCTGCGTAGAACCCGGGGTAATCATTATGTGATCTTCCGGAACCCCTTCTTTCCTGGCAAGCTTTGCTTTCAGCTCATCTTCCAGTGCCCAGGCATAGCGGTTGCCCCGTGTGGCAGCTTCACGCAGTGCCTCCACCGCCCTGGGTGACGGGCCATAGGGGTTCTCATTGGAATGAAGGCGTATGGGCGGGTTTTTTAAATGATTGTTCAGCGGCAGCGTATATTCCCGGAGAAAGGGACTGTGTATAATTCTACCCCGGGAATCAAGTGGCAGTCGCTCCCCCGATGTGTCCATCCAGGAATAGGCTGGGATGACTGAAAACGCCCCGGCGGCCAGGAATCCGGATTTCAACAATTGGCGGCGGTTAAGTGGTGAAGTCATGGGAATGTAATTTTTTCATAATATACACATTTTCAGGATGAAGCGTACCTAAAACATCACTCAAGCGCATTTATCCATTCGGCAATTTTCAGCACATCCTTTTCAGGTACATGTGGCATGGGCGCCATGGGTGTGGCATAGCCCGGCCAGTTTGAGGGAACCGGATTATAGACCAGCTTCAGAATTTCCTGGTTGGTGTAATTGCGCTTGGCAATTTCCCGCCAGGCCGGACCAACCTGCTTCTTCTCGGTCTGGTGACAGGCCGTACAGGTCCATTTGTCCATCAGGTCCTTAATCTCTGCATCCGATGGCACGGAGCGGGCGGGTGTTGCGGCTGCCACCCGGGCATCCGGTGTTTTTAATTCCGGCTGCCTGGCCGGCGGCGCAGGCTT
>CAZLZD010000032.1:0-47944 GCA_964563925.1 uncultured Roseivirgaceae bacterium | reverse complement strand
ACTGATTAACCACATCACAAACACATACGACAAAATCAGGATTCCGGTAAGTTCGATAAACCACAACATGTGCTCGTTCGTGAAAAAATTGTACCAAATTTTTTTCGGGCACTCCTCCTTCATTTGGACCCATATAATTAATGTGTAGAAAAATATCCACAAAGTCAAGGAGTTTTATTCCTCAGCTTCCTCAATTTTCTCCACCGCCTCCATACGGTCCTCCTGGTCTGCTTTCTCCTGGTCAGCAGGTTGTTTTTTACCTGTAAAGTGAAGTTTAACCCCTATGGGAAAATGGTCCGAGCCGATTCCGGGTAGCTTTCTCATTTCCTTTAATTCAAAATGCGTGGAATGAAAGATATGATCGAGGGGCCATCGCAGTAAAGGAATATTTGCATTAAAGGTATTGAAGAAACCACGGCCTTTTCTTGGATCCAGGAGTCCGCTGATACGGTTGAAAAGGCGGGTACTGTGCGACCAGGCGACATCATTCAGGTCACCGGCCACGATAATGGGTTCGTCCCGGTCACTGGTTTCCATGGCTATTTTATACAGTTCCCCGTCACGTGCCGTAGAGAAATCGTTTTCGGTCGGACTTGGAGGTTTGGGGTGTACTGAATAAAGGGTGAATTTGTTTCCCGAAGGAAGTTCTGCCTTGCAGCGTACCGACGGAACCCCCTTCTGAATAAGATATCGCTCGTGCAGGTCACTCAGTGGAAAGCGGGAATAGAGATGCATCCCGTACATATTTGAAAGGGGTATTTCATGATACCAGGGATAGGTTTCCTTAAGAACGGATAATGCCTTCTCCCACCTCTTATCGGTCTCCAGGGTGATTATGATATCAGGATCTTCACGTTCGATCAGATTAAGCAACCGGTCATACTCACGATTTTCCATGTACACATTGGACACGAGAATCCCGATTTCACGGTCCTCGTCTTCAGGATGACTTAGGTCGTTGGTCTCTTTGGAGGCCAGAAAAGTGTAGGGAAAAATTACCCAGGCGTTATAGAGGATACAGCCAAGAAGTACAAGGCCCGTGACTATTTTAATTATCGACCAGGTTTCGGTAAAATAGATAAACCCAGCCATGATAAAGAGGGTGAGTACAGTAATCTGAACAATGGGAAAGTCAAAAAAACGGATAGTCCAGTGATCCTTTCGCACCTGCCTGATGAGCGTAAATAAGATGGCCAGTACGGCGAGGATTACAAATAACTTCTCCATTTAGTCTGTATGTTTCGGTGGTAAATTCATTCTCCGGAAATTAATCCCCGGATTTTGCTTCCTCTGCTTTTATATCATGAACCTTATTAGACGGTTTTCTCCCAGCCTCCTTGTCACGTTTCTTCCGGATAAGGTACATGATACCGAAAATAACGACTATTGAAGCCAGCAGATATAACAGAATAATGGGCAAAATATCCATACAATTTAGTTAAGTTGTTAAAAGAAAAAACCTGTACCTACCACAATGTAGGGTGATTCTTCACCAAATCCGGCCGAAGCGCGCCAAATGAATTTCTCAAGGAATTGTACATACAGCCCTCCTCCATATCCATGGGAGAATTCGCCCGTCCTGCCTTCCCTGTCCCAGCTTTTTCCAAGGTCGTAGAAAGCGATGAGACCAGACTGGCCGGCAATCAGGTCATTCCTGAAGGAGAATAGCTTCATTCGAATTTCATTATTCAGATACAGTACTGATTTACCTGCAAATCTTGTGCGACGATGGCCGCGCAGATTTGTGAGTCCGCCAAGGAACGCCGACTGGTAGAAATAATAGTCCCCGGTGTTGTTTTCAAACCCGATCCTGGTGGCCAGCGTCGTACGTAAGGGCAGGTTCGGAGTAAGGTAGATACTGAGATTTCCGTGCATTCGCAGGAAATCGCCGAAGTCCCCACGTGGTTCCCGGTGGTACCCTACACCCCCGTGAAAGTAAAACCCTTTCTCCGGGTTGTACTCCCGGTCAACAACCTTCAGGCTTAACGTGGCACCCGCCTGCAGGAAATCAGTCTGGTCAGTATTATAAAATTCCTCACCCGGAAGAGTGGAAAGTATATTTTCATCCGCGTCAGGCTGCAGGATATCGTACCCTTGATATCCTCCAAAAACCTGAAAGGAAAGGCGTGGGCTAATCCGTTTTTGAAAGGCCAGGGAAAACTGCGCTTCCCGCAAGGGAATACGGTAGTAATCAATAGTACGGATGTTTTCTGTTTCGTTTCCCTCCCCGAAATAATTGAAGATATACGGCGATGCAAAAGATCCGGAAAAGATGAGATCGCTGTGTCCGTCGAAGAGTGCATACATCCCGGCGCGGAAGGAGGTGCTTAACGCCCCGGTAGCAGTTGCATAGCGAAGATCAAAATCCCCGGAAATTCGAGCCGGGTCCCGGCGAAAGCCCGGCCGCTTAAAGACCATACCCAGCCGCGTCACCAAACCGTCATCAGGATTATACCCCAGTTCGAATACCGGAAGTGTCACCCCCGAATAATCATTGCGAATATCCTTTTCAAAATCACCAAATTCGTCATCGGGATGAACACGTACAGCCCTTCCCGAAACCCTGGTTGCCGGTGCCGCATCGTACAGATCGATCTTTCCTCCCGGCATTCCTTCGGCCGGACTGTCAACGTGAAGCTGATCGTTCCCCCTGCCGGGAATAATACGGACACTGACCACGGGATTTCCCGGCTGAATATAAAAGGTGTCATCTCCCTGAAGGCCATACAGCCTGATCTCCTCGGTATCCCTCACGTCAAAAATCCGGTCGAAAATTTCGATATCATCGGTCAGGACCCGTACCCGGAACAACCCCTGATCGATCCAGGTCAACTCGAAGTGGTCATCCTTATGTGAACCTGTAACCTCCATCTGCCTGGTAAGAATCTCATAGAACCGGCGTGCATAGGCATGGATATCATTTCGACGGGTGCGCATTTTATCCAGAATTTCCGCTCCCGTTGCCTCGTAGATGGTATCTGGGAGATTCCGGATCGCAGCCTCCAATGTCTCATTGGACAGCTCATTTGTGAATTCATTGACAACACGGTCCCAGGCATGCCAGTTGAGACTATTCAGCAGGCGCTGATCAAGCACTGCATTTGGCCTGACATACGCAGAAATATCCGTTATAGAATCTCCGTAAATCTGCAGCGGATCGGGATTCCAGCGGCGTGACAGCAACCAGGGTAACAACCCGTCATACTGTGGAAAAAGCTGATCATGATCCCTGTTGACCGGCACAATGTACTTTTCATCGGCAGACTCCCTTAACAGCCAGAACCAGTCGTTGTCAGACCGGTTCCAGTCTCCTGAAATAATATCAAGAAAACGGGCTTTCAGATAAAGACGGCTGTCAACCCGGGTTTTTGGGTCTTCTTCAATCATCCTGATCATCTGACGCGTACTCAAAAGGCGTGACTCAACCCCGGAGTCAAGCGGGAACATTTCAGATTCAGGCTCTACCGTAGCCAGGATACCGCCAAATTCATCCATGTATTTTCCAAATGACGGAGAAACGGGCAGGAATACGAGTTCGGGCTGTGGCCCCGGAAAGCCCAGCGAATCAGCCAGCGGTGCAATGACCAGGTCGCCGTACGGGTGGTGCGCCCGGCTTTGCGCATTTATTTCAGAAGCCAGCCAGGTATCACGGAGTCCGCCGGAGAGCGTCTGGCTGGAGAATTTTTCCACCGGTCTGATGAGCACCGTCCGGCCCTCCCGGTCCCTGGCCTGAAGGGTCAGGAAATTTCTGGCACCGCTTTTCTGAAGCATGTTGCGTGCTTCGCTCACAGTATCAGGCTGGAAAACCGGTACACTCACCGGAGTGGTCCATTCCTCCCAACGGCCATTACCAAATAGTAATTTCCAGGGAAATCCTCTTTTTTTCCACCTCGATGCAGTAGCAGAATGAATACTGTCATAGTCCGGCAGGTCTCTTCCTGAGGTAGTTTCGGCTGCTTCGGCCAGGGCATAAAGTGGTTTGCGGAAAGAGAGTTTCCCGTCCGGGTCCTCCTCATTCACCACAAAAAATTCGACCCATGCATCTCCGCTTTCGTAATAAATCACCCTGGCAAACCCCACCTGCTGATGTACGTAATCTGCACCAAAACCCCTGGCCGCATAATTTAATTTGGATGCCGACCCGCTGATGATGTGATGCATCTCCCCTTCCTGGTTCAACTGCAGGTTATGGTCATGCCCTGTCGCGTAGATCACATTGGCCCTGGGTTCAGTAATTGAGAGCAGCGCCTGCTTGAATTGCTGAAATTCCGTATTTGGAATATCCTGGGGAGATACCCCCATTTTACGGGCCACCGGATATATTGACCCGATCACCGGCAAGGGAATGTACAGGTTGTCCCGTACCAGACGCAGCGGAAATATATTATCCAGCAGGTTATAATGTCCGCCATGGTTTCCGTTACTTATTACCGGGTGATGCGCCACGATCATGATATGATGGTCATCGTACGCACGGACCATGGAGGCCAGGCGTATCATAAAATCCGTTTTGTCTTCCGTCAGGCATCCGTTCTCCGGTGCGCGGGGCACTTCATAGGGATGGATCCACCATTCGGTATTTAAGGCAATTAGTATCAGGTTGTCGCTCACACTGATAATTTCCGGACCGGCACAACCATTGTCCGGCCGGAACACATTAGCGTTTTCAAAATGCTCCTCAAGGAATGCCTCCTGGTAGAGGGCTCGGGCCAGTCCGTCCGGACCACTGTAATCCCAGTCATGATTTCCGGGAATAAACAGGACATTACCGGTATATCCGGCGGCAGCGTCCATTTGCGCCCGCAATATTTCTTCTTTCTCCTGCCGGTCGTCCTCATCCGGTGCCGGGAGTCCGTGGAGGTAAATATTATCTCCCAGAAACACCACGCTGCTCATGGAGTCTTCCTCGGCCCGCAGCATGCGGTTGAGTACCTGTATTACCGGTGCACCCCGCTCCATGTCTCCCCCGTCTCCAATAAGATAGACCGTATGAAGCCGGCTGGCTGAATCGGGCAACTGGTATTCCTGCCAGTTCCTGTATTCTTTCCCGTAATAAGGTTTCAGTGTATTACATCCTGACAGGGACCAAAGGGTCAATAGGATTAAAAGTGCCTGAAATGATCGGGGTAAACCGGAACATGACAGGGTGTATGCGCTGATTTCTTTCAATGCTGATTGTCGAATTCTTGTTAAATATTGAGGAATAATATACACAATGTGCGTCATTCAGATTCCACCTCGATTACTTTTATCTTGACCGCATGTTTTGAAGGCCTTATTTTCTTCCCCATGGCAACGCTGTAAACGTGCGTAAACTGGGCCCCAAATAAAAGTATGATGGATGAATAATAAATCCATACCAGAAGCAATACAAGGGATCCGGCCGCTCCGTAGGCATTGCCCACCGAGCTGTTCCCTAAGTAGAACCCTATTAAAAATTTTCCCATCATAAATAAGGCCGTGGTCAGTATAGCTCCGGACCAAACATCATTCCATGCCACCACGGCATCAGGAAGCACTTTGAACAGCAGGGCAAATATCACGGCAATGACCAGCACGGAAAGCAGGAAATTAATCACGCCGGCGAGCATGATATCCACCCCGATATATTCCTGGATGGAGGAACCAAGAAAAACGATCGCAGCATCAAGGAGGAGAGAAACCAGCAAAAGGAATCCGATAGAGATGATCATGGCAAAGGATAATGCCCTGTCGATAATCAGCTTCAGGAATCCTTTTTTAGGTTTAGGACGTATGTCCCATATTTTGTTCAGGGCACTTTGCAGGGAAACAAATACGGTGGTGGCACTAAAGAGCAGGGTTACAACACCCACGAACCTGGCAACAGATGAGTCGGCCGAAGTTCGCGCATTCTCCAATACCTTTTGTACCTGCTCGGCGCTGTTGGGACCTACCAGATAAGATATCTGGTCCATTATTCCCCCCGTTACCAATTCACGATCATAGAAGGAGCTGGCAATGCTAACGGCAACAATCAGTACACCTGGCATGGAGAATATGGTGTAGAAGGCTATTTCAGCGGCGTGACCGAAAGGTTCCTCTTTCGCGAATTCCTTTCCTGTATCCCATAGTATTTTTCCAAACCTCTTTACTTTTTGCCATATGTTCATCACCCACTGTGATGCAGATATGTTGCCAAAAAAAAGCGGGCCGCGCCCGCTTTACTGTTTTTTCCGCATGAATGACTCAGACCCGGTGCAGGTTGATGGTAAGGACCGGAATATCGGAATCCTTGCTCAGTTCTTCTGAAAGGCTTGTACGGAAAATTCTGAAGAAGCCGCCCTCAGCATGTGTCAATACAGCCACCATGCCCGCTCCCACCGAATGCGCGTAGTACATAATGCCTTTTTCCACGTCGTTGGCGTGCTGAACCGAAACGGTATAATTCTCCAGGTTAAACTTTTCAGCAAAATTATTAAGGAGTAATTCTTCCTCATCCTTGTCGTCTGACCCCTTCCGAGACACATGAACCAGGTGCAGGGTAGCATCCAGCGTCCGGGCAATATCACGCAGGTAGGATGTGGCATTCCTGAAATTATCCTTATCGTCTTCTTCCAGTTCGACCCCCAGCACGATCTTATCCAGATTTTTTGGGGTATGGTCTTCCTGGAGAGAGATAACCGGACAGGACGCCTGGTTAATGACTTTCTCAGTATGATTCCCGGTAAAAAATTCACTCACATTTTCCTCTCCGGAAGTTCCCATGACCACCAGGTCTATATTCTTGTCCTTCACATAATCATCCACCCCGTCTTCCAGGTCCCGGTTGTGTACCTGGTAATATATGGTACGGCCTGATCCGTATTTATTGGCCATTTCTTCAAGCAGACGGGTATTCCTTCTGATCAATTCAATGGTAAAAATCGTCTCTTCGTCATCGTACTTGGCCCGAACATCTCCTGAGGTGGAAAAAGATTCATCAAAGGGATGTTCAACAAAATTCACCAGGTACACCTCAGCCTGTGCCTTGTCGGCAATATCACAGGCAAAGCGTAAGGCATTCTCCGAAATTTCCGACAAATCGGTTGGTACAAGGATTCTATTCATGATTCTGGGTTTAGAAAATGAAACTCTCTTGGAGTGTAAAAATAATTATTTTTCCGAGGCACTGAAGCAATCAATTAATTTCCCAAAGATGCCTCAGCAAGCTCTATAATTCTGCCGGCAGTCTGAAGGGTGAGTGGCTTGGTAAAGTAATGGCGTACGCCCAACTCTGCACATTTGCTTTTATCCTCTTTATTTTCAGAAGAAGACAATACCACTACCTCTGTATCTTTGCGGGTATCGTCTTTGCGAAGGTCAGCAAGAAAATCCTTACCATTCAGAAAGGGCATATTCAGGTCAAGAATGATAAGCGAGGGAATCCCATCCAGTTCTTCCAGAAAACGCTGGGCTTCAAGACCGTGACTCAACCGTTCGATGGTGAGTCCCGGACGGCATTTCTCCAGAAGCGTACGCGCAATAAATGCATCCGTATCATCGTCCTCAACTAACACAATTAAATCCCTGCTGTTCATAATTTTATAAGGCTATACCTCAACCTTTCCAACAACCTCACACTTACTACAAACTTGAGTGCAAAATTTTAAAATTCCTAATATATACCCCGGGTCCTGATATTTTCTGCCATCCGTGCGCCTCGAAGATTGCAAATAGCGACTTTTCTTACTTGTCAAACCTTTGCAAATTCTTACATGTGAACTTAAAGGTGTGAATTCACCACGGATTCAAGCTCGTTCAACGGCCTCGCTCCGCTTTCGCGCCAGACCTGTGCTCCGTTGACAAATAATATAAAGGTGGGTACGCCCCGTACGCCCAGCTTGCCGGCCAGTTCCTGGTTCCTGTCCACATCAATCTTGATCACAGAAAGTTTTTCACCAAACTTCTGTTTCAGTTGCCTGACAACCGGCTCCATCATTTTACACGGTCCGCACCAGGTTGCATGAAAATCAACAAGTACCGGATGATCTTTTGTGACGAGTTCTGAAAATGAAGCCATAAGCATGAAGTATAGGTTTGAACATTGAATCCCCGGTGACGTTAAAATTGTATATGGAGAACTCAACCGTAAAGATACCTCAAATGAATAAAAGTGCGAATACAGACCATGTTATTCACGAACTGATCGCTAACAGATGGAGCCCGCGTGCATTCGCTCCGGAACCGGTCAGGGATGATGACCTGCTGTCGATGTTTGAGGCAGCGCGATGGGCGCCAAGCTCAAACAATCTGCAGCCATGGAGATTCATGTATTTTCGCAAGGGATCCGATGCTTATCAGCAGGCGTTTGAATGCCTGGCAGACTTTAATCAGCGATGGGTGGGAAATGCCCCGGTACTAATCTTTACTGCATACAAGGAAAAAACCCCTAAAGGAAAGGAGAACTTTCATGCCTTGCATGACCTGGGCTTAGCAGTGGCCAACTTCAGCCTCCAGGCACAGGCCATGGGTATTGCCGTCCATCAGATGGCCGGGATCAACTGGAAACAGGCGCAGGAGGAATTTGATGTACCCGATGGGTATCACATCTCCACCGCCATCGCTGTCGGCTATTACGGAGGTGACCCGGAAACCCTTGATGATGAGCTAAAAGAAATGGAATTAGCAGGGAGAAAGAGGAAACCAATCACTAGTTTTGTGCGTGAAGGAGAATGGCCGGCCGACCAATAAAGGGCAGATAACTTACAATCTCGTCCCGTCGGATACGTTCCGTCGGGATATTTTTATGTTTAATGAATAAGGAAAAGCTCTTTTTGTTCATCCTCGCTGCGGCGATGTTTACCCATATCATGGATTTCATGATCATGATGCCCCTGGGTTCCCAGCTCATGCGGATATTTGAGATTGACCCGCGTCAGTTCAGCCTGCTTGTTTCTTCCTATACCTTCTCGGCGGGGGCAGCCGGTTTTATTGCAGCTTTTCAGATTGACCGGTTTGACCGAAAGTCAATGTTCCTGTTTGTTTACAGCGGATTTACCCTGGGAACCATTGCCTGCGCCCTTGCCCCCACCTATCATTTCCTCCTGATCACCCGCTCACTTGCCGGTGCTTTCGGAGGTGTGCTGGGTGCATTGATTCTCTCCATAATCAGTGATGCCATTCCCCTTGAACGCCGGGCGGCGGGTATCGGACTGGTGATGGCTTCTTTTTCAGCGGCCTCGGTATTCGGGGTTCCTTTTGGATTATACCTGGCCACTATATTCTCCTGGCATGCCCCCTTTCTGTTCCTCGGTATTCTGGGTATAGTTATCCTGGTTATGATTTATTTCTTTATCCCCTCCATGCGCGATCATCTCCGGGCGCCGGGTGACACGGTCAGTCCATGGAAAGTAGTCAGGGAGATTCTTGGCCGGAAAAACTCCCTCATGGGCCTGTTGTTCACCTCCGTACTGATGTTCGGACATTTCACCATTATCCCTTTCATTGCTCCCTATATGGTGGGCAATGTTGGTTTTACCGAGGAACAACTGTCCTACATTTATCTGGTAGGAGGTGCATTGACCATCTTCACCAGTCCCCGGGTAGGCAAGGCGGCCGACAAATACGGAAGACTTCGTGTTTTTACCTTGTTTGGCCTGCTTGTATTGATACCAATACTTCTGATAACCAACCTGCCGCCCATTCCTTTGTGGCAGGCACTCGTGGTAAGCGGACTTTTCTTTATCCTCGCCAACGGAAGAATGGTTCCCTCGACCACCATGGTCACTTCGGTCATTCGTCCTGAGAACAGGGGAAGCTTTATGAGTATCCGGAGTTCAGTACAGCAAATTTCGAGCGGGCTGGCTACCTTGCTCGCAGGTTTCCTTATCTCGGACAAACCGTCGGAATTGCATGAAAATGCAACTGCGCTAATAGGCTATGAAAAGGTTGGTTATGTGGCCGTCGTTTTCAGCCTGATTGCCATCGTGGTGGCCCGGCAGCTTCGGGTTGCACAAGGTGCCTAATCCAGTGAAAACCGCTCCCTGTATGAAGGATTCTCAATGATACGTCGTACCCAAAGCGCATATTGCTTGCCGGAAGGATGCAAGCCATCCGAAGCTACAAGGTCAGGGTTGTCAAGTCCGCGTTCCGAAATATCCGTGATATATATGTACCGGATCCCCGCCTCCTCTGTTAATTCTTTGTTAATCGTATTATATTCTGCCAGCTCAGTGGATATAGACTCCTGGTTTGCCTCTCCAAAGGAAGTATAGCCGTAATCCGGGATGGATAATACCATGACATTCCCGGGCTGCCCGCCGGCAAGATCAAGTGCCGTCTGCAGCAGGCGGGCAAATTCTTCCCGGTAGGTTTCTACCGGCCGGCCCTGGTACTGGTTGTTCACTCCAATCAGCAAACTGACCAGTCCGAATGGAGGCTGTGGATTTTCCCGATCAATGGCTTCTATAAGTTCATCTGTACGCCATCCGGTACGTGCAATGATAACCGGATCGTTCATGGCAACGCCAAGCGTATTCATTGTATCAGCCAGCTGAACCGGCCAGCGCAGGTCTTCAGGTACAGACTCACCGATCGTGTAGGAATCACCCAGCGCCAGAAACGTCAGGTCAGTGGTTGAAACAGTCATGCTGTCGGGGTTAGAATACGAAGACGGTACGGAAACAGGGGAAGAATCATTGCACCCGCAAAAATACACTAAAAGGATGCAAAAGAGGAAGCTGATCCTCGTCACTTAGCGGAGTTGTAGTACTGGCTCAGCCAGGCAGCCACACCCGAAAAAAGGATAACCTTTTTCTCCAGTCCTTTGTAGGTGAGTTCACTCTTGTTGAGCATCTCCATCGGGCAATCAGGATCGCAACTCGCAGCGGTACGTGAAGCCATTCCAAGAGATAAAACACTGACTATCCAGATGGCAGCCAATGTTCCGAGGGCGATGTTTCGCATTTTTTTGGTTGAAAACAGCATAGTGTTAAGTAGTGTTTCTGTACATAAGACTGAAATTCGTGCCCATAGGTTACAGTTATTCAGAAAAAAAATCAATTTTTTTCAAAAATGTAATAATATGCCCTCAGTCCACACTATATAATCAAAGGAACATAGCGTGACTCCCACGGAAAAAGATTTTCTTGATGTTATAGACCAGGAACAGGAACGTATCCTCAGGATTTGCCGAAATTACAGCGCAGGCCGAATTGAGCAGGATGACCTGTTCCAGGAGGTCATGCTGAACCTGTGGAAAAGTTTTGGTTCATTTCGCGGTGAATCCAGCCGGTCTACATGGGTCTACCGGGTGGCCTTATACACCTGCATGGCCCACTACCGCAACCGGAAGAAGGCAGATGAACGTAAGCTGGCTTACTTACAGGAATACGATACAGCAGAAAAGCGGGAGGAAGATTCGCACCATGAACGCCTCGATAAGGCGATCAGGCAGCTGAATGACATTGACCGGGCCATTCTGATTCTGTATCTTGAAGAACGGTCTTATGCGGAAATTGCGGCCATCATCGGCATAAGTGAATCAAATGCAGGCGTCCGGATCAACCGGATCAAAAAAAGGCTTAAACAGATAATATCCCAGGATGGAAACGGATGAAATTAAAGATATATGGCTGGCTTACACGCCGGAGAATGTACGGACCCGTGACGAACTTGAGAGCACGTTCCTCAGGGCGCTGAAGGATTCTTCTGACCGGTTTCAGCGAAGAATAAAAACCGACCTGCTGATTTCACTGCTGCTGGTGGTCATCATGATCCTGGCTGCGGGCCTTGCCGGTTTTCAGTACTGGCCGGAAGTCGCAGCCGTTCTCACCGTATTTTCGCTGGCCCTGTTCATGATTTACCGTCTGCACCGGCGTGCGGTATCACTTCCGACCGCACAAGCTTCCTCCCTCCTTTCCATGCTCAAACAAGTCAGCCACCGGCTCATCAGCCTGGCCAATACCTGGCGGCTGGCGATACCCGTCGGAGCCGCATTACTGTTCACCTGGTATGTGTATCGGTTCGGACAGGTCTCCCTGGCACACCTGCTTTGGATATTGCCCGTCATTGTCATGGTCAATGAAGGAATCATCCGAATAATGTACGGGCGAACACTCCGTGAACTGAAGGAACTAAAGGAAGAAATTGAATCTCAGCCATGAAATCGGTTAAAGACCTCTTTTCAGGCCATTCCTCCGATTATGCCCGGTTCCGGCCGGTATACCCTGAGGAATTATACCGGATTATCCTGTCCATGACCCCGTCTGCCCAAATGGCCTGGGATGCCGGGACAGGTAACGGACAGGTCGCCGTACAACTGGCCCGTTACTTCGACCAGGTTACAGGCACGGATATCAGCCAAAATCAGCTGGATCAGGCCCCGCTCCGGCCAAATATCGAATGGAAAGTTGCCCGATCCGAACAAAGCGGACTCCCCGGTGATTCGGTGGATCTTATAACCGTGGGTCAGGCGCTCCACTGGTTTGATATCGAAGCTTTCCGCAACGAGGTGCGCCGGGTGTTAAAAACGGAGGGCATTCTTGCCTGTTTCGGTTACGGACTCATCAAAGGTCCTCCTGCGGTTAATCCTGCATTGGAAGAACTCTATGAGGGCATTCTCGGCGAGTACTGGCCGCCCGAACGGAAATGGATAGAGAACAAGTATGAAGGCATCGGAATCCCGTTCCTTCACGCATGGGAACTGAACGCCGAAGTTACCTGGGGAAGGGATGCGCTTACCGGCTACCTTTCCACCTGGTCTGCCGTAAAGGCGTATATTGCTGCAACCGGCCGGGACCCGCTCCGGGAATTCAGTAAAAACCTGCTCCTTCCCCGGCCCGCCAGATTTCAATTTCCGGTGTTTCTCAAAATATGGAGGCCCGCAGAGAATCTGTGAAAATCTTATAATTTTGCCCAATGGATATTTTGTTAGAACCTTCCGCCTGGGTGGCCTTACTCACACTGACATTTCTGGAGATCGTCCTGGGGATCGACAATATTATTTTTATTTCCATTGTCTCAAACAAATTACCGGTAAACCAGCAGCAAAAGGCACGGAACTGGGGCCTCATCCTGGCGCTTGTCATGCGGATTGGCATGCTCCTGGCCATTACCTGGATCATTAAGTTCAAGGAGCCGGTCTTTACTGCATTCGATACCGGCTTCAGCATCCGGGATATTATCCTTGCCCTGGGCGGTTTGTTTCTCCTGTACAAAAGCACCCTGGAAATACATCATAAAATGGAAGGGGAAGCCACCAGCCAGGATTCTGCCAAAAAAGGATCCCTGCAGAGTGTCATTCTCCAGATCATTATGCTGGATATCATCTTCTCCTTTGATTCCATTCTGACTGCCATCGGACTTACCGAAGAGCTGGTCCTTATGATCATTGCCGTGGTGATCTCCATCCTGGTGATGCTGAAGTATGCCAAATCGATCAGTGAATTTATTGCCAAACACCCGTCGCTGGAGATCCTGGCACTTTCATTTCTGATCCTGATCGGGTTTATGCTCCTGATCGAAGCGTTACATTACCACGTACCCAAAGGGTATATTTATTTTGCGGTATTTTTCTCACTGATGGTCGAGCTGATCAATATGAAAATCCGGAAATCAAGGAATCCGGTCAAATTGCACAAACGAATAGAGGAAAAACCAAATAATGAGGTATAGCCTTTAAATGAACTTGAATTAAATAATTTACGTCTACCTTTACATATATGAACTATTCAATCAGACTTCTTCTACTTCTAATGTGCGGGGCCGCTGTGGTCACAGCCGGCGCACAGGACAGACTCGTACTCACATCAGGAGACACCCTCCGGGGAAACATCGAATTATTACTCCCGGGCGATTTGTACGAGGAAGTCACTTTTGAGAATGATGAAATGAAAGAGCGCTACAAGGGGCATGAAATTGTCTCGATGGTGCAGGACGGAATACCCTACCGGACCATAAAGTTTGGGGAAAAGTACCGGCTTATGCAGGTGGAGACCGACGGCTACCTGAGCCTTCTCAAATTCCGGTCTGATAAGTCATACACCTATAATGCCCACTTTCTGTACAAACGAAGTGGTGAAGGAACAGAAGTTCCCAACTTCCTTTTCAAGAAATCCATGGCAAATTTCCTCGATGATTGCGGCCCCGTGAAAGAAGCAATCGCCGAGGGGGTATACCGGAAAAAGGACATGAATGCCCTGGTGGCGGCCTATAACCAGTGCATGGATGCTAAAACGGAAGACCGCATGGAGCAATATCGTATCTCCCAGAAGAGGGCCACCAACTCCCCGCTGATCGACGAATTCACCAACCTGCAAAAGCAGGCCGATCAGATGAACGACAAGGAGCTCGCCAGCATGCTGAATGATGTGGTTGAAAAGCTGAAATCGGGGGAGAATGTGCCCAAATACCTTCAGAACGCGTTACTTGAGCACGTCAGGGACGGACACTCACTGAAGCAGGGCGTGGAAGTACTGGTGGGGCAATTATAGTTTCACCATCTCTTCCCATTCGCTGTGAAGATTCACCACTTCATGATGTGCGGTCAGGTCAAACTGACAGGGAACCACTGACACGTAATTATTGGCAATGGCCCATTCGTCATTGTCTTCACCGTGGTCAAAATTAACAAAATTACCGGCCAGCCAGAAATAGCGCCTGCCATTCGGATCGTAGCGCTGATCAAACTCTTCCTGCCATTTTGCCCGCGCCTGGCGGCATATTTTGACCCCTTTCAGTTCTTCATTCCTTTTAGGCGGGAAATTAACATTCAGTGCCACTCCTTTGGAAAGGCCCTTTTCCAGGACCAGTGAGGTAATCCGGTGCACATACTGCCGTATATGCGAGAAATCGGCATCAGATGCATAATCACACAGGGAAAATCCAATCGCCGGCATCCCTTCGATAGCCCCTTCTATAGCCGCCGACATGGTCCCGCTGTATAATACACTGATCGACGTATTACTTCCGTGGTTGATCCCGCTGACCACCAGGTCAGGCTTGCGGTCCTTCAGGACAAAATGCTTGGCTATCTTCACGCAATCAGCCGGGGTCCCGGAACACTCGTATGCCGGAATCTCCCCGAAAATATCGGTTTCCTCCAGGCGTAAGGTATTACCAATGGTGATCGCATGACCCATACCCGACTGGGGTCCGTCCGGTGCCACCACCACCACGTCACCGAGTTCTTTCATAATATCTACAAGCAGGCGAATGCCTTTTGCCGTGATGCCATCGTCATTCGACACCAGAATTAAGGGTCTCTTCATGAGTTTGATTGTGAATTAGAGTGAGTTGTAATAGGAAGAAATACGAATAAGGTCGGTCAGACGGTCCACATTCATATTATTCTCCTTTATATAATCCTTAATTTCGGAAGAGCGATCTGCCATGATCCTGTATAAATCAGATTTTTTTCCGGAGAATACCTGGATGTCGCCGCCTGGCTTCAGAAAATAGTAGGTGTAGACCTGTTCTATACTGGAATAGCTGCCCCCGTAAATATAGGGTGTGTTTCGGACAACCGTCTCCACACTTTCGGTACGCAGCAGGGATATGCGGGAGCCGGTGTACAGGACTTCAAAAATGTATGGGGTACGGTAGTGGCCATTGGCCTCAAACGGGAGAATATAGAAAACACGGTAGGCACCAAGGACTTCATCGTACAGGTCAAACGCGATCAGTTTACGCGGACTGAAGGTCTGAATGGTCTCGCCGTTACCGGAAAACTGTACGATCTGGGCTTCCATGTCATATTTTACACGGCCGGACAGCGTATCCCCTTCCAGCAAAACAACTTCTCCGTTATGCCAGACTTCCGAGGAGAATTTCTGGGCATGCGCCGGATGTTGATTAAGTGACACCACGGCGATTAGCGCCAGCAGTATGTAGGTGACTTTACTTTGCATTCTTCAGGATCTGATGACCCATTTTATCTCTTTTAGTAGTCAGATATTTTTCATTATACACATTTGGTTTGATTTCCACAGCTACATTTTCGACAATTTCGAGTCCGTAGCCAATCAGTCCCACCCGTTTTTTGGGATTATTGGAAATCAATTTCATTTTCTTCACGCCAAGGTCCCGCAGAATCTGGGCTCCAACGCCGTAATCACGCTGGTCCATATCAAATCCAAGTTTCAGATTGGCCTCCACCGTGTCCAGGCCTTCTTCCTGCAGTTTATAAGCCTTCAGCTTATTGATCAGTCCGATGCCGCGTCCCTCCTGGTTCATATACAGGACCACACCCTTGCCTGCATCTTCCACCATCTGCATGGCTGCGTGCAGTTGTCCGCCGCAATCACAGCGGCAGGATCCGAAAATATCCCCGGTGACACAGGAAGAGTGCACCCTGACCAGGACAGGTTCATCAGGTTCCCAGGTTCCCTTGACCAGTGCAAGGTGGTTATCCCCGGTATTTGTCTGCCTGTAGGCAATCAGTTTGAAATGGCCGAAGTCAGTGGGCATGTCCACGTCCTGAACCTGTTTTTCAATCAGGCTTTCCTTTTCGATACGGTACTGGATCAGGTCCTGAATGGAGACCAGGGCCAGATCAAACCGTTCGGCCACATTTTTCAGGTCATCCAGGCGTGCCATCGAACCATCCTCGTTCATTATCTCCACCAGCACACCCGCCGGGCGAAAACCCGCCAGCCGCGCAAAGTCAATTGCCGCCTCGGTATGACCGGCACGGCGAAGGACACCGCCACGTTTGGCTTTCAGTGGAAAGATGTGGCCCGGCTTGCCTAACTCGTCAGGATCCGTCTCGGGATCCACCAGCGCCTTGATGGTTTTAAACCGGTCATGCGCCGATATTCCGGTGGTACAACCATGTCCGATCAGGTCAACTGAAACGGTGAATGGCGTTTCAAAGGAGGCGGTATTACGCCCAACCATCATTTCCAGGCCAAGTTCCTCGCACCGGTCTTCCACCAGCGGTACACAGATCAGTCCTCGTCCGTGGGTGGCCATAAAATTGACAATTTCGGGGGTGATGCATTCGGCCGCACAGATAAAGTCACCTTCATTCTCCCGATCCTCATCATCCACTACAATAATTACTTTTCCGTTCCTGATATCCTCAAGAGCTTCCTCAATGGTGTTCAATGGTCTGTCCTGCATATATTCCGTTGCCAGTGGCCGTATTTTAATTCTTTATTCCAACAATTCAGGTGCCCGCCGGGTTCCTTTTCACTTCGGTATCACAATACCCAGCAGGTCAGCCAATTCCTTTTCCGCCTTTTTAAGTTCCTGCTGAATATGCAAGAGCTGGTCTGTTTCTTCAGGGTCGGTCACATTCTTCAACTTCTCCTTATGTTCGTCGATCAGCTTCTGCACAATAGACCGCTTCAGCCTGGCCATATTGGTCATAAACATTTTATCCAGCAAATCTTCCTCAGATGGTACAAATATCTTGAACCGCTTATACCAGTTCTCACTGACCTCATGCCGGTCAGCCAGCAGGTCAATCACATCTTTTTTTAGTTCTCCCGGCGTATTCCGCAGCAGGAAATCGGCATCCGGGGTATTCCCCCTTGTCAGCTCTTCCTTGTACACAGAAAATATCTCCGCATAGGACGGGGTGATAAACTCAACCTCCTCGAGTTCCGACAGGCTGTACTGATACATCGGGGCTTGCTCCTCATCCGGCTGTGTGCCGTACCGGATCAGTAACCGCAGGCATTCACGTTCATGGATGGCGATTAATTCGTCGTGGGTCTTCCCTTTGGTCTTTTCCTCTTCCGAATAGTCGGGCACAAAATCAGGCGGTGGCTCCTGCCGGGTATCGGGCTTCTTTCTGCGCTCCCTGATCAGGATTTTGTTCAGCTCTGTAATCAGCACCTCCTCGTCCATTTCGAGTAAACGGGCACTCTCCTTTACATAAAGTGATCGTTTAATTCCATCCGGTATTTTACTGATTGTCTGTATGATATCAGTTATTGCAGATGCTTTTTTAATCGGGTCGCCTCCGGCTTCCTTCACAAAAAGGTCGACCTTGAAGGTGATGAAGTCACGGGTATTTTCCTCCAGGAACCGGCCAAAGGCCTCGGTCCCCAGTTTCTGGGAATAACTGTCAGGATCATGCCCTTCGGGGAACACCAGCGTGCGGACATTCATGCCGGCTTCCAGGATCATATCTATCCCGCGCAGTGACGCCTTGATACCGGCCGGATCTCCGTCATAAAGGACGGTGATGTTGTTGGAAAAGCGGCTGATCAATTTAATCTGTTCGGTCGTAAGGGACGTCCCTGAGGAGGCCACCACATTTTCAATGTCGGCCATATGCATGGCGATCACATCGGTGTAGCCTTCGACCAGGTAGCAATTGTCCTGCTGCCGGATGGATTGCCGTGCCTGGTAGATTCCATACAGTATACGGCTCTTATGATAGACTTCGCTCTCGGGTGAATTCAGGTATTTGGGCTTGTCATCCTTCCGTAATGTGCGTGCCCCGAAGGCAATCACCTTCCCTGACACATTATGAATCGGGAACATGACCCGGCCGCGGAAACGGTCGTAAACCTTTTTTTCATCCTTCCGGACAATCAGGCCCGCCTTTTCCATCAGGTCTTCCTGGTATTTATTCTCCAGGCCGTGTGCATGCAGATCATCCCAGGAAGACAGGGAATAGCCGAGTTCAAACTTATCGATAGTCCGGGGGTCAATACCACGCTCCCTGAGATAGCTCAACCCGATCGATCGCCCCTCATCGGTCTCTTTAAGGTTTTTACGAAAGTATTCCTGGGCAAACCGGAGAATGATGTAAAGGCTCTCCTTTTCATTCTGGGCTTCCTGGGCTTCGTCAGACTGTTCGGTTTCACGGATTTCTATACCGTATTTCTGCGCCAGGTACCGGATGGCCTCGATATAGCTGAGCCCATCGTGATCCATCACGAAGGAGATGGTATCACCCGATCTTCCGCAACCGAAACACTTATAAATCCCTTTGTCGGGTGTCACGGCAAAGCTTGGTGTTTTTTCGTCGTGAAACGGGCAGCAGGCCCAGAGGTATTTACCGCTTCCTTTCCGCTTGAGCGTGACAAAGTCCCCCACTACTTCCTCAATATCCATTCGGTCACGAACTTCCTCTATGGTGGCTTTGGCTATCACGATGTAAATCTAACTACCTTCCTGAGGATTCACAACATTATTCACACCGCGCCTGAAATTCCTGTGGTTCATAGCTTTAATTGAGTATATTAACTTTTTACTCATCTGTAACTTTAAATTATAACAATGAAAAGCCTCTTAATCATTTGTTTAACCAGCTCATCTCTGCTATGCGCAGCCCAGTCCCAGCTCGAACACTTACGGCAACTGAACGGATCCTGGGTACCAGACAAAACGCAGCTTGACAAGGGAATGGCCGAAACCCTCCCGCCGGATTTCACCGTATCCTGTGAAACCGCCTCCCAGGTAAACGGAGTATACTGTGAGGTTACCGCAAGCATCAACGGCAGCCGCACGGTATTATCCACTGAACTTCTGGCCTATAACCAGGCCGACGATAAAATTTACCTGATGTTGTTTGAAGGTCCCAGCGTGGTATATGGATCCGGTAAGTTTGAAGGGGATACATTCATCTACACAGACACGGATGTTTCGGGAAACAAAATCCAGGACGGCCGGATTACCATCAACCAAAATACATTGGTGCAGCAAGTCACGCGTCTGGATAACGGGACGGAGATAACCATGGATATGACCTTTAAAAAGAAATGATTCTGCAGGCGGGGCTCTGCGTAAAAGAATTGCCCAAATATTCCTCAAGGGAAATAAAATGCCGTAATTTTGTTGTTTAGAAACTGCAATTGAACGCGAGGATATGAGCTACGGCAAAGAGGAAGTACTGAAAGCCCTTTCAACCGTCCAGGACCCTGATCTTAAAAAGGATCTGGTTACACTGGGCATGATCCGGGATGTGGAAACATTCAGCGATGTAATCAAATTTACGGTGGTTCTGACCACCCCTGCCTGTCCGCTGAAGGAGATGATCCGGATGGATTGCGAGAAAGCGATACATTCCCATCTTTCTGACGACCTGCGGGTGGAGATCAATATGACCTCACAGGTTACCACCACCCGCGACAATACGCCGGTGCTGCCAGGCGTTAAAAACATTATTGCCATTGCTTCAGGCAAGGGTGGTGTCGGCAAATCCACAGTAGCGGCCAATCTCGCCGTGGCCCTGGCAAAACAGGGCGCACGCGTCGGACTTATTGACGCAGATATTTTCGGTCCCTCCGTTCCGGTCATGTTCAACTGTGAATTCGAACAGCCGGGCGTACGTCAGGTAAATGGCAAAAATCTCATCATTCCCCTTGAGCAGTACGGGGTAAAGATCATGTCCATCGGTTTTCTGGCCCCGCCGGAAAATGCCGTGGTCTGGCGCGGGCCTATGGCCAGCTCGGCTTTACGCCAGTTCATGAGTGATGCAGACTGGGGCGAACTTGATTATTTGCTTATAGACCTGCCACCCGGCACGAGCGACATACACCTCACGATGGTCCAGACGGTACCGGTGACCGGTGCAGTCATTGTGACCACACCCCAAAAGGTGGCACTGGCCGATGCAAGGAAAGGCGTGGCAATGTTCAAGCAACCGCAGATCAACGTCCCGGTGCTTGGCATCGTTGAAAATATGGCGTATTTTACACCTCCGGACATGCCGGATAAGAAATATTTTATCTTTGGCGAAAACGGAGGAGCAAACCTGTCCAAACAGCAGGATGTTCCCCTGTTAGGACAGCTTCCCATAATACAGGAAGTGAGGGAAAGCGGGGACAGCGGATATCCTGTTGCCCTGAAAGAGGGCAGTACAGGTGAAGCCTTTCAGGAGCTGGCACGGACGGTCGCCCAGCAGGTGGCGATCAGAAACGCCAGGCTTGAAGAAACAAAAAAAGTTGAAGTAAATTAAGTATGGCAACGACATCGGCATTATCAGATCAGGAACTGAAAGGAAAGATTGAGGCGGCACTGGATGCGATCCGCCCTTATTTGGAGACAGACGGAGGCAATGTGAAAGTGCTGGAGATAACTTCCGGAATGATCGTACGCCTTGAATTGCTGGGCGCCTGCGGCACCTGTCCCATGTCAACCATGACCCTCAAGGCAGGTGTGGAAGAAGCAATCAAAAAGGCCGTACCCGAAATCAGAGGTGTAGAGGCTATCAATATTACCAAGCCCGGGGACCCCAACGCCAAACTACCAGACAATTTGATGTAAGGTGCTGGGCGTCACACGGATAAACGCCTTCCTGACCGGACTGTTCACAGTACCGGCCATTTTCCTTTTGAGTGTATCCGGACAGGCACAGGTTCAGCAGCCCGTTGAAAAATGCGGTATAGAATATTACGAAAAGTGGAAGCAGACCCAGGCCATCCCGGCCGAAGATGACCGCCAGTTTGAGCAATGGATATCCCGGAAGATAACGGAACGAAGAAGCCGTACCCTGTCAGCCGGCAAAATACAGGAAGTAGTTACCCTCCCGGTAGTGGTCCATGTCGTGCATAACGGGGAACCGGTCGGAGTTGGAAGCAATCTTTCTGATGAGCAGATCCTTTCTCAAATCGAGGTACTGAACCAGGATTTCCGGCGCAACAATCCCGACCGGGACAATACGCCTGATGATTTCCTCCCGGTGGCTGCTGATACTGAAATAGAGTTTGCCCTGGCCCGTCGAGACCCTGAGGGACTGCCTACCAATGGAATCGTACGGGTGGATGGCGGACAGTCTGACTGGGAACTTGTGGAGAATTTCCGGCTCAAACAACTAAGTTACTGGCCCGCCGAAGATTACATTAATATCTGGGTGACCAATATGGGCAGTAATTTCCTTGGCTACGCCCAGTTTCCGGTAAGTCCGCTCGAAGGACTCGAACTCGGCAGTGCCAATGCCCTTACCGATGGCATTGTAGTGGATTTTATGGTCTTCGGCTCTGAGGCAATTTACCCGGAAGCCAACCTGATACCCGCCTATAACCTTGGCCGTACCACCTCCCATGAGATCGGCCATTACCTTGGCCTTCGGCATATATGGGGCGACGGGGACTGCAGCGAAGATGACTTTGTCAATGACACCCCGGCACAGAGTACCGACCACGGCGGACTTGGTTTTCCCTGTGCCTACCCCGGTCCCAATACCTGTGGTACCGGTGCCGGTGACTTGCCGGACATGTTTCAGAACTACATGGATTACACCAACGATGTGTGTATGAACCTTTTCACCGTCGGACAGAAGGAGCGCATGCTGGTGGTGCTGGAGAATAGTCCGCGGCGGCGCTCCCTCCTGCAGTCGAAAGGTGCGGAGCCACCAATAGCCGTGGCAAATGATGCGGGTATTCGCTCCCTGCCCAATGCTACTGTATTCCTGTGTAACGAGCTTGTCCTTCCTGAAGCAGAAATTCGGAATTACGGGACAAATGTGATCACTTCAGTGACCATGCGCCTGCTGATTGACAACATGGTGGCCGAAACCCGGACCTTCAGTGTAAACCTGAACCCTTTGGACACCCGAACGGTCACTTTCAATCCGGTGAATGTCGGCGCCATCGGCGACCACGAATTTGAGTATATCATTGAAATGGTCAACGGACTGGCTGATGCCAACAGTGACAATGATGTGAAAGCCTATACAGCCACCCTGTTGCCTTCCGCGGAGGGGTCGCTGTCAGTAGACTTCGAAACTTCCCTGCCGGGCCAGTGGACCATCATAAATCCCGATGATCTGGTTGAATGGGAAATCACTTCAGCGTACCTGGAAACTGCGACGAACCAGGCGCTGTACATGAATTTCTTTGAATATGAACTTGAAGGAGAAACGGACCTGTTCATTTCCCCGGTCATTGACCTTACCGATGCTGCAGGTCCTTTTCTGACCTTTGACCTGTCCCATGCCCGTTACCCTGGAAATAATGACGGACTGCTCATCACCGCCACCAACGTGTGCGGTGACCCGTATTTTGAAAGTGATACACTCTATTATAAAACCGGGGCAGAACTGGCCACGGTGAGCGGAACAAGAACCCGGGCGTTCTTCCCTGAATCCGCGGATGACTGGCGCACGGAAAGCATTGATCTGTCGGCCTACACCGGTACGGAAGTCCGCCTTGCATTTATAGCCATTAACGGATATGGTAACAACCTGTTTATAGATAACATCCGCTTCGACCCGGGTGCAGTCATCTCCCTTTCCTCACCGGGACTGGTAACCTGCGGTCCGGAAGTTCCCCTGACATTTACAATTCAGAATAATCTCAGCAGCTCATTATCTGCATTCGAACTGAGGCTGGGAATCAACGGGACAGAGACCGTGTATGACATCCGGCTGAACCCGCCGCTGCCGGCCGGGGATTCATATGACCTGACGCTGCCACCCCTTTCCCTGGCAGACGGGGATTATCTGCTGGAGGCAGGTATGGAAAATATAAATGAAAGCGGCATGGATCCACCTGGCAAAAGCTCCGTTTCGCAGTACCTGTATGTAGACTCTGACCAGGACATTCTCCCGCTGCGCGAAGACTTCGACCTGAATGAACGCTGGACCATGGCCAGTCGGGACGGACAACCCGAGTGGACGTTGCTGCAGACAAACTATGGTCGGTCGGCTTCCATTGATTTCACCACACTGGAAGAAAACGAACCACTGCAATGGCTGGTCAGTCCCGATCTGGACCTGACCGCCGTGGCAACCCCCTACCTGGTATTTGATTATGCCTACGCACAGCAATCCACCATGAAGGATCAGCTCTGGGTATATGTGAGCACGGACTGCGGGCTTACCTATGAGCCCCTTACGTCGATCTTTCTTGACGGAAGCGGTATACCTAACAATGAAAGTAACTGGAGACGCGAGATTATCCCCCTCGAAATCCTCGCTGGAATACCCGATGTGCGGGTAGCCCTTGTTGCTGAAAGCCGGCAGGCAGGCATTATCTTCCTGGACAATATCCAGATTTTTGTAAACGAACCGGTCGTATTTGCCGAGCAACTGATCTATCCGAATCCGGCAGTCGACGGCAGGTTCAATATCACCGTCAACCTGGAACAACGACAGAATGCCACACTGCGAATCATCAACATGCACGGACAGGTGATCCTTAAAATGAATCTGGAGAATACACTGAACCAGACGTTCCCGGTCGACTTATCAGACCGGGCATCCGGTGTTTACCTTGTGGAATTAAGAGGAGAAACCTTTTCGTTAATAAAAAGAGTCGTGAACACGCGCTAAATTGCAATAAGAGCGTTATCTTCATGTTTTTAAAGTACAGGCATTTTTTAAACGCACATCTATGAGCAAAACCATGCGTGTGGCCATTCTTTACGGGGGGAAATCCGTAGAGCATGAAATTTCCATTAACTCAGCCCGCAATATCTCCGAATATATCGACCGTACGCTTTTTGAGCCCGTATTGATCGGTATTTCCAAATCGGGCAAATGGTATCTGACTTCTGAAATCACTCCGGATATCACGGCCGGTGATCCGCTGAGCCTTGACCTGACAGCCTCCCCTAAGGAGTTCCGTACGGATGGCGGACAAACTTTTGCCGTGGACATGATCTTCCCGGTTTTACACGGAACGGACGGAGAAGACGGAAGCGTACAGGGAATGCTCAGGGCACTTGAGATTCCCTTCGTGGGCAGTGGCGTGCTGGGATCATCGTTATCGATGAACAAGCTTTATGCAAAAAAACTCATGCAGACGGTGGAGGTGCCGGTCGGACGATTTGTGTCTTACACCGCAGAAGAGCAGGACGAAGTTCATTTCGGGCGAATTTGCGAATCGGTAGGCCTGCCCTTTATGGCTAAGGCGGCAAACCTTGGGTCATCAGTTGGTGTGTTCAAGGTGCAGGACGAGAAAAGTTTTAAGGATGCCGTGAAAGAGGTATTCACCTACGATCATACACTGATCTGCGAAGAATTTGTGGAGGGACGCGAGCTGGAGTGTGCAATCATCGGAAATGATCACGTGGAGGCCTCCCTGCCTGGTGAAATCGTGGTAAGCAAGGAGTATGAATTCTACACCTATGAAGCCAAATACCTCGACCCGGATGCAGCGAAAATTGTGGTCCCTGCAGATATTCCAGAGGATATCTCGGACCGTATAAGGGACCTTTCCATTCGCACATACAAGATCCTCCATTGCCAGGACTTTGCCCGTGTCGATTTGTTTCTGCGAAAGGATGGCGGGATCATGATCAATGAGATAAACACAATTCCAGGCTTTACCAATTCGAGCATGTTTCCCATGATGTGGAAAGAACGGGGAATATCCTTTACGGACCTGATCACACGCCTGATCAGGCTCGCAGAAGAACGTTATCGCAAGGAATCTGAAATTGTCACGAGCCGAAAAACGTGAAATTCGCAGAATTTATTACGTATAGTCGTTTAAACAGCGCGTAACTTTTTACTTTATACTGCCATGAAATTGACTTCCGGAACACCAAAAGGTTTTATAATTAATCTGCTGATCGTTTGCATACTGCTTACAGGTGCGGTATTGTATTTCTTTTTCGGCTACCTGCCAAGCCAGACCAATCATGGCGAAACCATTACGGTGCCTGATCTGCAGGGGCTCACTATTGACAATGTGGAATCCTATGTGACCCAGCGTAACCTCAGGTATGAAGTGGATGACAGCACGTATTCGGAAGAATTCCCTCCCCTGACCATTCTGAAGCAGTACCCGCCCGCCGGAGCCAAGGTCAAGGAGGGCAGGAAGATATTTATTTCTGTGAACCGTGTGGCTCCTCCCTCCGTACCCGTGCCTGACCTTGTCAACCAGAGCTCACTGCGTAATGCCGAGGCGGTCCTTAAAAGCAACGAGCTTAAACGGGGGAAAATAGATTATAAACCCAGCCCTTTCCTGAACCTGGTGATGGAAATGCACTACCAGGGAGAACCTATTCGTGCCGGAGAGCGGGTTCCAAAGGGAAGTACCATTGATTTGGTGGTCGGCAACGGATATGCGCGTGCCAACATCCCCACCCCTGACCTGATCGGACAGGACCTCGATGATGCCAGCTTTATCATCCTGGGCTCAAGCCTTAAAATTGGCCAGGTTACCCTGGAAGGAGATACTACAGGCGATGCTTCGATCGTTATCCGGCAGCAACCAGAATCCGGACAAGAAATTAAAATAGGTGACCCGGTGGACCTGTGGATCATGCCTGCCAGTGATACAGTGATCAACAGGAACCAGGCACTGCTGGACGAGTAAATGACCTTATTGAGAACGTTACTATTGTTGATCCTCGCCTGCTCTTCCCTTCCGGGAGCAGCACAGCTCAAATACATTTCCATCATCAGTGACGAAAAAGATGAATCCGGTCTCAGGTCTGGCCATGAATTCAATACCCTCCCCTTCTGGGACGACTTCAGCTACGCCGGGGAGCCCAATCCTGAATTCTGGCAAAACAGCGAAGCAGTCTTCATTAATGCCGGCTTGTCCTATGATCCCCCAAGCCTGTATGTGGCAAGTTTTGACGGACTGGATGCCAATGGGAACCCCCGTGGTTCGGGCAGTACAGAGGGAGCGGCTGACAGCCTTACTTCACGCCCGTTTGACTTGTCTTTGTACAGCGCCGCTGACAATATTTACCTGAGTTTTTTCTACCAGTGGGCCGGAACGGGTGACCAGCCAGATGCCCAGGATTCACTGGTTCTATTTTTCCGTAATGATGTGGGAGAATGGATCAATGTGTGGCCTGCCACTGCCTCGGAACTTGACCGGACAGGAGAATTTCGACAGGCGGTAATCCCCGTACTCGATGACTCCTGGCTGCACGAAAACTTTCAGTTCCGTTTCCAGTCATACGGCCGCCTGTCCGGGGCATTCGATATCTGGAACCTGGATTACATTTACATGAATACCGGACGTGACCCGTTCGATCGCTCCTTTCCGGACCGCGCCATATCCGAGCCGCTGACGGGATTCCTTGGCGGCTACCGTCAGGTGCCGTATACGCATTTATCCGCGGACCAGCTGACCAACCCCTCCTTTCGGTTAAAGAACCTGGTAATCAGCGCAACCAACCAGAACAAAGCGTATAATTATTATTTCAATTATGAAATCAATGTGACCGATACGCTTGGGAATACGACCAGCTACACCAACAGCACATTTGTCGAACCTCTTGAAAGTCCGATCGCGTCCAGCACCTCGGAGGAAGTCATTATTCGGGAACCTTTCCCCGGCTTCACCGGGAATGAAGCGGCCGACAGCGCGAATGTCCGACTGGAAATTATTCTGGATGCAGAAGACAATGTGCCCATTGCTGAAGGCGGAGACTATAATCCGTCGAAATATGCCCCGGTTGATTTCCAGGAGAATGATACGCTGCGGCAGGAGTATATTCTGGCGGACGTGTATGGTTATGATGATGGTGCGGCCGAAATCGGTGCAGGTCTGAATACAGCGGGTGATCGCCTGGCGTATCAATACACGTTGCGGACCGAGGATGCCTTAATTACGGGCATGGAAATTCATTTCCCCTTCACCGGCAGCAGTCCGGATGGAAAACAGCTCGAACTTACCGTCTGGCAGGATGACGGCGGTTTACCGGGGCCTGTCATTTTCCGGCAGGTGGTCAATGCCCGGCAAGCTGCGGAGCGAAATGGATTCATTCGATATGAATTTGCCCGTCCGGTTCTCGTGAGTGGCACGTTTTACATTGGGTACCGCCAAAATTCTCCGGGATCGCTGGCTATCGGGCTCGATCAGAATACCTCGTCAGGTGACCGGATGTTCTTTAACCTCGGAGAATTGTGGGAGACTAATACACTTGTCCAGGGAAGCCTTATGCTCAGACCGGTTTTTAACCGCGTGTTGGACGTGATCACCGGGATTGATGACGAATTAGGTGAATCGGTCAGACCCTATCCAAATCCGTCCGCCAATGGCATATTTTTCCTGAATACGCTCGACCCGGTGTCAGTCACAGACCTGGCCGGACGCAACATCCCTTTCGAACGCATCATTGAAGGAGGTCGCACGATGATCCGCCTTAATACCCCTGCCAGGGGAGTTTACCTGGTGCAAACTGCCACCAGGTCGTGGCGGCTTATTATTCCATAATAAATGGCTGCGGACTGAATGATATGATGAAAATCAGGAGTGCCAGCCAGCCCAGGAGCTTCCTGACAGGACTCAGTGGTTGTTCAATGCGCGCCTTCGGATGCTCCACTCCGAGTACCCGGCTGATGATAAAAGCAAACAGCAGCCATCCGCTGTATCCTTCAATACCAGTATATACCAACGGGGCCAGAAACTGCATGGCGAACATGATGGTAGCATACATCAGTGTGGTCTGCTGGTCCTTCTTGAAGCTACGGAACATTATGTACAGAAAATAGTAGTAGACCGGTGCCCAGATCAGGGTATTGAAATCGTCGGATGGTGAAAACAGGCCGTACCCCGCATAGAACAGAAATAATGTGAATATTATCCGGCTGATCAGGAAATGCCATTTATGCCCGAACAATCCGTAGAGCACGTGCCCGCCATCGAGCTGGCCGATTGGCAGCAGATTCAGGGCAGTAAAAAAAAGGGCAAGAAAGCCGGCAAAGAGCCAGGGGTAATGGATAACCTCGTATTTACCAGGAAGCCGGGCCGGATCCTCCACCAGGGTATTCTCCATGACCGAAAAAAGAATATTCTTACCGATGGCCATATTGACCAGGGTGGAATCACTTTCCTGCATCTGATCTCCGTAATCCATTCCATGTTCCGCGTATTCCGGATGTATGTCATACAGATAAGACTGATCGGGAAGATGCGTAAATCCATAGAAAAGGGTGGCGAAGGCAATAATGAAACCTGCAATGGGACCGGAGACGCCAATATCAAAATACTGCTTTTTTGACCAGATCATTCCTTTGATCCGGATAATGGCCCCCATGGTCCCTACCAGGAAAAAAGGAGGTAAAGGAATATAAAACGGCAGCGTCGTCTTTACCTTGTGGGTAATAGCGGTAAAGTAATGGCCGAATTCGTGAACGGTCAGAAAAAGAAGGAACGGGAAGGAGAACTTCAGCCCTTCCATAAAATCAGCCCACTCATAGGGGCCTGCCAGCCACAATTTGCCGCGTATCCAGAATTCTCCGGACATGGTCACCGTGATGCATGTGGTAAGGAAAAGCAGTCCCTGGATGAGGTGAATACGACGTATTTTACCCATTTAATAATTTTTTCAGGATGTCTGGATCGGTCAGGTGGAACGCATCCAGTCCGGCATCACGTGCGCCGGTAATATTGTGAGGATTGTCATCAATGAAGAGGGTTTTTTCCGGATTCAGACTATTCTCAGCGATTACCTGCTCATAAATATCCGTATTGGGCTTGCGCTTTTTCATTTTGTACGAATAGTACGTTTGATCAAACAATTCTTCAATGGATTCCAGCCCATGCGGCAGTACCTCCTCTTCCACGCGTCGAATATGGATCGCATTCGTATTACTCAACAGCATCACCTGATGATTGTTGCGAAGCTGCTGAAGCATTTCAATCCGCCATGCGGGGATATCAAGAATCATTGCATTCCATGCCTCATCGATCTCCGAATCAGAAAGGTGCGGAGAAACAAGTCCGCGCACCTCATCGCGGAACTGGGCATCTGAAATGAGTCCTGTTTCATACCTTACCGGGACATCGTGATGAAGGATCTCCGGGGTAATCTGGGGATTATGACGAAGGAAAGCCCGGTACGTGGCCTGCGTATCCAGGTTTATAATGACACCGCCCAGGTCAAAGATGAGTGTTTCGTAGGCGCTGGTATCAGGGAATGACTGCATTTGGCAAATAACGCAGACCCCGGGTTGAAAGACAAGCATTCGTACGGCAAGTTTTTTGAGAGATTAATATGACTCCCTGTAGATGGTAATAATCAGTACCAGATTTTACCTGAAAGCGGCTACCGAAGTAAACGCGCGGAGCCAATCTGCTACTTGAGTACATATTTATACCTGTAAAGTGGCGTTAAGCCGGGTATTTTTGTACCTTATACGATGGCACTGGCATGTTTGCCGTTCATTCAGAACTATGACGGATCACGGAACCAAACCGTACCTGTTCATTGTCTTCCTGCTTCTTTTGATCCCGGGTTGCATGCAACCTGCGCCCGAACAGGCAGAATTCCGGCAGGAATTACTCACCGACTGGAATGAACATATTTTTCAATTTGCCCTCGAGGAAGACGGCTTGCTGACACTCAAGGGTGTACGCACCGCTGCCATGCTGCATGCTGCGGTACATGATGCAGTTAATTCGGTCAGTCCAAGGTTTACGACCTATGCTTTTCAGGACAGTAATCCCGAAAGCGATCCATACCAGGCAGCTTTATTTGCATCACACGCGATGGCCATGCATGCATATCCTGATAAAAAGGAGGTGTGGAACCGGCTTCTGGACGACTGGCTAGAGGTTTACTCCGGAAATGGAATTGATTCGAACGCCGTGGAACTTGGCAAAGCCGCAGCGCAAAAACTGATTGAAATACGCGCAGATGACCGATTTATGGATGAGGCATCCTATACGTGGCATCCGATGGCTCCGGGTGTGTACGCTGAATTCAATGCCCACAGCGGAACGCCGGAAGGCTTCGTATTTGGAGCCGGATGGGCTAAGGCTGAGCCTTTCCTGCTGGAGAATGCAGACCAATTCAGAGCTCCTCCCCCTCCTTCCATTCAAAGCAATGAATATACTCGGGCATACAATGAAGTTAAGGAGTCAGGCCGCACGGAAAGTAGGAGCCGGACGCCTGACCAGGCACACCTTGCCATGTGGTGGAAGGATTTTGTTGAGAATTCCCATAACAGGCTGGCTCGTGAGCTGGTGAAACGCGAAGATCTTGATTTGTGGGAAACCGCCCGACTGTTCGCCCTGCTGAATATGTCGGTGTATGATGCCTATGTGAATGTCTTTGACAACAAATTCCATTATAATCACTGGCGGCCGTATACCGCCATCCGCTGGGCCGGGAATGATGAAAACAACGAAACAGAAGCTGATACTGCCTGGGACAACCTGCACAGACATACGTATGCTTTCCCATCCTATCCTTCGGCCCACGGTGAGGCCAGCATGGCGGCCATGACCGTACTGGCCCGTACGCTGGGGCGTGGAGATAATTATTCATTTACCATGCGCACCGACAGTGTGGACCGTGCCGGCCCGTTCTCGGGCAAAGTTGCCATGCAGCCCCCGGAAAGAACCTTTGAGTCATTCTCAGAGGCAGGAATAGAGGCTGCAGAATCCAGGATATACCTGGGCATACATTTCAGGTATGATTCGGAAGAAGGGTACAAACTGGGAAGAAAGGTGGGGAATTATGCGGTGGATAATTTCCTTACGCCCTTGGAAGAATAAGTCCCCGGGCATTCCTCCCTTCACTCAGAACGTCAGCCAGTAGTTTACCTTTAGCACGATAGCCCTGTTACGGTTGACCTGCAGGAAAGGAGAAGCCACATAATTATCGGTAAATACCAGGAAAACATCTGACATCGGCGCGTAACGCCACTGTAGTCGGCTGTTGATGTTAAAATTATCCTGCTGCGTATTGTACTGCAGAAAAGTCGTCCAGAAAAGGCTGGTGGAAAAGTTGATTTCCGATCGAAGGTTGATCAGGGTGAGGTCTTCATTCCCCTGGGGGTCGGGCAACCGAAGGAAATTCTGTTCGGCCGTCAGGTTAAAATTACCCCAGGGCTGAATCCGGTAGGTAATGCCGGCCGAATAGCGGTACAGATCCCCATTGTAAAACTCTCCCCCTTCCACCTGCCCGTTGAAGGCAAAGCGCCGGCGGGTATCAGAGTTGTAGTTTAATGAGGCCCGCTGATACAGGTAGGTGTCCGGAGGTAAGGGTTCACCCCCGGTAAAACGAGTGGCAAACAGTAACCGGGTATCAAAATCCTGAAGGTTGAGCTGTATCCTGCTGGTATTTCTGAATTGCACCTGGTATTGAAGGTTGGTACTCCGCTCATTGAATGTCCAGTCAGTCAGCCAGTCTATCACATTCCGGAATTCGAAACCATGGGCAATTACGGCATGCTCACCCTCAGGGCGCCAGGTATAGGAGGCATTCGTGAACAGGTGTTCATAGCCAAGATGCACCACTGTATCATTCTCCGCATCGTAATTGTCAAGGCGCGGTATAAAACCAATATCGGCATAGTATTCATCTTCAATACCAAAGTAATCCACAAAGAAGGAGAAATTACGGTTGTTATGGCGTACCGCGAGGTTGCGGAACCATCCCCGGCCGATTTCCGGCTTATCCGACATATGCAGTCCGCCAAATATATTCCAGGTACCGGACAAATTCAGGTAATTGAATTCCACGCCGGCATTCCGCCCGTAATCATCCTTGTCAATGCCTTCATCCTTCACCACCGCCTGGCGGTTTGTGAAATATCCCTTGACCAGGGATCGTTTGAGGACCTGCTGATTGAAGGTGGCGATCGTATAATTTTGCCCGTTATTCCCGGTTTCCGGCCGGGTTTGAAGGTTAAGGATTCCAATCCGGAAATTTTCCCCGAGGTTTCCGCTAAGGCGGGCGCCATACTGAATGGGCACAGGCTGTCGGTTTTCATCCAGTCCCATTCTGCGGGTAAAGATCGGCCTTGCCGGCGGAGTTCCGTAATTGGTAAAAAGATCATTATTCTCCAGGAAGAAGGGTCGCCTCTCCGGGAAATTGAGGCTGTACCTGGTGAGATTGGTTTGCTGAACGTCCACATCGACCTGGGAGAAATCCGGATTGATGGTCAGGTCGAGATTAAGTGATGACGTAAGGGCGATCTTGGCATCCAGGCCTGCATCTCCTTCAAGGTCATCCTCCGCCGGATCGGTTTCCTTGTTTTTATAATAGGAAGAGCGCACATAGGGAATGACAGAAATGTTTGTGCCTGTTTTGTCCGGAGACTCATCCCACTTTAACGAACCGGTATATCCAAGGTCATACAACTGAAAGTTTACCGGCATCGGGGTCCAGCTGTGAAACTCATTTCTTTTCAGGTCATTCCGGAAAAAATTGACACCCCAGGTATCCGTCCCCTCTTCAAACCGCAGGGTCTTGAAAGGAATGGCCATCTCGACAATCCAGCGATCTTCCAGGCGCGTAACCTCGGAAAACCAACGGTTATCCCACGAATAGTTAAGCTCACCGAAGGAAGACTGGCTCAGGAGGTCTTCTGACTGGACGTTAAACGGACTGATGCCAAAAAGAAAGCCATTGGTGCGCTGATTGACGGGGTCAAGCACCAGGCCAAATCCGTCACCCTCAAAAAATCGGCTGTCGCGCTTCAGGGTTTGCACTACCTCCCCTTCTTTATCGTAACAGACCGCAGAAATGTACAGGTACCTGTCGTCGTAGGTCATACGAACCTCAGTCCGTTTTTCCGCCTTAACCCCGTCCCGCGGGAATTTCAGCCAGAAATCCGAGGCTACATCAGCCTCCTTCCAGGCCTGTTCGTCCAGGCGCCCGTCCAGGGTGACAGGCCCGGATGCCTTCCTGATACCGAGCTGATAGTTATCCCTCAGGTCAGGCCCGGCCTGTGCACTCAAATGGTTTACAAAAGCAGTCAGCATGAGGCACATCAGCAACATAAACCCGAAGAGTACCTGGAGGAAAATTTTTCTCAGAATCTTATTGTCATTATAACACACTGAACAAAAGTATGTATATTCTCCCTTAATTTTAAATATATCACTGTGAGCTATTCCTGGTCCTGTTTAAAGCGGCGTTTTTGATGGATGAGTGAAGTTTGCCCAGGAGAATGGAGTACTATTCAAACACGGCCCGGTTCAGGAACTGGCCCAGGGGCATCAGTGTGCGATACCACTCAACCACCTGGTCAAGGAATTCATCTGAGGCAATAAAACGAAGAAGGCCCTCCGCACAGGGTCAGCCCCACCCCGAAATGATCTTTGTAAACCGGCTTATCCGGATGAAAAAGCAGGTTATTATTGATCCTGGACAAAGCCTTTTTGCCTTCCACGACCAAAAATCAGGATCCGTTTCCGCCAGCCTTCCAATCAACTGCTCGGCCCAATGGGCGACAAAATCCCGGGATTTCTCATACGATTCCCGGTTATCCTTCATCCATGCGGTGTGATTATTAGCATTAAGCTCCCGCAGAAATTCAAAGACCTGGTAAAAACTCATATATCTGTATCCGGATTACGTGTTACGTAAGAAATCGCCTGCTCCTGCCGGCTTACGCACAATTCAACAAAAAATGCGTACGCTTGTTCGCCGGCAAGTAATTGTACCCTGCGGCTATCCGTCGCTTTGACCGGCCGGACGTGCCGGTCTGAGCGGTGGCCGGCCAGAACCCCTGCCCGAACGCTGATATTCTCCTGGCGCCATGCCGTATCGCTTTTTGAAGTGTTTGTAAAATGAGACTTTATTGCTGAACCCCACCTCTTCGCCAATGGCTTCCACTTTCAAATGCCGGCAGGCCGGACTGTGCAGTTTCTCCCTGGCCTCTTCGATGCGATAGGAATTGAGTATTTCTGAAAAGGATTGACGGGAGAATGTGTTGAGCGCTTGTGAAACCCGGTACTTGGGAACCCTTAGTTTGGCAGCCAGGGTTTCCAGGTTAAATGTCTGGTCACGATAGCTCTGCTCCCGCTCCATCAGTTCGTGCACCTTCCTCACGATATGTTCCCCTTCCTCCTTGGTCAGACTGCTGCTGGCATACTTTCCCGTTACCTGGTGCTGAAGAAATTCGCGCTGGCTAAGGTAGGTAACGGCGTATGTAAAGAGTACGAATACGGCCGAAATCAGATAATCGAAATTTACCGTATAGAATCCAAATACCAGCGATGCCCAGTACAGGGCGAGTCCGGCCGTTACCGAATAAAAGCCCCAAATCAGCCAGCGGTCAAGCCAGGAATCCCGGGTAAGCCTTCGTGCCACCAGACCGTATCCGGCAAAAAGCCCCACTTTGAGAAATCCGATGTAGGGAGCGTTGATGGAAAGCTGTTCCCTAGGAATGACGCCGTTTGCCGCCAGTATCCAGTAAACGGTGAAAGCTACCCATGGTAAAATATGGACGAATGACTTTACCGTTAATTTTTCTTTCTTCAGGCAAAAATAGAAGGCTGCCGGCATGAGCCAGCTCACCCCCGACATCAGCCAGCGTACCAGCGGGTGCAGTTCCAGGCTGCCATACCAGTAAATCACGTAATACAGAATAGTCAGGGAAAAAAACAACACGTACAGGCCCAGGAAAAATTTTCTCTGCCGGCGCCATGCACTCAGGAAAGCGAGTGAAAGTACCACACCATGTACACCCGCCACGGTAAATCCAAGTAATATCCAGTTCATAATCCACGAGCTTTCATTAAATATACTCAATCCAGGGCTTCCGGGTTGCCGGCCGGAATGCAGATCAATGATAAATTGCTCGTGATGATAACTCCATAACGGCGGTTTACCCTCTTTTTACGCTAGTTGGGATAAATTTTAACAATTGTTAACTACAGCTCCGGTCCGGACCACCCATCCACCGCTTAAAGTGGGTAGATTGTCCTGAATCAAAACTCAATACATTATGTCCGGCACATTTCGCATCTTATTCCTGCTTCTTTTTACGTTACCTGTATTTTCCCAGCCACCGGCCCCGGACCCCGCCGACCTGTCCAAACTGGATTTCTGGGTAGGTGAATGGAACCTTAGCTGGCAAGGCGGAAAGGGTAAAAATATCATTGAGAAAAAACTGAACGGCCGGGTAATCCAGGAAAATTTTGAAATCACCGAAGGCAACAATATGGGCTTTACCGGAATAAGTATCAGTACTTTTAATGGGGCAGACCAGCAATGGCACCAGGCGTGGGCCGACAGCAACGGGGGGTATTTCAATTTTACAGGCGAAATGGACGGAGACACACGTATATTTAAAACCACCGAGCCGCGGATATTACCCAACAACACCTCAGTGCTTTTCCGCATGCGTTTTTATGACATCACCGAAGATTCGTTTATGTGGGACTGGGAGCGCTCAACAGATGGCGGCAAGGAATGGCAGCTCTCCTGGAGAATCCAATATACACGGGCTCAGTAGACAGGCCCAGGAATTTAACCTTTACGGAGAATCCCGGGCTGAACAGATACTGCAGGAATGGCATCTTTCAAGAAGAATTCATTCTGCCCTGGATGTATTCCTGGAACCGGTCACTTTTCCTTCTTCAGCTTTTCAATATACTCTGTGAACGCGCGCTTGTGTGCTTCAAGCAGATCCTCCGGGTATCCGTCAGACTGCCTGGCCAGGTCGAGGCCCTTTTCAAATTCGTCGAGGGCCTCCTTTTTATTTCCTTTCTTCATGTAGTATTCCCCGAGTCCGAACCGCGGAATATGGTGGTCAGGGAAAAGGTTCACACTGGCCTGAAATGCCCGCCCGGCTTCGTCCATCCTGTCAAATTCCATCAGCATATAGCCCAGGTTGTCGAGCATTTGGCGGGCCTGCTGATCGCCCGGATTCACGGTCAGCAGAATTTCTGCCATAGCAAGGGTCCGGTCAAGATCACCCCGCCGCTGATAATGCCGCCCAATCTGGGCCAGGGAAAAAATATCAGCGGACAACGGGTTCAATGTATCCCGCTTTAGCCTGGCTTTCAATTGCTCGAGTTGGGGCACCGTCATTCCATTCTCCAGCAACACCGCCAGCGCGGCAATATCCGGTACGCCCGGGTTTCGGGGCATGAACTCCATCTGAACGAAATCAGGGTCCTGTCCGTTTGCCACCGGACTGCTTTTGATGAATTCAAGGGAGGCCTGATCATCCTTGAGGAAGGCATCGAAGAATTTTCGCAGGTACAGGTTGGTGAGATGAAAGGAGGCGATGACATCCCCGGCCTCTTCCGGGCGGTTATTCAGAAATCGCGCCGCCATGTATCCTTCTGAAGCAAAATCCCAGTGATGCTGTGGCTTTTCCAGTATGAGCCTGTAAACTTCGGCATATTTCATGGCATAAAGGCTGTCGATATACGTCTCATCACCGGAAAGTTTACGGCTGAATATGTGCAGGAAGGGCACTTGCAGGGAATACGGGTGATACGTCGAGAGTGCAGTCAGCCCCTGGTACAATCCTTCCATGAAATAGCCGCTTTCAATATCGGCGAGGGCGTCCACATCCGGATTCAGCATGGCAAAATGAAGCTGGGAAAAGCCGGAGCCGCTGAACCCGAAAGTACCCAGCTTATCGGGTCCGGCAATTCCCCTGCTCCGCAGCTGCCGGGTAACAAATTCCATATCACGGCTCATCTGCAGGTAGGACTTCGACATGGTGGGATAGTGCTGGTGTGACATCTGCTCAAAAGGGTGGTGCCTGATAAAGGCTACCACATACCCGTGACTGGCCATGTACTCATTGGTGATAAACGTCGAAGTGGGCCGCAACTCCCCTGTCAGCAGCGGGAAGGCGCCTTCAAAAAACGGCGCGCCCGCGACTGCCTTCCATTCCCTGGCCATCAGCTGATCCCAGTCCTCCGCCTCGAATGAACCATACCAGGACCGTATGGCATTCCTGTTCCCATAGAGAATGCTTTCTGCCTTTAAGGAATTGGGAGAATCATGTTCGTTCTCCATCACCTGGCTGGCAATATATTTTTTGGTGGTCATGACGGGCCCGTCAGACCAGCCGGCCGGATACCAGAGATGGACGTCTACTGAACGGTACGGGGCCGGACCTCCATCGGCCTGGTTGGCAGTGTAGCGCGTGGAATCAATAAAAGTGAGAATACGAAACCCAACGGAATGCGGTCCGTAGGTCAGCTCCTGCGAATACCCATTGGCCGAAAAAACAAGGAGGATGAAAGCGACCTGGCAATAGCGGAAAAGGGGTACGAACTTAATCATTCCGAAGCGCCCTGCTGATCAGAAACAGGTTATTTTCAAAATCAAAAATGACCTCGTGACCGGTCAGAAGGCCTCCGCCGATGTTGCCTGCATGCGTTGTACGGCTCCAGCGGCCTTTTTCATTTCGCGGCACCCGGGCTGGCACTTTTAGGAAGGATATTACGTCGCCCAGATGAACCTCACCAATAACAAACTCCTGCCCGTAGATCGGTCCGCCTACCCCGTAGCCAGTTATATTCACCTCACCCAACTGGTAATTCTCCGGCATATTCTCCAGGAAAGGCTCAAAAATAGTCAGGGTGGATTTGTCTCCTGTATCGATGGTGAAGTCACCGAAAACTCCATCTACCTCCATAGAGATCATGGGTATCTGGTTTCTGTACAGGGTGAACGGAATGGTTTCGAACCCTTCGGTCGGGTAGGTGCCTTTGGGATACAAAATCATGGTGCGGTCCGGATAATCGATGGCCACATTATATTCGCGAAAGAGTTGTACCCCGATGATCCCGTCGAGAAATGGAAGGCCCAGCGAATCCCGGAGGGGATTCAGGTCAATGATAATAGGACTGCGGGTCGTTGTGGATACGTCCGTATTATTTATGCTGAGTGTTGTTTGGCCGCTTCGCCAGGACATCTGGCTTCCATTTCCTGCACCATGGATCATCAGCGAGTCGGTGAATTCGAGTCCGGCCGCCTCGGCAAATTCCCTATTGAATCCGTGCACACCGCCCGAATCAACCAGGAAAAAGCCTGAAACACCATTGACGGTTACTTCAATAAATGGACGGTTTTGAATCAGTTGAAAGGAAATGCTTTGGGGCTCAGGCTGGGCGCATCCCAACACAGGAATGGCTGCCGCCCAGAGGGTGAGTAGTAGTTTTTGCATCACGGGTCTTTTCCCTAAATAACGTAAAACATCGTATGCACGACGAACTGCAGGCCTGCCAGAGGTTAATATTAATTAAACTTTATGGTTGCGCGGGCAGATAGTTGTCCCTGAACCAGGAAAGATTATCGCGGGCAATATTATACAGGTTGAGCCACTGCTCATCGGCTGATATAAAATAGCGTTGTTCGTGCTGCATCTCACTTGTCATTAAAGCGAGTAAATGTTGTTTGATCTGCCTCATGAGCTCAGCCGGATCCTTGCCTTCGCCAAGGTTCTTCATAGCCACCGTGCCTACCTGGATATAGGCGAGCTTGTTCCCTTCCAGGTCGTCCCAGGTTTCCATTTCCATGCCCAACGATTTTTTCCATAAGGAAGGATGGTCAGATAAAGGCTGATCGGGGTCTAGCGTTTCACCGGTTTGTCGCCTGGCCAGGTGACCATCCACGGTCAGTGCATTCAGGGCTGCCGTACTCCCCGTAAAGGTAAAGGCTGTTCCGCTTTCGTCCTCACCTGCGATTATCACCACCTGACCCCGGTTCATGGTAAGCGGGTAAAATGCTTCCTGCCATGGGCCTTCATACCGGCGGAGATAGAGTCCGCCGCCGGGGTTGACCAGGCCTTGCCTGAATGAGGCACCCACGGTCCGGTCCGCGCCAACGTTCATCCCTGCCCTTTCGGCTGCCAGCAGCCCTCTTTCCAGCTGCTCGTCGATACGGGCAGGCTCCTCCACTGCAGGTATCCAGGCATCATGGGAAGGAAACCGATCAATCTGTTGCCAGAACGTACCGCTCGCATCGGGATATTCACTGTAAAGCCAGACATCCAGGTTATTCTCATACACACCATTCTGGTTGTCCATGACCAGGGACCAGAAACCAGCCAGTTCGGGCCGCCAGGAGAGCTCCTGCAGACCGGCAAAAAAACGGTCCGGATCATCCTCTTCGATCAGGTCTGTAAGCTGAGACAGCTCCAGGTAGTGTGAGGCAACCTGGTCGAGCACCACGCCGGGCAAGGGTGGCGAGCCTTCAAAATGAAGGATGTATTCTCCCCACAACGCATTGTTACATGCGTCGATCAGCTCCCGGGTAATCGGATAGGTTTTTTCATTCTTTCCCAATGGCACTCCGGCGAGCTTTTTTGTATAGATGACCGAGTGGTATTCAACCTCCAGGTAGAGCCCGGTAATGGCATTTTTTCCCAACGGGCTCCGGCTTGAGGGAGGAGGCACCTCAATCTTCATAAGCTCTTCGATCAGGTCTGCCGCAGGAACGCTCATCCCAAGGTCCATCAGCGGAATATCCTGGTTTTCCAGGTCCAGTTCGATCAGGTAGCGATTATTCTCCGTCTCACCTACCAAACGACTGATGTCGGCCACGGCTTCGGGCAGGTCATCCTCCATGATATAATGTTTGCCGCCCGTTTTTTCAGCCATTGATTCGAATTCACCGGGAATCGTTTTGGAACTGGTCGCCCCAAGGATGAACGCGGGTACCCCTTCGCCGATTTTGAGGTTGGCATATTCACCGCCCGTTTCGGTCCCGTCGGCATCGGTGATCAATATGACCATATTGGCCTCGCGCACATCCATCGCACCCTGGAGCGCCGACCAGTTATTGGATTCTCCGCTGCGTGTGCTGAGCAAATAGGCACTCAGGGCACTGATATCATCAGACCATGGCGACAAGTCATGGATCTTGCTTTGATCGTTTCCAAAGGGCGATAAGGCAAATTCTGTATCCGGATTAACTTCCTGGCAGGCGCGGGCGATCTCCCGGAAAACCTCCAGGGTTCGCTTTCGCGACTGGTAAGGGCCGGGCATACTCCCTGAATCATCATAGAGGAACATCACCCGGGGCGGGATGGTCTGGTTGACGACCATCCGGTGCGTGACCTTTTCGCCATTCACCACAAACTCCATATCCTCTTCCGTGAGGCCCATGATCGGATTTCCTTCCGCGTCCTTCACTTCGGCTTCCACCACCACGGTGGGATAATCCGCCATTTTGGGCGGGCGCAGGGAAATCGAAGCAGCCGAGGATGCGTCCCCCTTGTCCTGCGGCACATCGGTGTCAAGCAGGTTCATCCCTGCCTCCTTAGAGACCACGTTACCACCGGTCGTGATCACATCGCCGGTGATGCGCATCGAGTCGGGATATGCCGGGTCAAGCACTTCGATGGTGGGTACGAATGCCTCGAAATCGCCTGGGGTGGCATTGAGGATGATATCGGGCGGACCGATCACCCTGAAAGACACCAGCACGTTGCGGCCGGTCAGCGAATCCAGCGGCCACCGGGCTTCAGCAAGGGTAAACGGACTATAGCTCTTATCATCATAGGAAGCCTTTACGCGGATCACCACCGGGTCACCAAGCCGATCGGGCTGAAACCTGTAAATCGTGGGATCGCCTTCCACATGGTGGTCCCCCCATACCGCGTTGCTGAACGCGGGGTTCAGATAAACCCAGGTGCTGTCAATACGGGCATAGACCGGGTAGGTGGCCTGTTGAGAATTAATGTCGCGGTAACGGATCCGGTGATTGGCTTTAATGAATTGAAATAGCGTGTCTTTCCATGCAGGGGAAAAGATGCCTTGCTCCATTCGTTCTGCCCGGGACCAGGGCAGGATGTCATGGTCATCGAGTACGTCCCGCAAATCATTCCCGGGGACCTGAAAGGCATGTGTTACCGGGTAGGCCGAAGAATCTCCCTCGGGGGGTGCTGCGCGTCCCCAGTGTATTTCACTTTCAATTCCTTTTTCCCGGAGAATCTGTTGCAGCAGCAGGGACTTTTCAAAGGGGGTCCCCTGTCCGGTTCGCAGCATCCCGCGCACCCCAAACCTGTACCCCGGGATACCCTGGGCCGGGACGGTGGTAAAGTTGTCCCGGACAAACAGAAAGGCATCCTCTGCAGAACTTTCCTGTGAGAGCTCACTAAGCCTTGCAGGCAGGTGATCCGGGCTCTGCCTGGCCTGGGTGCGTATTTCCTGCCAGACTCCCCAGGGCATTTCGATATCTTTCCCACCGCAACCACGAAGCAGGAGGATGATAAGCAGGGCAATGACGAGAATAAATGCGAGGCTGAGAAATACCTTCTTCATAGGAATTCAGAGGATTATGTTACCGGTTTGTCCTTACACAATACGGAAGGTTACCGGCTCAGCCTGAAAATTTGCAGGTAATCGGGTGCGGAAGGAATCATGAACCGGGATAAAGATCCCGGGCGGATCAGAGCATGGTGAGAATTTCCGCTTCAAGCACCTCTGCCCGACGGGTAAATTCATCGGCCCGTTCGGACATCAGGACCTGGTATTTAGCCAGGCGGCCAATCCATTGATGGGCTGTTTGGCGGGCAGCAAATTCCCGGGCCATATCCAAACCCTCTTCCTGGCTGATATTGAGGGGATAATCCGTTTCATTCTCGATATGCATAAGTATCTGGGTGGACAAAATCCCCAGGGTCTCGGTCCGGAAATGATCCTGGTCGTCTTCGCCGAAACCCAGCCTTTCGGTATCCTCCAGGCGCGAGTAGTAATCGGAAAGCTTTCTTCGAAGGTTTTCGGATCGCAGCAACGTCATTTTCCCGGAAGTCAGCATTTCACTGTAGGTGTACCCATTGATCACCGGAAAATTCCGCCATGTGACCCGCTCCAGGGCGTATACGAAGTCCGCCTCGCGTCCGGATATCGACTCGGGATTATCGATCACCTCCTGGAGAATCCGGATTTGCTCCAGTCGCTCCACGGCTCGTTCGCGGACATCCTCATACATCGTCTTATCGCCTTCCAGGTCCTTAAGCAAACGCTCCAGGTAACTGGATTCGTCCTGTCGGTCCTGCCAGGCCTCATAGGCGCGGTCGATCTGGAAAGCCAGCAGAATACCCGCGATCACGACCAGAAGGTCAAGGATAAGGCCGACAACATGCTGGTTTTTAAAATGGCGGCGAATTTTTGAAAGCATTCCTCAAGATACGGCTATGGCGCAATATTACAAACGGGAGAAGGAACGTGGCCCGGGCTGCTGTCTTTTCGCAGGGCATTTGACGGTGTGAGGGAGTAAAAATTAAGAAATCTTTACACGATGTTATGCACGGGCAAACATCTCCCTGAATAAGACCGTAACATAGAGGATACTGGCACGGCTACTGGTAAGAAATACCAGGCTGTATCAATACGCACCGAACCATCCTGAAAAGAACCTATGAAAAAGTACCTGATACCTTGTTTAACTGTTCTCTTTGTGAACCTTCAGGCGCAGGACCCGCAGCAAACGGTAGATGCCCTGTATGAATCCATTACCTATGACGGGGAGTCAATGCCTGATTTTAAAGAAGGACTAAAATTATTTACGGAAGATGCTCATTTTTCCTGGGTGAACGATTCGGCGGTTATGCAATTCACTCCAGCCGAATTTTTGGAGGTGTATGAGAATCAGATAAAGCAAGGAATTATTCTTGAGGCCTCCGAATTTGAGATCAGCAATGAAGCCGAAGTGTATGGCGGTATCGCCCACTATTTCAGTTCGTATAAGGCAGAGGTCAGGACGCCTGACGGCACCCACCTGAAAAGGGGCATCAACAGCATCCAGTTGATAAAGAATGAGGCTGATGACTGGAAAATAACCGCCATGGTCTGGTATGACGAAAATCCGGAAAACCCGCTGCCACTGATGCTTGACGACCGGTACTCCTCAGACCGGGGGAAGATTAAGCAAGCCGCCGGTAATTACATTGCAAGTATATACAAGACTGACACGAGCCTGCTTGCCAGCGTGTCACGCGACCTGGTGAAGCAGGGCTATTATTATTCTCAGAAGGATAAAAGCTGGTCTGTGCTGCCCATGACCTACGAAGAGCTCAAGCACACCGCTGCCACCTATAATACGAAGGACTGGATCCCCGCGGCCGCCCCGGCCAAGGTGGAAATACTCGATATGGATGAGCGGGTGGCCAATGTGAAAGTGTATGCCATCTGGGGATTTGATTACCTGCTGATGATCAAAAGTGATGCGGGAGAATGGATCGTGAAACAGATTCTCTGGCAGAGCTACAATAAACAGGACCATAGTGAGATGGTGAGGAAGATCAAGGAGGCTGGAGAATAAGACGCTTGTTTTCCCGCATAGTATAAGGTATATTAACGATCTAATACCTTACAGCTATGCATATATCAGGAGCCCTGGCCTGCCGTTGCGGTTCGTTGCCCGCTGAAGAGTTTATAGCACTCATTAAAACGGGATGCTCTCCTCAATAACCCGGAATTTCCACATGAAATCTCAGCCGTTCTGTTCATCATGTCTTACGATCTTTTTACTCGTCTTTTTCATTGGATGCAATCAACCAATCAGAACAGGATACGTGGAGGATCGGGCTGATCTGTTAACGGATGCTGAGGAAAAACTTTTAAGTACTGCCCTAAAATCCATAGAAGATGCTGTTGGTTCGCAGGTAATGGTTTTTACTATAACGGACCTGGAAGGTGAGAAAATTGAGGAATATTCAATGAAGCAGACTGAGCGGATCAGGCCGGGCAGGCCGGGTTATAATGATGGCATAATAATAACGTTATCCCATTATGACAGACAGGTCAGGATTGAATTAGGTTATGGTCTTGAATGCCTGATCCCGGATTATGAGACGAGCCGGATCATCCAGTTTCAAATGATCCCGAAGTTTGCCGGGGGCGACTTTTATGGTGGACTGGACATGGCAATTCACCAAATTGACAGCATTCTCTCGAAGAATAAGAATAAGATTGGCCGGTGTAAATACAACCCGAATTATGACCAGGAAAATGACCTTATTCTTACCCAATAATGCACGATTGTCTATATGATGTTAAAAAAACCAATTGTCATATTCCTAATGTATTCAGTTAAACGGCGCCGGTCTTTTGCTGATGCACCTTCCGACGCGAAAGGCGCGGTGAAGGGTTATAGATGATCAGGATCTGGATAATCAGGCCGATGGCAATGAGTACCCCGATTTCAATTTTCGAAATCATATCGCTATTGGCAATCGCCCGGTTTGAATAGTCAATCTGACGTTTACCTTCCACCACCTGAATTTCTGCCAGGGCAGCCAGGTTACTTTCCAGTTTTGCATACAACGGGGCAACATCATCCCGATTGGCCGGCTCGCCTTCCATCCAGCGGGACTCTATGCCCGACAACGCATTCAGATCATCCCGGAGTTCACTGAATTGTCCGGCTTCCTGCGAAGTGAGCTTCGTTGCGCTGTAGAGGCCTACAAGTACCTGCAGGGAATCGTTGGCCGCCTGGGTTTCACGTATCAGGTCCTCTCCGGTTAGCAGGGCCATATGCTTGCGTTGCAACTGTTCAGACATTTTATAGATATATCCCTTGGCCAGCAGGCGGTCTTCATAGACCGTTTTTAAGGTTTTCCTGACCACTTCAAAGTGATGATTGTCCATCATATTGGTGGCAATGACCAGCAAAAACACAAGTGCCAGTGCCGCGATCATCTTTATTTTATTTACTAACCGTTTATTCCTTCCCATGCTGACAACGTTTTTAAAGGCTCAAAATACAATTGACATGCCATTCTCCAAAATAACGCAAAAATAACGATACAACAGACAGACAACTCACGAGACCATGTAGCTGTAAATCAGGGGATTTCAGCCATAAGGTCGAATCAACCAGCGGGCTCCGTATATGGGTAATTTAACTAATCGCCCAGTACGCTGATCTTCACCCCGCCATTTATTACAAACCCATCTACCGGCGCATAAATATCCCTGAACTGAGGATTTTCTATAGTGCCGGTAAATATTGTATCGAATGCGGTTTGCCGGGCATCCAGAAAATTCTCAAAATTTAAAAACACAGAAAAATGTTCGCCAAAACGCTTTTCGGTCATCAGGCCAACGATCCAGTATGCCTGCCCGGTGGCTCCGTCATTAAGTTCCTGCGGGCTGAAGTAATATGCTTCCAGGCCAATCCAGAAATTCTCATGCTTCTCATACATCAGCACGTTGTTAAGCCGGTGACGTGCCACGAGCGGAAAGACGGTGGTTTCGTCCCCGTAATGCTGATTAACGTGGGAGAAGGTATAACCAACAAAAAGCTTAAAATCCCTCCAGGTCCATTTCAGGTTAACTTCCACTCCTTTGGTATCGATGTAGCCGGCGGGCTGCTGAAATTCAAAGCCTTCGCCAACAGGCACCAGCTGCAGGGGGTCATTTATCCGGGTATAAAAAAATAGTGTATTTGTCGACAGTGATAGTTCATCGGTAAAAGAATAGCGATAGTTAATGTCAAAATTACCACCCGCTGACTTCTCTGCATCCAGATTTTCTGAATCCAGCGGAAGGATGTTCTGAAACTGAATTCGTTCCGCATCTTCCGAAAACACATTAGGGGTTTTATAGCCCAATCCACCACCCAGCCGTAAGGTCAGTTCCTCACTGGGTTCGGCCATGAGGGAGAATCTGGGCAACGTGAAAAACCCGTACTCACTGTGATAATCTCCACGCAAACCAGTCTCCAGCGTGAAAAATGAACTAATACTCCAGATGTTCTGAGCAAACAGTCCAAAGGTTGACTGGTTAAAACCAAGATCCTGTCCGGGCGAACCGTCGTATTGGGTAAAACGGTCGGTCCACAGGTTTGCCCCGAAAATCCATTCTCCCTTTTCGTTGAATGTGGCGTAATTTATTTCGCTGAACGATGAAAACTGAAGTCCGGAAAAGGTATAATCTGGAATTTCAATGTTACGAGCGTACCTGTTCAGGCTGTTTTTGAATTCGACACTGGCGCTCTGTTTCAGGCGATGCTTAAAGAGAAGCTGTGTGGAGACCCTGTCCGTTTCATTACGTTCAAAATAAGGATCAGGGACTTGTTCTCCTTCCACAAAATCAACATTGCCACCGATCCGATCTTCATGGACATAATTGATTCCTGCCATTAATTCCGTCTCGTTATTGAAATACAGGAATAGTTTGGGATTCAGCGTAAACCGGTCAAATTTCGGTATGGCTGTCAACCCGATATCCGCCGGGTCATAGGGAGACCCGTGATTGTACGAGGCGAATACCGTTGTCCCGACTTTATCATTCTTTCCGGAATAAAAGGCACTGGCATCGAGGCCGAGAGCCGATGTGCCATTCAGCATGACACTGAGTTCCGGTGATTCTTCCGGGGTTTTGGAGATTAGATTTACAATTCCGGCGATGGCGCCTCCACCGTAGAGGGTCGAACTTGACCCTTTGATAACTTCTACCTGCTTCAGGTCGAGCGGAGCAATCTGCATGAGACTGAGTCCGCCCGAATACCCGGAATAAAGAGGCAGACCGTCCCTCAGTAATTGTGTGTATTTTCCATCGAGTCCCTGTATCCGGATACTTGAATTGTAGCTGGTGGCAGAGGTCTGCTGGGTCTGAATGCCTGTGCTTTCATTCAGAAGCATTCTGATATCACCCGGCTTCATATTGCCTTTCTCCGCCAATTCTTCGCCGGCGATAAATTCCACCCGCGTCGGTGTATCTTCGATGGTACGGCTGCTTCGCGTAGAAGAGATCACGACCTCCTCGAGCTCCTCATGTGCCGGATGCAGAGAGATTTTGATTCCGCGCAAAGAATCCTGCAATGGAAAGGTGAAATTTCTCCGCAGGGTTTCGTATCCAATATAACTGAACCGGAATGAGAATGTGCCATCCGGTATATTTCGCACCACTACTTCTCCGCTCAGGTCTGTGGTGGCTCCAGTCTCAAGTTCTGGTATATACACCGTAACACCGGTAAGCGGTTCTCCGGTTTCCTGGTCCTGGACGGTTGCGGTAAATAGGTTCTGGGCACCGGCGCTATGAAAACACACCATGGCCACCCATAGAATAAGGTAGTTTTTCATGATTAGAAATAAGTCTCATCATGATGTTCACTCTGAATCTCTTCGATGATATCAGAGCAACTATCCTCCCCCTCGCTGCATGGATTTACCAGTGCAATCAAGGAAATTACCAGCAGAAGGATGGGGATTGACTTCATCATTTCAGACTTATGATGTAAACTTAGGCACTTTCCTTTTATTTAAGTAAGTCAATGGCTGATATCCTCCTCTGATCCTCTAAGATTAATTCCGTGGATGTACCTAAGGATTCTGTCCACTGAAGATCCAGAGTATGAAATCCATGGTCGGCATCATAAAAATACGTTCTTTAATATTGCGTAAAATACCTTAAATCACTCTTTATTGTACTTATACAGCCTTTTTTAGGTGACTTTGTAAATCACCTAAAATCAT
>CAZLZD010000031.1:41275-49870 GCA_964563925.1 uncultured Roseivirgaceae bacterium | reverse complement strand
TGCAAAGATACGAAGGCTTATACCCTCCAACCAAATCTTTACCGAAATTAATTTTTGGATATTCAGGCAAGGACTTCCTTGCGGATAATGGTCTCGGTCCGGTCCGGTCCGGTGGAGACAATATTCACCGGAACTCCCAGGTGCTCCTCCAGGTAGGAAACATAATCAAGCAGCTCTGCAGGCAGCGATTCAAAGGTCTCCTTGCCTTCCAGTGTCCCATTCCAGCCGGGAAGGGTTTCATACACCGGCTCCTGGCTTTCATCGATCAGTTCGTAACTGAACTGGTCGGTCTTGCGTCCGTCTGCCTTCTTATAATGCGTACAAACCCTGATCTGCTCAAATCCGTTCAGCACATCGGCCTTCATCATAAACAGCTGGGTCACCCCATTGATCATAATGGCATACTTCAGTGCCGGCAGATCTATCCACCCGCACCGTCGCGCACGGCCGGTGGTACTGCCAAATTCGTTACCCACTTTGCGCATCTCCTCACCGTCCTGATCAAAGAGTTCGGTCGGGAAGGGCCCGCTCCCCACCCGGGTACAGTAAGCCTTGAATATTCCGAATACCTCACCTATATGATGAGGGGATATTCCCAGTCCGCTGCAGGCGCCTGAAGTGGTGGTATTCGAACTTGTGACGAAGGGATAACTGCCAAAGTCTATATCCAAAAGTGACCCCTGTGCCCCTTCGGCCAGGATCCGGCTTCCGTTGTTTATCTCCTCATTGAGCATATACTCGCTTTCCACCAGCTTGAATTGCTTCATGAATTCAATCGCTTCAAAAAAGGCCCGTTCTGCCTCCTCAAGATCGTATTCTGCCCCGTGAAAATTCAAAACCTGGCGGTGACGCTTAACCGCATAATCGTATTTGGAGCGGAAGCTGTCAGAGAGAATATCACCGACACGCAGCCCGAGACGGCCGATTTTATCCTGGTAGGTCGGACCGATCCCCTTCAGGGTACTGCCGATCTTCCGGTCCCCCTTTTCTTTTTCATAGGCGGCATCAAGCAGCCGGTGGGTCGGGAGAATAAGCTGGGTCTTTTTGGAAATGAACAGGTTGGCCCGGGTATCTACCTGGTACTTGTTCAGGGCATCGATCTCCTTTTTAAAAACGACCGGGTCCAGCACCACACCGTTTCCAATAATATTCTTTATATGCGGATGAAAGATCCCGGAGGGAATCTGGTGCAACACATGCTTTATGCCGTCAAACTCCAGGGTATGACCTGCATTGGGGCCGCCTTGAAAACGTGCCACCACGTCGTATTTCCCGGCCAGGTAATCAACGATTTTGCCCTTGCCTTCATCGCCCCATTGTAATCCTAATAGAACATCAACTTTCATCCCAACGATAATTTACTGATTGCTTTTTGATTAATTCGCGTCTTTGCTGAACACGGCGAACGCATCCTCTTTGGTTTCCACGATCTGGAAGATATTGTTCAGCTTGGTGATGATCAACAATTTTTTCACACTTTCAGATGGTTGCATAAGGCATACCTCACCCCCTTTGTTTCTGAATTTGGTCATGATGGTAATTAATACACCGATCCCGCTGCTGTTCATGTAACGCAATTCGGAAATATCGATTACTGCATAGCGAATGCCATTTTGAATCTGGTCGTTTACCACCTCAATCAAATCAATGCCACTGTTCTCCCCGATAAGGTCTCCTTCCAGTGAAAGGATCAATGCATTATTCTCAGTCGTCTGATTGAACTTCATCTTTCTTTTCTTTTTCTGCTTTTAATTTAATCCGGCAGTCTCCGCAGACTCCATACAGGTTAAGCGAATGGTGGAGAATATCAAAATTGAGCAATTCACCCACCATCGTCTGAATATTATGAATTCGGGGATCACAAAATTCCACCACCTTATGGCATTCTGTACATATAAGGTGATCATGCTGCTTGTATCCGTACGACTTTTCATACTGTGCGATATTCCGGCCAAACTGATGCTTGCTTACCAGATCACATTCCACCAGCAGGTCGAGCGTATTGTATACGGTTGCCCGGCTCACCCGGTAGTTCTTGTTTTTCATGCTGATATAAAGCGACTCCACATCAAAATGCCCCTGTCGTGAATAGATTTCCTCCAGGATCGCATACCGCTCCGGGGTCTTGCGCAGTCCCTTATTCTCCAGGTAAGCGGTGAATATCTTCTTTACCTCGTCATACACGTTCTGGCTCATAGATTCCCTTCTTCAGCAGGATGCAAATATAGGAGATATTCCCCTTTTAATACGAATTTCCGCCTGTTTTACTCCTGGTGCTCAAATTTGCTCCTGACGTCGTCCGTGGCGTCGGACTCAAACCTGGACACTTTTACCACCCCCTCCACCTTGTTCAGGTTGTTAATAAGGACATCCAGGTGGTGGGTATCATTCACATACAGCATGATCTCCCCGGCAAAAATCCCGCTGTCCGTGTCAATCGACATGGAGCGCATATTCACCTTAAGTTGTCCGGATATAATGGAAGACACATCATTGATCAGTCCTACCCGGTCGGTGCCAATGATCTTAAGTCCGACCAGAAACGACGAGGCGTGCTCCGAGGCCCACTTCGCCTTAATGACCCGGTGCCCGTGATTGGCCAGGAGCTCGGGGGCATTCGGACAGGTGGTACGGTGAATTTTGATTCCTTCATTGACCGTTACAAATCCAAACACATTGTCACCGGGAATAGGGTTGCAGCATTTGGCCAGCTTATAATCCACCACATCCATGTCCTCGCCGATGAGCAGCATATCGTCGGCCTTTACTTTGGAAATTTCACGCTCAAACGTTTTCGCGTCCCGGATACTGGGTGTTTTCTGCTTCCCTTTGCCCGATTTCTTTATGGTCGTCGAGGGTTTGAATTCCTTAAACTCCTTTATGTCCTTCTGATCAATGGCCCCTTCACCGATTTTGGTGAAAAGTTCGAAATGATTGCTTAGCTCAAAATAGGCGCGCATACGGTCAAACGTCTCATTAGACGGCTCCACCTTCAGCTGCTTGAGCTTACGCTCGGCAATCTCCCTGCCCTGTTCGGCCAGGAATTTCTGGTCCTCCTTCAGTTCGTCCTTGATCTTGCTCCTCGCCTTGGAAGTGACCACAAACCTGAGCCAGTCTTCATTGGGCTTCTGTTTCTGCGAGGTAAGGATCTCCACCTGGTCCCCGTTCTTCAGCACGTAGGTGATAGGCACAAGCTTCTGATTCACCTTGGCCCCGATACACCGTGCCCCTACCTCGCTGTGGATCTCAAAGGCAAAATCCAGTGCGGTTGCCCCATTGGGAAGGGTTTTCAGATCTCCCTTCGGTGTAAAGACAAACACCTCCTCATTGAACAGGTTGCCCCGGAAATCATCCACAAATTCAAGGGCACTGCTGTCATTCTGTTCGAGCATATCGCGGACCTTGGTTATCCACCGCTCCAGGTTTGATTCGGAAGTAGACGTGTTGTCCTTGTATTTCCAGTGGGCCGCATATCCCTTCTCGGCAATTTCATCCATGCGCTTCGTCCGGATCTGCACCTCCACCCACTGCCCGTTCTTGGCCATCACCGTGGTATGCAGCGACTCGTATCCGTTGGCTTTGGGGGTGCTGATCCAGTCACGCAGCCGGTCCGGATTGGGTTTATAAAAATCCGTAACGATCGAATATACCTGCCAGCACGCGGCTTTTTCATTCTCTAGGGTCGTATCGGTGATGATCCTGATGGCAAACAGGTCATACACCTCCTCAAAGGGAATGTTCTGCTTCTTCATCTTATTCCAGATGCTGTACACCGATTTGGGCCGTCCCTTAATTACGTAATTGAACTTGTGCTGACTGAGCTCCTTCTGGATCGGACGGATAAAACTCTTTATAAACTTGTTCCGGGATTCACGTGTTGCGGCCACCTTCCGAAGGATTTCTTCATATTTCTCCCGTTCGGTATACCGCAGGTAAAGGTCCTCCATTTCCGACTTGATGGCATAGAGCCCGAGCCGGTGGGCCAGCGGTGCATACAGGAAAATGGTTTCGGAAGCGATTTTGTATTGCTTGTGCTCCGGCATGCTGTCCAGCGTACGCATATTATGGAGCCGGTCGGCCAGCTTCACCAGGATCACCCTGACATCCTCGGACAGGGTCAGCAGCATTTTCCGGAAATTCTCCGCCTGCTGGGAGCTGCCGTGCTCGAAGACGCCGGATATCTTGGTGAGCCCGTCGATAATACGGGCAATTTTCTTTCCGAATTCACGCTGGATATCCTCCACCGTCCATTCGGTATCCTCCACCACATCGTGCAACAGGGCCGAAACAATCGATGTCGTACCCAGCCCGATCTCATCCACGCAGATCCTCGCCACGGCAATCGGATGGAATATGTAGGGCTCGCCGGATTTGCGCCGTACCCCCTGGTGGGCCTCCATCGCTACGTTGAATGCCTTCCGGATTTCCCGTGAATCACCGTCCTTTAAGAAAGGCTTCGCCCGTCGCAAAAGCTGACGATAGCGCCGCACAATTTCCTTATTCTCCTTCTCGATATCTATTTCCACCATAAAGGAAAGTTGCCTGATTTTCTAATGTACAATTTTTCTTTGCTCAAGCTTTGATGCATTTGTTTTTTATGTCTAAATTTGCACTCCAATTTTAATACTACGCGGATGTGGCGAAATTGGTAGACGCACTAGACTTAGGATCTAGCGCCTTACGGCATGGGGGTTCGAGTCCCTCCATCCGCACGTTAAACCACCCCCTGTCATGACCTTGATAACAAATATATCTAATGTGTCGCGATTGGGGGTTTTTGTTTCGTAACGATTAAACAGTACTGTTTTGGATATCACTTTAGACAAAAAAAGCTCCACGGAAGCTCTAATTAAAATTACGTTAAAGGAAACGGATTACCAACCTAACGTAGAAGAAAAAGTCCGTGAATACGCCCGTAAAGCCACCATTAAAGGATTCCGTCCGGGTAAGGTACCGGCAGGCCTGATCCGTAAAATGTACGGCAAATCTATCAAAGTCGAGGAAATCAACAAGCTTCTCAGTGAATCGGTGAATAAATATATCCGGGAGAATGATTTAAAACTGATTGGCGAACCCTTGCCTGACATGGAAAAGGCGGAAAAGATCGACTGGGAAAACCAGGAGGAATTTGAATTTGATTACCAGATCGGGCTCATCGATGAATTCTCCTACGATCTCAGCGATAAGCAGAAGGTCAATTCCTACAAGATTGAGCTGGACAAAAAAACGCTCAATGAAACGCTCGACGATCTGAAGAAGCGTTTCGGGAATACAACCAACCCGGAGAAGGCGGTAAAGGAAGATGATTTTTACGGTACGTTAAAGGAAAAGGACGGTGAGCTGGAGAATGAAGAGCTGATCAAATGGGGCTGGCTGAGCAAATCCGGGCAGAAAAAAATGCTTGCCGCAAAACCGGGGGATGAAATCGAACTGGATATCCGGAAAGATTTTGAGGATGCTCATGCCATTAGCCATGCCCTGAATGTAGGCGAACAAAAAGCCAAGGAGCTTAGCGGGACCTATATATTCTCCCTTAAAAATATCAATCACACCGAGCCGGCCGAAATGGACCAGGTGTTCTTTGACAATGTATTCGGCAAGGGTGCCGTGGAAGGTGAAGAGGCATTTATCGCCAAGGTCAAGGAAACCGTGGAAGAGAATTATAACCGTGAAACGGCTTACTTCCTGGACCATGAGATTCGTGAAATGCTGCTGGATAAAACCAAAATTGATATCCCGGATGAATTCCTGAAGCGCTGGATCAAGGTATCCAATGATGGTAAAGTCACCGATGAGGACATTGCCCGCGAATATGAAGAATATGTCAAGTCGATGAAGTGGGACCTCATTAAGAACCGCATTGCCGAAGACAATGAACTGAATGTGGAGCACGAAGAGGTGGTAAACCGGGCCAAATCGATGATTCTTCAGCAGCTTGGCGGACCCGGTGCGGCAGCCCAGCTGGCCGAGCACATGGATGCGTTTGCGGATAACTACCTGAAGGCAGAAAACGGCCAGAATTACATGAAAGTGTACGGGGAAGTAAGGGATGAAAAAGTCCTGGCACTGATCCGTGAGAAAATTTCGGTCAAGGAAAAGAAGGTGAGCCTTGACGAGTTTAAAAAACTCGTTGAAAAACACTGATACACAAGACCCCGGTATAAATCGGGGTTTTTTGTGTTTGTTACTTTTTTAGGCAAAAACTTGTTATCATTGGGTAACATCAAATCATCAGAAATAACATCGTATGAGCACAATAGATAAGGACGAATTCAGAAAATTTGCAGTCAAAGGCCAGGGAATCAACGGCAGTGTTTTTGACGATTATGCCTCACATGTGCAAAACATGACTCAGTACGTCATTGAGGAACGGCCGGGTAACTTCCGCGCCATTGACGTATTCACCCGTCTGATCTCTGACCGGATCATATTCCTGGGTATGGGGGTCAATTCCCAGATTGCCAATATCATCACGGCTCAGTTACTTTTTCTCGAGTCAAGCGATCCAAAGAAAGACATTATCATGTATATCAACAGTCCGGGCGGATCGGTATACGACGGACTGGGTATTTACGACACCATGCAGTATGTGAATCCCGAGGTAGCAACAATCTGTACCGGAATGGCCGCATCCATGGCCGCAGTTTTAATGAGTGCGGGAACTAAAGGAAAGCGGGCTGCGTTGCCACATGCGCGGATAATGATTCACCAGCCCAGTGGCGGAATGCAGGGGCAGAGCCGTGATATGGAGATTACGCTGAAACAAATGCAGGAATTACGTAAAGACCTTTACCAGATCCTGTCCAATCATACCGGGCAGAAATACGATAAGATTGAAAAGGATTCAGACCGTGATTACTGGATGCGTGCCTCGGAGGCCAAAGAATATGGTCTGATAGATGAAGTTTTGGAAAGAAAGAAAAAATAATGGCGGAAGTAACTTGCTCATTTTGCGGAAGAAATAAAAAGGACGTGGATCTGATGATCTCAGGTATACATGCGCATATATGTGATAAATGTATATCACAGGCGCACCAGATCCTTAACGAAGAGAAGAAGGCCAGCGGTAACGGAGTGAGCAAGCCCACCTTCAACCTGGTAAAGCCCAAGGACATGAAGCAGTTCCTCGACGAATTTGTGATCGGCCAGGACGAAGCTAAAAAGGTTGTTTCTGTGGCGGTTTACAATCATTACAAGCGCCTGATGCAGGAGAAGGACGAGGAAGACATTACGATCGAAAAGTCGAACATCGTTATGGTCGGCGAAACAGGTACCGGAAAAACCTACCTGGCCCGCACCCTGGCCAAGATCCTGCAGGTTCCTTTTTGCATTGCCGATGCCACCGTGCTGACCGAAGCAGGCTATGTCGGTGAAGATGTGGAAAGCATCCTCACCCGGCTGCTGCAGGCGGCCGACTACGATGTGGAGGCAGCCGAACGGGGAATCGTGTATATAGACGAACTTGATAAGATCGCCCGTAAATCAGACAATCCTTCCATTACCCGCGATGTCAGCGGTGAAGGCGTACAGCAGGCACTGCTGAAGTTGCTGGAAGGAACCACCGTAAATGTACCGCCGCAGGGAGGCCGTAAACACCCGGATCAGAAAATGATATCGGTCAACACCGAAAACATTCTCTTTATCTGCGGAGGGGCTTTTGACGGGATTTCCAGGAACATCGCCAAACGCCTGAATACCCGGGCGATCGGCTTTGCCTCCTCGTCTGATAAATTTGATACGCTGGAAGTGGAGAATGACAACCTGCTGCGGTATGTGAGCGCCCAGGACCTGAAGAGTTTCGGATTAATTCCTGAGCTGATCGGCCGTCTGCCCGTACTGACCTACCTGAATCCGCTTGACGCCAAAGCACTCAGGGAAATCCTTACCACACCCAAGAACGCCCTGGTGAAGCAATATCAGAAGCTGTTCAAAATTGAGGGCATCGCCCTTGAATTCAAACCCCAGGCGCTGGACTATATCGTGGATAAAGCCGTGGATTACAAACTGGGTGCCCGCGGACTCCGGTCCATTTGCGAGGCGATTATCAATGATGCCATGTTTGAGCTTCCTTCCGAGGAAGGGGTGGACAAACTGGTGATTACCCGCGCCTACGCCGAAGAAAAATTCAGCAAATCGAAATACAGCTCGCTGAAAGTGGCGTAGCCACCTCTGGCAGTCGGCACTTTCGTCATCCCGTGATTTACGATACCGTCATCCTGTGATATACAAAACCGTGATCCTGTGATATACAAAACCGTCATCCCGTGGAACCTCCGGTGTATACCGGAGTCGACACGGGACCTGCTATATCCATTATCGTCATCCCGCGTAATTCCCGGTCCTGATCCGGGATCGACGCGGGACCTGTTCAACCCTCAGGTACCGGCTTGAGTCCGTGATCCCACGGACATTGGCCGGCATGACGTTATTATCTCACCTCGTCATCCCGTGATATACAAAACCGTCATCCCGTGATTTACGATACCGTCATCCCGTGATATACAAAACCGCCATCCCGTGATATACAAAACCGCCATCCCGTGATATACAAAACCGTCATCCCGTGGAACCTCCGGTGCACACCGGAGTCGACAC
>CAZLZD010000031.1:0-41175 GCA_964563925.1 uncultured Roseivirgaceae bacterium | reverse complement strand
CCGGAGTCGACACGGGACCTGCTATATCCATTATCGTCATCCCGCGTAATTCCCGGTCCTGATCCGGGATCGACACGGGACCTGTTAATCACCCCGCGGCCCGCTCTTCAAAAACGTAATCACCTCTTGCGCCGCATTCTCCGAGGCCCTTCCGGTATCAAGCAGTTCTATGATCCGGTCATATTCGTTCAGGACCTCTGTACGCCGCGAATCATTCTCCAGCATATCACTTATCTCGCGGTCCAGCCGGTCGGCCGAGGCATCCTTCTGGATAAGTTCGGGTACCACCTCGCGGTCTGCAATCAGGTTGACCAGTGAAATAAACGGTACCCTGATCAACCTTTTGGCTATCATATAAGAGGCGGAACTGGTTTTATAGACAACCACCTGGGGTACACGGAACAGTGCGGTCTCCAATGTGGCTGTACCCGAGGTGACCACCGCCGCATCGGCATGGCTCAGCAGGTCATAGGTCCTTCCCTCCCATGACGTCACATTTCCGTATTGCAACAAGGCACTGTATTCGGTCACCGGCAGGTTATCTACCGTGGCCAGCAGGAACTGCCAGCCGGGATGTCTTGCAACAAGCTGTTCCAGCAATGGCAGGATTCGCCGGATCTCCTGGAGACGGCTGCCGGGAAGCAATGCCACAGCCGGTGCATCGGTGACCGGCAAATCACCGGTTTCGGGCTCATGGTCCTTCACCGCATCAAGCACCGGGTTTCCGACATACGACACATCCAGATCAAATTTCTGATAGAATTCTTTTTCGAACGGGAGAATACTAAGCACCAGGTCGGTGAGTCGCTTGATTTTCCATCCGCGTCCCTGGTTCCAGGCCCAGATCTTGGGGGATATATAATAAATCACCGGAATGCCCTGCTTCTTGGCGTAGGCAGCTATTTTCAGGTTAAAGCCGGCATAATCAATAAGGATAAGTGCATCGGGACTGAACGCGCTAATATCGCGCTGACAGGATTTCAACAGCTTTCTAATGGTAAGCAAATTGGTCACCACTTCCCAAAAGCCCATGAAGGCCATTCTCTCGTAGTGAACAGTGAGTTCCATGCCCGCCTTCTCCATCTGTGAGCCGCCGAAACCGCGGGCATTCATCTCCGGATCCATGCGGGACAAAGCCCTGAGCAGGTTTCCGCCGTGCAGGTCTCCGGATCGCTCCCCGGCCACGAGGTAATATTTCATTCGCTACTCCCCATAATATTCCACAAAATTACGCGGGGTTTCATAGAGCCTGAGCGAATGAAGGCGGGCCGTGCCGGTGATGGAAGGGAGTGCCTTCTCCAGGATACGCCAGATTTCAATGATCAGGTTCTCCGTACTGGCCATTTTATCCTGCATAAAGGGAACATCCAGGTTGATGTTCTTATGATCAAGTTGATCAATTACTTCCCGACGAATCAGCTGGCTGAGCTTTTTAAGGTCCACTACAAAACCAGTTTCAGGGTCCGGGTTCCCCTTCACCGTGACAATTAGCTCAAAATTATGCCCGTGCCAGTTCTCGTTGGCACACGGACCAAACACCTCCTGGTTCTTTTCTTTGGACCAGGAGGGGTTGTACAGCTTATGCGCTGCGTTAAAGTGTTCCTGCCTGCTGATATAGACCATCTTTATCTCCTTCCTATTCTGCTGCAAATATAGGAAATGGGAAACAAACGCCTGTCCTTTTTAATCTTTGCGCGAATCCCGTAATTTGCACAAAAACAGGAATATGATCATAGTTACAGGTGCAGCGGGTTTTATCGGAAGCCGTCTGATCAAGCGTCTCAACCAGGAGAATTTCAGGAATATTGTGGCGGTGGACGCATTTGACCGTCCGAATAAGGAACATAACCTGGGCGATCTGGACATTTCCCTAAAGGTCGAACGAGACGACTTCATTGACTGGCTAGACCAGCAATACGAGGAGGTGGAATTCATCTTCCACATCGGGGCCAAGACCGATACCACCCTGTTTGACAAGGAGCTCCTCAAGGAGCTTAATACGGATTATACCCGGGATATCTGGGTACGCTGTACCGGTTACCAGATTCCGCTGGTCTATGCCTCTTCGGCGGCCACGTACGGCCTTGGAGAATACGGGTACAAAGACGACGAAGACCTCATCCCCAAGCTCAAACCCCTTAATCCGTATGGTCAGTCAAAACAGGATTTTGACGTTTGGGCGCTGGAGCAGGAAGAAAAGCCTTTCTTCTGGGCCGGACTCAAATTCTTTAATGTATACGGTCCGCACGAAGACCATAAAGGCCGCATGGCTTCCGTTATCTGGCATGCCTTCAGGCAGATTTCTCAAACGGGGAAAATGAAGCTTTTCCGGTCACATAACCCGGATTATAAAGACGGTGAACAAATGCGTGACTTCGTCTATGTAAAGGATGTGGTGGATGTATGCATGTGGCTCATGCGTCACCGGCAACATTCCGGTATTTACAACCTTGGGTCCGGTAAAGCGCGTACTTTTAACGACCTCGTAAAAGCGGTATTCGAGGCAATGGAAAAGGAACCTCGTATCGAGTACATTGATACACCCGAAGACATCAGGGACAAATACCAGTATTTCACTGAAGCGGCCATGGAAAAGCTCCGGAAGGCTGGCTATGAGAAAGAATTTCATTCACTGGAGGAAGGGGTCCATGATTATGTCAAAGGATATCTTATGAAAAACCAGTAAAGACAATATAAAAAAGCCCTGAAGCGTAAACTCCAGGGCTGTCTTATCTTTATTTAATTCCTGATCAGGAAAAGGTTCGTTCTAGAACATACCTTCCCGCTCCATGATCTCAATAAGCCTGATCAGATCTTCAGTACGCTTGACATTCAGGTTGTTCTTTTTAGCAATATTTTTAACCTTGTCGGAATAGCCGATGAATGCATCATAAATGGCTGATTTTCCTCCACGAAGATCGGTCATACGGGCATCCGGACTTAACAGCAGCAACCTGTCTTCGGCTACAAAACGCTTGATTTCCGAGGTGGTTCCGTATTCACTGACCACTTTATTAAGAAACGCGGCCTCATGCTTTTTGAGTAGTTTATATTCTCCGTCATAAAGAAGCTCATAATATCCTTCCGCACCCGGATTACTCAGTTTGTTGGCATGCACAAACCGCTGAACCACGGTTTCATTATCATCGCCGTAGAAGGAAAATGTAAACTCAGGATATACCCCGGCATTCAGAACCAAATGTTGATTATCCTTGAAAACAATTACCTTGTCACCATACATATCATATTTTAGCAACAGGGATGATTCCTGATGTCCGTCAATATCCACGACCGTTCCGGTCTTGTAATCATCGTACAGATAGGGTGAACCATCAATCTCAGTGTACGTATTTTTCATAATCACACTGTTGCCCGCTCCCTTGAGAGTCGCCATCTGGCCAAAGGAGTTGAACATGATTATCATACCTGATATTAACAGACTAAATTTGACTAATTTTATTTGATTATCTTTCTTAAAATTGTTTTATCCTTATTTTGCAGCTTTAGTACGTAGATTCCTGGTCGTAAGGCCCCGGTATTAATCTCCATTAATTCCTCCCCGCGAATTAAGCCGCTAATATACACCGTCTTACCCTGAATATCCATAATTTGTATTTCAATTTCACCAGCGGCTTCAGGCCATTGGATAAACAGCCGATTATTTACAGGAACGGGGTAAATCCTCAGTCCCTTTTCTTCTTCTGCAGGAAACTCATCTTCCGTACTGGTCACTTCAACAGTCACTGTATCGGATATGTTATTACAGTCACCATTAAAGGTCACTACAAAATACTCGCCTCCGGCACTTCCGGGCGGTGTATAAATGCGGCTTGTGGCACCTTCCACCGGAAATCCGTTCAGAAACCACTGGTAGGTATCTGCGGGCTTCTCGCTCACAAGTTGTTCGTTATTCACCACTACCTTATTATTCAGGGGAGAATTCGGACCAATAGTCACCATCCGTGAGTAGGTTTCCACGTCGCCTCCGTTCTCAACAGTGAGGATCACCTCATAAGTTCCCTCTTCTGAATAACTATTGTAGGCATTTTCAGAATCCGCCGTAGTGCCGTCCCCCAGGTCCCAGGCGTACCCGGTGATATCACCGGAACTCTGGTTAATAAAATAGGTGAGTCCGCCGGCACAGTTATACTGCACCCTGAAATCGGCAAACAACACATCGTTACAGGCCACTTCAAACCAGCCAACCGCATTGGTAAGCGTGGAATTTGTCCCAACACTGACCTTTCCGTCGCCCGTGGCATTTACATTGGTAATTGTCAGGTTACCAAAGCAGAATTTCCGGTTTCCTGTGAAAGACATACTCGCCGCATCTCCTCCCTCGCTAAGAATCTCTACGGGTGAGGCGGAACTGCTGGAAATATCTATCCAGTCATTGATGGTTAGTACCTTGGTTGCACCTATCATGAAGGTGGTACCTTCGGAAATCTGCAGGGAATCAATTTCGTTGTTCTCAGAAAAGCTGGCCGTGCCACCAAGATTAACCCGGTATACCCGGTTTCCCTGGCCCGTCCAGTTTAAGGACCCGTTCTGCGAAGTAATTGTAGCCCGTATAACCCTGTTATTCCCTTCAAACACTGTCGTTCCTTCCCGGTAGGAGAATGAAGCGTTGTCAGTAACCAGTTGCAGATTACTGCCTTTCAGGGAAATCGTACCAAGGTTCACCACGTCGGACCCCGAAAGGTTCAGGATTTTTCCTCCGGTGGCAGAAGTACTTAATTCCCCAAGGTCAAGTACGGTATTCGTAAGGTTCAGATTACCCTGCATCAGGTGAATTCCGCCAAATACCAATGATTTTCCGGTTAGATTCCATTGCATCCCGGGAGATGCAAATTCAAAAATAACCTCAGGCAGCGCATTTGAGTCCACGTTAAACCCTTCCGACCCGTTTATCCGGATTATCCCCCCTTCAGGTACTGACAGTTGGGAACTACTGACTAAAAATGAACCGGTGGAGAGGGTGTTTCCATTCAGCTTTATGCCATTCTCCTGCTTGGTAAGCCAGGTAAAAGACCATGCACTCTGGTCTGCCCCAAGAGACAGGAACTGACTGGTCCCGCTGAAGGAATTCTCATCCACGACCACCCTGTCTTCAGGTCCGGGAACGGTATTGGCCGGAGCTCCGCCGCTCGTCAGCGACCAGTTACTTCCATTGCCCCATTCTCCATCCCCGCCAATGTAATAATACGTGGTCCGGTTGTCAGTAGCTTTGGGTGTGTAAGATATTATCAGGGAATAATTCTGGTTTCCTCCCGACAGTGAATTCTTATGTGTTATCCTCAGTGTATATTTCCGCGGCTCCGGATTGGTCAATACCACCTGTTCAATATTGTCACGGAAATTATCTCCACGCTGTGCATTCCGGCCCGGTGCTGCCGGATCCAGTATCCAGGGCAGATATTCATTTCCCGCTTCATCCACCAGTCTGACATCCAGGTCATTTACAAGTTTGAGGTCGGTCGGGTCAACGCTGGCTTCTGAAACACTCCCGGCAGGATCCGTCCATGCCACTGTTACACGAATGGGTGTGCCCGCCTGCGGCATCAGCTCCTGCTCATACGAATTGCCATTGGCCAGCGTACGCTCGTCCATGAATCGTGAAATATCATCCTCCTGAAGAATGTGAGCGGCCATGCCTTCCGCGTTAAGGAGTCCCCATCCGTGGCGGTAATCCGGACCCGGATTGGTGGTTGCCGGATGCGCAGTATGTGCGATGAGCGCTTTCAGGGTAGCTGCCCTGAGAAAATTATTCGTCCGGTTTTTAGCGAGTTGCTGAATCAATGCCAAGGCACCGGTGGCGGACGGGGCGGCCATACTGGTTCCGCTCAACTGACCATAGGAGGTTACACTCTCTCCAATGGAGGATAAAAGGTTCACCCCGGGTGCGACCACATCAGGCTTTATCCGTCCGTCGTCCGTCGGACCCCAGCTGCTGAACGCACTCATCACCACATCCCCGGGGTCACTGTAGCCGGCGCCTATTTTGTTCACAGCGCCAACTGTCAAAATATTCTTTGCGTTACCCCAGGAAGAAATGGCGTCATACGGTCCGTCAGGAGGCCGGGTACCATCCCCGGTATCATTCCGGTCATTCCCTGCCGACTTAACGATCAGGTAGTAGGGCGCATTGAAGGCCAGCTGATCCACAGAACGCGCTTTATTGTCATAAAAACCAAAGCGATAGTCTTCCTGATCTGAAATATTTGAATTCCCGTTCCATACCCAGTTACCGTTCCTGAAAGCCCATCCCGTGCTCACGCCGTATGAATGGTTGCTCAGTAACAGGCTGGTCTGGTCCGGTTTTGCCCTGCTCGTCATCTCAGATACGTCATTGCTCGCGGTAAACAAAAGGCCCCGGCCCTGATAGGCCATACCCTGTGCACTCGGATTGATACCCGCGGCGATTACCGTTCCGGTAACGTGGGTGGCATGATTGTCTATTTCGCTGGCTGCATCCTCAGTTCTGAGGCGATTCTCAAATTCGACATGGTCCTGCAATACCCCGAACACTTCCCAGATACCGATGGACATGTTTTGCCCGGTAAGATTTGTGCCAAGGCTGCCACCGGAACGTAATTCATTAACCCCCATTGTAGCGGCCGCTGCGAGATTGTGGGTGATGATGTACACCGGCTTACCATCGGAAGCAATATCCTCCATGTAATAGGAAACCCCTTCCTGGCTTATGAACCCACGTGGTACATTATGGGTGGCCAGATAAGCCTGGACCCTGGATTCGGCTTGTGCCTGTTCCAGTTCCGCTTCCCGGGCGAGTTGGTCAAGCCTTTGCTGCGGGTTGCTCTCCTGGGCCAGGGCGGTGAGTCCGCAGAGCAGAATCCCGAACAGCAAAACGCTTTTAGTTAACATTGTTGTTTTCATGAATCAGTGATCGGTGATAGAGCTTTTTAATCTTTCAGAACTTTACGACGGATAACATGATTATCGTATTCAATCTGAAGAATGTAAATGCCCTGTGATAAGCCACCTACAGGTAACTGCAAAGAGGTACCAAAAGGTTTCCAGGACTGAATAATTTTGCCATCCAGGGCGCGCAAAGTGACATTTGATTGGGCCACCTCGTCTTTTAGTTCCACGTACAGCACATCTTTAACCGGATTAGGGAAGTACTTTATTCCTTGTCTGATATCGTCCTCCAGTGAAACCACTTCCTCTTCTCCTTCGCACAAACTTCTCAGCGGATTCAGTTCAATAGGATTAACTCCCGTCAGTGTTTTTCCCGCAAATCCAGGATAATTGGCCGGATATTTACGAGCCCTGTACATCAGGTTGGTAATACCACTGGTATTAATAATGTCTCTTCCCTGTTCCACAATTCCCTGTGAAGATAACGGGCTGATGTACGTCCACAGTGTCTGACCTTCCGGCGTGATTTCCGTAACCATTCCGAATGCTCCCGAGCAAATGAGTAAATTCCCATTTTCAAGGAGTTCGACACTGGAGATGAAGCGGGAGAATAAAAACCCGTCGATATTCTCTGAAGAATACGTGTTGTAGGGCGCTTCTGGTCCATAGGTACTACCCGGATCCAGGGGGTAGGTACCATTTTCCTGGACTGGAGTTTCCATCATATAAATCTCACTGAATTCCGGTTCCCGCTGAAACCCGTTATTAAAAACTATTATTTTATTACGATCAATCCAGTGGGGATTATGCGGGGCCCAAAACTGCTGATCATTTGCGTCCCCCCTTCGGTAAGTTTGCGGATTTCCATAGCGGTAGAGTAAATCACCGCCCCTGCCTGAATTACCACCTGTATGGCCACGTGCCTCTTCGGTGGTGGTGGAATGGTCGATGATCCAGAATTCATTAAAATTGCGACTTCCCAGTATGATCTGATCAAGCTCTGCATTATAGTCAATCGCATTGGCATGTACCCAGTCGGGATTACCCGGATCAACATTGTAATTCAGATCCATTAATTCAGGATGATCCTCTACCACGCCGAAGTTCTCTTTGGTGGCGTCGAAGTCCTGTATGATGTGGTCCCACAGGTACCATTCCCATACAATCTCGTACCCATCCCGGCCGATTGGTTTTACCTCAATAATATGTTCGCCCCAGATATCTTCCTTCATGGTGCCAAGGTATTCCGGATTCAGCCCGGCATTCAGCGCCTCCTCTTTTTTGCGTTGGTCCCAGGCCAGCAGCAAGATATTTCCATTGGGAAGATAAACGGCATCGTGATGATGGCGATAGGTTTCGGTAGAATACACAAAATCCCAGACAATGTTTCCATCCCAGTCCACGAGCTCAACCCGGCCCCCGGCACCACCCGCGGCAAGGTCTCCGCTGTTTGTTCTGGTCGCCCTTAACAACAGACCATTCTCCAGCAGGTCAACACTGTTGCCATAGAAATGCTGGCTTTCCCAGACGTTCACAACATTTCCGCAATTGTCAATCAGATAGGTGGAAGTACTGTGATGGGAGGTTACAAGCGTATACCCATCGGAAACAGCTTCATCATAATACACCAGTCCGACCGTTCGGTCCTGGGCATTAAGTGAAACTACTAAACTAAATAATACAATTATCAAGTAGATTTTCTTCATATAGTGAAGGTTAAATAAGAGAAAAAAAAAGGGTATTGCGTGAGACACAATACCCTTTTTACTTAATGACTCACATTACGGTTGGTACTTGAACGCCATCGGCGAAACGTAAGTAGGGTTGTAGGTAGCGTCAGCAACTTCGAATGACAAAGTCTGCGTATCCTCATCCCATGTTCCCGGACCAATCCAGGCGATGTTGAACGCATCCGCCACCGGATTTCCAAGGAGTGTCAGCTCATCGCAGACATCACTGAAATCACCCGGAACATCTCCGTAATCACCGCTGTAATAGCGGATATTCATCTGTGATACACGGTACGTGTTAGCTCCCAATCGGGTCACCTGAACTTCTATGTTGTCAGTGGTCTCGATATAGGTTCCTGTCGGTATCTCTGACGGACAAAGTGTACGAATCCTGTTGGTAAAGGTATCATAATTCTCGTTGATACTCACATTACCATTACCTCCGCTAACACCTGTGATCGTAAAGGTCAAAGGGATTGTTTCGTCGGGAGTAATGTTGTAGGTAAGGATTTCGTATTCGATCTCCGCAAAGAATTCGCCAGCAGGTATTGTTACCGTATTGCCGGCTGTCACCATGTTATAGTGAACACCTTCAATGGCATCACCACTAACCTCAAACGTAACCGTTACCGGTGAGCTCAATGCTGCCGAAGCGAGGTTGACCTGGACCGATGCGGGTGTTACCACTCCGTCATCTGCCTGATCGTATGCATTTGTCACTGCAGCACCTGCCGCAGTCGTTGCTTCCTGAATCTCCACCAGGGATTCTGACCACAGGATTTCCTGTCCTGACTCGTCAAAACAGCCGGTCAGAATTACCAGTAATCCCAGGAAGAGACTATATTTTAGATTTATCTTATTCATAATTCTCAATTTTAATAACCAGGATTTTGAACCAGTATATCGTTCAGGATAACTTGACCCACAGGAATTCGCGCCAGAATCCGGAAATCGTTATAAGGAAGCGAATTAACGGTATTCTGTGGTTTTGGAATATCCATTCCCAAACGCTTAAGATCAAACCATCGGTGACCTTCAAAAGCGAGTTCAACGCGTCGGTCAGCCATGATTTGCTCAAGTAACAAAGCTCCGGAAAAACTTACCGGGTCAAGGTCACGAGCTTCCCTGAGATCATTCAGACGATCATTGGCAGTGGACGTGTTGCCCGCACGGGCATGAGCCTCTGCGGCGATCAGATATGCCTCTGAAATGCGTATAACGGGTATATTCTCCCGGTAATCACCGAGTTCACCCCTCCACTTCAGGTTCTCCCAGTTGCCTTCGTAATCAACCCAAAGGGCTTCTCTCAGGTCACCGTCTTCAATAGAGGCAATCAGATCATCACTTCCGCCCACAGCAAACTGTCCGCCGGTAAGATTATAATCTGCGTCGTGCTGAGCAGTCACTGAGTTCATTGAGTTATTTACGCCATCAACTGTTGACCAGTCAACCAGGGAAATATCAAACTCAAGCAATGATTCGCCGTGGGGTTCCTGTGCCCACGCGTTCAGATAATCATCACCGGTAAGAAGATCCACACTGCTTTCGCTGATTACCTGATCGGCATAATTCGCCGCATCAGACCATCTTCCTGCGTACAGGTATACACGTGCCAACAGTGCCTTTGCTGCGGATCGTGAAATCCTCAAGGGGAACGTCGGGGTTCCGCTTTCGGTGGGCAGCAGGCTGATCGCTTGTAACAGATCAGCTTCGATCTGCGCGTAGACCTCAGAATTCGAAGATCTCTCGCGAAAATCGGCATCACTCAGGCCTTTGGTAGGCGTTGTTCGGAGAATGACTGAACGATCCCAGCCACTCACTTCCTGGCCTGGCTCATAGCCATACGCTTTTGAGAGGTCATGATAAAGCATAGCCCTCAGAAATAACGCCTGGCCAAGAATCGCATTACGATTCTCCACCGTGCCATCTTCCAGCTCCGGTACATCGGCAATAATGATATTCGCCTCATTGATCGCGGTGTAGCGTCCCCATATATCCACGTGGGATCCGATTGAGTTAACGACTTCACCAGTGTAACGACCCGTATTGTTCGCAATTTCCAGGTTATCAGCAAGAGCCTCCGCATCAAGGATCATCGTCTGGCCATAGTAACCAAACTCATGCATCCTGCGGTAAACGGAGAACAACAACGCCTCATAACCATCAAGATCCGCCAGGGCAACCGCAGGGGTAATCTGATCCTTTGGTTCAACCTCCAGCTGTTCTTCACAGGACACAAGCATAAAGAGAGCCAGTGCACCTGCAAATATTTTATTGTATAATTTCATAGTTCTCAATTTTAAAGACCAATGTTAACACCCAATGTGAACTGCTTTCCGTTCGGATAAGCCCCGTATGAGGAGAAACCAAGGTTGTTATTATATTCAACCACCTCAGGATCTATACCATTATACTCGGTCCAGGTAAGCAGGTTCAGTGCTTGTCCGAATACATACACCCGCTTAAGGCCGATACGGCTGATCAGGGAATTAGGCAGTTCATAGCCCAGGGTCACCTGCTTCAGGCGGATATAGCCACCATCATCCACGAAACGGCTTGGCGAAAATCCAGGGAATCGCTGGTCAAATCCATCGACCTGTCCGCCGTCCACAGCGATCGGCACGTTGGTGATATCACCAGGCTCCTGCCATCTTTCGAGCTGTGAAACAAGCTGGTTGTCATTGGTCGCACCTGAATACGCCAGGTTGTAAAGGTCACCCAGGAAGGTAATGTGTCCCATTGACCACTGGAAGAATACTTCAAGGGTCAGGCCTTTGTATGAAAGGTTGTGTGACCATCCGCCGAAGTTGTTGGGAATAGTACTTCCCAGAACACGACCGTCACGTTCCTGTACAGTGTACACAGGGGTTCCAAGTGAATCATACCACATGGCTTTACCATTGGCAGGGTTAACACCGGCGTAAGGTACACCATAGATGAACCCGATAGGCTCGCCCACGATGAGGGAGTTTCCGATGCGTTCCTCTCCATTGGGAAGTTCGGTTACCTCATTCTCCTGGAAGGTGATGTTGAAATCAGAGCTGTAACGGAATCCGCCGGCATCGACGATTACACCGCCAAGTTCGATTTCAATACCCTGGTTCCGTACACTACCTGCGTTACCGGTAATGGAACCAAATCCTGAATCATTCGGCAAAGGAATGCTGAACAGCTGATCTTCTGTATCTGAACGCCAGAAATCCACGGCACCGTAAAGACGGCTTCCGAGAACGGCGAAATCAAAACCTAAAGTGATCTGCTCCTCACGTTCCCATGAAAGAAGGTCGTTTTCGAGACGAACAGGACGCTGTCCGGGATTACCGTTATACTGGGGTCCGCCAGCATAGGATCCGAGGGCAGAGAAGTTTCCGATACCGTTGGCATTACCAAGAACACCCCAGCTACCGCGAATCTTCAAATCGTCAAAGAATGTCACACCGTCCATGAAAGGCTCCTGCGAGATTCTCCATCCGGCACCAACTGCCCAGAATGTTCCGTAGCGGTTGTTGCTTCCGAATCGGCTGTTTCCGTCGCGACGGATCGTTCCGTTCAACAGGTATTTTCCTTTAAAGTCATAGGTTACCTTACCAAATACTGAGTTACGACGATATGCGGTCCATGAACCTCCGATAGCCTGCGGATTGGCCGCATCACCCAAAAGACGGAACTCAGGGCTGGCAAATCCACGTCCTGTAGCGCTTTCACTGGTGACGATTTCTTCCTTGAATTCGTAACCGGCGATGGCACTTACAGAGTGGTCTCCAAATTTTTCGTTATAGGTCAGGGTACCGTTGACGTTATAGTTTACATAGCGGTTGTTCACAACCACGGTCTGACCACCGAATCCGGAAAATACCGGGATCGTGGCCGGACGCTCATTGATATACTGGCTGTCCTGGAAATCCAGACCTCCGAATGCCTGAGCAGTCAGGGAAGGCAGAATCTTGTAAGAAATGGACATACTTGCCAGGGATTGCACAATGTACGCTTCACGACGCTCCTCGTTCACACCCTGAAGGATGTTATAGTTGAAGTTGTGTCCGGCTCCTGTTTCAGGAAGGTGGGCAGGGTACGGATTGTACTCGCCTGTTTCCGGGTCACGTGCTGGTGAATTCGGCTGTGACACAAACGCAGACTGAAAAGGTCCGTTCACAAAGTTACCATTGGCAATGGAGCCAAACGTATGCTGACGCGCAAGCGACAACTGCGAACTCACCCGGATTTTCTCGGTAAAGTTATGGTCCACATTCATGCGCAGGTTGGCACGGTCCCAGTCTGACTGGATGACCTGACCTTCCTGGGCTTCGTAGTTACCGGAAATATAAAACTGCGTTTTTTCATCACCCCCAGAGAGAGTCAGGTTGTAGACTTCAATGTCACCGGTACGGAACAACAGCTCTGGCCAGTCTTCCGGAGTCAGTGAGGAAGGATCATTAGGGTTACCAAACTGAGCATACGCATCATTTACGTCCCGTGAAGGGTTGTTCAGATAAGCTTCCTCCTTGATCTCAGCAAACTGCTGTGCGTTCATCACATCGTACAGGTCAAAGGGCTTAACCCATCCGCGCTGATAGCCAAAGTTCAGACTGGTCTGGTTCTTTTTACCTTTTTTCGTGGTGATAATCACAACACCATTCGCTGCCTGTGCACCGTAAATGGCGGAAGCAGCTGCATCCTTCAATACATCGATGGATTCGATATCATTGGGGTTGATACCTGCCAATGCGTTGTTGGAACCGCCCCCGGCGATCCCTCCGGTGTTCACCTGAACACCATCCACTATATATAAAGGCGTGTTGTCAGCAAGAGAGCTGTAACCACGTACGACCACGTTGATCGCTCCTCCCGGCTGTCCTGATCCTGATGAGATCTGAACACCGGCAGCACGACCCTGCATGGCGCGGTCAAATGACTGCATCGGTAAATCTTCGATAGCGTCACTTTTAATGGAAGCAACTGACCCGGTCAGGTCGCGCTTCTGTTCTACCCCGTAACCTGTTACAATAACCTCAGACAGTTCAGTAACGTCCTGAACCATCTGTACATTAATTACAGATCGGGTGCCAATTTGTACCTCCTGAGAGGCGAGTCCCACGAATGAAAACACCAGCGTGCCTCCTTCCGCAGGTACTGATAAGGTATACTCCCCGTCGATGGAAGTAACTGTACCGACGGTAGTACCTTTCAGTACAACGTTCACACCAGGAAGCGTGGATCCATCCTCTGCGGATGTCACGGTTCCCGATATGGTTCGGGTTTGCGCCCACACTTCACTAAAGCAAAGTGAAAGGCCCAACATGAATACAAGTAGTAAAAACTTCTTCATATTGCTCGGTTTAGGTTAAAATTTAAATTTAGGTTACCTCCAAACATAACACATAATTTGGAATTCCATGTAATTTCTTACATAAAATTTCACCCTTTTTGCGGGACGCAAACAATTAAAGAAGTTTCTTGGTGTTTGACAAAATCAGCGAAATTATCATTGATTTTCGCGGATAAGAGTGCTTTAGTATGTTTAAACACCGAAAAGATTAAAATAAAAATCCCCCTGTTTGGGGGATCATTTTTGCCCGGAAATACCGGTAAATGTCACGTTGCTTACATTACCCTTTCCGGAAGGTTCTGATAATGAATTTGTTACTGTCCGTTTAAAGGATTTTAAACTCGATCCGCCGGTTACGGCTCCGGTTTTCGTCGTCGGAATTGGGTACCGCCGGCATGGTCTGTCCGAAGCCCCTGGAGGTCAGCCTGTTCTTGTCAATCCCTTGTCCGACCAGGTAGTTATATACCGCCTCCGCCCTTCGCCTCGACAACTCAAGATTATAGGCAGCCTGTCCGACATCATCGGTATGCCCTGAGATTTCTATGCGTACTTCTTCGTTCTTTTGCAGGAACCTGACAACCTTGTCGAGTTCGGTCCTGGACTTCTCCTTCAGTTCATATTTATCCGTTTCAAAAAATATGTTATTGAGCACGCTCACCGAACCCGTTTCAATTGGTTGAAGGAGAATATCACGGGTCAGCGCACTGATCTCTTCTCCCTCCTCGAACACGAACGAGGCGCTGTTGAAAAGGTATCCTTCCTTGTTGACATACAGGGCATATTCAGAGCCTTCGGTTAATACGATCAGATAGGCCCCGGTCTCCGGGTCTGAAGTCACCAGCCCTTCCCTGCGGTCCTGCAGAATATCATATAATTCAATCTCCGCTTCCAGTAATTCGCCGGTAACCGCATCGGATACCACCCCGGAAACATAGGAAGTCCGGGCGGCCACCTGCATGTCTTCGGGTACGTTGAATTCATAAAGTTTTGATTTGATCCGGGGGTCATCCTGGTCTTCGAGTGAATAGTAGCCGCGCTTACCATCAGGAGAAATAAATAAACTTACCTGGTCCTCTCCGGTATTCACAGGGGCCCCGAAATTGGTGACCTCTTCCCATCCGCTATCAGTACGCTGCGTATAATATATATCGTATCCTCCGAATCCGGTACGGCCATTCGAGGCGTAGTACAACGTGGTATTGTTAGGATGGATGAAGGGCGATACATCTTCATCAGGCGTATTGATGCCCTTACCCAGGTTTACCGGTTTGGTCCATTCCCCTTCCTCATTACGGGTGGTCATCCAGATATCGCGGTTTCCTACTCCTCCGGGACGATTTGATACAAAGTAAAGGGTTCTGCCGTCTGCCGAAAGCGAGGGTTGTGATTCCCAGCTTGACCCATTCACCACCTCACCGAGGTTCTCCGGATCCGACCAGGTATCTCCGGTGCGGTATGAAATGAAAAGATCGCAGCTTCCATACCCCTGTCGTCCGTAGCAGGAGGTAAAGATCAGGCTCCGGCCATCGGCCGACATGGTACAGGTCCCTTCATTACCAGCTGAGTTTATATTCTCGGACAGGGATTCGGGCTCCATCCAGTTTCCACGCGAATCCTGCCGGCTGATCACCAGGTCTTCGTCATAATCCATGGTTACCCCAAGCCGGCGCGTATATATTATTCCTTTACCGTCAATGGTAAGAATGGGGAAGTACTGCATGGGGAAAAAGTTTACTTCCCCGGGCAGGGGTTGCGGATCAAATTCTGCGGCACGTGCCTGATTGGCCAGTGCAAACTCGGCGTTCGCCACGAACTTTTCGGCCTGGAGTTTTCTGCGTTTATTTCCAGGATCCAGGGCAAGATAGTTACGTCCCATTTCCAGGGCTTTGTCGTATTCCTCAGCCTGGATATACAATCCGGCCAGCTCGAAAAAGGCCGGGGCCTGGTTGGGCCGCTCTATGGTAAGCAATGTTTCAAGGGCGGTTCTGGCGGGAATCAGCTTACCCTGCGCCTTATATATCAGGCCCATCATAAGCCAGGCATCGTAAAACTCCTTGTCTTTCTCAACGGCTGCATGCAGGTACTCAAGGGCTTCATCATACTGACCCCGTACCCGGAAGTTATCTGCCTGTGTGAAATATTCCGCTGCCTTCTTGTTCTTTGTTCCGGGCTCCCGCTGCGCCTGGAGGGTCAGGCTGCACAGGATAAAAAATACAATTACCGGATACCTGGTAAAAATTCTCATGCACACTATTTTCCTGTAAGTAAAGAAGGAACGCCAGTAAATCAAAATAATTGCCCGGGTCAGCCAGCTGACATGCGTTTTTCTGCCGCCTTAAGGGTATTCAGCAGCAGGGAGGCAATGGTCATCGGACCTACCCCTCCGGGAACCGGCGTGATCATGGCAGCTTTCCGGCTGACCTCATCAAATTCCACATCGCCTTTCAGATAGTAGCCACGTTCGTGGTCGTCCGAGGAAATTCGGGTAATGCCGACATCCACCACCACGACACCTTCACTGACCATATCCCCTTTGATCAACCCGGGAACACCCGTGGCAACGATCAGAATTTCCGCATTGCGTGTATGCCGGGCAAGGTCCCTGGTATACTTGTGACAAACTGTAACAGTGGCAAATTCCTGGTAGGAAAGTATCGCCGCCATCGGGGCACCTACCGTACGGCTGTTCCCGACCATCACGCAATGTTTCCCCTTTAGTTCGACCCCGTGCCGCTTCAGCAGTTCCACAATCCCGTACGGAGTCGCCGGCATCAAACCGGGATGGTTCGAGGTAATCCTGCCGTAATTAAGATTGGTAAATCCGTCCACGTCTTTTTCCGGGGAAATATGTTCGGTGACTTTGGTAGACGAAATATGTTCCGGAAGCGGAAGCTGTACGATCAGTCCGTCTATGTCCTCGTCCTCATTGATCCGGTCGACCTGGGCCAGCAGCTTTTCCTCGGAAATGGTGGCGGGATAGTTCAGCAGTGTATATTCATACCCTACTTTTTTGCAGGCCTTGATTTTATTGTTCACATAGGTTTGGCTGGCTCCGTCATCACCTACCAGGATGGCTGCGAGGTGAGGCGTCTTTCTCCCGTTGGCTTTAAGCGTCTCAACCCGCTTACGCAGTTCTTCCTGGATCTCATTGGCTACCTTACGGCCGTCGAGTATGTTGGTTTTTTCTGACGTGGTCATCTTACCTCTGGTTAGTCAAGTTTTAACACCGCCATGAACGCCTCCTGCGGCACTTCCACGTTGCCTACCTGGCGCATGCGCTTCTTTCCTTTCTTCTGCTTTTCAAGAAGTTTCCTTTTCCGGCTGATATCTCCCCCGTAACATTTGGCCAATACGTTTTTACGCATTGCCTTAACGGTCTCCCGGGCAATTACCTTGGTGCCGATGGAGGCCTGCACCGCAATTTCAAACATTTGCCTCGGAATCAGTTCTTTCAGTTTTTCGCAAAGGCGCTTACCCCATTCATAGGCCTTGTCCCGGTGAACAATAGCAGAAAGAGCATCCACTTTATCTCCGTTCAGCAGGATATCAAGCTTGACCATGGTCGACTGGCGGTAACCGATAAGCTCATAATCAAGGGAGGCATAACCGCGCGACAGGGTCTTCAGCTTATCAAAGAAGTCAAAGACAATTTCTGACAGCGGAAGCTCAAACGTAAGCTCCACCCGGTCAGCGGTCAGGTATACCTGGTTTTTGATGATCCCGCGCTTATCAATACACAGGTTCATGATGTTTCCAATGTATTCCGACTTGGTAATGATCTGGGCCCGGATGAACGGCTCCTCCACATGTGATATCGTATTCGGTTCAGGCATCTCGGATGGGGCATTGATCTTCCTGATGGAACCGTCGGTTTGAATGGCGTGAAACTCAACCGAGGGAACGGTGGTGATCACGGTCATATCAAACTCCCGTTCCAGGCGCTCCTGGACAATTTCCATGTGCAGCATACCGAGGAAACCACAGCGAAAACCAAATCCAAGTGCGGCTGAAGTTTCCGGCTCCCAGACCAGTGAGGCGTCGTTGAGCTGAAGCTTTTCCATGGAGGTCCGCAATTCTTCAAAATCCGACGTGTCCACGGGGTAAATCCCGGCAAAGACCATCGGCTTGACATTCTCAAAGCCCTTCACCGCCTTACACGGACGTGCGGTATGTGTAATGGTATCCCCCACCTTTACTTCCTTGGCAACCTTGATCCCGGAGATCAGGTAGCCTACATTTCCGGCCATGACCTTCTGACGCGGCTGCTGCTTGAGCTTAAGCACGCCAATCTCATCGGCCTCATATACTTTACCGGTATTCACAAACTTCACCTCGTCTCCCTTGGCAATGCTTCCGTTGAAGACCCGGAAATAGACTTCAATCCCGCGGTACGGGTTAAACACAGAATCAAAGATCATCGCCTGGAGCGGCTCGTCGGGATCTCCCTTCGGCGCCGGTATCCTGTGAATGATCGCCGACAAAATATTATCTATCCCGATTCCCTCCTTGGCGCTGGCATGTATGACATCGCCCGGGGCACATCCGATCAGGTTCACAATTTCATCGGTCACCTCCTCCGGCATGGCACTGGGAAGGTCAATTTTATTAAGTACCGGAATAATCTCCAGGTCATGCTCAAGGGCAAGGTACAGGTTCGAAATCGTCTGCGCTTCAATACCCTGGGCGGCGTCCACGATAAGCAAGGCGCCCTCGCACGCGGCAATCGACCTTGATACCTCGTAACTGAAATCCACGTGTCCGGGGGTATCAATCAGGTTCAGGATATAATCCTGCCCATGGAAATTGTAATCCATCTGGATGGCATGACTCTTAATCGTTATGCCACGTTCGCGTTCCAGGTCCATGTCGTCCAGTAACTGCTCCTGCATCTCCCGCTCGGTCACCGTATTGGTGGCCTGAAGCAAGCGGTCGGCCAGGGTGCTTTTCCCATGGTCAATATGTGCGATTATGCAAAAATTTCGAATGTTCTTCATCTACAATCTAATGCTCAGACCTTTTCGTTTGTTCCGAATAGGCAAAAGTAGGGACTATTCATGAATTGTCCTTATGTTATGGGATCAGTCCTGCTTTTATTTTTAACCGAATCCTGCATATTGCCTATATTCGCCTTCCGGGAGAATATGTACTATTATGATTACTGACAAAAATCCGGTCGCCAGACAGAAACTGCAGGAAAATGTGGCTGAGTTCATTATCTACATGTACCAGATGGAAGACCTGATCAGGATATATGAATTTAACCTGGATGATATCCGCAAGTATGTCATTCACCACTTTCCCGTTGCAGAAAATGAAAAAAACACCATCCGGGATTGGTTTGCCGACATTATCCGGCGAATGGATTCCCAGGGTATTCGTGAACGCGGTCACCTGGCCGAGGTACAGGCCTATGTCGACGAACTCCTGCGGCTCAAGGAACGACTTATTCCGGCCGACGAGGAATTTGCTGCTCTCTACAATGAAGCCCGTCCGCATATCCGCGAAAGCATCCAGGAATCCGGCGGACTTGTAAAAAGTGACATTCAGGCATGTCTCAACGGGATCTATGGATTATTGCTGTGCCGCATGAACAACAAGGAGGTGCCGGAAGATGTGGAGAATGCGCTGGAGCACTTTGGCAACCTCCTGTCTTATCTCAGTTTCCGCTACAAGCAGCAGCAATTTCAGCAGGATAACTGATCGTTACTCCATGGTCAGGAGGGCAAGGTACTGATCTTCCTTGTTCTCGTAGACGATACGGCAGGAAAACCCGGCCTGTCCGGCGTGGTGTTTCAGCATGCGCTGGTCCACATACAACCAGCTGAACCATTCTCCGGACTTGCCTTTGTACACATACTGGTAATCGATCTCCCCGAAATAGCGGTTTTCAGGAAGATCATTCTCATACAAATACCGGATATCGCTGCTGTCCAGAATAATTTGTCCGCCGGCATGAAGCAATTTCTTCATATGCCGCAGTGCTTCGGTGAGTTTATCAAGTGTACCCACAATCCCGATCCCGTTCATCATCAGCCATAAGGTGTCAAACCTGGCCTGGTCAAACTGAAAGATGTTTCCCTGGATCACGTCGTGAACCCCCCATTCGCGCATGATCTCGCAGGCCATGGCCGACTGGTCAATGGCGGTCACCTGAAAGCCGTCTTCCTGCAGAAGCAATGCGTGAGCCCCGGCCCCGGCCCCGACATCGAGAACCTTTCCGCGCACAAGGGACATGGCACTTATTTCCAGCATGGTCAGGTCCTGCCCGTCCCGGAAAAACACCTCCACGGGCATCTTTTCCGGGTTTCCGTAGGAATTATTCAACCACAGGGTATCAGCTTCGCCCTGTTCGAAGTAATCACGTAACGCATGGCCGTAAGCGTCAAAAGGCATATATCAGGTCGGTTAGTTTCCAAAGATATGCCTTTCCTTAGAATTCTTTCCGCCTCATTATTCCTGCGAATACGGACACCGGATTGATTATTCCTTATCAGCCTGTGCTCCGCCCCTTTTTATCCCTGACCGGCCGCAAAAGGATTTAAGTTTCAGGCCGGACCAGGGTATTTCTATGCCTCTCACCAATATGTTCCCATAAATGGGCTAGCTTTAGTCATGAATTTTCTGGCACATCTGTATTTATCAGGCAACTCCGAGGATATTCTATTCGGTAATTTCATCGGTGACTTTGTAAAGGGAAATGCCTATGAAGAGTATCCTGAAAGCATTCAGAGAGGCATTCTCCTGCACCGGAAAATAGATCATTTCACCGACCATCACCCGGTGGTATCGGCAAGCAAAGACCTGCTCCGGGAAAAATACAGACATTATGCCGGCGTTATCGTGGACATGTTCTATGATCACTTCCTGGCTGCGGACTGGGAGAATTATCATAAGGTACCCTTGCCTCAATTCACCGCCCGCGTATACGCGATCATGACGGAGCGTACCGGAGAAATGCCCGCCGAGGCTTCCCGTATGCTCACCTACATGGCAAGGCATAACTGGCTGCTAAGCTATGCGCAGAAGGAGGGAATCGGACAGGCTTTAAGAGGGATCGCGCGCCGGACAACCTTTACCTCCCATATGGAAAAAGCGATCACGGACCTGGAGTCCCACTATAAAGACTTCCGCAACCATTTCAGGAAATTCTTCCCCGACCTTATGAATATGGTAGCGTCGGAGAATGCTGCGTTTTCTCCGCCCGCCTGAAGGTTTACTTCACCTCCACTTCCTGTGTATACTTCAAGTCACCCTGGCTTACCTCAAGGGTATATTTCCCTTTACCTACATAGTCTCCCTTACGGCCATCTTCCCTGAGGTTCCAGGTGGTACCGCCAAATGGCACATCTGCCGCGCTGGTCCAGGAAGCAATGCTTTTCCCGTCTGCATCCTTGACGGTAAACCGGACCGGGTCCTTTCCCGGTGCATAATAGTCTATGGTAAATTCCGGCTCATAGGGATCAAGGTACGGATAACGGCTCTCGCCCCATCGCGACGAAAACCGGATGGTCTTACCGGCAGTAACATGAAGCGAACCTGGTTCAAGTGAGGCCTGTTGCAGGGCCTTTACACCCATCACATACATACTTCGCCCGTGTGTGGCTGCCACCAGTTCATTCTCCCGCTCCTGTATAATCAGGTCATACACCGATACATTCGGAATCCCCGTTACATAATGCCATTTCACTCCGCTATCGAGGCTTATATAAAGTCCGTGGTCCGTACCCGCATACAACAGTGAGGGACTTACCGGATCCTGGATGATGGCGTTAACCACCACGTCCGGCATATTCCCGCGAATGGATTTCCATTCGGCCCCGCCGTTGACCGTTCGGTAGATATAGGTTCTGAAATCATCTTCCCTGTACCCATTAAGTGATACAAAAAAGGTTTCCTTGTCATGATTGCTTGCATGGACAAAGCTGACCCATTTATTCTCGGGTAATCCACCCTCAACGCGCTTCCATACTCCATTCTTTGAAATTTGTACGTAACCGTCATCCGTTCCGGCGATCAGGAGACCGAATTCAAAAGGCGATTCGTCCAGGGTGCTGATGGTAGAGAATGGCACATTACCCTGGGGAAGGTCCCTGGTCAGGTCACTGCTGACCGGATTCCATGATTCTCCCCCATCCATACTCCTGTAAACACGCTGGGCTGCCAGGTACACGATATCCGGATTATGTTCACTGATGATCAGGGGAGCCCGCCAGTTCCACCGTAGCTGTGCCTCACCTATATCATGCAAGGGAGTCACCTTGCTGCGCTTCCCGGTGCGGCGGTTGATCTTGTAATAGTTGCCAAACTGAAATCCGGTATAGACCACATCCGCATCTCTGGGGTCGGGTGACACGTACATCCCGTCCCCGCCGAACAATGTTTCCCAGAAGGGGCTACGGTTAGGAACGGAATTGGATGGACCGGCCAGGGAGCCATTATCCTGTAATCCTCCGTACACATTATAGGGTTTTTCGTTATCCACATTCACCGTATAAAACTGTCCGACCGGCATATTATTGATATGTCTCCAGTTGGCCCCACCGTCATAACTTTCGTACAAACCGCCGTCATTGCCCAGTCGCAGGTGGTCGCTGTTGGAGGGATTGATCCACAAAGCCTGATGGTCTACATGCACATCTCCGACGGTATCGATGCGGGCAAAAGTCTTTCCTCCGTCATAGGAAGCAAGTAGAGGCACGCCAAACACGTACACCTCATCTTTATTGTCCGGGGCCACACGTACCTCCCCGAAATAGTACCCATAGGTAAAGTAAACTCCGTCCAGCGTATAGGAATTACTGAGCTTCCAGCTGTCTCCACCGTTATCCGATACATAAAGCTGTGCTCCGATCACATCGGTATCGAACAGGGCCTCGTTGGCATCGCCGAAATAATTGGCGATGTCCACCGGCGAATAGGTACCCTGCCTGATATCCTTCTTGACTGATGCAGCTGAATATTTCTCAGGGTACCCTTTACTCCTCAGAAATTCTTCAAGAACCTCATCATCAAGTTCAATCAGGTGCTGTGGAGTCATATCCCGGAAATCCACAAAGTCTAGACCTTCTTCCTCTTCCTCCTCGTCCTCTTCTTCCTTCTTCTTTTTCTTTTGGTTATCAAGAAATGCATACAGGCGCGATGGGTCCGAAGGACTCACTGCGAGCCCGATGCGTCCGGTGCCGTCTCCCTGAGGGAACCCCCTGACTGTTTTTTCCCAGGTTACGCCGCCGTCGTCGGAGCGGTATATGGCAGAACCGGGACCATCCCCCTTGAAATTCCAGGCTTTCCGTGTACGTTCCCATGCCGCCGCCCAAAGCTGGTCAGGATTCGCCGGGTTCATGACCAGGTCAATAATACCTGTGCTGTCATTTATAAAAAGGGTCTTTTCCCAGGTTTTACCACCGTCTTCCGAGCGGTAGACACCCCGGGCCTCATTATGCGAATACAGGGCTCCTATGCTGGCCACCCAAACCCGGTCCGGGTCTTCAGGATGTACCAGTACGCGGCCAATGTGCTGTGTATCAGACAACCCTGCGGACGTCCAGGTCTTACCCCCATCGGTACTTTTGTATACCCCGCTGCCGGCGTAACTCGAACGGCTGCTGTTCTTTTCCCCGGTACCCGCATACAAAATATCCGGGCTGGAGGGTGCTAAAGCCATATCACCAATCCCGAGGGCATCGTAATTGTCGAACACCGGCTCAAAAGTAATACCCGCATTTGTGGTTTTGAATATACCTCCTGAGGCAAAAGCCACATAATACTCATTGACATCCCGGGGATTAACTTCAATATCTGTGACGCGCCCGCCCTGGACGACCGGACCGATATTCCGGGCAGGATATTGTTTCAGTCCGCTGGCGCTTTCCATGGATTTTCTCAAAGAATAACTTTCCTGCAAAGACTGGGCGGACAGGCCGAGGCTTATGCATAGAACAGGTATGAGTAGAAATGGCTTCATTCAGGCGTACATTTGGTTTGTGCTAAAATATGGAATTTCATTAAGCCTGAATCGCCGTTGGTGGAAAAAGGTGGGTTCAGGAAACACCATCCCGTCAATCCGGTCGTGGTGGACGAGGTGGGGGCCGTCATCCCCGTCTCTGCATTCCGGGTGGGTGCAAGGGGGCCGTCATTATGTTCCGGGTGGGGACAATACACCCAAACGGGGATCTCCTTGCGGCTGGCAGTCCGCAGAGAGATCCCCGATCGGCAGTACCACCATCCCATTCGGCAATCCGGTCGGGGATGACGAAGGGAGGTCCGGAAATAGAGATCCGGGAATGTTTTTCTATCTTTGTAAAAACCCGCAAAGCATGAACGATCCTGAACTTGATGGTAAATATCTGGGTTCGATTTCCTCGGATTTCGTGAAGATTGCCGATACATTAAAAGAGGCCTCCTACGCGATCCGCCGGAGGGGCTTTTCCGAACATCCGATTTTTGCGATATCAAAATTCGACCTCCCGATCGGACAACTTTTACTCGGGCGGAAGGATATTGACCTGAAATGGAATTACAATGCCTCCTACCTGGATGAATTCGTGCAACGGGAGATAATCAGCCAGGAAAATGTGGATGATTTCATCGATTCATACAAGGACCCGGATGAATTCTGCTGCCTGTTTGTCGTGGATGCAGACTTCACACGTTTTCTCTATATTCCCTACCCGGAAAACTAACCTTCCCGCATGTGGTTCCAGCCCTGTGCCTTTAATTCAACCACATTCTCTCCTTTGGTCACCATGTCCGTAACTTCCGGCTGATCAGTTGCCTGTCCGATAAAATGGATATCCGGATGGTCCTTGACTTTTTCATAATCTTCCTGGGAGATGGTAAACAGAAGTTCGTAATCCTCTCCTCCGTTTAATGCACAGGTTGTGGCATCCAGTTTAAATTCCAGGGCTGTATCATACGTTTCCTTGTCAACAGGGAGCTTGTCCTCGTAAATCCTGAACCCCACCCCGGAATTCCTGCTCAGGTGGATTATCTCCGAGGCCAGTCCGTCCGAGATATCAATCATCGAGGTCGGTACCAGGCCAAGTTCCCTGAGTTCGTGAATCACGTCCATTCGGGCCTCCGGGCGAAGCTGTCTCTGCACCACATACTGATACTCCGACAATTGAGGCTGCATTCCGGGGTTGGTCAGAAAGACTTCCTTTTCTCTTTCCAGCACCTGGAGTCCGACATACGCTGCACCAAGGTCGCCGGTCACACACAGGATGTCGCCCGGTTTTGCCCCGGCACGCCTTACAAGCTGATCGGGTATCCCGTATCCGATGGCTGTGACCGAAATGACCAGTCCGCTGCGTGATGAGGTGGTATCCCCGCCGGCAAGGTCTGCCTTATAGGCCTGGCAGGCTGTTTCGATGCCCTTGTATAATTCTTCCACTGCCTCCACCGAAAAACGGTTGCTGAGCCCGATATTCACCAGAATCTGTCCGGGCAGCGCATTCATTGCCGCCAGGTCCGATATATTCGCGGCCACCGCCTTGAAGCCCAGGTGCTTGAGGGGCATATAGGCCAGATCAAAATGAACCCCTTCAAGGAGCATATCCGATGTAAGGACAGTCTGTCGGCCGGTGTTATCCACAATGGCTGCGTCATCGCCCACTCCCAGCACGGATGACGGTTGCTGAAGGGCAAATGAACGGGTGATATGTTCGATAAGCCCGAATTCTCCAAGTTCCTTAATATCTGTGCGTTTCTCTTGCATGGCTAAATGATTGGGTGATAATGGCGGTATTTCTTACATACCGGGTTACATGCGCTATGCCGAAGGCATCTACGGTAGAATTATACGGGACAAAGTTATGAGAAGATTGCTAATTCTGGGAAGTTTTACCTTGTTAATAGGAGCTATACTGATGTCATGCGGCCCGAAGCCACAATATAAAACGGCCGAAGGAAAGCGAAAGCTTAAATACTACAACGATATCCAGTATGACCGTAAGAAGCCTAATTTCAAACGCTGGAACTGATCTCCTGACACAGCTCCACCAGCACCCCGTTGGTGGATTTAGGGTGCAGAAAACATATTAGCTTATTATCGGCACCTCGTTTGGGCTGATCCTGCAGCAGCCGGAATCCCTCCTTTTGCATGCGCTCCATTTCAGCATGGATATCCTCCACGTCAAAGGCAATGTGATGGATTCCCTCCCCTTTTTTTTCGATGAACCTGGCAATGGGAGAATCTGCCGTCACCGCTTCAAGTAGTTCAATTTTAGATTCTCCAAGCTGAAAAAATGTGGTCTTAACACCTTCAGATTCCACCTCTTCTGTTTTGTAGGGTTTTTGATTTAACAACCTTGAGAATAAGTCGACCGAGGTGGTGGTGTCTTTTACCGCAATCCCGATATGTTCAATTTTTTTCATGTCTGTACGTTTACAGGATAATAGCTACCTTTGCTGAAACCAAAGTTGAAACTTTTTCCGTTGTTGGAAAGTTTTTATGCAAAATTAATCATCCATTCCCATGGACATAAAAAATGATCAGCATGTCGAAGCGGCAAGAATCCAGAAGGAAATCAAAACCTATCTTGGACTGAGGAGCAATGCACTGATCTTCGAGTACAGTACTGCCGAACAGAACAAGGTGAAACTCGATCTGATCACGATCAACCCCCGCCATAACCAGTCATTTTTATTTCATACAGTAAACGGGTATGACAAGGTGGATGCGCTCAAAAAGATGCTCGACTATGTGAAGAATTACCGGGAGAAAGAGAGCTCATATACCATACAATGGATTGCCAATGGTGAAAAGGAGCTTAATACCTCCTACTTCCGCGCGAGCAATATGTACGACGCACTCGACAAATTGTATTATGGCCGGGATATGAACCAGATCACAGTTTTTAGTGTTGTTTTAAATCCGGTTGCTTAACTTTGAAAAATATGGTAACGATTACTGATAAAGCAAAACAGCGAATTGTCCAGCTTCGGAAAGAAGAAGGTAAATCCGAGGAGCATAATCTCCGTGTATCAGTACAGGGAGGAGGATGTTCAGGACTTATGTACCAGCTAACCTTCGATGAGGCTGTTCAGGACTCTGATGAGATTTTTGAAGATAAGAATGTGAAAATCCTGGTTGATAAAAGGAGTCTTCTTTACCTGCTTGGCACCACGCTTGATTTTTCTGACGGACTGAATGGAAAAGGATTTCAGTTCATCAATCCCAACGCATCCCGAACCTGTGGCTGTGGCGAATCATTTGCGGTCTGATCAGAACATGAACCCAAAGCGTACAAACAGCGCTTTTTCATCATCATTTGAAACTCCGTAATCCACACTTAACACAAGCTGAGACAGGGGGGCGATCCAGATACCTGCCCCCATTCCGCGATGCCATACGGCTTTATCCGGATTTATAACGGGTTCGTCGGCACGCTCGGTCCAGACACGTCCCAGATCATGAAAGGCCAGCAATCCAACTTCCGCGGGAAAAAGGAACGAATCAAATTTCAATAGTTTCGTGCGGAGTTCAAGGTTGGTATAAAAGGCCTGCCGGCCGGTAAACCGGAATTTCCGATACCCTCTTAAATTCATGGTGCCTCCCAGGCGGGCAGCCTGGTAAAATTCATAGGTTCCGAAATTAGCTTGTCCTCCTGCCCGGCCGGCAATCGTGGTTCTCAAGGCACCCCCAAAAGTGAAGTAGGCAGAAAGCGAAGACCGTATCCGCTGAAATTGATTTTTCTCATCACCAATCTGCCGCACTGCCGCCAGCTCCAGGTCCAGGTAGAGCCCTTCCTTGGGAAAGAATTCATTATCCCGCAGGTCAAGCTGATACAAGGCCCGCATCCCGGCGTAGTTGCGCGTGGTTTCCAGCAATGGAATCTCCGATTCATCACCCCTTCCCACATAGTCAGCATAGAGGCTGATAAACCGGTCCCCGTCTTCGTTGTCATCTTCCTCAATTTCAATAGAACGGAATGTCGGCCCGAATTCCACGGTATGTTGCCCGTTATTGCTTGAGCGACTCAGCAAGGGAGCCAAAATCCATTGGCCGTAATGAACACGGTAAAATTGCCTGTCATCATCCTGCAGTTCTTCATTGAAATTGGTTTTATTTCCCATGCCATAGAAGAAGTCTGCATAACTGGGCTCGGCAATCAATCCCTCCAGTTTAAGATCCCAGGCCCCGGCAACACCGGTAAAATGCCCGGAATAATTCAGTATGTATGAACCGGAACGAGGCGCTATTGAAGCAACCACACGATGCCGTACTTTGTAAGGTTCTTTGCGGAATCCATGACGTGTTGTGACAAATCCACCGCCAACAAAAACCCCGTCATCGGGATTAAACCCTCCGGTCACAAGGGGCATGGTTGTATTAAACTGGTACCAGTACCGGTCATACCGGTTGATCTGTTCCTTGGCAGACAAGCGGCTTTTTACTTCACCCGCTTCATGGATTTCAGTACCGGGATTATCGTATACCACGGTTTTCTTTCGTAATCCTTGGACCCGGCTGCTGTCCCGGATCTCATCATCTCCTTTACCGCCAATGATGCGGAGTAATGGCCCGTTACTGCTTTCCCCGCCCACCCTTACAATATCATCATCACCAAAGGCAAAGATGCGGATCTCCCTGGTTTCTTCGGGAAAGAAGGTCCGGTGGTAGTACCGGTACTTCTTTTCCCCCGATTTACCTTTAATTCTCCAGATACTTACCTCCACTGTACCGTCTTCCCTTCGGTTCACTTCCACCAGGTCTTCTTTATCACTGGCGGTAATGGTGACCACGTCGGACAGGAAGCGGTAGTATTCTTCGGCATATTTTACAAGGTCGTCCCTTCGTTTCCTGAGTTTGTTTTCGATTTCCTCCCCGTGTAATGCATAAATTTCCGGTGGAAACTGACGAATAGCTGATGCGATCACCTCGTCGGTGAGTCTTTCCTTCAGGTCGGCTGCTGTTTGGATCCATAGCGCTCGATCTGCTTCTGTAAGAAACGTCCGGTCGAAATGACGGGCGTTAAACTCCAATCCGCCCACATCCCTTATCTCCCCGTTAAAACCCTGGAATTTAGGCTGGCCCCAGCGGCGTGAGGTAAGTCGAAGCAATGAACCGTCAGACCAGAAAAATGCCTGGTCCCGGTCGCGCGGAATGGGTTTGTAATATTTAATATCATTTTCATTGTCCGGTTTGTACCGGGCCCACCGCCACTGGTCATCATGCCGGTCCCAGTCACCGATCCAGATATCAAAAAGCCTGGATCGAACCGTTTGTTCCTGATCGATGAAATGATCCCCGTCATTCTGCAACTTTTCAATCACATCAGAGGTGCTCATGATGCTTTTGGAATTGCCAAAACTATCCTGGTCGCGCCAGTCGTCATCGGGGCGTTCTTCAAACAGGTACAGTCCGCCCCCGAAGTCCTTCCTGTACTTCCCCAACCGGGGATCATCGGGCAGGTAAACCAGCTTCGGGTTGGTATGGTAAACCCCGGCTGCATCCGCCAGTCCCGGTATCACAAAGGCGGCATAGGGATGGGAAGCTGAGATCTGGTCGGCCACCAAGTCGGCCGCGAGTGTGTTCCGTAATGCCGGTGGAACCGCTTTCTCAGGGTATTTTTCAATCGACCTGAGCACATATTGCTTTTCGTCCCCAGCTTCCAGGCGCAGCGACCGGGTCTGCATCCCTCCTCCCTGCTTCACAATTTTCAGTCCCCCTTTTTCTGAATCAATGTCGAAAACCGGTACGCCCGGTATTTCTGCTTCCCATTCTCCCCGGTAATTATTCCCCAACAAACCCGGGCGGTCTCCCGATTTCCGCAATTTAAGCGTGGCACGGGCAGTAATGGTATCGGGGAAGGTTTCGTCGGTGACTTCGATGGGAGGTGCGGGCAGCAGGTTTTGGGTAAGTGAGACTTCTACCGGCTGGCTTTCATTAATAAAGGTGGCGATATCGCGATCCGTTGTATGGGAATAATAAAGAAACCCCGAAGCACTCAGTACGGCTCCGTTCACATCGTTAGCCGTATAGGCTGATCTGGCAATATTGCCGACAATGACCTGTTCGGCGGCCGGTTCCTTCAGGTATTGAAACGAGGGTTCCAGCGCAGAAATATAGGTGACATCAGGATATTTCCTGAGTACCGCGGTGAGGTCCTCGCGCATCTGTTCATAAAAGTAATTGGTGAGGTCGTGGCGGCCTCCCACGATTTTACGATACAGCACATACATGGAGCCTGCGACCGGTGGAAGGAGATGGGCAGTCGGACTGAATTTTCCGCCATGTGGTCCTGCGGAAGCCAGTGGATGGTAGCCTGTAATAAGTGTCTTGGTATTTGCGTATTGATCTATAAGTTCCTCCAGTTCCACAAAAAAACCGGATTCATCCCCAAGGCCACATTCAGCCGCTGAAGGTTTTTCGCCTTCATGCAACCACCAGTTTGTGTTCACCAGGATGAGGGTCAGGTCAGGGCTTACCTCGATGGCAACCGGGCCAGGGCACCCGGAACCCGGAACCAGCTTCCAGGTACTGTCAATTTCGGACAATTCTCCGCTTAGAAAAGACAGATTATCCGCTGCATTGCCCCGGATAGCCCCCCATTCCGTTTTGCCTGGCACCCAAAAAACATTTCCGGAAAAATTACGCAGCAGGTTCAGGGCCCGCACCGGTTGGTTATCGGCATACCTCCTGCGTGTCCTGCGATCCAGAAAATCCCCCAGCACCACCACAAGTTCCGAGTTCTGAAGTGCGCTGTCAAGCCCTGGAATAAGTGATTCCTCCATAGCTGCAGGTGAACCACTGAGAAATACGATATCCTGGGCGGTCAGTGTCGGCCCCATACTTAGCATGAGGATAAAAGCCGCAGTCAAAGCAGAAACACGCATGCAGGGAAGTTACAAAAAAAACCTAATGCTTTCTGAAAGCGGCAATGCATTTAAGTTCGATCGCAATCGGGGTAGGTAACGCATTGACTTCAACGGTGGTACGGCAGGGACGGTTGTCTGTAAAATATTCGGCATAAATACGGTTAAATGCCGGGAAATCATCCTTCATATTTGTCAGAAATACGGTTATATCCACCAAATCATCCCATCCGGCCCCGGCAGACTCAAGGACGGCCTTTACATTTGAAAACACGGAATGACACTGAGCTTCGATATCATAACGCAGGATTTTGCCGGTGGAATCGAGCTCGACCCCTGGAATTTCCTGTGACCCTTTTCGGCGCGGGCCTATTCCGGAAAGAAATAGCAGGTCACCAACCCGGCGGGCATGAGGATACGCACCTACCGGTTCGGGTGCTTCTTCTGAATCATACATATCATTCATGGCACTTAATTTGGATTAGTATACACACAGTAACCTTAACACAAAACTATGTTTGTTATCAGCCTAACCTTTCTCTACTTTGCCATATTCCTCTTCATAATTACGCGTTATGTGCAAAAAGAGAAGTATTTGAAAGATAAGGAGAATCTGGGAATACTTGTCCGGCGTATATTCCCATCCACCAAAAGAAGCAGCAGGCAAGAAGTGAAACCACCGGCGCGCTTTGGGGGCCGGGGCCAATAATACCCGGATTCGGGGAAATATCCGGCTATTGGTTCATTAACGTTTCAATCTCGTCTGCCTCCAGCGGAATATTCTTCATGAGGTCATCAAGCCCATTCTCCCGGATAACCACATTATTTTCCAGCCTTATACCCAGATTTTCTTCAAGGATGTATATACCAGGCTCCACGGTAAATACCATACCCTCTTTCATTTTTTGATAGATATTCGGCACATCATGAACGTCGAGGCCAATATGATGAGACGTTCCATGCATGAAATATTTCTTATAGGCCGGCTTGTCCGGATGCTGATTCTTCACGTCTGTCTTGTCAAGCAGACCCAGTCCGAGCAACTCGGATTCCATCACTTTACCCACTTCCTTGTGATATTCGGGAATGACGTTGCCCGGCCGGAGCATACCCATAGCCTCCCGCATTACCCTCAGCACCGCGTCATACACTTGCCGCTGACGGTCGGTAAACTTTCCGCTTACAGGGATCGACCGGGTCATGTCGGCATTGTAATTCCCGTATTCGGCGCCTACATCCATCAGCAATACATCCCCATCCCTGCATTCCCGGCTGTTCTCAATATAATGCAGCACGCATGCGTTCCGGCCTGAGGCAATGATCGGAGTGTACGCAAACCCCCGCGAACGATTTTTCAGGAATTCATGAGCATATTCCGCTTCAATTTCATATTCCCACACGCCCGGTTTGACAAAAGAGAGAATTCGACGGAATCCTTTTTCGGTGATATCACAGGCCTTTTGCATTTGTGCTATCTCTTCAGAAGACTTCACCGAGCGCAGGTCATGCATGATGGGTGCGGAACGCTCATAATGATGAAGGGGGTACTTTTTCCGGCACCAGTCCAGGAACCTGGCATCCCGGGTTTCCACCACTACTTCCGCACGGATATGCTCATTGCTGTTCAGATACACATGTTCTGCTTCGGCCATCAGGGTATTAAACACATTGGCAAAATCACTGAGCCACAACACGGTTTGAATGCCGGATATATTCCGTGCATCCTCCTTGGTGAATTTATGACCTTCCCAGATGGCGATATGTTCGTTAGTTTCCCGTAAAAACAGGACCTCCCGGTATTTCTTATCATAAAAATCAGGCATGATGACCAAAATGGATTCTTCCTGGTCAATCCCGCTGAGGAAAAGCAGGTCATTATTCTGCCTCAGGGGCAAGGTACCGTCGGCATTCGTAGGCAGAATATCATTAGAATTAAAAACGGCAATAGAACCTGGTTTCAGCCGGGAAGCATAATTTTTACGGTTCCTGGAGTGAAATTCTTTTGAAAGCGGTGTGTACTTCATAATATTGACTGTCTAAACAGGGCCTTTGGGAATGAAACGATTATATTTTTTCGTATTGATACTGTTCCTGTGCGCGCAAGTGCAGGCCCGGCAAAAGTATTGGATATATCTCAACGAGAAAAATCCGGTAATAAAAAATGCTGACCGGCAAAGCAGGATAGATCATTTACGCAGTCATGGGTTCATCCCTGTCGTATACTCAGAATGGCTGGGCGCTGTTTCCGTGCATTTACCCGACTCCCTTTCTGCTGAATCTTTCCTCGCACCCTGCCTGTCGTACTGGGAACCTGTGCGGGGGCAAATCCTGCCAGCTGGCTCGCAGGAGCTGCAGGACCTGAAGTACGACGAAGTTCTGCGCCAGATTCATGGTGATAAGCTGGTGGAAGCCGGGTATACAGGAAAGAATATAAAAATTGGCGTTATCGATGCGGGGTTCCTGAATGCCGACAAGAACCGCTTTCTGAAACCACTTATTGAAAACAGGCAAATACTTGGATTTAGGAATTTTGTGGAAGCCGGGGACAGCAATATCTATTCTCATGACTACCACGGCACGCAGGTTCTCATGCATATTGCCGGGTACCGTGAGCAACGCGACCAGGTAAAGGGAATGGCCTGGGATGCGCAGTTTTTCCTGGCCCGTACCGATCAGGATGACCGGGAATACCGTGGCGAAGAGGATTATTGGATCGCGGCATTGGAGTGGATGCATTCCCAGGGCGTACGAATCGTAAACTCTTCACTTGGATACAGCGACGGGTACGATGACCCCGGGCAGGATTATACGCCGGAGAATGCCGACGGGAAAAGCACCGCTATCGCCAGGGCGGCCACTATGGCTGTAGAAGAAAAAGGGATGATCCTGGTCATCTCTGCCGGAAATGAAGGAAATAAATCCTTCCGGGTGGTGAGTATTCCGGCAGATGCCGAAGGGGTCATTTCGGTGGGAGCCACCACCCTGTCCTGGCCCTGGACACGGCAGGGATACAGTTCGATCGGCCCCCCTGACCTTCCCTACGTCAAACCTGACGTTGCCTGCTATTCCTTTTCAGGTACCTCTTATTCAGCGCCCGTAATAGCCGGTATGGCGGCCGGTTTATGGCAGGCGCGGCCCGACCTTTCCAATAAGGAAGTGGCTCAATGGATACTCGAATCAGGGCATCTTTCCTCATCCCCGAACAATTACCTGGGCTATGGTGTCCCGGATGCCCGGGTGCTGGTCAAACGGATAAACAATGAGCCGGTAAATACACGCCCGTCGCAGCGTGTACGGGTTACGAAGAATTATCTCGTGTTGCCCGGTACCCCTGAATCAGTAGTCGTTTATCACAAAGAGAACAATCTTTTTGTCCGGAATGAATATGTCATCCGGGATACCCGGGAGGGGTTTACCATACACCGGCCCAAAGACATCTCACAAACCACGATTGTGTATCCGAACCGACTGGTGGAGATTGTCTGGGAAGATTAACCGTCTTTCTCGGAAAGCTCAAGCCATCTCATCTCCTTCTCATCGAGATTTTCTTTAAGTGACTCGAGCCGACTTCCAATCCTGGCAATGCCGGTATGATCCAGTTCACCTTCCGTCAGTTGCCTGGTAAGGGATTCGATTTCCTGGTTTATTTCTTCCATTGCCTTTTCAATGGTTTCCATTTCCCGCTTTTCCCTGAAACTCAGTTTATCCCGACTTTCCCGCTTAGTCCCCTGAGCTGCCTTCACGGTCGTTTTCTCCTCCCGGTTTACCTGTTCCTGCTCCCGCTGCATTTCCTGCTCAGCCCGATAGGCAGCATACCTGCCATTAAAATCGCGAATCTCTCTCCCGCTTTCGAAGATGAACATATGGTCGATCAACCGGTCCATAAAATACCGGTCATGGGAAACGAGCACGAGGCAACCCTGAAAAGAGGCCAGGAAGTCTTCCAATACCCTCAGCGTCTGAAGGTCCAGGTCATTGGTAGGTTCATCCAGGATAAGAAAATTGGGGTTTTCCAGGAGTACAAGCATTAACTGAAGCCTGCGTTTTTCACCTCCGCTTAGTTTTCCCACCTTATCATGCTGTTTCTTCGGGGGAAAGTTGAACCGGTTCAGCATCTGCGAAGCCGATACCTTGGAGCCGTCGGAAAGTGTAACAAGGTCCGTAACTTCCTGAACCACGTCGATCACCCGGAGCGAATTTTCAAACACGGGCTCTTTCTGTTCATAATACCCGACTACGGTCGTTTCTCCTTTGACAATCTCCCCGCTATCCGGTTTTATTTTTCCGCTCAGCAGATTCAGAAAAGTAGACTTACCCGCCCCGTTAGGTCCAACCACCCCGAGTTTTTCCCCCTTCCTGAAGATATAGGAAAACGGCCTGATGATCTGTTCTCCGCCATACCCTTTGCTGATCGTATGGAGTTCGAGAACTTTGCCTCCCTGCCTGCGCTGAACCACGTCAACCTGCACGGATGTATCCCCGATATTCCCGGCAGCCTTCTCCTTCAATTCTTCAAACGCATCCACCCTGTATTTAGCCTTGGTACCCCGTGCTTTTGGCTGCCTTCTGATCCATTCGAGCTCCTTTCGCATAAGATTACGGGACTTCTCCACCTCCGCTGTTTCAAGCATCCTCCTTTCTTCCTTCTTTTCAAGGTAATAGGAATAATTCCCCTGATACTGGTAAATAGTGCCACCTTCCAGCTCGATAATTTCATTGGTTACATTCTCCAGAAAATACCGGTCGTGAGTAACCATAATGATAGCCATGTTACTTGCAGACAAATATTCCTCCAGCCATTCAATCGCATCCAGGTCGAGGTGGTTGGTGGGTTCGTCCAGTATGACCAGATCGGGTTGCTGCAACAGCGCCCGGGCAATGCCCACACGTTTGCGCTGGCCTCCCGACATACTGCCCACCTTCTGGTCCAGCTGATGAATACCCAGTTTACCCAGGATCTCCTTCACCTGGAATTCATAGTTCCAGGCATTTCGTGCATCCATTTCACTAACCAGACGCGTCAGTTCTTCGGTCTGATCGGTCTCATCGGCACGGGCCAGGGCGCGTTCATATTCCCTGACCAGGGTGATTACCGGATCATCAGACATCATCACCGCATCCAGTACCTGCGCCTCCGGATCAAATTCCGGGAGCTGAGGAAGATACGCCACCCTGATACCCCTGGCCCGGGCAACCTCTCCCTTTTCGGGAACCTCTTCCCCTGCCAGAATACGCAGGAGCGTGGATTTCCCGCTGCCGTTTATTCCCACCAGGGCCATTTTCTGTCCCTGGGCAATGCCCAGTGAAACCTCACTGAATAATACCTGGTCACCGAATGATATCTGCAGGTTGTCGGCGGATAAATAATTCATGATACAAAGCTACGCATTCAGCGCTGAATCCGCGCAGTACTATTGTGGCCCAAGGTGCATATCCGAAAGGAATCGCAGGCTGTCGGCCCTGCGCAAGGAATCATACCGGTCCCTCCACCCTGCCCGAAGCAAAGGGTTATCCTTTATCCCGGAAATATCAGGCTGGCCCGCATCCACCCAGCAGGTAAACCAAATACTTCCTGTCAGCCGCACCGAGCGTATGAACTGCCTCTCCACCATGCCGTTCAGCAAGCGGTGATACATGCGGGAAAACCTTTGGTTGTACACCCGCTGCACCCGGCTGGCCCGGAAATCAAACCCCCCGCTTACATCCTCGCCAAGACGGTCGTGCAGCGATCGTTCCAGCTGAAGGACCGAATCCACACAGGCATTCGCCGCAAACATGGCTGCCCAAACAGACTTCAGGGGATTATCCAGGTAACGTGCCCTGCCGGCAAACAAATTATAATCTCCGAAGAAAAGTTCGGGTAACCGGGTTTCCCACAGTGCATGCACACCCGTCTGACCTGTTTGCTCCCCGTCATAGTTGGATGTTGTGTGCAATGGCACATGAAGGTCCCCGATGTAATGGCCTAAATCAGCCGATATACGCAGGATAGACGGTCCGTCCCGTAACCGGAATGCCGTGGTCAGGGCCCGGCGCAGCCTTTCAATATGCCAGGGTACCGTACCCCGGGCCAGAAGCGTATCCTCCGGTATTCGTCCGAGCACCTCACGCCAGTTCAGTACGACCGTATCCGTAAACGCGTGAAGATCCAGGTCAATGTAATGCCGGGGAGCTTCGCCGGGATCGAGATGACGCCGACGGTCAGGGTCCACTGCCATACGCATCAGGGCCTCCATCCTAACCTTGTAATAAGCAACCATTTCCGGTGGAAGGGTAAATACAGCGTACCGGTTAATCTGCCGGTGCATGAAAAACCCCCAGGTATCCGTAGCCGAACCAGCCCCGGTTACCGGCGCAATGAACAGAAGTGCAAGAATCCCGATCCGAAACATGTCCCAAGAAAAGACCGGTCACGGACAAAAAATATTCTGATAACAAATTTTGCTTTAAACACTTTTACATGTAAATTTGCACACTCAAAAATAAAAGGTAGTAGAACAAAAGAGATTATGGCAAATCATAAATCAGCCTTAAAAAGGATCAGATCAAACGAAGCGAAGCGTCTGCGTAACAGGTACCAGCACAAAACAACGCGTACCTACATTAAGAAGCTGCAGAATACCACTGATAAGTCGGAAGCCCAGGAATTGCTGAACAAAGTGGTTTCGATGATTGATAAACTTGCCAAGAAAAACATTATTCATTCGAACAAGGCGGCGCACAAGAAGTCGCAGCTGATGAAGCACGTCAACGCGCTTTAATCGTTTGTTCCAACGAAATTGAACCCCGGCCAACACCGGGGTTTTTTTATTTTCCATCCGCTATTTGTCCGCCATACCCCCTACCATTGTGTCATGGCCGACACTTCGCTGAAAATCAAGCAATGGGCCGCGGCTGACCGGCCGCGGGAGAAAATGCTTCATCTGGGACGCAGCAGCCTGACTGAAACCGAGTTACTGGCCGTTTTACTGGGGTCCGGCACCCGGCAATTTTCTGCCTTTGAGCTGGCCAGGCAGGTATTGCAGTGCGTGGATTACGACCTGACCCGGCTGGCCGGAATGGAGACTGACGAGCTGATGCATGTTCGTGGCATCGGTGAAGCCCGCGCCATTTCCATTGTCAGCGCCATGGAGCTGGGGCGCAGGAGAATATTTCACGAGGCACTTAAAAAGCCAAAGATCACCTGTTCCAAAGACGCCTATGCCCTGCTTCGGAGTGACCTGATGGATCTGAAACATGAGGAATTCTGGATACTCCTTTTAAACCGCAACCATCAGGTAATCAGAAAGTGCCACATCAGCCGCGGAGGCGTAAGCGGCACCGTGGTGGATCCTAAAATTATATTCAAGCAGGCATTGACTCACCTTTCCTGTGCGATGATCGTCGCACACAACCATCCGTCGGGTCATCTGAAACCAAGCAAGGCCGACATCACCCTGACTGAAAAACTACGCAAGGCGGGCCAGCTCATGGAAATTCCGGTGCTGGATCACCTGATTCTGACGAATGAAGGCTATCTTAGCTTTGCAGATGAAAACCTGATCTAGCTGATGAAGAAATGGATTTACTTTGGTGCCCTGATTGTCATAATCCTGTCGGTTGTTTATACTTTTTTCGGGAGTGAGGATCCTGAGAGTTACAGGGAGGAGATTACCGAACTCAGGGAAGAGACCGACCGGTTCATGCGGTATGCAGACGATTCTCCCTTTCAGGATTCATCGGTTTCCTATACCGGGCTCAACTACTTCCCTCCTGATCTGACCTATAAAGTCGTGGCACGATTCAAGCCGGTGGAAGATCCGGAGATTATCAAACTCAGTACCAACGACGGAAAGACACAGGAATACCTGACCTATGGCTATGCGTCCTTCGAGCTCAATGATACCACCGCCCAGGTACTGGTGCTGGAGAATGTCAGTGAGGAAAAACTGTTTCTGCCTTTCGGAGATGCCACCAGCGCCCGTGAAACGTACGGTGCGGGCCGTTACCTGGATGTGACCCACCACGGAGGAAAAACCATCGTGCTGGATTTTAATCGTGCCTACAACCCTTATTGTGCCTATGTTTCGTCCTTTACCTGTCCGCTGCCTCCCAGGGAAAACCTGCTGCCGGTGGCCATCCGGGCCGGGGAAAAGACCTATGAGCAGTAGCCGCCATTTTAGAGGGAAAATTTCTTCAGGAATCTGCAGGAAAAAGGTAGTTTTGCCAGTCAGACTGAAGCACATCAACCATGAAAATCTCCTTTAATTGGCTTAAGGAATACATCGAAATAACCGAATCACCCGAAGAAACCGGCCGGCGGCTGACCGATACCGGCCTGGAAGTGGAAGGAATTGAGGTCCTGGAACCGGTCCCGGGCGGACTCGCAGGGCTTGTGATCGGGGAAGTTCTGACCTGTAAGGCTCACCCTAACGCAGACAAGCTGAGTCTCACCACTGTGGATGTCGGGGAAGACCAGCCTGTGCAAATCGTGTGCGGAGCCCCGAATGTCGCAGCCGGACAAAAAGTGGTGGTGGCAACAGTTGGGTCAACCCTTTATCCTCAGGGAGCAGAACCCTTTAAAATAAAAAAGGCCAAAATCCGCGGTGAAGAATCCTCCGGAATGATCTGTGCAGAAGATGAGATCGGCATGGGTACCAGCCACGCGGGGATCATGGTCCTCAGCACCACCCTGCCCAACGGTACGCCGGCCCGGGAATACTTCGACCTGGAAGACGATCATGTGATCGAAATCGGGCTGACCCCCAACCGGGCCGATGCCGCCTCGCATATCGGGGTCGCACGGGACCTGAAAGCAGTACTGGGTCGTGAGGTAAAATGGCCCGATACCGGAAAATTCAAGGCAGGAAGCGGAAACCCGGTTAAGGTGACCGTCGAAAACCACGAAGCCTGTCCCAGGTACAGCGGACTTACCATTGAAGGACTGGATGTGAAGCCTTCCCCGGAGTGGCTTCAGGGCAGGCTGCGGTCTGTCGGCCTTACCCCAATCAACAACATTGTCGACATCACCAATTATGTGCTTCATGAATGCGGACAACCCTTGCATGCGTTCGATGCAGACCGGATCAACGGAAACGAAGTCATAGTAAGGACCCTTCCTGAAGGGTCTAAATTCATCACCCTGGATGAAAAACAGCGAACGCTTACCGCGCATGACCTGATGATCTGCGACGGGGAAAGCAGGGGGATGTGTATCGCCGGTGTCTTTGGCGGGATTGGCAGTGGGGTGACCGAAAAGACATCACGTGTCTTCCTTGAAAGTGCGTATTTTTCTCCAGATTATATCCGGCGCACCGCCCAGCACCACAAGTTGAAAACCGATGCTTCATTCAGATACGAACGCGGCACGGACCCGGAAGGAACACTATATGCACTGAAAAGGGCGGCTATCCTCATAGAAGAACTGGCAGGAGGTAAAGTGGTGTCCGACGTTACCGATATCTACCCTGAACCTGTTCCGCCATTTCGTGTTCCGGTTTCGTATGTTCATATCGACCGGCTCATCGGAGTCAGTATTGAACCAGAAGAGGTAGAGAGAATACTGAATTCACTGGATATCCGGCTTGAGGACAAAACCAGTGAGGGATTCACTGCGGTGGTTCCGACCTACCGGGTAGATGTTACCCGGGAAGCTGACGTGATTGAAGAACTATTAAGAATCTATGGATTCAACCAGATCAGCCTTCCTGAAAATGTCTCCAGTGATTTTCTGGCTGATTTCCCCAAGACAGATCCGGACAAAACCCAGGAGGTCGTATCAGAAGCACTTGCTGCCAACGGTTTCTACGAGATTATTACCAATTCACTGACCCGGCCGGCCTATGCCGAACAAGCCAGCTTCCTGGATGCCTCAAAGTCTGTGGAAATCCTGAACAAGCTGAGCGAAGATTTAGGTGTGATGCGACAGTCCCTGTTGTTCAGTATGCTGGAAGTTGCCCAGCACAATATCAACCGGAGACAAAGTAATCTGCGGCTTTTTGAATTCGGAAAAGAGTATTTTAAGAAAAAAGAGGGGTATGGAGAAAGAAAGCGCCTGGGCATTCTCCTGACGGGTGAAATGCACCCCGAACATTGGTCCGGTCCTGCACGTAAAACTGCATTTTATGACCTTTCAGGAGCCGCAGGCCTGGTTATTCGCAGAATCACGAATATCCCGCTTAAGGCAGTACCCATACAATCAGACCCCTGGCAATATGGTCTCCAATGGGTAAATTCCGGCCAAACATATGTAACAATGGGAAAAATAGCGGATACCATTTGCCGGAAATACGGATTAAAACAGGAAGTGTATTTTGCGGACGTCGATTGGGAACTGCTGTTGTCATCCTCTTCAGCTACCGTTGAATTCCGTGAGGTACCGAAATTCCCTGAAGTTCGCCGGGATCTGTCATTAGTTATTGATAAATAGGTAAGTTTTGCCGA
>CAZLZD010000030.1:0-53722 GCA_964563925.1 uncultured Roseivirgaceae bacterium | reverse complement strand
AACGAATATTACCAATATGCTTTTACTCATTCTAATCCTGACTAATTTTATGAATCCATCCTCTATCTACGATTTTAAAATGGAATCAATCTCCGGGGCAACCATCGATTTTGCCCAGTACAGAGGTAAAAAATTATTAATCGTTAATACAGCATCTAAATGCGGATTCACACCCCAATATGAAGATTTACAACGACTTCATGAGGAATATGGTGATAAGATCACGATTCTTGGCTTCCCATCAAATAATTTTATGGGACAAGAGCCAGGTACAAATCTGGAAATTGCCGAGTTCTGCAAAGCCAACTACGGGGTGACGTTTCAGATGTTCGCAAAAATTGATGTGAAAGGTGAAAACCAACACCCTCTCTACCGATGGCTGTCAACAAAAGAATTGAATGGCACAAATGACAAAGCTCCTTCGTGGAATTTTTGTAAGTACATGATCGATGAAGAGGGGCAAATTGTGGGATTTTTCAAATCCGGAACAAAACCGTTTGATTCTGAGATAATTGATTTAATCAACCGCTAAGGCAAACGTATCAAATACTTCGTCATACCTGCCCTCCGGGAGGCGGCCCGGGCAGGATAACACAAATCGTCATGCCGGGCAGTCTCCGGCGCATGCCGGAGCCGCCCCGGTACCTGTGATGATCATAGTTCCTGATTCGAATCCGGATGATCCCGGGTCAAGCCCGGGACCGGATATTTATCAGGATGACGTACGTGGCAGGTTTTCGTCATGGCTGCCCTCCGGGAGGCGGCCCGGGCAGGATAACACAAATCGTCATGCCGGGCAGTCTCCGGCGCATGCCGGAGCCGCCCCGGTACCTGTGATGATCATAGTTCCTGATTCGAATCCGGATGATCCCGGGTCAAGCCCGGGACCGGATATTTATCAGGATGACGGACGTGAGTGCTCTCGGTCATTGCGAGATCCCCGGGTCCAGGCCCGGGGACAATGGTCTTAGTCTTAGTCTTAGTCTTAGTCTCCCTAGTGTATCTCCCCCATCAACTTCTTGATCGGCTTGTAAAGGATGAGCATTACCACTCCGGCCACAACGGTGAATGTGGTGATATTTGTAAACAAATCAGGCAACTGATCAGGATTGGCGGCGATCTCTTCTTCATTAATTTCTCCGGCTACCAGACCTGCGACCAGGTTACCAAGTGCAATAGACATAAACCAGATACCCATCATCTGTCCCACCAGCTTCTTCGGTGCCAGTTTTGTAACGGCACTGAGTCCGACTGGGCTTAGACACAATTCACCGGTGGTATGAAACAGATAGGTGAGAATAAGCCAGGTGGGCAAGACATCTCCCTGGTTTATCACATACCAGGAGGCAAGTGCCATTACACCAAATCCGACGCCCAGGAAAATTAGTCCCAGGGCAAACTTTACAGGTGTATAAGGTTGCATATTTCGCCTTGCCAGATTAATCCACAGGGCTCCGAAGAAAGGAGAAAGTAAAATAATGAATATGGGATTCACAGACTGTAACCAACTTGTCGGCATTTCCCATCCCAGAATATTCTTATCGGTGTACCGGTCGGCAAACAGGTTCAGTGATGAACCGGCTTGTTCAAAACCAGACCAAAAGACGGCACTGAAAACGAAGAGTATGGCAATAACCCCTATCTTTTTCTTCTCATCGCCTGTCAGTGGCACGAAAAAGAAAACGTACAGGAAGTAAATTGCTACCAGGGAAAGGATTGTGATCGCTGAATAACTTGCAATGACGACCGGATCAATAGTTACGAATCCCAGCATTACCACCAGGATAAACAAGGCCAGCGCAATCAGAAATACAATTACCCCCATTGAAATTTTTCTTCGCGAGATTTTATCTTCTTCCTCACTGCCTACCGGCTCAGGTGCTGCGCCAACTGATCCCAGGTAGCCCTGGGTCATGCGATACTGTATCACCCCGAACAGCATGCCCACACCTGCTGCACCAAAGCCCCAGTGCCAGCCAATCTTTTCCGCAAGGTACCCGACAATCAGCGGGGCGATAAATGCGCCTATGTTTATTCCCATGTAAAATATGGAGAATCCTGCGTCCCGCCGGGCAGAATCCTTCAATGGATATAAGCCCCCAACGATACTGCTTATATTTGGCTTAAGTAATCCGGTGCCCAACACGATCAGCACCAACCCCAAAAAGAACGTCTCATCTAGTGGAATGGCCATGGAGAAATGCCCCAGGGCAATGACTATCCCGCCAATCCAGACCGCCTTCTGCAATCCGTAGAGCCGGTCGGCCAGCCAGCCTCCAGGCAACGCGAGCAGATACACAAACATGGTGTAAAGTCCGTAGATGGCTGCCCCGTTATCGTCATCAATTCCCATTCCTCCGTTAACAATCTCCTCGGTCATGTAGAGAATCAGGATGGCACGCATCCCGTAATAACTGAATCGTTCCCACATCTCGGTGAAGAACAGGGTGGCCAATCCGCGGGGATGGCCCATAAAGGTCTTTTCTGAAAGATCGTTCATACTTAAATGATTAGTCTTTGTATCGTTTATAGGTTGAAATCACAAGCCGGTAAAGTCCGTAACAGATGGCGCCAATAATTAACAGGCCGGGAATACTGCTTACCTCTCCCTCGGTAAGTGCCATTACATCGCTGGAACCATAAATAGCTACTGGAACTGCCAGCAGGATCCCTATTAGCGCTTCCCCGGTAATCAGTCCCGATGCAAACAATAATCCGGACTGGGCACTTAGTTGTCTTGCCTCAGCCCCATGCATTATTTTGATTCTTTTCCTTCCTTTATCCGCCGCCCAGGCCACCAGGCCGCCGAGCATAATGGCACTGTCCAGCTCAAATGGCAGGTACAATCCTACTGCCAGGGCAAGTACCGGCATCCTGAAATTCGAATTACGCTTTGCTAGTACCTGGTCGATAATGATGACAATAACGCCAATTATCATCCCTATGATAATTATGTTCCAGGGCAGGTTACCCCCGAAAACTCCTTCGGCCACGCTCTGCATGAGGGTCGCCTGCGGTGCGGTGAGAGAATCAGGATTCTCCACTGATTTCGGCCCGAACCCATATCCTTCATTCAACAGATCAAGGATAAAAGGCAGCGTTAACGCCGCGGCAATGACGCCGGCGAACTGCATAATTTGCTGCCGGAACGGAGTTGCCCCCAACAGATACCCTGCTTTCAGGTCCTGCATATTATCTCCTGCAATGGCGGCGGCACAAGCTACAACTGATCCGATCATAATAGCGGCTACCGGTCCGCTGGTCGAATCATCACCCATCAATACCAGCAGGATCAGTGAGGAAGTAAGTATGGTGGCAATGGTCACACCGGAGATCGGGTTATTCGAACTTCCGACCAGTCCGGCCATGTACCCGGCTACGCTGGCAAACAGAAATCCGGCAAGCAGCATAATGACTGCCATTACCAGGGTAATGGAAACTTCATGGATTTCCCGCAGGTAGATCGCAAAGATCGGCACGATCATGACGCCGATCCCTAGGATCACCCACTTCATAGGCGTATCCTGTTCGGTGCGTTCGACTTCTTTGTCCGAGGCTTCCCGGAACGATTTAACCCCTGCCCTCAGGGCTACGCCCAGGGTCTTCCGCAAGCTGATGAGGGCCCATATACCTCCGACAATCATTCCTCCCACACCCAGGAACCTGATCTGGGAGCTCCAGACAGCATAGCCCAGGTCTACCGCAGCGAGTCCGTCCGGATTGCCATACATAGAGGTATAAATGGGTATGGCCACCCACCAGCTGATCGCACCACCCAGAAATATTAAAACGGCTATGTTAATCCCTACAATATAGCCTACCGCTATAAGGGCAGGGGAAAGGTTGAGGCTGACAAAGCCCAGTGTACGTTCGCCCAGGATCGTTGCCTTGGCGAAAACCCCTTCCCAAAGTTTCAGTCCGGATTCAATGAATTTCACCACGGCACCGATCAGTCCGCCCCACACCAGGTACTTAATGGCCTTGCCCCCCTGTTCGCCGGTTTTCAGAACCTCGGAGGTGGCTATCCCTTCGGGAAACTTCAGCTTCATATCAATGATCAGCGCCTTTCGGAGGGGGATCGTGAAAAAGACCCCGAGGATACCGCCCGAAAGTGCAATAAGGGCCGTTTCTGCGTAATTAAACTCGGTCCAGTAGCCCATAAGCACCAGGGCAGGAAAGGTGAAAATAACCCCGGCGGCCAGGGATTCCCCGGCGGATGCGGCGGTCTGCACCGCATTATTCTCCAGGATATTATGACGCTTGAATAATTTGAGAATGGCCATTGAAATAACCGCGGCGGGTATCGATGCAGATACGGTCATCCCGGCGAAGAGTCCGAGGTAGGCATTAGCCCCGGCGAGTACCGCCGAGAGGAACACGCCAAGCAATACGGCTTTCAGCGTGGTTTCAGGAAGTTTAGTGCCCGAGCCTACGTGGGGCTTATGTTCTTCACTCATGCATGAAGTAAGATAAATTCAATAATTAATTGTATGGAAAAGGCTAAAGCTACTATCCCTCGCTTTCAATTACAAATTGAGTTTATGCAAACGATTGAATTATTCAGAAAATTCTTATTTACCCTCTGAAATATTATCTAGTTTTGAGGAGAAGATCACCAATTAACCTGACGAATTAGCTATCTGTTATGCAAGAATATGGACTGAAATCGGCCACGAAAGGGCTGGATGCTTATGGTATCACCCATGCCGCCAACGTATACTGGAATATGACTCCGCCGGAGCTTATTGAAAAAGCACTGGCCAATAACGAGGGGACCCTGACCGACACCGGTGCCCTGGCCTGTGACACCGGCAGCTTTACCGGCAGATCGCCTAAAGACCGCTTTATTGTCAAGGATGAAATTACCGCGGACGAGGTCTGGTGGGGAGATATCAATATTCCTTTTTCACCGGAAAACTTTACCCGGATCAAGCATAAAATGATCGAAAACCTGAAAGACAGGGACTTATATGTACGGGATGCCTATGCCGGGGCTGATAAGCATTACAGGCTTAAATTGCGGGTTATCAATACCATGGCATGGCAAAACCTGTTTTGTTACAACATGTTCTTACGCCCCAGCCGGTATAAACTGGGTAAATTCGATCCTAATTTCACGATTATCTGTGATCCGGAATTCAAGGCTGATCCGGACAGCGACGGCACCCGCCAGGAAAATTTTGCTATTGTCAATTTTAAGGAGCGAATGATCCTTATCGGTGGCACCGCCTACGCCGGGGAAATGAAAAAAGGCATCTTTTCAGTGCTCAATTTCCTGCTACCCTACGAAAGGAATGTCCTTTCGATGCATTGCTCAGCCAATATAGGCCCCAAGAAACACGATACAGCCATTTTCTTCGGATTATCCGGCACCGGAAAAACTACGTTATCGGCCGACCCTAACCGGGGACTGATCGGAGATGACGAACACGGATGGACCGATAAAAACGTATTTAATTTTGAGGGCGGGTGTTATGCCAAAACCATCGACCTGACCCGGGAGAAGGAACCTGAGATCTGGGACGCCATTAAGTTCGGCGCCATCGTGGAAAACACGAGATTCTATGAAGGTACCCGTACGGTGGATTTTAAAAACACTTCAGTCACTGAAAACACACGTACCTCCTATCCCATTTTCCACATTGACAATGCCGTGGAGCCATCCGTCGGCGGGCATCCCCGGAATATTTTCTTCCTGACCTGTGATGCCTACGGCGTACTTCCCCCGATCTCCCGGATGACCAAGGGCCAGGCCATGTATCATTTTATTTCAGGGTATACCGCGAAGGTGGCAGGTACCGAGGCGGGTGTAACCGAACCGCAAGCCGTATTCTCTGCCTGCTTTGGAGCCCCGTTTATGCCTCTGCACCCCACACGATACGCAGAGATGCTTGGCCAGAAGATGATGGACCATGACGTAAAGGTGTGGCTGGTGAATACCGGATGGACCGGCGGTCCGTACGGCAAAGGATCACGAATGAAGCTGCCCTATACACGGGCAATGATCACCGCGGCACTTAATGGCACCCTCGACAATGTGGGATTCCACAAACATTCCATGTTCCACTTTGAGCTGCCCCATACGTGTCCGGGCGTCCCCTCCTCCGTCCTGAGCCCTCGGGAAACCTGGCAGGATGACGAAGGGTACTATACCACCGCCAATAAGCTGGTCGCGAAGTTCTCGGAGAATTTTAAAAAGTATGAGGATTTTGCCAACGACGAAATCAGGGCGGCAGCGCCTGTACTCAAGGAGAAATACCTGAGTAAGGTTTGATTGGATAGGTACTGATGCGTACCCTTCCGTCCTGACAAGCCCTCTAACGATCGTTATCCCTGGCCCTACAAGGATGATCGTCATCACTGGCCCTCCAAGGATCGTCATCCCGGCGAAGGACCAACCATTCGTCATCCCGGCGAAGGACCAACCATTCGTCATCCCGGCGAAGCCCTGAACTCGATTCAGGGTCTGGCCGGGACCTATCGATAATGTACAGGTCCTGAATCGGCTCTGACTTTCGTCAGAGCAGTTCAGGATGACGTGGAGTACACCGTTCAGGATGACGTGGAGTACACCGTTCAGGATGACGTGGAGTACACCCTTCAGGATGACGTGGAGTACACCCTTCAGGATGACGTGGAGTACACCGTTCAGGATGACGTGGAGTACACCGTTCAGGATGACGGGGGGAAGCTCAACCAAACAACGCACCGGCGATGGTGGCCGTCATCATGGTGGCAAGGGTGGCTGCAAACAGCGCGCGCAATCCAAGCCTTGACAAATCTCCCTGGCGGTTGGGCGCCATCACTCCGATACCTCCAATCTGGATGGCGATCGAACTGAAGTTGGCAAACCCGCAAAGGGCATAGGTAGAGATGACCACCGCTTTCGGACTTAACAGTCCGGCTTCCTTCATATCTGCCAGGCTCAGGTAAGCAACGAATTCATTAATAACAATCTTCTGTCCAAGCAGGGAGCCGACATTGATGGTTTCAGACCATTCCACTCCCATGACAAGCGCAAAGAGCCGAAAGACTTGTCCGAGAATATATTCCAGCGAGAAACCCCGGAAAGCTCCGTCGGTGGTTTCCACTACCATTGCATTAAGTCCGGTTACCTCACCCAGCCCATCCACCAATATCCAGTTTATGGCATATATCACGGCGATGAAGGCCAGCAGCATGCCGGCGATATTCAACGCCAGACGGACGCCGTCAGACGCACCCCGTGCCAGGGCATCGATCACATTCACGCCAACCGAATCACGGTTTACATGCATCTCATGATCGACTTTGTCGGGGTTGAGTTCAGGCAGGAATATTTTTGACATTACGATGGCAGCCGGCGCGTTCATAATGGAAGCACTTAACAGGTATGCGGCAAATTTGCTTTGTTCGGCCGGATCGCCACCACCGAGGAATGACACATACGCCCCCAGTACACTTCCTGCGATCGTGGCCATCCCTCCTGTCATCAGGCAATGCAGTTCGGAATTGGTCATTTTGGAAATAAAGGGCTTGACCAGCAGCGGGGCCTCTGTCTGACCCAGAAAAATATTTCCTGCTGCTGACAGGCTTTCAGCGCCTGAAAGCCGCATCGTTTTCATCATGACCCAGGCGAAGCCATACACAATCTTCTGAAGTACTCCCAGGTAATAAAGACCGGCAGTAACCGCAGAAAAGAAAATGACGGTGGGAAGTGCCTGAAAAACAAAAAGGAAGCCCAGGTTATGCCGTACATCGGGATTGGCATCGCTGTTTCTGGCCAACTCACCGTAAAGGAATTCCGCCCCGTCCAGTGAAAAATTAAGAAACGTAACGAATTTGGCGCTGACCCAGTTGAATCCGACCTCCACAAAATCAACCTTAGTGATCAGCAGGGCAATTATGATTTGCAACAGGATGCCGATACCTACCAGGCGCCAGTCAACCTGTTTCCTGTGCCGTGAAAAAATCCAGGCAACTGCTGTGATAACCGCCAGACCCAGTAAACCCCGTAAATAATCCATGTTATTCAGTTAGTACGGGATGGGAATCAATTTCTGCGGCTTAATTCATCCCTGATCTTGGCAGCCCGCTCGTAATCCTCCTTCTCAATGGCATCGTTAAGCATTTCATTAAGCTTATCCATGGTGAAGTTTTTCAGATCCTCGGAAGAAGGTTCCTTTTTGGATTTCGTGGATTTAAGCTCACTTTTTATTTCGGCAATATCATCCTCCCCTTCATCAGTCAGCACAATACCTGCCTCGGCGAGAATGGACTCATACGTATAAATCGGTGCTTCGAACCTCAGCCCGATGGCTATGGCATCGGAGGGCCGGGCATCGATCTCCATTTGACCGTCCCCATTGGAACAAACGATCTTTGCAAAGAAGACACCCTCCTTCAGGTTCGAAATAACAATTTCCTCGACCTTGTAGTTGAAGCTGTGTGCAAACGACTTGAACAGGTCGTGGGTCATCGGACGGTTGGGAATTATCTTCTCAATCTCAATCGCAATGGCCTGGGCCTCAAACATGCCGATGATGATCGGTAACCTCCTGTTTCCTTCAGCCTCACCCAGTACAAGAGCAAACGATCCGGCCTGTGACTGACTGGAGGACAAACCTAATATGTCTAAACGTATTTTATCCACCTCGTTAATTTGCTGCCTTAATTGCTTCGGTTAATTTGGGCACGACCTCAAAAGCATCGCCCACGATCCCATAGTCCGCTGCCTTAAAGAACGGTGCTTCAGGATCTTTGTTTATGACCAGGATATTCTTGGAAGAATTAACTCCGGCAAGGTGCTGTATCGCGCCGGAAATACCGATCGCCACGTAGAGTTGCGGACTGACTTTTACACCGGTCTGTCCGACGTGCTCGTGGTGAGGTCTCCATCCCATATCCGAAACCGGTTTACTGCAGCCGGTTGCTGCTCCCAGTTCGCTGGCCAGCTCTTCAATCATACCCCAGTTTTCCGGCCCCTTCAGTCCACGTCCTCCTGAAACCACAATTTCTGCCTCAGGGAGCAGGACTTCACCGGTAGCCTTATCGGTTGCAGTAATACTCGTCGCAAAATCATCCTCATTGAGGGAAGAATTGAAGGCTTCCACTACGGCCTCACCGCCGGTTTCCTTTAATTCAACCGCATTCTTTTTAATGGCTAAAATCTTTCTGGGCTTTGTGAGGGTAACAGTCGCGAATGCCTTACCGGTGTATATACTTCGGGTTACGGTGAAGTCCCCGGATGTGTCAGGCAATTCTGTCACATTTGATACCAGGCTCGCATCCGTTTTGACCGCTACACGGGCGGAAACCGGATTACCCAGGGAAGAATTGGCGAGTACAAGCACGTCGGCGCCTTCCGCTTCCATGGCATCGGCCAGGACCGATGCATATGCCTGGATCACCCCTTTGTTGAGACGGTCGTCAGACTGGTGCAACACCTTTCCTGCCCCGAATTTTCCAATTCCCTTCAATTCGGATTCCTCTATATTACTACCCAGGGCAATGGCGGTTACATCCCCGCCCATGGCCGCTGCATAGGCAACAGCTTCAAGAGATGACTTTTTTATTTTTCCTTCAGCACTTTCAACAAATACTAGTGTGGCCATTTATTTCAGAGATTTTGCGTGTTTACGATTATAAGAAAAATTAGACGGATCAAAGCACCTTTGCTTCATTTTTTAACAGCTGAACCAGCTCCCCGACATTGTCGGCATCGATCATTTTGACCTCGCCTTTGGCCGGGGGTAAAGCAAACTTCTGAAGCGTTGTGGCCTGTTCATTGCCCGATGGCTCCACTACGTTTAATGGTTTGGTCCGGGCCGACATAATGCCGCGCATATTCGGAATCTTCCATTCGGCAATGGGCTCCTGACAGCCGGCAACAAAGGGCGTATTCACTTCGAGAGATTCCTTTCCACCTTCAATTTCACGGGTCATTTTAGCCGTGTTTCCGGAAAGTTCGAGGGTCATGACCGGCGAGACTGACGGAATTCCCAGCATCTCACCCACCATCCCATGTACCATCCCGCCGTTGAAGTCAATCGACTCACGTCCCATCAGGATCATATCATAATTTCCATTCCGTGCAACTTCGGCAATTTGCGTGGCAACAAACAGGGAATCCACTGGTTCTGCATTCACCCGGATAGCCTCATCGGCACCGATCGCCAGTGCCTTCCGGATCGTCGGCTCGGTCTCCTGGGTACCCACGTTCAGCACGGTGATCGACCCTCCGGTCTCCTCCTTAAGTTCCACCGCCCGGGCAAGTGCGTAGTCATCGTACGGGCCGATGATGTACTGCACCCCATTTGAATCAAATTTTTTATTGTCGTCAGTAAATGCTATCCTGGATGTGGTATCCGGAACATGTGTTATGCAAACCAGTATTTTCATTTATTTTATCTGATTATCGTGTTTTCAGAATGCTTTATTTTTGCCTCGAAGATAACGAATAATGCCCCAAATTAAAACTAGCTGAATCATGAATTCAGAGCGAATCGCACAGTTGCAATCATTTCTCCGGGACACCCCCGGCGACCCATTTTTGGTTTATGCCCTGGCCCTGGAATTTCAACAGGAAGATCCTGCCGAGGCCATTCGCCTGTTTACCGGGTTACTGGAGAATCACCCCGAATACCTGCCCACCTATTATCACGCCGCTGCCTTGTTTGACCACCTGGGAAATCAGGAAAAAGCCGGGGCCATTTATGAGGCCGGCATAGCCCTGGCAAGGCGTCAGAATGCTTCACTCGCCCTGCGGGAATTGCAAAGCGCGTACGCTGAATTTCAGTTCGGGAACGAAGACTAATTTCTGTCAGCTTCGCCATCCATCAGGGAAAGTCCCGTCGTTTTTTTATACTAATATTTTTAGTATTTAATTTCTTAAGTAATTAATATTCAGATATAATACATTCTCTTATTTAACTTAAAACTTTAATACAAGTTTTCCGCTTTTCCGATTCTCCTTCATATCTTCAAATGCCTGTATCCCCTCTTCGAAAGGTCGTACAGAATCGATTACCGGGACAATTTTTTTGTCGCTCACGAGCCTGATCATTTTCCTGAATTCTTCGTCGTTACCCATGGTGGAACCCTGGAGTGTCAGCTGGTTCCAGAACATCCTGTAGAGGTCGAGAGAAGAGGGCAATCCGTTGGTCGCACCATAGAAAACGATCCTGCCTCCCGGTCGCATTATTTGGATAAATTGATTGATCTGATCTCCCCCGGCACTGTCGATCACCACATCGAAACCACCCTTTGTTTTCCAGAGATTTTTGTGCCAGTCCTTCTCGCGGTAATTGTATCCGCCAGCCGCCCCGAGTGCAAGTGCCTGATCAATTTTTTCCTGGCTTCCGGAGGTAACAAAAACGTTGGCGCCTGCGGCCAAGGCAAACTGGAAAGCGAACTGTGCCACACCCCCGCCAAACCCGGAGATCAGCACATTCTCACCGGCGGTGATCCTGCCGTGATGAAAGCAGGCGCGGTAGGCGGTCAGTCCGCCCAGGGGCAGCGCTGCTGTCTCCTCCACCGACAGGTGCGGGGGAGCCTCCTGCAGCCGGTCGGCATTCACCACGATGTATTCAGCCATGGTACCATTGGAAGGCATGCCCAGGATGGCGAACCCTTTTTGCTGTACTTTCGGATCATCACCCCAGTCAATATTGGGATTGATCACCACATCTTTACCGACCCAGGAGGTATCGACCCCCTCCCCGGTTTTTTCCACTGTACCTGCGCCGTCAGAGCCCAGGATACAGGGCAACTGAATGCCGGGATATTTACCCTGGCAGATAAACTGGTCACGCTTATTGAGTGCGGCCGCGCCAATGCGGACCAGCACCTGCCCGGCACCTGCAACCGGCTTGTCCACATCGACGATGGCCAGCCTGTTTGATTCTTGAAGTTGTAATGCTTTCATAGGATCAATATAACAAAAAAGGGCTGCGACATTGTTATGCCGCAGCCCCTTTACACTACATGTGCAAGTCAGGGTAAATTAATCATCCCATTCATTAAATTCTTCCTTGATTTCCTCAAACCAGTCGTCTTCAATCTCGATGAATGTGTCAAACTGATTATCCTCAAGGGCTTCCCTGATCTCTTCCTTATATTCTTCTCTTTCTTCTATCAAATCTTCCAGTTTCTCAGCCGGATCGTCATTGGAGGTATAAATTTCCATGCGTTCTTCGGCATATTCTTCATTGGCTTCCTGGATATCCTCTACCTGGTCTTCAGAAAGCTGCAGGTTGATCACCATCCATTCGGCGTGCTTCTTGGCATTCTCCAACGGTTTCTGGCTCTGCTGTGCCATGGTCATCGCGGGGATTAACAAAAATGCGGCGAGAATTATTTTGAACGTTTTCATATCTATTTGATTTTTTTAATTCAACAATTTGCTGTTAATGGTGCAAATGCTGTACGGAAATTTCCCGATTGCCGTCCAGGTGGATTTACTTCGACCAACTGCATAATAGCCGGATAAGCCGTTCCGGGTGACTAACGTTTTCGGAAACCATGTGGAAACTGGTGCGCTATATGTGGAAAAAATTTCGGTGCAAATCCATGGCATTTCCCGCTCAGGGCCCTCCAGCGCACCCATATGGCTTTTCTCAAACAAAAAAAGAGCTGTGACATCAGCCACAGCCCTTTCCTGATTATCCGTAACGGATGGTTAATTAGACTGTTATTCCGTATCGGTCACACGTTCCTTGGTTTTTTCAAACCAGGTTTTCTCCGCCTGCTGGAATTTAACAAATTGTTCGTCATCCAGAATGTCACGGATCTCTTCGGTATACTCTTCACGCTCGGCCATCAGGTCCTTAAGTTTATCCTGCTTTTCCGCAGAGGCGTTCAGAATTTCCGTTTTCTTTTCTGCATACTCTTCGTTTACTTCCTGTACTTCCTCCACTTGTTCCGGAGTCAGTTCAAGGTTCTGCTTCATCCATTCAGTTTGCTGCTTGGCTTCCTCAGCAGGTGTTTGCGGCTGCTGTGCGTAGCCGATCGCCGGTATTAAAAGGAAAGCCACTAAGATTACTTTTATTGATTTCATAACATGTTGATTTAAAGTTTGAACATGTCTTGATGAATTCAATTGTCAGTCCGGAAAACCAGGGAGTTCAAATTTTCACGACCGGCAAAAAGATTTTACCGACCAATGCACATTACTATCGGTAAGCAATAATTCCTGCTCTTTTTATTACATGAGACTAGTGTGGAAGGCCGCCTACGGACGTGGAAAATGATCCGCTAGAACGGGGCGTCTTCGTCTTCCGGACCGGGATCATCACTTTTGTTCAGGCGGCTGCCCAGGCGGATGGTGTCTGACGGACTCTCAAATTCGTTTGGTATGCCTCCGGTGGATGGAAAGTCCCCGGCAAAACCTGGCATGTCAAGGTCACAGAACTTGGTATACTTGCCGATGAATTTGAGCTGAACGGTATCCAGGGACCCATTCCTGTGCTTGGCAATGATCACCTCCCCGACACCCTGCATGGCCTGTCCGGTCTCATCCTCGGTAATGCCATAATATTCCGGCCTGTAAAGAAACATGACCATATCGGCATCCTGCTCAATGGAACCGGATTCCCTCAGGTCAGATAATTGCGGACGTTTATCACCTCCGCGTGTTTCGACGGCACGACTTAGCTGTGAAAGTGCAATGACCGGTACATCCAGTTCCTTGGCAATCCCTTTCAGGGCCCGGGAAATAGAGGCGATTTCCTGTTCACGGTTGCCCCCCTGTTTCGAAGAGTCACCACTCATCAGCTGGAGGTAATCGATGATGATCAGCTGCACATCGTGCTGGGCCTTGAGCCTGCGGCATTTGGCCCTCAATTCCAGAATGGATAAGGCAGGGGTATCATCAATGAATATCGGGGCATTACTTAATTTATTGGTCTTATGGATCAGCTGCTGCCATTCGTAATCGGCCAGGTTCCCCTTTTTTATTTTGTCACTTTCCAGTTCGGCCTCGGCAGAAATAAGTCGGTTAACGAGTTGTACAGAGGACATTTCCAGGGAAAATATCGCTACGGGCTGATCAAATTCCACCGCCGCATTACGCAGGGCCGACAATACAAACGCCGTTTTACCCATACCGGGACGCGCGGCAATAATCACCAGATCCGATTTCTGCCAGCCGGATGTCAGCCGGTCCAGCGCTGTAAAGCCGCTCGGCACTCCGGTAAGTCCGTCTTTGTGATTCTTTCTCTCCTCCAGTTCATGAATAGCCTGGGCCATCAGTGACCGCATGTTTTCGTAGTTCTTCCGGATATTGGATTCGGATATCTCAAAAAGGTGGGATTCGGTTTTATCCAGTAACTGAAAAACATCGGTGGTATCTTCGTAGGCATCATGATGAATCTCCGTGGCCACTTCAATAAGGGCACGCTTGATGGCCATTTCGGTAACAATACGGGCGTGATACTCAATGTTCGCCGCCGAACTCACCCGTGAGGTCAGTTCCGCGATGTAATAGGCGCCTCCTGTAAATTCCAGCGTTCCGTTCTTTCTTAGCTGGTTCACCACGGTGCGCATGTCAATCGGCTCCGAGTTATTGAAAAGGATCACAATGGCCCGGTATATCTCCTGGTGCTTCTCAAGATAAAAACTGGCGGGTTTGAGAATATCGATTACCGTGGTCAGCGCATCCTTTTCCAGCATCAGCGCCCCCAGAACGGCTTCTTCCAAGTCAACTGCCTGAGGGGGTAATTTACCCAGTTGATCACCCATCTCGCGAACTAACCGGCTCGACTTGTGCCCTACCTTCAAGGACGTTGACTTGTTCTCCATTGACTTATTTCGTAGTGTAAAAATGAATTGTCTTCAAACCTAAAAATTATTTCCTCAATCGCCAATTGATGCACCGGTCCGACCCCCGGAGAACCGCTGTGAATAGTTTATACCTCGTAGGCTGACTCTGCGCAATTCCGGCTTCCTCATTCACCATCTAACCGGTTAATCCACCGCATTTCTCCACATAATATACCCCTAATTGTGTAAAACTCGCGGGGTTGTGCACAAAATAATCAAGTTATCCACATATTGTCCACAACGAGAAGCAAGGCAAAATAATCCCCGGTTTTTGAAATTTTCTCTTAATTTTGACCAGCAATGACACGCAGCATGACCGACTCACCCCAACACATACATTTCATCGCAATCGGCGGAAGCCTGATGCACAACCTGGCCCTGGCCCTGCACGCTCAGGGTCATGAGATCACCGGATCGGATGATGAGATCTTTGAACCCTCCCGCTCGAAGTTACAGGCGGCAGGACTGCTACCTGAATCTGAGGGATGGTTCCCGGAAAAAGTGGACAGCGGCATTTCGGCCGTGATTGTCGGTATGCATGCCAGGAAGGATAATCCCGAACTTGCCCGGGCCCGCGAGCTGGGGGTTCCCGTATTCTCCTTCCCGGAATTTATCTACCGGCAATCGGAGCACAAGCAACGCATTGTAATAGCGGGAAGTCACGGGAAGTCGACCATCACCGCCATGATCATGCATGTACTGAATAAACTGGACCGCGATTTCGATTATGCAATCGGTGCGGAAGTGCCGGGGTTTGATACCATGGTACGCCTGTCCGATGCACCGGTAATTATCATTGAAGGAGATGAATACCACACCTCCCCGGAAGAGCCCACCCCAAAATTCATGCATTATCATCATCATATCGGACTGATCAGCGGGATAGAATGGGACCATGTCAATGTCTTCCCGTCTGAAACCGATTATGTACAGCAATTCAGAAAATTTGCCGACCTGACCCCGAAAGCTGGTTCGTTGATCTACAACAGCGAAGATGACCGTGTTAATACCATTGGAAGCCAGGAACGTGATGATGTGCTGGCCATTCCCTACAGCACCCCGGAATTCGACAATAAGGACGGTGTGACCACCCTGAAGACTACCGAGGGTGATTTTACCCTGAAAATATTCGGACGGCATAACCTGCTTAACCTGATGGGAGCAAAAGCGGTCCTGAACCGGATCGGGGTGACGGATGCCATGTTTTATCCGGCGATTGCCTCCTTTGAAGGAGCGGGCAAGCGCCTCCAGCCTGTCATTAATAACGACCACACGATCGTTTACCGGGATTATGCCCATGCCCCGTCCAAAGTCAGGGCCACCGTGGAAGCGGTCAAGTCGCGATACCCGGAAAAGACAGTCGTGGCCTGTCTTGAGCTCCATACATTCAGCAGCTTAATGCAGTCCTTTCTGCCTAAGTATAAAGGAGCCATGAAAGTGGCAGATGTCCGCGTGGTTTATTTTAATCCGATGACAGTTCGTCACAAAAAACTACCGGCCCTGACGGTGGAAGACATTCAGAAAGCATTCCAGGACGAATCCATGCATGTATTTGATTCCAGGGATGCACTGACAGACTTTCTCCGGTCACTTGACTGGAATGATTCAATACTCCTGCTAATGAGTTCGGGGACCTTTGACAGGCTGGAACTCACGAAGCTGGAAGAATTTATAAAAGATTAACCCCATGCCTTTACACCTGAAAAACCCCCTCACATTTTTTGACCTTGAAACCACCGGGACCAATATAGTCAACGACCGTATTGTGGAGATCAGCGTGGTCAAACTGGTTCCGGGCGGGGAGACCATAACTAAAACCACCAGGTTAAATCCAACGATTCCTATTCCGGAGGAAACCAGTAAAATCCACGGGATCTATGACGAGGATGTAAAGGATGCACCGACCTTCAAGAATATCGCCAAGAGCCTGGCCAAATTCCTGGAGGGGTCTGATCTTGCCGGGTTTAATATCCTGAAATTTGATGTGCCCGTGCTGGTCGAAGAATTTCTTCGTGCCGGGGTAGAGTTTGATGTTAGCAAACGCAAGCTCATTGATGCCCAGCGTATTTTTCACATGATGGAAAAACGGACCCTGTCGGCAGCGTACAAATTCTACTGTAATAAAGAACTTACCGATGCACACAGTGCCGAAGCAGACACGCTGGCGACCCTGGCCGTACTCGAGGCGCAGGTGGATCGGTACAACGGGCAAACCGTACTGGATAACCTGGGAAAAGAGCTGGGTAAAATTGAGAATGATATGGAAGTGCTTCATGCACTGACTTCCTCCAATATGGTTGATCTGGCCGGACGAATTATCAGGAACAGTGAGGGGGTGGAAGTATTTAACTTCGGCAAGCACCGTCACAAACCGGTGGAGGACGTATTGAGAAAGGAACCCTCCTATTACGACTGGATGATGAACGGTGATTTTCCCCAGGACACCAAGAACCGCCTGACTGAAATCAGGCTTCGTGCCCTGAGGTCCTGATACAGCCTTTCCTACTGCTTTTTATAATACGTAAGTGCCTCCGGCATATTCTCCTTCAGGTCATTGATTCGCGTAGCGGGATGAGGGTGTGTGGAAAGAAACTCGGGCGGACGATCCCCACCGCCACTCTGGGCTTCCATTCGTTCCCAGAAAGCCGGCGCCACTTCCGGGTTATATCCTGCCATTGCCATGAAGATAAGCCCGATCCGGTCGGCCTCACTCTCGTGCTGACGTGAAAAACTCAGCATTCCAAGCTGGGTTCCTATCCCCACCGACTGCAGCAACAGATCCTGGGTAAGGGTTGGGTTTTGTCCGACTGCCGCAGACAAACCTCCAAGGAGTCCGTTGGCCACCATTCCTTCGCTCATCCGTTCCCGTCCGTGGTTGGCAATGGCATGTGCCACCTCGTGCCCCATTACCACGGCCACACCCGCTTCGTCGGCACAAACCGGCATGATACCCGTATAAAAAGCTACCTTCCCTCCGGGCATGCACCAGGCATTCAATTGTTCGGATTCTAGCAGGTTGAATTCCCACGCATACCCGTTCAACTGGTCTGCCGCCCCGTTGGCACGCATATATTCTTCCACCGCCGTCTGGATCCGGGCTCCCACACGCTTCACCATCCGTGCCTGCTCGGTATTGGTCACCACCTTATTCTCCTTCAGCACCTCCTGGTACTGGTTATAACTTAACGGGAGAATTTCCTCATTGGAAATAAGGTTTAACTGGCGGCGGCCGGTAACGGGCACAGAAGCACAACTGTAAATGAAAAAGCCAAGTCCACAGATGAGAATTATTTTCTTGAGCATGGGATCGTATTCGTTTATCCGAAAGATTTTAAGCAATTTTAGGAAATAAAATTTTAGAAAGTAACATTGCTCCGGTCTGCCTATGAGAATTTTTGCCGTGGGTCGCAATTATGCTGCGCATATTGCGGAACTCAACAATGAACGCCCCCAGGAACCCGTTATATTTACGAAGCCTGATACCGCCTTATTGCAGCATAATGAACCTTTTTATTATCCTGAATTCAGTAAAGACATACATCACGAAGTAGAGATTGTCCTCAGGATAAGCAAGCAGGGAAAATACATACAGGAAAAATTTGCGCACAAGTATTACGACCAGATTGCCCTGGGCATTGATTTCACCGCCCGCGATCTGCAGCAAAAAGCAAAGGAAAAAGGCCTTCCCTGGGACCTCGCGAAAGGATTTAACGGTTCCGCGCCGGTGTCAGGATTAAAAAAGATCAGGGAGTTTGATCTGGAAAACCTGAATTTTTCCCTGAAGGTGAATGGTGAACTTCGCCAGGAAGGGAACACACGTATGATGTTGTTCGGATTTGATTTTATTATTTCGTTTCTATCCCGTTTTTTTACATTGCGTACTGGTGATTTGATTTTTACAGGTACTCCCGAGGGAGTTGGACCGGTTCACCCCGGAGACAGACTGGAAGGATTTTTGGAAAATGAAAAGGTGTTGGATTTTGAGATACGGTAAGTTATTTTTTTGTGTTATGTTCCTGAGCGCGGCAGCTCTCTCTGCCTTTTCCCAGGACAAATCATCCTATTATTTATTCCCCATAAAGCCCGGCAAGCAAAATTCCCTGTCGGGTTCCATGGGCGGACTGCGTTCAAACCATTTTCACGCCGGACTGGACATCCGGACCGAAGGCCGCATCGGGCTGCCTGTGCATGCGGCAGCGGACGGATATATCAGCCGGATCGCAGTTTCTGCAGGAGGCTACGGGAATGCAGTATATCTGCAGCATCCCAACGGAACCACCACCGTCTATGCACACCTGGACCGCTTTACCGACCCTCATGCCTCCTATGTAAGGGAAATGCAATACCGGCAAAAGAGTTTTGACGTAGACCTGTATTTTGATGCCGGGGACTTCCCGGTAAAGCAGGGTGAGGTCATCGCCTATTCCGGAAACAGTGGTTCATCAGGCGGGCCGCACGTACATTTTGACCTGCGAGATGCCCGGCAGGACCTGTTAAACCCTTTATCTTACGGTTTCAGTGAAATTACCGACCGCACGCCTCCCGTGGTGAAGGACCTGGCGCTCAAGACCCTGACTGCCGACGCGCGGATATCAGGAAAATTCGGACGCTTTGACTTTGAGCCCGTGCGCAGAGGCGCTGACTATTTCATTGACAAGCCCATTCCTGCCTTCGGGAACATCGGAATCGAACTAAATGCACACGACCTGATCGACAACTCCAATTATCGCTGCGGCATTAAAGAAATCACCGTCGAGGTGGGAGGCATTCAGACATTTCAAATGGACATTACCACCTTTGCGTTTTCCGAACAGCGAAACATTCTCCAGCATATGGATTACCGCACCCTGAAGCAAACCGGGGAGCGTTACCATAAGCTGTATATTGATGATGGTAATTTTATGCGCTTTTATGAATCCGACGCAAACCGGGGTAAACTGAAGGTACAGCCGGGAAACACCTACCCGGTCAAAATCACCATGTGCGATCCATACGGAAATACAAGTACGCTCAACTTTACCCTCCGGGGAGAGGAGCCGGACGGTGCACCTGAGGTGCCGGCCGCCGATCAGGAACGATTTGTGCTGATGGGGAATACACTGAAAATTAATGTTTCCTACCCGTCACCGGACGCCGTGGAGCCGGTCGGTATCCGTGCCTCTGCAGAGCGCCTCCTGGCACCGAGTTATGTGGCAGGCGGACGGGAAGCTGCCTACCTCTGGGACATGCGTGAGGCCCTGCCCAAAGTAATCCGGATCGGGGAGGAACTCAGGGAAATGCCCTACCGGAAGGTACTTACTCCCGCCGGGGGGACCTATTCCGATGAACGCATGCACCTGACGTTTTCCAAAAACGATCTTTTTGATACGTTATACCTGACCACCGGCTATGAGGCGGATTCGGCAGCAGGACGGGAACTTTTCCATTTTGGAGACCCCTTTGTTCCGTTACGAAGTTACATTGACGTCAAAATCACACCCGGACTGAATTATCCGAACCCCGATAAGCTGTCTGTGTATGAAGTGGACGGAAGAGGGAATACTTCCTATGCCGGGGGAAAATGGACAGGAAATCATTTTGCTTTCCGCACCCGGGATTTTGGCACCTATACCCTTCGTGAAGACAATCAGAAGCCTGAAATTACGGCGCTGACGCTCAATCGAAATTCACTTCGGTTCAGGATTTCCGACAAGATGTCAGGGATTGCTTCCTTTGAGTGCCTGGTCAATGGTGAATGGATTCTCATGAATTATGATTACAAGCGGGATCTCATCTGGTCTGAAAAACGAAATGATTCAGTAAATTTTGCCGGGGAGCTAAAACTTGTTGTGCGCGATAATGTTAATAACGAAACAATATTCACCACTAAAATTAATTAACCATGTCATTGAGTGTTGGCGACAAAGCGCCTGATTTCAAAGTAAACGATCAGGATGGCAACCCTGTAAGTCTTTCGGACTACAAAGGAAAGAAGGTTGTACTGTATTTTTATCCGCGTGACAATACACCCGGATGTACGGCAGAAGCTTGTAATCTGAGAGACCATTATACTGAGCTTCAGGAGAAAGGATATGAAATTCTTGGGGTCAGCACTGATGACGAGGCTTCTCACCAGAAGTTTATTTCCAAACAAAATCTGCCCTTCAGGCTGCTGGCAGATACCGACAAGGAAATCCATGAAAAATACGGCACATGGATCGAGAAATCCATGTATGGCCGGAAGTACATGGGTACGGACCGTAAAACGTTTGTGATCGGGGAAAAGGGCAACATCGAAAAAATCATCGAAAAGGTTAAAACCAAAGATCATACAAGTCAGATCCTGAAATAGGATTTTATAAGGGATTTTCATACACTGTGGCATCATTTAATTCGTTATGGTGCTGTGAGAATATTCCTGTCCATCCTGCTGGTTTTTGCTTTCGCCTTCTCTGCCTGGTCCCAGGAAGTTCAGCAAAAAATTCCTGACCGGACGCGCATTCTGTTTTTGCTGGATGGTTCCGGGAGTATGCTGGCAGGATGGTCTGATACCAACCGGATCACCGCGGCCAAAAATCTGCTTACCAGCCTGGTGGATTCGCTGAAGGGAACACCCGAAGTCGAGCTGGCCCTCCGTGCCTACGGACATTTGTATGCCCGGTCCAGCCAGAATTGCAAAGACACTAAGCTTGAAGTCGGTTTCGGCCCTTCAAATCACCAGCGCATTATCCAGCGGCTGGCACAGATCGAACCAAAGGGCACCACCCCGATCGCCTACAGCCTTGAACAGGCCGCAGGAGATTTCCCTTCCACCGAAGGATACCGTAACATCATTATTATCATTACCGACGGGATCGAGTCCTGTGACGGAGATCCCTGTGAGGTTTCACTGGCCCTGCAGCGAAAGGGGATTTTTCTCAGGCCCTTTGTTATCGGGATTGGAATGAATGAAGAATTTGCCGCCCAGTTTAATTGCCTGGGCACCTATTTTGATGCGCGGGAAATCGATGACTTTAAAACGGCACTCAATGAAGCCATCCGTACCAGCCTGGAGCCCGCCACGGTGAGCGTGGAGCTTCTTGACGAACAGGGCAGGCCCCGGGAGACCAACCTGAATGTCTCTTTCATAAATTCGCTGACCCGGGCTTCGGAATTTGATTTTGTCCATTACCGGGATACCCGCGGACGCCCCGATTCGGTCACAATCGATCCGGTGCTCACTTACGACGTTATAGCCAATTCCGTTCCTCCGGTCATTAAGCGGAATGTGCGTATAGAACCTGGCAGGCACAATGTAATTTCCTTAACCGTACCGCGGGGAAAACTCAGTGTTATGCAGTCCGGGGCTGGTGTTTACGGGGAAAATCCCAAAGCGCTGGTCAGGGAGAAGGGCGGCCGTTCCATTCTCTATGCGCAACAGGTCAACACCACGCACGATTACCTTTCAGGTACTTATGACCTGGAGGTTCTCACCCTGCCCAGGACGATGCTGCGCAATGTGGAAGTCAGGCCCCGCGAAACCACTACGTTGCGATTGCCTTCCCCGGGAATTCTGAATATTCAGCATGCGGCGGCCGGTTATGGCAGCCTCTATGTCGTTCGGGAAGACGGTTCCCAGGAGTGGGTGATGGACCTTAACCACAATGACACCAAAATTTCCATTGCCCTGCAACCCGGCAGGTACAAGGTCGTTTTCCGTGCCAGCATGGCGCCCGGAAGTAAATATACCAGCATTAAAGACGTGGAGGTAAAAGAAGGACAGAGCCAGCTTATCCGGATCTTTTGACAAACTCCCGGTTTCTTTTGACCAAATTGTGGATTGATCTGTTAGATTTACAAAAACTAACCACGAATGAAAATCGCGATCATTGCTCACGATGGGAAAAAACCGGAAATGGTGGCCTTCCTTCTCAAACACAAAGAACAGCTGATGGAAGTGGAGCTGGTAGCAACGGGTACTACAGGTAAACACGTGGAGAATACCGGGCTGAATGTGCATAAATTATTATCCGGTCCCCTTGGCGGAGATGCACAGATTGCGGCGATGGCAGCGGAGAAAAAACTGGATATGGTCATTTTCTTCCGGGACCCGCTCGACAAGCATCCCCATGAACCGGATGTACAGATGCTCATGCGTATCTGTGATGTGCATGACATACCCCTTGCCACCAATCCGGCCACAGCCAGGCTTCTGATCGAGGGTTCCGGCAGAAATCCGTAAAAAATAATGATATGCAAAGGTTTGCATTCGCCACAAAACTCAATTAAGCCGTTGCAAATTTCCAACGTCGCGAACTTCTGGCTATTTTTGCTCGCTTGAATCCATCAAATTAATGAATCAGCCAATTAAAAACATTGCTGTGTTTACCTCGGGAGGTGATGCCCCCGGAATGAATGCCGCCGTACGCGCAGTGGTCCGTACATCCATATATTACGGTAAGGAAATCTTCGGTATCTATCGTGGTTACGAAGGGATGATCGAGAATGACCTGGTGAAGCTCAATGCACGTTCAGTAAGTAATATTATTCAGCGCGGGGGTACGATACTCAAGTCGGCCCGCAGCAAGGAATTCCGCACCGAGGAAGGACGTAAAAAAGCCTTTGAAAGTTTACAAAACCGACAAATCGACGCCGTGGTGGCTATTGGCGGTGACGGGACCTTTACCGGTCTCCATAAATTCTACGAAGAATACAATATGCCGGTGATCTGTATCCCCGGAACGATCGACAATGACCTTCCGGGTACGGACTTTACGATCGGTTACGACACAGCCACCAACACAGCTGTCGACGCCATTGACAAAATCCGTGATACGGCCCTGTCACACAACCGCCTGTTCTTTATAGAGGTCATGGGCCGGGACTCAGGTAATATTGCCATTAACAGCGGTATTGCCGGTGGCGCGGTGGCTATTATAATCCCGGAGGAAGAAACAACCATCGAGCAACTGGTCGAAAAGCTTGATGAAACCGCACGCAACAACAAGAAGAGCAGCCTGGTGGTGGTGGCAGAAGGCGGAAAAAGCGGTAACGCCCTGGAGATCGCCCAGCAGGTGAAAGAGCGCTACAGCTATTACGAGACCAAGGTCACCATCCTGGGGCATCTGCAGCGCGGAGGGGCACCCACCTACTTCGACCGTGTACTTGCCAGCAAGATGGGTGTAGCGGCGGTGGAAGGATTGTTATCGGGAAAGACCGACAGCATTGTAGGGATCCGCAATGGCCAGATCGTATTCAACGTGTTCGATGACATTATGCACAAGCCCCGTGAAATAGAAGCGGAGGCCATGAGAATCGCCAAAATCTTAGCCATATAATATGATTGTAATCGGGGTAAGTGGATCCACAAAATGCGACTGGGTGATACTCAGGGATGCTGCCACCGTGGCGAGCTTCAGTTCACGCGGTATTAATCCACTATTCCACGACTCCGAGGACATTGCCTCCATACTTTCTTCTTCTGCCGGATTGGTACAATACGCAAGGGAGGTGACGGCCGTGTTTATTTATGGGGCCGGCTGCAGCAACAAAATGAGGCAGCAGGTGGTGGTCAAGGCATTGTACACACTGTTCCCAAAAGCCCATCACTATGTAAACCATGATATTGTGGCGTCCTGTCTGGCCGTTTATGACGGCACACCTTCAATCGCAGTTATCCTCGGTACAGGATCCAACGCCTGCTACTTTGACGGTGACATCGTACGCCAGGGCGTGCCGGCCCTTGATTACATCCTCGGGGATGAAGGCGGCGGAGCGTGGTATGGACGCAAACTTCTGAATGCCTACCTGTACAAAAAGCTCCCTGCGGATCTGCAGGATAATTTCAGCCAGCGGTATGGACTGGAAGTTGATGATATCCTGGAGAATGTCTACAAGAAGCCCTATGCCAATGTGTATCTTGCTTCCTTTATGTCATTCATACAGGACAACCATGACCATCCATTCGTTGAAAACCTGCTTCACACCGGTATGGGAAGCTTTATGGATATCTACATAACCAGTCTTCCCAAATACAAAACAGTTAAAACCCATTTTACCGGTTCGGTAGCTGCCGGTTTTGAAGATATCCTCCGGGATGAAGCGGCAAAGAGAGAGATCACTGTGGGAAATATCATCAAGGAACCCATTGACCGCCTGGTCGCCTATCATTTGAATAAAAACTACAAGAGCTAGCATGAAAGAAATTATCGTCGGCATTGATATCGGGGGCACCACAACCAAATTCGGCCTGGTGGATTCACAAGGTGCTGTTATTTACCATAACAGTATTGAAACCCAGGTGCGTGAAGATTTCAATGACTACATGAGTGACCTGCAGGAGGCTATCCATGATGCCATTAACCAGGTCGACTCTTCGCTTTCTGTCAAAGGCATCGGGGTGGGTGCACCCAATGGTAATTATTACCGGGGGACTATCGAACATGCGGCCAATCTACGATGGAAAGGGATTATCCCCGTCGTGGAAATGATGGAACAGGACTTTAACGTACCGACCATTATTACCAACGACGCCAATGCCGCAGCGATGGGTGAGGCGATCTACGGCAACGCCAGCGGGATGAACGACTTCGTTGTGATTACGCTTGGCACCGGCCTGGGGTCGGGTATCGTCACCAATGGAAAGCTGGTACACGGACATGACGGTTTTGCCGCCGAACTCGGCCATGTGACTGTGAACCCCAACGGAAGACAGTGCGGGTGCGGCAGAAAAGGCTGCCTGGAAACATACGTGTCGGCAACGGGCCTCAAGCGAACGGTGTATAAATTGCTGGCCGATCACCTTGAGGACAGCGAATTGCGCAGCCATAGTTTTGACGAACTCACTACCAAGATGATCTCAGATTGTGCACAGCGCAATGACATCATTGCCAAAGAGGCCTTTGAATATACAGGCGCTATTCTCGGTTCCAAGCTTGCCGATACGGTGGCGCACACCAATCCGGAAGCCATATTTATCCTTGGGGGTTTATCCCAGGCTGGAGATCTTATCTTTGAACCTACCATCCGGCACCTGGAGAAAAACCTGATGACGATATACCAAGGGAAAGTAAAAGTACTTCCCTCGGGGCTGCCAAATCAAACGGCCCCCATCCTCGGGGCTTCCAGTTTAATTGTAAACCACTTTAAGAAATAATCTTATGAGCAGACATACTTACGATTACGGACTTGTTGGAAATTGTGCATTTCAGGCACACATTCATATGGACAGCAATGTTGCCTGGATGTGCTGGCCGCGCTTTGACAGCAGTTTTATTTTCGGGGGTTTGCTCGATGACGAGAAGGGCGGGGAATTCTCGGTCAAGCCTTCCGGTGAAAGAATCACTTCCAGTCAGCACTACATCGAGAATACAAATATCCTCTGCACAGAAATAACCAGTAATGATGGAAAATACCGCATCACAGACTTTGCTCCCCGTTTCTATCAGTTTGACCGGTATTTCAAACCGCTCATGTTCATCCGTAAAGTGGAGCCCCTGGAAGGTCAGCCGAGCGTGAAAATCAATTGCCGGCCGACCGGTAATTACGGTAAACTTCGCCCTGAGCAATATGAGGCAAGCAACCACATTGAATACCTGGGACTGGAAAAAGAACTAAGGCTTACGACCAATGTGTCGATATCCTATATTGTGGAGAACACCTCCATCGTCCTGAATGACACGAAATACCTCGTGCTCACGTATGGTGCACCCCTCGAGGCGCCCCTGATGAGTACCTGTGAAAGCTTTCTTGACCAAACCAAGCGCTACTGGCAGGGATGGGTGAAGAATATGAGCGTGAGTGATTTTCACCAGCGCGCCATTAACCGGAGTGCCCTCGCTCTAAAAATCCACCAGTTTGAAGATACAGGGGCCATTATTGCTGCTGGAAGTACCAGCCTGCCGGAATCCCCGGGAAGCGGACGAAACTGGGATTACCGATTCTGCTGGATGCGTGATACCTATTACACCCTTGCAGCATTTAATAATATCGGCCACTTCGAAGAACTCGAGAGCTACTTCAATTACATCGTAAACATTTCGGTGAAAACCCGGGAGCGTTACCAGCCGTTGTACGGTATCACCGGAAGAGAAGAATTGTTCGAAGAAATACTCGACCTTAAAGGGTATATGGGCAACACACCGGTGCGGGTAGGAAACCAGGCGTATACTCACATCCAGAATGATGTATATGGTCAGATCCTTCTCGCCCTGCTGCCCCTGTTTATCGACCGCCGATTCATCAATTCGGAACGCTCGGACTCCCTGAAGCTGGTCCATGATGTGCTTCAGAACATTGAATCCCTTATGAACGAGCCTGATGCCGGGCTCTGGGAATTCCGTACCCTTAGTCAGTATCACTGTTATACCTACCTCTTTCACTGGGCGGGAAGCAAGGCGGCCAAAAAAATCGGCCAGTACTTCGGGAATGACGAAATTGTACGACTGGCAGATAAGCTATGCGCCCAGGCCTCCGAAAAAATTGAAGCCTGTTTTGATCCGAAACGAAAGGTTTATACGCAGGCGATCGGTTCTTCCAACCTCGATGCGAGTAACCTGCAGCTGATCCTGATGAATTATCTCAATCCATCTTCGGAGGTCGCCTCAAAGCACCTTGAAGCTATGGAAAAGGAGCTGAAAAGTAAGGAAGGCTTGTTCTACCGTTACATGCATAAAGATGATTTTGGTGCACCTGAAACGACTTTCCTGATCTGCGCCTTCTGGTACGTGGAAGCGCTGGCCAGTGTGGGCAGGCTTGACGAGGCGATTGAATCGTTTGAAAATCTGCTGCAATACGGAAACCATCTCGGCCTTCTGAGCGAGGATGTGGATGCTGCCACCGGCAGCATGTGGGGCAATTTCCCTCAGGCGTACAGTCACGTAGGACTGGTGAATGCCGCCTACCGGATCAGCCGTAAGCTGGGACGTCCAAACTTCCTGTAGTTAGTTGGCTTCGGACGTCCGCACTTCCTGTAGTTAGTTGGCTTCGGACGTCCGCACTTCCTGAAATTATTTGGCTTCCGTAACCGACTTTTCTGCCATGGCACGCAGTAACCGGCGTACATCCGAGGTGTCATTGACGCTGTAACGTGCTGCAGACCGCCGGTCACCCACCTTTACGGTGTAGGCTTCGGGGGGCACCGCCTTAAAAGTATCCTCATCGGTCCAGTCGTCCCCGATGGCAAAGACAAAGTCCGTATCATAATACTCGAGCCACTTTCCGGCTGCCTTTCCCTTATTCACCTCCAGGTTCTTCACTTCCACGACTTTGTTGCCCTCCAGGACCTGCAGGTTCATATTGACGGCCAGATACTTCATGTGGCTGATGATCTCCCGGGCCCTGAGTTCCCCGAGGCCGGTTTCCACCTTACGGTAATGCCATACGAGGGAAAAATCTTTTTCTTCCAGCAGTGATCCCGGCGTCTTATTTACATAAATCTCCAGAATCGGCCGGATATCCTCTTTCCATGAATTATCCAGAGAATCGGTCATCCCCCACCCTTCTCCGGTTCGCCTTGCCCATACACCATGTTCGGCCACAAACTCCACATCAAGATCACCCAGCCACTTGCCAAGGGTATCCTTATCCCTCCCGCTGATTACCAGTACTTTATTCCGGTCGTCCCGTGCCAGGTCACCGATCAGGTCGACCAGCTCCTTGTCAGGTTTTGCATCGTCAGGATTGCCGGTAAAAGAAGTCAGCGTTCCGTCATAATCCAGCATCAGCAGGCGACAGTTACTGTTCTCAAAATCCTCGATCATTTTTTTCTCAATCTTCTTATCCAGCAGTTTCGTGCTCATTTTTAGTTGTTTGTTGTGTACATCGTTCAACCGGCTCATAAAAAGTCCTACCCAGTGATGTATATTAAATTTCTTTATTGTCGCCTGCATGATCTCCATATGCTTGACCTGCTCATCATCGGGCATTTCAAGGGCCTGTTTGATCGCATCACGCACCTGGTGCTTGTCATTGGGGTTTACGATGATCGCTTCCGAAAGCTCTTTGGAAGCCCCTGCCATCTCACTCAGGATAAGCACCCCCTTCTGGTCAAGCTTGCTTGCCACAAATTCCTTGCATACCAGGTTCATACCGTCCCTCATCGGTGTCACCAGCGCCACATCAGCCATGCGATAAAACGCAGAGAGATCAGGCAGGGGAAACGAGCGGTAGAAATAATGCAATGGTGTCCAATTAACCGTTCCGTACTTCCCGTTGATACGCCCTACCAGCAGGTCCACTTCCTCCTTAAGGTCCTGGTACTTCCCTACCTTGTCCCGGGAAGGGACCACCACCATAATCAGGGATACCTTGCCCTGGTATTGCGGATATTTATCAAGGAACAGGTCAAATATCTTCAGCCTGGCAGGAATTCCTTTGGAGTAATCCAGGCGGTCGATCGACAACATAAGTTTCTGATCCCCCAGTGAGGTCCTGAACCCAACTTCCCGGCTCAGCGTCTCCGGTGCTGCGGCCGAACTGGCATATTTGTCATAATCAATGCCCATCGGGAAGGCATCAATGACCACCGTCCTGCCATCTTTGGTAATCTGTCCGTGCTGGTTGGATATATAGCTAATGCGGCTTACCGCACTCAGGAAGTGCCGCATGTCGTCGTAGGTATGAAATCCGATCAGGTCAGAACCCAGTACCCCGTCCAGAAGCTGACGTCGCCAGGGCAACAGGCGGAATACCTCAAAAGAGGGGAAAGGAATGTGAAGGAAAAATCCGATACTCACATGAGGCAGTTTCTTGCGGATCATATCCGGCAATAACAGGAGCTGGTAGTCATGGACCCAGATGGTATCCCCGTCCTTGGCAACCTTCAACACGGCATCGCAGAATTTCCGGTTGACGCGCTCATAGGCCTGCCAGTAGGATTTCTTGTACAGTGCGTACTGGTTGAAATAGTGGAAGGTGGGCCACAGCGTCTCGTTACTGAAACCCTCATAGTAGAGCTTGATCTCTTCCGGAGTCAGGTTTACCCCGCGCATGTTTTCCTTTTTCAGTTCGCTTTCTACCTCCTTCTCCTCTTCCTTGCTTTTAAAATACATGCCGGGCCAGCCAATCCAGACGTTGCCCCCGTCCTTGTAAATGGAGCCCAGTCCGGTCGCAAGACCCCCTTCGCTGGGCTTGAAAATCAGCTTTCCCTTTTTATCTTTTTGTATTTTAACCGGCAACCGGTTTGAAATGATGATTGTTCGTCCCATAGATCTTCAATATACCAAATGATTGAGGATAATTCACTTTCCCCCCGGCACCAATTATGCCGGTTGTCAATATTTTAACCCTTCAATGGCTGATTTGTTGAGACCGCTTACGGGTCATGCCCCTAAACTTGCCAGGCCGGCCTTTCTCGGAGAATATTCCGCGGCTAGTTCTGCAATAGCGGTAATGTGCTCCGGGGTGGTACCACAACAGCCCCCGACGATATTGATCAGTCCTTCCTCCAGGAAAACCCGGATCTGACTGGCCATTTCGGCGGGAGTCTGGTCATAAGCTCCGAATTCATTGGGTAATCCGGCATTCGGGTGGGTGCTGACAAAGAACGGGGCTTCCCGTGCAAGTACCTGCAGATAGGGGCGCAGATCCTTGGCCCCCAGTGCACAATTAAGTCCGATACTCAGCAGGGGCATATGTTCCAGCGAAATCAGGAATGCCTGCGTCGTCTGCCCGGATAACGTGCGGCCGCTGGCATCGGTGATAGTGCCAGACACCATGACCGGGATCTCCCGGCCTGATTCCTCAAATAATTCGGAAATGCCGAATAAGGCAGCCTTGGCATTCAGGGTATCAAAGACGGTTTCCACCAGGAGCAGGTCCACTCCTCCCTCCATCAGTGCAGCAGCCTGCTGTTTATAGGCTTCACGAAGGGTATCAAAATCTATATTCCTGAACCCGGGGTCATTGACATCCGGGGTAATCGAAGCGCTGCGGTTCGTCGGACCGATCGACCCTGCCACAAACCTGGGTTTTCCGGGCTCCCGGGCCGTGAATTCATCAGCCACTTCCCTGGCCAGCCGGGCCGCAGTCTTATTCAGATCGTACACCACCTCTTCCAGGTTGTAATCTGCCTGGGCTATGGTGGTGGAGGAGAATGTGTTGGTCTCCGCGATGTCGGCGCCTGCTTCAAAGTACGCCCTGTGAATATCCCGGATAATATCCGGCCGGGTTAGGGTAAGCAGGTCATTATTGCCTTTCAGCTCACCGGGATGGTCTTTAAACCGCTCACCCCGGAAGTCTTCCTCCTCCAGTTTGTACCTCTGGATCATAGTTCCCATCGCCCCGTCCAGAACGAGGATTCGCTGCTCAAGAATTTCCCGGATATCCATGCGGCTAAATTAGCAAAAAATCTACTGGAATCATTGGCCGGATGCATCGTGCATCCGACATTATAGCCATATCTTTACATGGTGAAAATCGCTGCGATCGATATTGGTTCCAATGCCATCCGGTTTCAGGTCAGCAATGTCCTGTACACGCAGGGCCGGCTGACCTTCAAAAAAATAGAATACATCCGTTTCCCGCTGAGGCTCGGACAAGATGTATTTACCACCGGAAATATAAGCCGGCCCAGGAAAGTGCAGTTTAAAAAACTCATGCGCGCCTTTCGCCTGCTGATCGACCTGTATGAAGTGGACGACTACATTGCCTGTGCAACCTCTGCGATGCGGGAGGCAGAGAACGGGGAAGAAATCGCTGAGGAGGTGCTGAAAGAATGCGGCCTGAAAGTTCAGATCATCTCCGGTGATCGCGAAGCACTACTGATCAACAATGTGATCGTGAATTTCCTGCAACCTTCCCGGAATTACCTGCACATTGATGTGGGCGGTGGCAGTACCGAACTCAACCTTTACCTGAAAGGCAATAAAACCGCCACCCGGTCATTCCGTATCGGGTCTGTACGGCGCCTGGATCATCATGATTCGCCGGTTATCTGGAAGAATATGAAAAAGTGGGTGCACACCCATTGCGGCTCCGTCGGCACGCTGGAGGCAGCAGGGACGGGAGGTAACATAAACAAGATTTTTGAGCTTTCCGGCAAGGGCTCAGGCGAAAAGCTGGCTCTCGGGCAGATCAGGGAGGTGATTAAACGGGTTGGCAAGATGACGATGGACGAACGGGTGAATGAATTACAGCTTAATCCCGATCGTGCCGACGTAATTATTCCGGCCGGCGAAATCTACAGCGAGGTAATGGAATGGGCCGGGGCCAGGAAAATCATTGTCCCGGATGTGGGCCTGAAAGATGGATTACTTCAATTGCTCTATGAAAGAAACCGTGACAAACGCGGTCCTGCCTTCAGGTAGAAGCGGCTGTATCTTTTACCCCTGCCTTTTCTGCTTCCCCGTTATCTCCGTCAAGGGGTAATTGCACATCTTTGAAGGCCAGGCTAAGGTCCAGGTCGACAAGGTTGTCCTTGTTCACCTTATAAAACTCCTTGTGAATATTGAATGGCTCGTCACCATTCACCCGTTTGCGCTGGTAGGTGCCATCTTCCTGCATCACATAGGCGTTTACGTTATCCTTCAGGTTGAACTGGAGAATATTCTTTACCTGGCGCCTTAGCAGGTCATCGGTAATGGCAAACAATGATTCCAGGCGTCGTTCAAAACTTCGCACCATCATATCCGCACTGCCAATATAGAGCTTATAGTCACCATTGTTGTGGAAATAATAAATCCTGCTGTGTTCAAGGTAATGACCTACAATGGAAATGACCTGTATGTTCTCACTAAGCCCGTTGCGCCCGGGACGCAGGCAACACATTCCCCGCACAATCAGTTTGATGGGTACTCCCGCCCGTGAAGCGTTATATAATTCATCAATGGTCTCCTTATCCTGAAGTGAGTTGATCTTGATCACGATGCCGGAATCTTTCCCTTCCCTGGCATGTTCGGTCTCATTGCGGATCATGTTGATGAGTTGCTGCCGCATGTCTTTCGGAGCGGTGATCAGACTCTTATACACACTTGGAAGTGAATGACCGGTAATTACATTAAAGAATTCAGACACATCATGGGCCAGGGTCTCGTCGGTGGTCAGCAACCCGAGGTCGGTATACAGTTTGGAGGTGGATTCGTTGTAATTGCCGCTGGACAAGTGCAGGTAGCGACGGACCTGGGGGCCTTCTTTCCGTACGATAAGCAGGAGTTTGGTATGGGTCTTGAAGCTGCTGATCCCATAGATAACAAAGCACCCTGCCTTCTGCAGCCGCTGGGCCTCCCGCAGGTTATTCTCCTCGTCAAACCTTGCCTTCACCTCAAAGAGGACTGAAACGTGTTTGCCATTTTCGGCCGCCTTCAACAGCGCCGAAGAGACCCTTGAATCGTCAGCAAGCCTGTATATGGTAATCTTGATAGCCAGCACACCCGGATCATCCGCCGCCTTTTCAAGCAGGTCGATCACCGGTTCAATACTGTTGTAGGGATGATGAAGCATTACATCCCGCTCCTGCAGGACATCAAAAATATTCTCCTCCCTGATCTTTGGATACGCCAGCGGAGGGACCGGGGCCGGCATTTCGTACAGCAGGTCCTTAAAATGGGCATGCTTCACAATCTGCCAGAGTCCGGTAAAGTCCATCAGGCTCCTTTTCTTTACCCGGAATACATTCTCATCATCAATCTGCCAGCGGTCTTTCAGGACTTTCATCATCCATCCGTTGGGACGACCGGAAACCTCGAGCCTCACCACCCGTCCCGTACGCCGCGTCTTCAGTTTCTGTTTTAGTTCATCCAGGAAATTCGCTTCGATATCATCACTCTCATCGAGGGTAAAATCGCCATTCCTGGTTATCCGGAACAGGTTGGCCGAAAGAATTTCCACATTCCTGAAAAGGTGATGGATATTATTCAGAATAATGTCCTCAACCGGTATAAAGTATAATTTATCGTCTCTTTCGAGCTCGTAGAACCGTGGAAGATTGGAGGGAACCTGGATAAAACTCAGCTTTTTATTCTCCGTCGAATCCGGTGTATGGGTCACCACGCCGAAAACCAGCCGGGCGGAATTCAGGATGGGAAACGTATGATAGCTGTCATACACCATCGGGGTGAGCATCGGGTAGATGGTCGACTGAAAATAACTCACTGCCGCCTGTTTCTCTTCCTGGCTGAGCTTCTTAAACTGCGAGATCACAAAGCCGTTCTTTTCAAACTGAGGCTGCAGTACATTCAGGTAAAGCTCCTGCTGCTGATCGGTATAGGCCTTCGCCCTGGTAAGGAGTACCTGCCGGAACGGTTTCTCCCTGAGACCGCTGTAATCAATACGCTGTTTGCCGTAATCAATGTAATTATACAGGCTTCCCACCCTGATGGTGAAGAACTCATCCAGGTTTGACGCTGTAATAGCCAGGAATTTCAGCCGTTCAAAGACACTCTTGGCTTCATCCTTGGCCTGGTCCAGTACACGATCGTTGAATTTAAGCCAGCTAAGGTCCCTGCTTATATACGGACTGTTCGCAATCTGTTTCTTCAAACGTTCGGATAGGATCATGATAGAATGGGTTGATTTCCGGTGATCAGACGTCTACCTTGGCATATTTTGCATTACGCTCAATAAAATCACGTCTTGGAGCCACCTCGTCGCCCATGAGCATGGAAAACAGGTGATCTGCCTCCGCGGCTGACTCGATAGTCACCTGCTTCAGGCTGCGGCGCTCAGGGTTCATGGTGGTTTGCCACAACTGCTCGGGGTTCATTTCACCAAGACCCTTGTAACGCTGGACGGAAACGGACTCAATTTTGCCGTCCCGTGCCAATTCCTTGACCAGGAGCTCACGTTCGTCTTCTGTCCAGCAGTAGCGTTCTTTCTTCCCGCGCTTAAGCTGATACAGTGGTGGCAGGGCGATGTACAAATACCCTTTCTCAATCAGCTCGTGCATGTAGCGGAAGAAGAATGTCAGGATCAGGGTCCGGATGTGGCTTCCATCCACATCGGCATCCGTCATAATGATGATCTTGTGATAGCGCAGCTTGACCAGGTTGAGCGCTTTGTCGTCTTCTTCCGTTCCGAAGCTCACCCCAAGGGCGGTGATCATATTTTTGATCTCTTCGTTTTCGTAGATTTTGTGCTCCTGGGCTTTCTCCACGTTCAGGATCTTACCCCGAAGCGGGAGGATTGCCTGGAAATTACGGTCACGTCCCTGCTTGGCCGACCCACCCGCAGAATCTCCCTCAACCAGGTAGAGTTCGCATTCTCCCGGGTCGTTGTTGGAGCAGTCAGCCAGTTTACCGGGCAGGCCGGTACCTCCAAGTACATTTTTTCTTTGTACCATTTCCCGGGCCTTGCGTGCGGCATGACGCGCCTGGGCGGCCAGGATTACCTTCTGGACGATGGTCTTGGCTTCCCGGGGATTCTCTTCCAGGAACATATTCAGCATCTCACCCACTACGGTATCCACCGCGCCGGAAACATCTGAGTTCCCAAGTTTGGTTTTGGTCTGCCCTTCAAACTGTGGCTCGGCTACCTTAACGGAAATAACTGCGGTAAGTCCTTCACGGAAGTCATCACCACTGATGTCAAATTTTACCTTATCAAGCAGACCCGACCGGTCGGCGTAGGATTTCAGGGTACGTGTAAGGGCACGGCGAAACCCGGCCACATGCGTACCACCTTCGATGGTATTGATATTATTTACATAGGACACTACATTCTCCGAATAAGAAGTATTGTAGCTCAGCGCCACCTCTACGGGAATTTCGCCATCTTCCCGGTTCATAAAGACCGGCTCGGGGATGAGTGCCTCCCGGGTGCTGTCGAGATATTCAACGAATTCCTTAAGTCCGCCTTCCGAGAGGAAGGTGTCGGAAACCGGCTCGCCATTGTCGTCAAGTTCGCGCTTATCGACCAGCTGGATCTTGATACCGGCATTAAGGTAGGCCAGCTCCCGCATACGCGAGGCTACGGTATCATAATTGTACCTGGTCTCATTGAAAATTGTATTATCAGGCTTAAAATGAACAATAGTGCCCGTCTGATCGGTTTCCCCTGTTTCCTGGACCGGTGCCTTGGGCACGCCCCGCTCGTAGGTCTGCTCATAAATGGTCCCGTTGCGGTGTACCGTGGCATGGAGCATGGTGGAAAGTGCATTCACACAGGAAACCCCTACCCCATGGAGACCACCGGAAACCTTATAGGTGTCCTTGTCGAATTTTCCACCGGCATGCAGTACGGTCATAACCACTTCAAGGGCCGACCGCTTTTCCTTTTCATGGATGTCGGTCGGGATTCCCCGTCCGTTGTCACTGACAGTGATGGAATTGTCTTCTTCGATGGTAACCTTAATCAGGTCACAATAGCCCGCCAGGGCTTCATCAATGGAGTTATCCACCACTTCCCAGATCAGGTGGTGCAATCCCTTAACCCCCACATCGCCAATGTACATGGCAGGGCGTTTTCTGACAGCTTCCAGTCCTTCGAGGACCTGTATATTTCCGGCTGAATATTCGGACTTTTTCGTTTGGTCTTTTTCGCTCATAATCTCATTTAACAATCCCCCAAAACTACACAATTCGGGCCGTATTTTCGTCCATTTTCAGGGCTTAATTAAATATTTCCGCACGGCCTGTCAAGGCTGGCAAACCACGCTGCCGGGCCAGCAGTCTGACGCCCTGAACGTCACCTCAGAACATCCCTGTACGCAACATCACCAGGGTGCATCCTTCCTCGGTCTCGATGCCCTTCTTTTGCGCCATTTCAAGGAGTTCATCGTTTTCGGTTCCCGGGTTAAAAATTATCCTTTTCGGCCTGAGGCCAAGTATGTAATCGTAATAGGGTGGTTGGTTCTGAGGTCCGAGGTAAAGCGTGACGGTATGCACGTCGTCGACGGTTGGAAATTCGCGCATATCAAGAATCTTTTCACCGTAAACCTCTCCTTTACGAATCCCTACAGGTACAAAAGGCACCTTATGACTTTGCAGCATACTGGCGGCCAGGTAGGCGTACCGGGCCGGGTTGGTGGTTGCCCCTATGATCACGGTTTTTTTCATACGATGGATTTGTTGAAATAATGCTGAAGGGCAGCTTCGGCACAGCGTTCACCGTCCATAGCCGCCGATACAATTCCCCCGGCATAGCCGGCACCCTCGCCGCATGGATAAAGCCTTTTTACCTCCACGTGCTCCAGGGTGGTGCGATCCCGGGGAATACGAACGGGCGAGGAGGAGCGGCTTTCCACGCCGACCACCACCGCTTCATTGCTGTAATACCCTTTTAATTTTTTCCCGAAGGCCCGGAACGCCTGTTTAAGCCTGACCGACTGACCGGGAAGCAGGACCTCGGACAGATCAGTCGATGAGAGCCCCGGCTGATAGGATGTCTCCGGCAGGGATGCGGATATGCGCCCCTCCACAAAATCAACCAGGCGTTGTGCCGGGGCGGTCTGAGTACCCCCCGCCATGGCACAGGCACGCTGTTCGATCGCCTGCTGAAACCGAAGACCGGCCAGTACCCCGGCGTCTTTCCAGGGTTCAAAGTCCTCCTCATCCACTGCCACGACAATCCCTGAATTGGCAAACCGGGAATCTCGCCGCGACGGGCTCATGCCATTGACAACAATTTCGCCCGGAGCAGTTGCCGCAGGTACAATGAAGCCCCCCGGACACATGCAAAAAGAGAACACCCCTTTCTTTTTACCCTGGTAACCCGACTGGTGTACCAACGAATACGATGATGCCGGAAGCCAGGGGTCGCGTGTCGTGGAACAATGGTACTGAATCCGGTCGATCAGGTCCTGGGGATGCTCCACCCGGACCCCAAGGGCGAATGGCTTGGCCTCGACCCTGATTTTCTTTTTAACCAGTAATTCGAAGATATCCCTGGCCGAGTGCCCGGTTGCAAGTATCAGGGCCTCACCTTCCACCCGGTTTCCGTCGGCCAGCATCACACCGCTAACCTCATCTCCGTCCAGTATAATGTCCTCCACGCGGGTGTCAAAGTGGATCTCGCCTCCCGCTGCCAGGATACTCTGCCGGATTTCCTGGACAATGCCCGGCAGTTTATTGGTGCCAATGTGCGGGTGTGCCTCAAAAAGTATATTTTCCCTGGCTCCGTGTGCGACGAGAATCTCGAGAATGCGGTTTACATCTCCGCGCTTCTTGGAACGGGTGTACAACTTCCCGTCTGAATACGTTCCGGCACCCCCTTCCCCAAAGCAATAATTTGATTCCGGGTTGACGAGGTGCTCTTTGTTTATGCTGGCGATATCCCGTCTTCGTTTCCTGACATCACTGCCCCGCTCAAGGACTACCGGCTTAATGCCCATTTCAATGCAGCGCAGGGCCGCAAACATGCCTGCCGGACCGGCACCTGCAATCAGCAACCGCCGCGCTCCTGAAACGTCCGGGTAATCCCGGCGGTATGAGATGAGGGGCGGAGGCGTTTCTCCAATGTACAGGTCGGCCTGGATGTGTACCCTTACCTCCTTTTTCCTGGCATCTATTGATCTTTTGGAAATCCGCACTTCGGCATCTGCGGCATTTGTCTGCGATCGGAGGCGTTGCTCCAGGACAGACTCATCAAAGGCATCTTTGGGAGGAAGGGTTAAGGAAAGGCTTTTTTTCACATTGCGAAAATAACCAATATTCAGGTCATCTTCTGCCTTTTCGGAGAGGGAATACGTATCCGATGTTCAGACCAAAACTGATTCGGAGCGTAACTTTCTCCTGCGGGAGGTCGGAGAATACTTCAGGTTGCTGCCCGGATTCAGAAAAATCACGAAATCCGGTTCCAGCGCCCACATAACCATCTACGGTAAGTCCGCTCGATGCCTTATCGGCCATGAGCCTGTAGCCGAGTAGCAGGGAATATTCCAGCTTCCATTCCTCTGCGGAAACCTGGTCCACCAGCCCGGGCCCGGACAACACATTGGCATAATGGGTCAGGTTGCTGTAGCGGATCTCATGGCCAAAGTACCAGAGTCCCGTTTCCCCTCCGTCGTTGTAGAATTTCTGACGCAGGGCCGTGGTGAGCCCGCGGGTGTAGGTCTTATCGATACTCACTTCGTTATCCGCTTCAAAAAACGGGTTTCTGATGCCTTCCAGTTCCAGTTCGTAACCCAGTCGCTCCTGAAGATAATACTCGACCGCCAGGGGAACCCGGCCCAGGAAGCTCATCAGCGGGTTAAACCCAACGATCACAGCATGGGTTTCGTTGAGTTTAGGCTTGAAATACCCGTCGCGACGGCCCTTAAAGCGGTATTCACCCACGCCGTAATCCACCGTTTCGCGTGGTTTCTCCGTCACCAGCGGCGCCGCGTCATAGATAGGCTTGTAGTAGCCGGCAAGCTCGCCGTTCTTTTCGTAAATCTCCCAGGTACCCTGTTTTTTGCCTTCTTCGATTATACCGCGCGTCCGCACCGAGCCATCCGGGAAATAGCCGATGTATTCTCCGCGCCCGTAATCAAACCGGCATTCTCCTTCCATCGCACCATCTTCCAGGTAGTATTTCCACAGCCCGTGCTGCCGGCCGTCCTTCATCTGTCCTTCCAGTTTCAGTGCTCCGGACAGGTAATATTCACGGTAAGGTCCGGAGCCGAGGTTGTATTCTCCTTCCCCGAGAAGATTGCCGTCAGGGTAATACAGTTTCCACGCACCGTTCTTTCTCCCGTCGGAATAATTCCCGGAAGACTGAAGTACGCCCGTGGGATAGAAATACGACCATTCGCCGGTTTCACGGTCATGACTGAAGTCGCCCATTGCGGAAACGGTTCCGTTGGCATGATAAAATTCCCAGTGTCCTTCCTTGTCGCCGTTCAGCAGCAGGCCCCGGGCCTCTGTGAAGCCGGATTCATCAAAGAAGGTCCATTCACCCTGCTTGACCGGACCATTGACTGGTCCGGATGCCTTCTTCCTTCCATTAGGATAATATTCGGTGAGACGGCCCTGATTGCGGGTGTATTGAACCTGTCCGAGCAGGTCACCGTCTTCATAGTAGGATTTCCAGGGCCCTTCGCGCTTGTTTGACTCGTACATGCCGCGTTCCTTGACCTGCCCGTTCTCATAATAAAAGACCCATTCGCCGGTACGCTGCCGCTCCCGGACCTCCCCTTCCATTTGTTTCCGTCCGCTTTCAAAGAAATATTCCCAATAGCCGTCATTGGAATTGCGATGGACCTGGCCGCGCATTTTCAGAATACCATTCTCAAAGAAAAATTCCCAGGTCCCTACGGTCTCATTTTGCTCAAACTGCCCCCGTGATTCGATTTGTCCATTGAGGTAATAGGACCGATACGCCCCGTGCAGCACGTTGGAGATGGTATCGGTGACATAGTAGGTTTCTTTAAGGAGTTTTCTTTCCTTGTCATGGTAGGTTTCACGCAGCACCTGACCCCTGACCAGGGAGGATATGCACAGCAATCCCAGGAAAATATGATAAAAAAATGCCTTCAAACGAAAAAAATACCTGTTCCAATGATTATCTGGACAGCTCCCTGAGTGTCTTCACTACCCAGCTCCTGCCCCATTCCTCTTTCTCTTGCTCACTCCATAAATCCGGAAAGAAAATCACCCGCTGATAGTGGGGTGGCAGGTACTTCTGCCAATTGGTTCCCCCGGTCGCGGCTATATCCACCGGATCCTTATGAAGGTACCGGACCGATGACTTGAAGTGTGCCAAAGGCCAGAATACATTGGCAAGCAAGTCAAATTTTTTCAACTCTTCTACTATTTCCGGTGCCCTTTCATCATCCTTGTAATGTTTTTGATACAATTGCTTTAAATTCCGGCCTCTCATGCGGTTACCTTCTTCAATGAAACGGGACATATACTTCTCTTCAAACTGCCGCAGGGTCAGGGTCTTCTTCCCGGATGCCAGTTCGGTTGCCCCTTTTCGCCAGTATACATTCTCCAGGAGAAGCGACGCATCGTCGTACGGATCATGCTTATCGCGGGTATCTTCACCCACCAGCTGGATCAGGTCGGTGGAATAGAATTCGATGAGCCGGTACTGTGCAGACTGAAATCCGCTGGAAGGAAGCAGCGACATCCTGAATTTCAGGAATTGCTCCTTTTCCATGCCATCGGTCATGACGGAGAATGAATTTTCAAGGATCGAGAAATACCGGTTGATACGGCGGAGCTTTTCGATAAACTGAGGCGCTTCCAGGGGTTCGCCGCCCGTCATTTGTTCGAGTTCCCACCGGACGAGCCGAAAGAAGAGTTCCGTATGCTGGTGATAGACGATAAAGATCATCTCGTCTTTAAAACCGGTTTTGGGGTTCTGAAGGCTGAGTAAGGTGTCGAGATGAATGTAATCCCAGTAGGTCAGGTAATCAGAATAGAGGAGCCCGTCCAGATAGGACGACAGGTCCTGTCCCATTACCTCATATTTCTCTTCAAGTTTGCGGATCTGATCCAGGATTTTGTCGTCAATTTCCGATTTATCCATGTGGTTAGGTGGTTAACTGTATTTGCTTGTGTAAATTTGAAACTATTCGCTGAATAACCCAAAATTGAATGGCTATGAATCCGAACGGCGCTGAAACCGGCACCCGCAAGTCAGGCAGAAGCGATGTCTTCGAATCTCCTGATTTTTACCACGTTGATGACCTTCTTACCGAAGAGCACAAGCTCATCCGGTCATCCATCCGGGATTTTGTAAAAAAAGAAATCTCTCCCTACATCGAGGAATGGGCACAAAATGCACACTTTCCCTACGAGATTGTAAAAAAATTCGGGGAGATCGGGGCCTTTGGTCCGACCATCCCGGAAGAATACGGCGGAGGGGGGCTTGATTACATCAGCTACGGGCTCATCATGCAGGAGATCGAACGCGGCGATTCCGGTATGCGTTCCACGGCTTCGGTACAGGGGTCCCTGGTGATGTACCCCATATACAAGTTCGGATCGGAGGAGCAGAAGAAAAAATTCCTGCCGAAGCTTGCCTCCGGGGAAATGCTTGGCTGCTTCGGGTTGACCGAACCGGATCACGGGTCCAACCCGAGCGGAATGGTCACCAATTTCCGGGATGCCGGGGACCATTACGTGCTCAATGGCGCCAAGATGTGGATATCCAATTCGCCCCGGGCGGATGTTGCTGTAGTCTGGGCCAAGAATGAGGAAGGACGAATCCACGGATTGCTCGTGGAGCGCGGCATGGAAGGCTTCTCGACCCCGGAAACACATGGTAAATGGTCCCTGAGGGCCAGCACAACCGGCGAACTGGTATTCGACAATGTCAAAGTGCCCAAGGAAAACCTGCTGCCGGGTAAATCCGGACTCGGTGCGCCGCTGATGTGCCTGGATTCGGCCCGTTACGGCATTGCCTGGGGAGCCATCGGGGCAGCCATGGATTGCTACGATTCAGCCAGACGCTACGCTGGTGAACGCATCCAGTTTGGCAAGCCCATTGGTTCATTCCAGCTCATTCAGAAGAAATTATCGGAAATGCTCACCGAGATCACCAAAGCCCAATTACTGAACTGGAAGTTGGGGAAAATGATGGATGAAGGAAAAGCAACTACCCCTCAGATTTCTATGGCAAAGCGAAATTCTGTAGACATGGCGCTGAAGATTGCCCGGGAGGCCCGGCAAATTCACGGGGGCATGGGTATCACCGGTGATTATCCCATCATGCGCCATATGATGAACCTTGAATCGGTTATTACCTACGAAGGAACCCACGACATCCATTTGCTCATCCTGGGCGCTGAGATCACCGGGATTCCGGCCTTTAGTTAGTCTTCGGTTTCCACCCGGGCCCTGATGGTCATCCGCTGAGCGGGTGCCATCGGGTCGTTTGAATAGATGGTGATGCTTTTCTGCTGATTTCCTTTCCTTTCGGAGGCGTCGAAGGTCACTTTTACGGAAGCCGCTTCCCCGGGGGCAAGGTCCTCCTTGGTAACAATAGCAGTCACACAGGCACAGTTTCCCTTTACCTGGCGGATATTGAGTGTACTCTGACCGGAATTGATAATGGTGAACTCGGTGGTGACCCGCTCCCCTTCCTTTACATCTTCAAAGTCATATAACGGCTCCTTAATTGAAAGGTGCGGTGCTTGTTTCAATTCTTCGGCTGACATGGGAGGAAAGTATTCCTCTATGGTCGCATACAGGTTGACACTCTTGTGGTTAGCCCCATCCGGTTCGTCGGTGAAGAATGTGATATTGTCTGAGCTGAAGCCCAGGTCCTGCTTGCTTTTAGCATCATAGCGAACGACCATCTCCGCGGTTTCCCCGGGGGCAATTCGCACGGGCTCGAAAGTAACCCCCACATGGCCCGGCTTCTCCACATTCTCCAGGAATGTAATCACGGTATCACTGTCATTATAGATACTGAACTTTTGCTCGGTGGGCTCGTCGGTCGTGAAAACCTTCCCCATATTGAGTGTGGCATACTTAAGCCTGATCCCGCCAATTTTATGCCTGTATTCTTCGGAAACCGGGCCCGCGGCCGGATTTACCTTACCGCGGATGAACAGGGTAACCGGCTCCCCTACGGCGTCGAAACGTACCGATAATGTTTTATTGAAGACACCGGGACGATTGTACGGGTTAAACTGTGCCTGGACAAACCCCGAATCCCCGGGCGCCACTGGTTCGGAAGTCCACGAGGGTGTGGTGCATCCGCAGGAGGCCTCCACACCGGTAATGCGAATGGGGTTGTCGGTGATATTGACGAAGGAGAATTCGTGGGTTACCGGTCCGTTTTCCTGGCTGATGGTGCCGAAATCATGCGCCTGGGCATCAAAACGAATCTTGTCAAGATGCTGGCCGGTGACCATGAAAGGCACCAGGGCGAAAAAAAGAAAAAAAACTCGTGTCATGGGTTAAAAAATTTTGGTAAAGATAGGGAATTGGGGAGACTATGACTAGGACTAGGACTAGGACTTAATTCGCCGTCATCCCGTGCAACCTCCGGCCCACTCTGGAGTCAACACGGGACCTAAACAGGTCCTGAATCGAATCCGGATCATCCCGGATCAAGTCCGGGACCGGATATTGTTCAGGATGACGATAAGGACAACCACCCCGTCCAAAAGAACAACCTCCCTGTCTTCGCTCCTCCAGAACCACCCTCCCTTCCGCTCCTCCACAACATCCCCGTCGGAGTGGGTAAATACTTCCTAATTCCTTTTATTTGTGAAAAAATTAGTAATGGCACGAATACTTACCGGAATACAGAGCAGCGGCAAACCTCACCTGGGAAATTTACTGGGAGCGATTCTCCCGGCTATTGAGCTTTCAAGACAGGAGAAGAACGAATCCCTGCTGTTTATTGCTGATCTCCATTCGCTCACCACCGTGAAGGACGCCTCGCAACGGAAGGAGAATATCCAGGCGGTGGCGGCAGCCTGGCTTGCGGCCGGACTGGACACCAGCAAAAATATATTCTACCGGCAGAGCCGTATTCCGGAGGTTTGCGAACTTACCTGGTACCTGAGCTGTATCAGTCCCTACCCTATGCTCGCCAATGCCCACAGTTTTAAGGACAAATCCGACCGGCTCGCTGACGTTAATGCCGGAATTTTTACCTATCCGGTGCTGATGGCCGCTGACATCCTGCTGTATGATGCGGAAATCGTACCCGTGGGCAAAGACCAGAAGCAACACCTGGAAATCACCCGGGATATAGCCAGTTCATTCAATGCGATGTACGGTGAGACCTTTGTCATCCCTGAAGCACGTATCAACGAGCACGTGATGACCATACCGGGAACAGACGGACAAAAAATGAGCAAATCGTACCATAATACGCTGGACATATTCCTTCCTGAAAAGAAATTGCGCAAACAGATCATGGGTATTATCACCGACAGCACTCCCCTGGAGGAGCCGAAGGACCCTGATACCTGCAATGTGTTTGCGATTTACAGCCTGATCGCCTCCCCGGAAGAAACCGAAGCGATGCGCAGGAATTATGTGGGAGGAAATTATGGATACGGCCATGCCAAGCAGGCATTGTTTGAATTGCTTATCAGGCAATTTGCCACTGAAAGAGAAAAATATGCTCACCTGATGGAAAATCCCGGCGAACTCGAAAGACTGCTTGAAGAAGGTGAAGCGAAAGCGAGGGACCTGGCGGCCGGTGTACTTAACCGTGTCCGGCAGAAACTCGGGTACCGTTAGTCCTCGTCTTTTTTACGGGGCTGCCACACCGTTTCGTAATGGTCCGGAGCGATCAGTAATTCAATACGCAGGGGACCGGGGAGAATAACCAGCTTGGTGCTGGAACTCTCATAATCGTCCACATCGACATACACGCCCTCGGAAAACGGTACCGTATACCCCTCCTCAGTCTTGCTGAATTTATTCGGGATATATGCAATGGGCAGCAGGACATCGTTATCCGGGCAATATTCATCATGCACTTCGTGCAGTGCATCCTCAAGGTAATCACCATACTTCTCCTGGAAGTTATCTTCCAGCTCATGAATGGCTTCTTCCATCTGGTCATAGGCGTCTTCGTGGTAGTCCAGCTTGTTGAGTGATTCCTTTTTGTCCAGGATTTCCTGAAGGTCCTTTTCGAGTTTTGCGATATCCATAATCGGTAAGTTTGGCACAAAACTCAACAGTCTTTTTCTAACAAACAACAAAAAGCCGGGAGAATACGACATGATCATAAAATTTCCTTTCTTTACAGGGAAAGCTTATTTTTACATAAAGAGAACAAGTTATGGAAGAGACAGATTTCTTACCGTTAAAGGGGACTGATTATATCGAGTTTTATGTCGGTAACGCTAAGCAGTCTGCCCTGTTTTATCAGTACGCATTCGGGTTCAGGATGATCGCCTATGCGGGTCCGGAAACGGGCATCCGGGATCGCGTAAGTTATGTGCTGCGGCAGGGGAAAATCCGGATTGTACTGACCTCGGCACTCCGTGAGGATTCTCCGATCACCCGGCACGTTGCCCGCCATGGCGACGGGGTAAAGGTACTCGCCCTGTGGGTAGATGATGCCGAATCAGCGTTCCGCGAGACCACCAGCCGTGGTGCAGAGGCCGTCTCAGAGCCTGAGGTCCTTGAAGACAAGCACGGACTCGTACGCGTAGCCTCCATCAAAACCTATGGAGAAACCGTGCATACGTTTGTGGAACGCGGCAATTACAATGGCCCGTTCCTTCCCGGTTACACGGAAAAAACCAGTACGGTGGATGTTGACCCCATCGGACTTGAATATGTGGACCATTGTGTGGGTAATGTAGGCTGGGGAGAAATGAACAAATGGGTGGAGTTCTATGAGAATGTGATGGGGTTCAAGTTGCTGATCACTTTCGACGACAAGGACATCAGTACCGATTATACCGCGCTGATGTCAAAAGTTGTCTCCAACGGAAACGGATACATAAAATTCCCGATCAATGAGCCGGCAGAAGGCAAGAAAAAGTCCCAGATCGAGGAATATATCGATTTTTACCAGGGTGCCGGCGTTCAGCATATTGCCGTGGCCACCAACGATATTATTCATACGGTAAGCGAACTGCGTCGCCGGGGCGTGGATTTCCTTTATGTGCCTGACACGTACTACGAGGACCTCCTCGACCGGGTCGGTGAAATTGAAGAGGACATCCAACCACTTCGGGACCTTAACATCCTGGTGGACCGGGATGACGAAGGGTATTTGCTGCAGATATTCACCAAACCCGTGCAGGACCGGCCCACCGTATTTTATGAGATCATTCAGCGGAAAGGAGCCAAATCATTTGGCAAAGGAAATTTTAAGGCTTTGTTTGAGGCCATCGAACGTGAGCAGGAACTGAGGGGAAATCTTTAACATCATATAAAACGCTACACGATTATGTCAGACGTCCAGGAAAAGGCGAAAAAATGGCTCAGCAGTCAGATCGACGATGAGGCCCGTGAAGAAATTCAAAACCTTCTTGAAGACCCCGATGCGCTGTCGGAGGCTTTTTACAAGGATCTGGAATTCGGTACGGGAGGACTGCGCGGCATTATGGGCATGGGCTCCAACCGGATGAATAAATATACGGTAGGAATGGCCACGCAGGGATTGGCCAATTACCTGCTCGGCCAGTTCCCCGACCTGGACGAAATCAAAGTAGCCATAGCCCACGACAGCCGAAACAACAGCCGGTTTTTCGCGGAAGTGACTGCCAACGTGTTTGCTGCCAACGGTATCCGGGTATATCTCTTTGAGGAACTGCGTCCGACCCCCGAGCTCTCCTTCGCCATCAGGCATTTAAAGTGCCAGAGCGGAGTGGTCCTGACCGCCTCCCATAATCCGAAAGAATACAACGGGTACAAGGCCTACTGGGACGACGGCGCGCAGATGGTTTCTCCCCATGATAAAAACGTCATAGCCGAAGTGGGTAAAATCGAATCCATCGATGAAGTGAAGTGGAACGGTGGTGAGGACATGATTGAGTCCATCGGCGAAGAAGTGGATAAGGCCTACCTTGATGAGCTGCTTTCGCTCAGCCTGTCTCCGGAGGCAGTTAAGAAGGAGAATGACCTGAAAATAGTATTCTCCCCCATACATGGAACAGGCATAACACTAGTGCCAAAAGCCCTGAAGCAAATGGGCTTTACCAATGTGATGGTTGTGGAAGCACAAGCCACCCCGGATGGTAATTTTCCAACCGTCATCTATCCCAATCCGGAAGAAGCCGATGCACTTAAGCTTGCCCTGGATAAGGCACGGGAAACCGATGCCGACCTGGTCATGGCCACAGATCCGGACGCGGACCGGGTAGGTATTGCCTGCCGGAACCTGCAGGGTGAGTTTACCCTGCTGAACGGAAACCAGACCGGAGCATTGCTGATTTACTATGCCCTGAAACGATGGAAGGATAACGGAAAACTCGACGGCGACCAGTTTATTGTCAAGACCATTGTGACCACAGACCTTATCCACCGGATCGCCGACCATTTCGACGTGACCCATTACGATACCCTTACAGGCTTCAAATATATCGCCTCCATAATCCGGGATTTGGAAGGAGAGAAACAGTTTATCGCAGGCGGAGAAGAAAGTTACGGCTACCTGATTGGCGACTTTGTGCGGGACAAGGATGCAGTAGCCTCCTGTGCGATGATTGCCGAAATGTGTGCCTGGGCCAAAACCCAGGGCATGAGTATATACGAGCTTCTCATTGACCTGTATTCCCGGTTCGGGTTTTACAAGGAACACCTGATCTCACTAACTAAGAAAGGCATGAAGGGTGCCGAAGAGATCCGGGAAATGATGGCCAATTTCCGGGAGAATCCACCGGAAGAACTGGGCGGATCGAAAGTGGTACGTCTCATAGATTACCAGGCATCCACCGACCGGAACCTGAAGAAGGGAACCGAGGATTCCATCGATTTTGAGAAATCCAATGTACTTCAGTTTATCACCGAGGATGACTATAAAATTTCAGCCCGTCCGTCGGGTACAGAGCCTAAAATAAAGTTCTATATGAGCGTGCATCAACCCCTTGAAAAAAAGGAGGATTTTGAGCAGGTCAGCGAGAAACTTGACAATATTCTTTCCTCCCTTGAATCTGACTTAATGAACAGATAATTAATTGACTGTCAATTAATTGTACTAAGTGTTTTAAACACACGCTGGAGAATTTTTTTCTGAAAAATCCCCAATTTAGGGTATTTAATTCTGCCGGAAAATGGGTAATTTCAAGGAAATGATTCTATATTAGCATGCAGTTCACAACGTTTACATTGTCTATGGATCAGGAGTCGGATATTCTCATGCAGAAGGTGCGTTTTATCATGGAATCACCTTCTGAGAGGTCTAAATACAAGAGTCTGGCAAGTTACCAGGAGAAGCTTAAATTCCTCAAATCCCACTTCATCATGACCGACATGGCCATCCGGCTGCTTGAAAGACAGTACCTGCTTTCGCCTCAGCGCCAGGAAGAGCTTATGGACAAGGTCGATTCGATCATAGACCGGATCGAAGCCTGATCATTCCTGTGAGGAAATCTCACTGAGCATACGTTGGATATGTTTCTCAGCACCGAACAATTCGCTGTGTACAGAGGCAATCCGATGGTCCTTGTCTATCAAATACGTAATCCTTTTTGATTTATTGAGCACCGGCATTTTTGCCTTATACAGTTTGGAGACCCGGCCTTTTTCATCGCTAAGCAGGTGAAAAGGCAGGTTATGTGATTTACGGAATTTGAGATGGGATTCCATTGAATCGGTGCTGATTCCAAGCACCGGGATATTCACACCCTGAAATTCTTCAAAGTTATCCCTGAAGGAACATGCCTCCCTGGTACAGGCCGGGGTAAAGTCCTGCGGATAAAAAAAGAGGATCAGCGGAGAACCCTCGAGATCTTTACTCAGTGTAAAATCTGATCCGTCGGTGGAAGGAAGGGTAAAATCTGGTGCTTTGGTATGAAGGGGCAGTGCCATATCAGGGTTTCGTTTACTTTTTAATGCGAAACCAGGTCAGGTTGTTCAGTTACTTCCACCAAACCGTCCTCGTTGATCTCTTTCAGGTTTACCCGGAGAATGTCGTTTATGCGCACAGGATCATACCTGGCCGTTACTCGGATGTAGTTTTCGGTAAAACCGTGCATACGGCCATTTTCAATGTCGTTTTCAAAAAGAACGGTGGCCTCACGCCCCAGGTTCCGGCGGTAAAACGCCTGCCGCTTCTTCTCAGACAGGATGCGTAGCATTTTTGAGCGTTTCTGGCGTGTGCGCATCGGCACTGCATTATCCATCTCTGCAGCCGGCGTATTGTCCCGCTCCGAATAGGTGAATACATGAAGGTAGGAAATATCCAGGTCCCGCAAATACTCGTAGGTGGTCATGAAATCCTCTTCCGATTCTCCGGGAAAGCCGACGATAACGTCAACGCCTATGGCAGCATGCGGCATCAGTTCCCGGATTTTTGCCACGCGGCTGGTGTATAATTCACTGAGATAGCGGCGTTTCATCCGCTTCAGCATACGATCGGAACCGCTTTGAAGCGGAATATGAAAATGAGGCACAAAACGGGAGGATTCTGCAACAAACTCGATGATCTCATCGTGCAGCAGGTTAGGCTCAATGGAGGAAATCCGGATCCGCTCTACCGGCACTTCATTCTCCAGCGCCCTGACCAGGTCGATGAAACGGTCTTCCCTCCTGCCATTGCGGATACCGAAGTCACCGGTATTTACGCCGGTAAGGACGATCTCCCGTACTCCCGAGGCGGCTATTTCCCGGGCCTCCCGGACCACCTCCGGGATGGTGTTGCTGCGGCTCTTACCCCGGGCAAGGGGAATCGTACAGAATGTACAGCTGTAATCGCATCCGTCCTGTACCTTGAGAAAAGTACGGGTCCGGTCATTAAGTGAGAATGATGGCACAAACGTATCGGCAGCCTCCACCTCACGGGCATGGATTTCGGTCCGGGCCGGACGCTTGAATCCATCCAGCAATTCGACAAGCCTGAATTTTTCGGCAGCGCCCAGGACCGCGTCCACGCCGGGGATCTCTGCGATCTCCCTGGGTTTAAGCTGCGCATAGCACCCTAAAATGGCGACATAGGCGTCCGGAGATATCCGGCGAGCCTCCCGAACGATTTTACGGCATTTTTTATCGGCATTTTCCGTAACCGAACATGTATTGATGATGAAGATGTCCGGTGTTTCGGTAAATTCTACCTTACGATAGCCATTCTCCTCAAACATCCTGGAAATAGTAGACGTCTCGGAGAAATTAAGCTTGCAGCCGAGTGTATAGAATGCGACTTTTTTCATCGAGCCGCAAAGATAGGAAATTCGCGGAAAAGTATCAGGAAGCTGCGACGGAGCCCAGGATAAGGCCGTCCTTCATCTCAAGCATCCGGTCTGCCATGTGGGCAAGTTCTTCATTATGCGTCACCACCACGAAGGTCTGGCTGAACTCATCACGAAGTTCAAAGAACAGGCGGTGCAGCTCTTCGGCATTCTTTGAATCCAGGTTACCTGACGGTTCGTCGGCAAATACGACCACCGGGTCGTTGATCAGGGCACGGGCCACTGCCACGCGCTGTTGTTCCCCACCCGATAATTCAGACGGTTTGTGGTCATGCCTTGCCTCTATGCCCAGGCGGCGCATCAGCTTCATGGCCCTCCCCTCCACTTCGGACCTGGACATTCCGCCTATATAACCGGGTATGCAAATATTCTCCAATGCCGTAAATTCGGCCAGCAGGTTATGGAACTGAAAAATGAATCCGAGGTGTTTATTACGGAACGCAGCCTTCTCCCGCGGCCTCATCCGGTCGACATGCTTGTCATCGATGGTCAGGACTCCGGAGTCCGGGTTATCCAGGGTCCCCAGGATATGAAGGAGCGTACTTTTACCAGCTCCGGAGGATCCGACAATGGAGATAATTTCAGATTTTTTTACGTCCAGGTTGATGCCTTTCAGCACCTTGAGATCCCCGAATGATTTGGTTATACCGGAAGCCTTCAGCATGGATTCTTGCAATTTTATGCGCCCAAACTTACTAAATAATTGCATCAACACCACGGTGGCAGGACGAGGGGAAGCCGGACTGGCGTCAAAGGGGTTAAATCTGTGTTCATTTCTTGATAGTTCGTGCCAAAACGGTTAGCTTCGTGCAAAAATTCTGATCGCATGAACATCCACGAATATCAGGCTAAAAATATACTTAAAAAGTACGGTGTGACTATTCAGCGCGGGCTGGTGGTTGACAATCCGGAAAAAGCTCAGGCTATTGCCAAGGAATTGCATAATGACACCGGCACGGACTGGTATGTTATCAAGGCGCAGATCCATGCCGGCGGACGCGGAAAGGGTAAGATCAAGGAGACCGGCAGCAACGGTGTGGTCCTGGCCAAATCGCTGGGCGAGGTGCCTGAAAAAGTGAAGAATATCATTGGCGGTACCCTGGTGACCCACCAGACGGGTGAAGAGGGGAAAAAAGTGAATAAGGTGCTGATCGCCGAGGATGTTTATTATCCTGGTGAATCGGAGCCAAAGGAATTTTATATGTCCATTCTCCTTGACCGTGCGACAAGCCATAATATCATCATGGCTTCCACCGAAGGCGGGATGGATATCGAGGAGGTCGCGGCAAAAACGCCTGAAAAGATTATCAAGGAATGGATTGACCCCACCGTTGGGTTGCAGGCATTCCAGGCACGTAAGATTGCCTTTGCCCTCGGTCTGAATGGAAATGCGTTCAAGGAGATGGTAAAGTTTATCTTCTCGCTTTACAAGGCGTATGAAGCTACGGACTCATCCATGTTTGAGATCAACCCGGTGCTGAAGACCAGCGATAACCGGATACTGGCTGTGGATGCCAAGGTAAACCTGGACGATAATGCATTGTTCCGTCACCGCGACCTTGCGGAACTACGCGATTTGTCGGAGGAAGATCCGCTGGAAGTAGAGGCGGGCAAATCAGGCCTGAACTATATCAAACTGGATGGTAATGTGGGATGTATGGTGAACGGGGCCGGACTGGCCATGGCGACCATGGATATTATTAAGCTTTCCGGCGGAGAGCCTGCCAACTTCCTGGATGTGGGTGGTGGAGCCAATGCGGAGACAGTGGAAGCCGGATTCCGGATCATTCTGAAAGACCCGCATGTCAAGGCAATCCTGATCAATATTTTTGGTGGTATTGTGCGCTGCGACCGGGTAGCGAATGGTGTGGTGGAGGCCTACAAGAAAATTGGAAATATTGACGTTCCGATTATTGTCCGGCTTCAGGGAACCAACGCCGAAGAAGGTGCAAAAATCATCGAAGAGTCAGGGTTAAAGGTCACCTCGGCCATCGTGCTGAAGGACGCAGCCGCCAAGGTGCGTGAAGTAGTTGGCTGAAAAGAACTGGTGGGCTGAAGGAATTGGTGGGCTGAAAAAGTGAGGCTCCTCTACGGCCTTTATTTATTTTTTCAGGGCCGGCACTATGAAGTCTCGATTGGGCACAGCCATTCAGGTAGTAAAAAAGGTAACGGAATATACCGAGCGTCCGTAGTTCAACTGGATAGAATACCAGATTTCGGCTCTGGGGGTTGAGGGTTCGAATCCTTCCGGACGCACTTAAGAATAGAAAGCCACGTACGAAGTGCGTGGTTTTTTTGTTGCCGTACGAATCTAACCGCAGGTTAAGATGAAGTAAGGGGCAACCAAAAATAGTGAGCGGAGCGAGAAGGCTTTCTATTCAGACTACGGCGTTGCAAAGGATCGCGGAAGCAATCCTTCCGGACGCACTTAAGAATAGAAAGCCACGTACGAAGTGCGTGGTTTTTTTGTTGCCGTACGAATCTAACCCCCTTCCGTGGATGAACCTCACACCGCGTGGTCTGTACTACTCATTCTCACACACCTGATCCGCCCTGACATTCTCCTACTCCTGTTTATTCCTCCGGCACAGATTTAGCACTCTTATACATTAGAATTTTTATGTTCAACATAAACCACGAGATATGAAAACTTTAAAAGATTTATTGATCCATCAAGTGAAGGATTTATACAGCGCTGAAGATCAGCTTGTGAATGCATTACCCAAAATGGCTGAAAATGCGAAAGATGATAAACTGAAGAAAGCTATTGAGGATCATCTGGAGGAAACCAAAAACCAAAAAAAGCGGCTTGAGCAGGTTTGCCAGACGCTGAATGTATCCCCGGAAGGTGAGCATTGCAAGGCTATGGAAGGTCTGATCAAAGAGTCGAAACACTTCCTTGAGGAGGATACCGATAACGACGTGCGTAATGCCGGGATCATTGCAGAAGCCCAACGGGTGGAACACTATGAGATTTCCGGATACGGAACGGCCGTGAGGTATGCCAAGGAACTCGGACTCGATGATGTGGCGAATACACTCAAGCAGACCCTTGATGAAGAATATGCCGCTGATGAAAAACTTAATGCAATGGCGGAAGACCGCCTGAACAGAAAGGCCATATCACACAACTAGATTAAACAGGTAAACTGAAATAAAAAATGATGGCATGCGGAGAATCCTAATTCACCGGGTGCCTTTTTCTGTCTATACTTTCTCCGTTTAATCCCGGATAAAATTCTCTGTACGAGGCCCTTGTACATCGAATAAATT
>CAZLZD010000029.1:51625-54268 GCA_964563925.1 uncultured Roseivirgaceae bacterium | reverse complement strand
TTACACGCACGTGTCCGGAATGTGATGGCGCACGACTCAAAAAGGAGTCCCTGCATTTCCTGATCGACGGGAAGAACATAGCACAGCTGGCGGAGATGGACATTAAAACCATGAGTGAATGGTTTGAAGGATTGGAAGAAAGGCTGGATGAAAAACAGAATGTGATTGCCGGGGAAGTCCTGAAGGAAATCCGGAAGCGAATTGGCTTCCTGCTTGATGTGGGACTGAATTACCTGCATCTGAACCGGCCGCTTCGAACCCTTTCGGGCGGCGAGGCTCAGCGAATAAGGCTTGCCACCCAGATCGGGACACAGCTCGTGGGGGTTTTGTATATCCTGGATGAACCCAGTATCGGATTACATCAAAGGGACAATGTAAAACTGATCAATGCACTCAAGGATCTCAGGGACCTGGGGAATTCGGTGATCGTGGTGGAGCACGACCGGGATATGATGATGGAGTCGGATTACATCATTGATATCGGACCTGGGGCAGGACGGCACGGCGGACATATCGTGGCGCATGGAACCCCGGAGAAATTTATGGCGGCGGGTGGTACCACGGTGGATTACCTGACCGGGGATAAATCGATTGCCATTCCTGGTGAGCGTCGCAAAGGCAATGGCAAAAAGCTTGAACTTCTTGGTGCCGCCGGTCACAATCTTAAAAATGTGGACCTCAGGATTCCGCTGGGTACGCTAACACTGATTACAGGTGTCTCAGGAAGTGGGAAATCCACCCTGATCCATGATACACTCTTTCCCATCCTGAACCAGCATTTTTACCGGTCACGACGGGAGCCTCTAGAATACAGGGAGGTAAAAGGCCTGAAGCTGCTGGACAAGGTCATTGAGGTGGACCAGACACCTATCGGGAGAACTCCACGGTCAAGTCCGGCTACCTACACCGGCGTATTCACCGATATCCGGGCGCTTTTCGCCCAGCTTCCTGAGTCAAAAATCAGGGGATACAAACCGGGCAGGTTCTCATTTAACGTTAAGGGCGGGCGTTGTGAGACCTGTGAGGGAGCGGGACTGCGTCTGATCGAAATGGATTTCCTTCCGGATGTATATGTATCATGCGAGACCTGCAAAGGGAAGCGCTACAACCGTGAGACACTTGAAGTCCGGTTTAAGGGTAAGTCGATTTCTGACGTGCTGGAGATGACCGTGGAGGAGGCGGAGGAGTTTTTTGAGAATCAGCCGAAAATTCTCCGACGCATCAAGACACTGAACCAGGTTGGCCTTGGGTATATTTCGCTCGGGCAACATGCCACGACCCTTTCTGGCGGCGAAGCACAGCGGGTGAAGCTGTCGACCGAACTTTCCAAACGTGACACCGGTAAAACGATGTATATCCTGGATGAGCCCACGACAGGCCTTCATTTTCAGGATATCCAGCACCTCATGGACGTGCTCCAAAGGCTGGTGGACAAAGGGAATACCGTGCTGATCATAGAACACAATATGGATGTGATCAAGGTGGCGGACCATATCATTGATCTGGGTCCGGAGGGAGGAAATGGCGGCGGAGAAATCGTAGCGCAGGGGACTCCTGAAAAAGTGGCGGCAAGTGGTCGCGGCTATACCAGCAAGTTCCTGAAAACTGAACTTGCGAGATGATAATCTTACAATGTAAGTGAATAGTGAGGCGGTATATTTTTATTTGGGATTGATCTGAACATCAATCTATCTCGCTATGAAAAAGTTTTTGTTTCTAAGTATGGCATTCGCTGTGTCGGCACTGCCGGTTTTCAGTCAGTTTACCGGTGACACCTATGCCTCGGCAAAAAGCAAGGGTTCGGCAACCTGGGTTCTGACCTATGCGGAGGCCCCGGGTTTTGCCTCGAAGAAAAGCGGACAGATGACCGGCATTACGGTTGATCTGATGAAGCGTTTTGAGGATTATGTGGAATCCAAAACCAGCATTGACATTACGATTGAATTCAAGGCAAACGATGCCAATAATTTCACCAGGTTTCTGCAGGATGTCCAGCGTTCCAAAGGCGGCGTATTCGGATTAAGCAATACCACCATTACGAATGAGCGCAAGCGATCATTTAGTTTCAGTCCGGCTTACATCACCAATATCGGGATGATCATCACGCACAACTCCGTGCCTACGGTTAACAATGCTGAGGAGTTTGCCGCGAAATTTAAAGGGCTCACCGCGGTGACTGTAAAAAACTCGACCAATGAACAAAAGATCCTGGCGTTGAAGGATAAGTACCTGCCCGACATGCAGGTCCAGTATGTTAATTCATTCAGCGAAGCCCTGGACATCGTTTCAAACGACCCGAAGAAATTTACGGATCTTGACTTTACCTATTACCTGGCGGCAGCCCAGGCCAAGAAGCCGGTGAAGCGACACCCGGGCGGTGATCAGAATACCGAGCAGTTCGGGATTATCATGCCTAAAAGCAATGACTGGTCGCCCCTGCTCACTGAGTTCATGGAGAATGAATTTCTGAATACGATCGAGTATAAGAAGGTTATTTCAGACAACCTCGGTTCAAGTGCCATGAAATACCTGGAGGCGTTGTAGGGTGTAATAATACCGTCACTTCAGGGGAGGTACCGGGTCGACTCCGGGGCGATGCCCGGAGGTTGCCCGGCATGACGACGGGTCGAGGAGGTTACCCGG
>CAZLZD010000029.1:34821-51525 GCA_964563925.1 uncultured Roseivirgaceae bacterium | reverse complement strand
TTGCCCGGCATGACGACGGGTCGAGGAGGTTACCCGGTATGACGACGGGTATAGTGACCCGGATCACTGAATGGTCAAAAAAAACCCTGTAGCAGAACTTGCGTTCGCCACAGGGCTCAACCAAAACCTTGAAAATTATCAACTATGAAAGATTGACAATTGGGTAACGTGAAAAATCCGAAAAAGAGTTCCTGACAGCAAAACTATTTTTGAGTTTATCTGTGGATATGGTAGTCCTTAACCATTACATTTATACCATCCATGGACGAATCAACCGTAAAAGCCCTCAATTCAATACCCATTTCTGCCTCGCCCTTTCCCAGGGTTGTGATCCTGGGGGGTGGATTTGCCGGAATCAACCTCATCAAAAAACTGAACAGGGAGCGCGTGCAGATCGTGCTGTTTGACAGAAATAACTACCATACTTTTCAGCCTCTTTTGTACCAGGTGGCCACAGCCGGACTGGAGCCTGATTCGATCGCAGATCCGTTGCGCAAACAACTCGAACCGGTAAAGAATTTCTATTTCCGCATGGCGGAAGTGTACGAGGTGGATCATCAGAATAAAATGATATCCACGGAGATCGGTTCGCTTACCTACGACTACCTTGTGGTTGCCACCGGAACCAAGACCAACTATTTCGGGAATGAATCGATCATGCAGAATGCATTTCCGCTCAAGCAGATTCCGCAGGCGCTGGATTTGAGAAGTCACCTGCTGCAGAATTTTGAAGCGGCGACCATTTCCAGGGACGATGATGATATCAATTCCAAAATGACCATTGTCGTAGTGGGTGGAGGGCCTACCGGTGTGGAGGTATCCGGGGCCATCGGAGAGCTTAAGAAAAATGTACTGCCCAATGATTACCCTGAGCTTGACTTTAAGCGGATGAGGATCATTCTCCTTGAAGGCCTTGACCGCCTGCTGAATGGAATGTCTGATAAATCGGGCAGGAAAGCGCTGGAGTACCTGAAAAAATTTGAGGTGGACGTACGCCTCAATACCATGGTCAAGAGTTATGATGGAATGGAGGTAAAACTGGACAACGGCCAGACCATTCGAAGCAGCACCCTGATCTGGGCGGCCGGGGTCATGGGAAATTTCCCGGATGGGTTCCCCGAAGAGAGTGTGGAGAAAGGGAGGCTTGTGGTGGATGGGTACAACAAGGTGAAGGGGACCGAAGACGTCTTTGCCATCGGTGATATTGCCATGATGGTCACCGATGAATACCCGAAAGGACATCCGCAAGTGGCCCAGGTGGCCATTCAGATGGGTAAGCACATGGCCAATAATATGAAACGACAATTGAAGGGCAAGGAGATGGTGCCCTTCTCCTATCATGACAAAGGCTCAATGGCAACAATCGGCCGGAACAAGGCCGTAGTGGATCTGGGTAAGCTGACCTTCGGAGGGTTCCTGGCCTGGATCATCTGGATGTTTATTCACCTCGTCTCCCTGGTTGGGTTCCGGAACAAGATCATCGTTCTGAGTAACTGGATCTGGAATTATTTCACCTATGACAAGGGAACACGGCTGATTATTCGCAGATTTGTGATGAAGAACAAGATATTCGAATGAGCGCAGCCATAATCCGATATGTCGTGGGAGGGATAATGATCCTGTTTTCCGTTTTCCAGGCGGTACAGCAAGACTACTGGGAATTTGCCATGTATGCCACCGCGGGCCTGGCGTTCATCACCATGGGCCTGATTACCGACGATGTGTTTCCCGCCCAAAGGAAATTTATGAATGTGATCTCCTGGGTTTTCATTCTCGCCGCCGTCTTTTTGTTTCTTTTCCTTCTGCGTACAGACATGACCGTCTGAAAGGGATCTGCATTTAATCCCTGAGAAAATGCCTATTTTTGTTTTCAGATGAACAAGATCAGGCTCTATTGGATAATTCAGCTGGGCGGGTGGACCATTTTCGCGATCAGCCAGCTGTTGATCTACCAGTTTGTGGCGGAAAACTATCTGAATGGTCCGCGTATGGGAATCCTGATTCTTGAGGCATTCTTTTTCCTGGCCTTTACCCATCTTTTCCGCAACTGGCTGATCACGTCAGGGTGGCTGGCGATGGAATTCAGAAGACTGATTCCCCGCTCGTTTCTGGGTGTGGTGATTATAGCTGTCCTGGTTTACTTTTCCCGGGTTCTCGTTTCTATTCCATTTGGAGAATACAAAGTTTCTGTGGCCTTCGACCTCCCGAATTTTATTGGCCTTACGTCAATTTATGCCCTGATTACGTTTGTATGGACCATGGCGTATCTGATTTACCACTATTTCGAACGGTACAATCTGACCCTGCAGCGACAGGCGGCTATGCACGAAATAGAACTGAACAACCTGAAATCCCAGCTTAACCCGCACTTCATATTTAATTCCCTCAACAGTATCCGGGCCCTGGTCGACGAAGATCCGGGAAAATCCAAAATGGCCATCACCCAGCTGTCAATGATCCTGAGGAATACGCTTGTATCCGAACAAAAAAGTCTTACTAAATTTGACGAGGAGATGCGGACCGTGAAGAACTACCTCGGGCTGGAAAGTATCCGGTACGAAGAACGGTTAAAGGTCGATCTTGACATTGACCCGGCTTCTTCCGAATTTCAGGTCCCGCCGCTGATGCTGCAGACCCTGGTGGAGAACGGAATCAAGCATGGGATCTCCCAGCTGAAGGAAGGGGGGCTGATCCGCATCCGTACCTTTGTGGAGAATGATTTTTTACACGTGGAAATCAGGAACAGCGGCCATTACAGGCGGATCAACGGATCGCGCCGAAAGAGAAAAATTGGCCTTGGGATTATAAATACAAAGAAAAGGCTGGAACTTATTTATGGAAATCAGGCAGGTTTTGCCATTGATAACGAATCTAACAATGTGGTATTGACGGAGCTAATTCTCCCAAAAAATGCAGAGACATATGAAAGCAATAATAGTTGATGATGAACGGCTGGCACGCAAGGAACTCGCGAGCCTGCTGGAAGAACATGAAGAAATTGAGGTGATTGGAGAAGCGGCAAATATTGACGATGCCCAGGAATTAATCACGGCAAAGAGTCCGCAGTTGGTCTTCCTTGATATCCAGATGCCCGGCGGCACCGGTTTTGACCTGCTCGATAAGCTGGACAAGGTGCCCAAGGTGATCTTCACCACAGCCTATGACGAATTTGCCCTGAAGGCATTTGAGGTGAATGCCCTGGATTATCTGCTGAAGCCGGTTCAGCCTGACCGTCTGGCCGAGACCATCAAAAAATTGCACGGTGACCGGGACGAGGAAGACGACGAACCGGTAAATGAGGTCAACCAGGATAAGCCCCTTACCCTGCAGGACCAGGTTTTTGTCAAGGATGGGGACAAATGCTGGTTTGTGAGCCTGTCCAATATCCGGTTGTTTGAATCGGACGGCAATTACATCAAGGTTTATTTTGACAATAACCGGCCGATGATCCATAAATCGCTGAATGCGCTGGACCAGAAACTTGACAACCGCAGCTTCTTCCGGGCCAGCCGGAAGCATATCATTAACCTGAGCTGGGTGGAAAATATCGAACCCTGGTTTAACGGCGGATTGATGGTCCGCCTTCGCGGGGGTGACAAAGTCGAGGTGAGCCGTCGCCAGGCAGCCAAGTTTAAAGATATGATGAGTCTTTAGGGGAGACTAAGACTAAGACTAAGATCAGGACAAAGACCAGGAGCAAATAGTACGTCATCCTGATCAACATCCGGCGATGCCGGATTCGAATCAGGACCTAATCTTACCTTTTGCAATAGCTAATTGTTGAAAGTCGGGAGATAGAGATTAAACCTGTACATGTAAATTGAAATTAATCGTTGTCTTTTTCAGGTAATGCATATATTGGGGGGACTTAAAGAATCCTGAATTATGAACAAAATCACAGCCTGTTATTGGAACGCCGCTTTAGTTATTCTGGTAATTTCCTTCCTTGCTGCCTGTAATCAGACGTCTGAGACACCCTCCGATGTGACCGTTCTGACAGGCGCCACTATCTTTGACGGGAACGGTAATACGCTTACCGGCAAAAACATTCTCATCCGAAACGGGGAAATCCTGGAAATTACAGAGGCTGGTGCCGAATTGCCCAACGGTGCGGAGGTTATTGACCTTGAGGGCAAGTACATCATGCCGGGGTTAGTTGATGCCCACATCCACTTTTCCCAGACCGGGTTTTTCGACGGTCGCCCGGACGCACTTGATCTCACCGACTCCCTCCCTTATGCCGCGGCACAGCAAACGCAGAAAAATCACCCGGAACGGTATTATGAGACCTATCTTCGTTCGGGTATCACAGCCATTTATGATGTGGGCGGGGCACCATGGAGTCTGGAATTTCAGGAATCCGCCGAAAGTGACATGATGGCACCGCATGTCGCGGCTGCCGGACCGCTGATCACCGCGGTTCCTGCCCAGCGTATTGCCTGGTTCAATACAGAAGAGGATTCGGTGATGTATCCCTTGTCCTCAGCTGAGGATGGCCGCCGCTATGTACGTTCCAATAACCGGCGTGGCGCCACAGGAATCAAGATCTGGGGTCTTTTCCCCGGGGATACTGCCTTCGTGAAAAACATTAAGGCTGTTCAGGATGAAACGGAAAAGGTTGGGAACAGCCTGATCATCCATGCTACTTCCCTTGAGCAGGCCAAGATGGCCCTGCGTCTGGGGGCCAGGCTGTTGGTGCACAGCGTGGATGACACCCTGGTCGACGAAGAATTCCTTCAGATGATGAAAGAAAATAATACCCTGTATAATCCCACGCTCCAGGTGTCGCGCAATTATGTGGTAGCCATGCGTGCCGTACTGGGCGAAAAGCCATTTGTCCTGAATGACCCGCAGGGGGCAATGGATGAGGATACGCGCAATTTGCTTGAGAATGCGGTCTCGTACCGTTTTCTGACGGATACCGTTGCACTGAAACAGCGGGCGGAGGCCAGGGTTCCGGTGCTGGCTGAGCGGACCCAAACCATGCATGAAAATCTCAGGAGAGTCTATGAAGCCGGGGGTGAGATCGTGGTAGGCACCGATGCCGGGAATCCGGGTACCTTCCACGGGTTATCCTATTACGACGAACTGGAAGAAATGCAGGAAGCGGGCATTGCCCCCGAAGACCTGATCGTCATGGCTACGCGGAACGGAGCCAGGGCCATGCAGCGGCTGGATGATTTCGGCACCCTGGAAGCAGGGAAGATGGCCGACCTGATAATCATGGAGAAAGATCCCTCAGAGAATATTTCAAATGTGCGGACAACCACGCATGTGATGCGGGGAGGTGTGCTCCGTCCGGTGGATCAGTCGCTTGATTGAGAATATCATTTACGATTTACCCACCAGGTTATTATGCCACGCATCATTCTTGACACCTGGATTAATGCTCCCGTGGAGCGCTGTTTTGATCTTGCCAGGAGTATTGACCTGCATAAGATATCCACGGAGCAAACCAATGAAAAAGCAATTTCCGGGGTGACATCCGGACTAATCGGACTGAATGAAACCGTAGGTGTGAAGAAAAAATATGTCTAATTCCCTTCCTCGATAATCCGGAGCAGGGCATTCTCCACTTTCCAGTCTTTGGCAATCTTGATAACGGATGCGGCTTCGAATTCGGTGACATAGCCTTTCAACTGGTTGGCTTCCCAGACCATTTTGATCAGGTCGATGCGCTTTTCGAGCGGAAAACCGCCCACCAGGCCATTCAAGTATTCTCTCGCGCGTTCAAACGAATTGAAATAATCCTCGCTGATGAAGGTATTTGCCCAGGCGAGTTCATCATGGGCATCGAGCTTGTCAGCTGTTTCCTGAAGGTTTACCATCTCTTCCTTGTCCAGTCCGTGGTAGTGAAATATCACTGACTTCAACAGCATATAAGCCTTTTTCTCGTCACTCGTCATGGGTGCAAAAAAAGCAATAATTTTATCTTTTCCCAGATTTAATCGGGATCGACCTGAAAAAGATCTTCGGCAATCTGATCGGCCAGCAATTTTCCCTTGCCGGTAAGCCTCAGGTGATTATCTGCCAGTAGGACCAGATTCTCCGACCGGAGCCGGTTCACATAGTCTTGTGCCGATTCCAGCAGGTTAAACCCAAACTGAGAGGTCAGTTTTTCAAGATCAATCCCGGTGCTGGTACGAAGCGACAACAACAGGAATTCGTTCAGCTGGTCGGTGGGAGAAAGCAATTCTTCGCCGAACACCGGCTCCCCGTTTTCTATTCCCAGCATATACTTCGCATTATTGGAAACATTGTACCGTCGGGATTTCAGGTCATAGGAGTGCGCACCCGGACCGATCCCGAGGTATTTCTTCTGTTGCCAGTAGGCCGAGTTATGCCTGGAGTGAAAACCAGGGCGGGCAAAACTGGATATTTCGTAATGCGCATATCCCTGTCCGCACAGGTGGTTCATGATCCTTTCGTAATCATTTGCTGCCTGATCATCCGGTACCGGGGTAAGCTTCCCTTTCCGGTACCAGTTCCCGAAGGCGGTGCCTGGCTCGATTGTGAGGCAGTACGTGGAGACATGCGGGACATCAAGGGCAGTGAGCTGTTGCAGGTCATTCTCCAGGCGATCTCCCTTCTCATCCGGGATGGCATAGATCAGGTCAACACTGAGGTTATCAAAACCAGCCTCCCGGGCTTTACTTACCGATGCGAGGCCCTGATTGCGGTCATGGGCCCGGTTAAGGTATTTCAGCAGGTCATCATCAAAGGTCTGCAGCCCGATACTGAGCCGGTTAATGCCCGACTCGCGCAGGCCTTTCAGCTTGTCGGGGGTCAGGTCATCCGGGTTCGCTTCGAGCGTAATCTCGGGATCGCCTGTTACGTCGTAGTGCGTGCCGATCAGTTCCAGCAGGCGGTACAATTCTTCTGTTTCCAGCAGGCTTGGCGTTCCGCCGCCGAAATAAATGGTCGACACCGGTTCATTCTCCAGGAAGGAACTCCGGCTTGCGAGCTCCCGGCCCAGGCAACGGGCCATCCGGTTGCGGTAGGAAAGGTTGGTACTGAAATGAAAGTCGCAGTAATGGCACGCCTGCTTGCAAAAGGGAATATGGATGTAGATACCTGCCAAGTCGGGTAAATTTCACAATTTAGTACAGACAAAACTACGGTAATTTGCGCAGGTTTCGTGTGCTCATATTGTTCCTTTTCCTTATCCCGGGCATGCTCGCGGCACAGGCCGTTTCCTGGCAGGTCCTGGGTGATCCGGATACGGTAGCTCCGTCCCTGGAGCTGCCGAAACAAGGCAGTGATTCGGTCCTTCACCGTCGGATGAAGGAGCTGATGGGGGTTTTACACTATGACGGCTACCTGGCGGCTTCCTATGGTATGGTGCGGGAGAATGATTCGATACGCACTGGCACCCTGTATATCGGGCCGCGGTATGCGTGGACCCGCCTTAAACCCGGGGATGTGCCCGAAGTCATCCTTTCCCGGTCGGGATACCGGGAACGGGATTTTACCTCCAGTCCATTGCGTATCAATGAGCTGCAGCGGTTGTTTGACCAGATCGTATCGTACAGTGAAGCCAATGGGTTTCCTTTTGCCGCGGTCTGGCTTGATTCTGTGCGGGTCAGCGGGCAGCAGGTCCACGGGACCTTGACATATGACCCCGGTCCGGAAATCGTCTTCGACAGTCTGCGTCTCCAGGGGTTTACGGAGGTAAAGACGGCCTGGCTGATGAGTTACTTAAACCTGGTGCCTGGAACACGGTACGATCAGGAGGCCGTCGACCGGGTAAGGGGAAGGATACGGCGTTTGTCGTTTATGAAACTGAATGGTGAACCAACCATGACGTTTCAGAACGAGTCGGCAAGACTCTACCTGCCGGTGGAGCGGGTGCCTTCCAACCGGGTCGACGGGGTGGTGGGGTTCCTTCCGAATGAAGAAAATGATGGCGGATTGCGGGTGACCGGCGAACTTGACCTTTCCCTGGCCAACCTTTTTAATGCCGGCAAGCAGCTCGATCTGCGCTGGCAGCGGGTCAAGCCTCTTTCCCAGACACTGGCGGTAGGGTACCGCCATCCGAATGTGCTGCGATCACCAATCCATTTTTCCGGGTCCTTCGAACTGCTCAAGGAAGACAGTACGTTCATTAACCGTCATTTTCACCTGGCCCTCGGCCTGAACCGGGGGATTCATGAATTTTCTGTATTTACACGTTTAAAACGGACGCGCCTGTTGTCGGGGAATGATTTTGAGGGGATTACCGAGCTGCCGGAGATTGCTGACCTGAACGTGAATTATTATGGATTGGAATACAATGCCTCCCTGCTGGAGGACGGATGGTCTGACAATAAGGGCTGGATGGTGGAGGTGCGCGGGGCACTTGGGGACAAGGAGATCCGGCGGAATTCGGATATTCCGGAAGAGGTATATGAAGGGGAGGATCTTAAGACGTTGCAGGTGACGGGCGAACTGGATGCCCGGCTGGGACTGCAGGCGGGGCGAAGCAGCTTGTGGTTTATCCGGGCTCACGCAGGATTTGTGGAAGATGACCAGCTATTCCTGAATGACCTATTTCGACTTGGCGGAATCCGGAGTTTCCGAGGGTTCACGGAGAATAATTTCTTTACATCCTCTTTTGCCACGTTGACACTGGAATATCAGCTCTTTTTTGAGACATTCTCCTACATCTTCTTATTTATAGACCAGGGGATGATCCGAAATGAGCTGGCCGGTACGCCGGTACGTTACCCCACCGGATTCGGTGCCGGGCTTACCTTACGCACCGGGGGCGGGGATCTTCAGCTTGCCTATGCATTGGGAAGAACTGCCGGTCAGCCGGTCAATTTCAGTCTTTCGAAATTTCATTTCGGTTATATAGCCAAATTCTGATAAATTGCGGTGTGAATTTTTTTAGGCAAATACTCGTAGCGACCCTGCTTTTCGCCGGGATATTCCCTGGCTCGGCCGCGCCGGGCGATACGTTGTTACTGGTAAAGGACCTGGAAGAGGAATGGCTGGTCAGTGCAGGGGAGGACGGACTTGTCCCGGTACTTGATAAAAAGGAATTCCAGGGTAATATTCTTCACATTCCGGTAAAAGCTGCGGCATTCGGGGGGACACGCCTTGTGATCACCTCCACGGAAGACATCTCATTGTTTATGGGCAGTACCCTCATCGACCGGATTGAGGGAAGAGTGGAATACAGTCTGGACAGCCTGGAGGACTTGTACGGGGAGCAGTTTATCCTGACGCTTTACCGCGAGCCATTGAACCCGTACCGTGTCTCCACGGGTATTTACCGTGATCTGGAAGATGAGATGGTTTCACGAATGCGATCGGAGCAGGTTTTGATTGCCTCACGCGAGCAGAACCAGCTTAAAGATGTAATGCTGGTAAGCCTGTTTATTTTACTCAGTTACCTGGCGGCCCTGTATTATTATTATCCCAAGACGACGCTGGAATTTCTGCGTGTAAGCCGGGGATTCAGCCTCAGGGAAGTGGATGAAAACCTGATGAAGACGCGTCCGTTGTCCAGCGTGAACCTTTTGTTTTACTTGTTTTACAGCATGCTTGGCGCCTGGGTGGTGCTTATGCTGGCCCAGCTTTCCGGGATGCATTTGAGGCTGACGCTGTTTCAGTTCAATGATTTCTGGGGCGGGATACTGACCTGGGCGGAGGTGAGCCTCATCCTGATGGCGATAATTTTTGTCAAGTATATCCTGGTAAGCGGATTTAAAACGATGTTCAGGATACCCGGTTTTCTCAATAACCATTACTACAATTATATCCGGATCGGGCTGGTGCTTTATATGGTGGTGGTGGCACTGGTGCTGGTGACTTTCGTAACCCTGGGGGTGAAGACCGAATCCTTCTATTACAGCCTTGTTTTTATTCTCAGCGGCTTATATTTCCTGCGGGCGGGCGTTATATATTTTAAATTAATGAATTCAGCCCCCTACGCTATTTTACATTTATTTTCCTACCTTTGCGCCACAGAATTGATGCCTTTTATGTTGGTAGTAGCATTTGTTAAGTACCAACCATTTTAAGAAGACACTATATATAATTGCGCGCTATGACAGATCAAGTGAAAGATAGGATGCGTCCGGTAAAAAGTATCCTTGTCTCGCAACCCAAACCCAACGACGAGAATTCACCTTACTTCAAACTTGCTGAAAAATATGACCTAAAAGTGGACTTCCGGCAGTTCATCCAGGTCGATCCTGTTTCTATCAAGGAATTCCGCAAGCAGAAAATTGATATTCTGAACCATTCTGCCATTATTTTTACCAGCCGTAATGCGGTGGATCACCTTTTCAAGATCTGCGAAGCGCTGAAAATTGAGATGCCGGCAGACATGAAATACTTCTGTATTTCTGAACAAACTGCTAATTACTTACAGAAGTACATCGTCATCCGAAAACGCAAGATCTTCACAGGATACCGGACGGCCAATGACCTGATCGAGATTCTGAAAAAGCACAAAAACGAAAAGTACCTGTTTCCTTGTTCGGATATCCGGAAGAATGACATTCCGGACTTCCTGGAATCTAACGGGTACCAGTACAGCGAAGCCATCATTTACCGCACGGTAGCAAGTGATTTGTCTGACCTGGAGAACGTATATTATGATATACTGGCGTTTTTCAGTCCTTCAGGGATCAACTCCCTCTTTGCCAACTTCCCTGATTTCAAGCAGAACAAAACGCGTATTGCGGCCTTTGGACCGACGACCGCCAAGGCCGTCAAAGACGCCAATCTGATCCTGGATATCCAGGCTCCCCTACCTAACGCACCCTCCATGACCGGGGCTATTGAATTGTATATAAAGAAGGCGAATAATATAAAATAGCCAGAAAATATTCGTTAAATTTACTAACGTTCGACATTTATATTACGCCACTAAAATCGGGCGGCTTGAATGTAATGTGCAAAATGCATTATATTAGGGTTCGCTTTTAATCTAGATATGCGAAAGTTAGTTTTTTACGTTTGCTTTGGGGCAACATTTTTTAGTCTCTCAACTGTTTTTGCCCAGCAGGATGCACAGTTCTCATACTATATGATGAACAAGTTGTATTACAACCCTGGATTTGCAGGAACAGAGGGCCTGACAAAAATTACCCTTATCCATCGTCAGCAGTGGGCCGGTTACGACGGTTCGTTTGACAACGGGGGTGCCCCGACCACACAGGTGTTCAGTGTAACGACACCTATATACAAATTCAAAAGTGGATTTGGTGTACATGTTGTAAATGATAATCTGGGGCCGTTAAACAATCTTGAAGCTCAGGTGTCTTATGCATACCATTTAGGTATTAAGAATGCCAAGCTGAGTTTCGGTATCCGGGCGGGGGTGTATTCCCAGTCAATTGACAAGGGGATGTACCGGGCCATTGATTCAGACGATCCGGTTATACTGGATGCGTCGGAGTCACAGGTCAGGCCGGATATGGCAGTCGGCGTGTATTTCCGAAGTGAGAAATACTGGGCCGGGCTAAGTTTCAATCACGTGTTGAAATCTGAATTCGATTTTGGCGTTGATATAAGAAACCCGTTGGAAAACCACGCTTATTTTATGGCGGGGTATGTACATACGGTAAACTTTGACCTGGTGCTCGAGCCTTCGTTAATGGTGCAGACAGATTTTAACGAATACAGTTTTATCCTGGGCGGATTGGCCTATTACAAGGATCAAATGTGGGGAGGGGTTACCTTCAGACAGTCTGAAGATATTAACGTGCTCCTTGGATACAATTTTTTAAAGGATAAGTCGTTAAGTTTTGGCTACAGCTTCGGTTATGTGATTAAAGATCAGGAAGCCAAGCAGCCAACAACACACGAAGTATTGTTGAGTTACCAGTTACCGGTTGTGTCCGGTCCGAGTAAGAGGGTGGTAAGAACACCCAGGTTCAGGCACTAAGCCTGATAGGAAGATTTTTTAGCGAACAAATGGACAAAATCCCTTTTTTGATTTTGGTATAAAGTTCACGAAAAACATACATCTTCTAATATTTGACAGAATAATTTTTATAAATTTCGATATCTAATTTAATAATAATCAGTTGGCTTTGACTTAAGACATTAAGTAAAAGTATTTTTAAAACGAAGTGTTATGCGTAAAGTTACAAGACATTTGTTCTACTCCTTGGCAATAATGTCAACGGCATTATTAGGAGGTTGCGGACTCTTAGGACTTGGTGGTGCTGGCGGAGACGGTGGAGAATTGGTAGGAGTACCCGGTCGGGAAGGCTGGAGAATGGTTCAGCCGTACGGGATGGTACCTGTGCCTGCCGGAACCTTCCATATGGGACAAGCTGATGAAGATCCTGCTTCAACACAGATCAATTTCAACAAGCAAGTTACCATTGGGTCATTCTACATGGATGATACCGAGATCACCAATAACGAGTACCGGCAGTTCATCAATCAGCTGTTCGAAGATTCCCTGTCCGTCCTGGGCGAGGAAACCATCATGGCTGAATACTATCCGGATACAACCGTATGGGTGCGGGACTTTGCGCATCACATGGGCGATCCCATCCAGGATTATTATTACTGGCATCCGGGCTACGACGACTATCCTGTCGTGGGTGTAGACTGGGAAGCCGCACAATATTTCAGTAAGTGGCGTACTGCTTACTGGGCGGATTATCGCCGAAGCATCGGGGAAGTACCCATGCCGTCTTTCCGTCTGCCTAACGAGGCAGAATGGGAGTATGCTGCACGGGGTGGCCGCGACATGGCGAAATATCCCTGGGGTAACCCGTACATCCGTAACTCAAAAGGATGTATGCTGGCCAACTTCAAGCCTGGTCGTGGTAACTACTACGATGACGGATTCTCCTACACAGCTCCTGTAGCTCAGTACTTTGCCAATGATTACGGTCTGTATGACATGGCAGGTAACGTGTCGGAGTGGGTGCTTGATGATTTCAACCCTGCCTCGGTACCCGTGGTGTGGGATTTGAACCCGCAGTACATTGATAAACGAACTGATCCGGAAAGTCCGATGTACGATCCCAACATCCTTCCCAAGAAAGTGATCCGCGGAGGATCATGGAAAGATGTGGCGTACTACCTGGAAACCGGTACAAGAACATATGAATACAAGGATTCTTCGAGAGCCTACATCGGGTTCAGGAATGCGATGAACCACCTTGGCCGATCATCAGGATCGGAATTCTAACCAACAATTTTTTAAACGAACCTATAGTCAAATTTTATTTTATAAACTAAATCCTTAACACGATGAGTAGAAAAAAAGGCGGATTTGCAGCTTTATTGTTTAAGACAATAATGCCCAAGATATACGGTATTGGTGCTGCAGTAGTAATTGTCGGTGCACTCTTTAAGATTCTGCACTGGCCCGGAGCTAACCAGATGCTTATGATCGGACTTGGTACGGAAGCATTGATCTTCCTTCTGAGTGCCTTCGAGCCTCCCCACCAGGAGCCGGATTGGTCAAAAGTTTATCCTGAACTGGCTGAAGATTTTGAAGGATCTGTGCCTGCACGGGTTTCGAACAAGCCTAACGGAGTATCCACCTCACAGCAGCTTGACAAGATGCTGGAGCAGGGTAAAGTCGGACCTGAATTGATCGAGAGCCTTGGAAAAGGTATGAAGAGCATGGCTGAGTCTGCATCCAGGATGTCTAATCTTGCTGATGCTGCAGTAGCTACCAACGATTATGCAAACAATGTGAAGACTGCTTCCCAGTCACTGGTGAATATGAATAAGTCATATGCCACCACGGCCGAAGCGATGGCACAGTTTGCCGATGCATCCAAAGATGCGAAAGAATATCATTCACAGGTGATTTCAGCCACCAAAAACCTTGGTGCACTGAACTCGGTGTATGAGATGGAACTGAAAGACGCGGACAGCCACGTGAAGGCAATGAACAAGTTCTATACGAACATGGCAGGTGCCCTTGACGGAATGACGCGTGCTGGCGAGAAGACCAAGCATTTTGCGAACGAGCTTGATAAGCTGACCTCTAACCTGACGTCATTGAACACAGTATATGGTAATATGCTGACTGCAATGCGTGGTGGTGGAAGCCAGCCTGCACAACGTCCGCAATAAATAGCTGACTTGACGTTATTATAAAGAATCATTTTTTAAAATAAACTAAGCTAAATATGGCTGGTCATAAAGAAACTCCCAGACAAAAGATGATCGGGATGATGTACCTGGTACTGACCGCGCTCCTTGCCCTTAACGTAAGTAGTGCAGTACTGGACAAATTCACGATCTTCAACGAAACACTGGAAGGCGTTGTGGAAGATACTGACAATGCCAATACCAGGCAAGTTTCTGCGATCCAACAAGCCGTGGCAGATAAAGGAAACCGAGGGGATGATGTAAAGGCCTTGAAGAAGGCTCAGCAAGTGCGTGCTGCTACGACCGAACTGATCAAGGAAATGGAAGCGCTTAAAGAACAGATTGTTCAGGAAACCGGTGGTCTTGAAAAAGAGACCGGCACCTTTAAAGGAGCGCAGGATATTGATAAGGTGGCAACAATTATGCTGGCACCGAACGAAGGCAAAGGAAAGGAACTTGAGAAAAAGCTTGACGGTTACGTGAAGCAGCTTGAGGAACTGACCGGGCAGCAATTTGCTACCCTTACTCCCGATGCCAAGGATATGCCAATGTTTGCGAATAATCCGGATCATAAGACAAAGGATTTCCTCACATTGACGTTTGAAGACGCACCGATGGTTGCCGGACTCGCTTCGCTGAGTCAGCTGGAAGCCCAGGTGCTCGAATACGAAGCTGATGCGTTAGGTAAAATCGCAGAAGAAGTAGGAGCAAAAGATGTATCATTCGATAAGATTGTGCCTCTCGTACGCCCGACTTCCAATGTGGTGGCCGCAGGTGCCAAGTTTGAAGCAGAACTGTTTATTACAGCCGCTGCAACCGGATCGAACCCGGTATTCAAATACGACGGAAAGACCGTGGATAAAATCGAACAGGCTGGTGTGACCGCCGGTAAGATCGAATTCACTGCAACTCCGGGCAACTACGATTCCAAGACGCTTATGGCCAAGAAAACGTTCAAGGCTGAGATCGAACTGAGTGACTCTACGTACGTGATTAACCACGAGTATTTTGTGGTGAAGCCAGTGGTCCAGGTTCGTTCAGCGGCACTCCAGGCTCTGTACCAGAATTGCGGAAACGAACTTGATATTCAGGTTCCTGCACTGGGTACCGCTTATAATCCTTCATTCTCTTCCCGTGAGGCAGAGGTACGTAAGGGTAATCGAACCGGCCTTGTGACCGTGATCCCTCAGGGACGTTCCAAAGTGAAACTGGCTGTTAGCAGCAATGGTAATGTACTTAGCATCGAAGAGTTTGATGTGAAGAAAGTTCCGCCGCCGAATATCCAGATCACTTCACGTGGCAGGCCTATTCCGGCTGACGGAGCAGAAGCAGCGGCATTGTCAACCATTACGGTTAGTGCCGAAGCGGATGAGAACTTCGCCAGGGAAGTGCCTAATGATGCCCGTTACCGGGTGACAAAGGTCACCGTAAAACTTGGACGCAGCGGCCGTGCCGTTCGCACCGAAGAGTTTAACGGTTCCAATCTTGACTTGCGTCAGTGGAGAAGTATCTTCCGTCCTGGTGATATCCTGAGCATCAACGTGGAACGCGTATTGCGAAGAACGTTTACCGGTGACAATGAGCGCGCTAAGCCTTTGCAAGAAATTTATAATATTCCGATTAAATAGGTTTTTTCAATGATGAGTTTTAAGAAATCAACTTTTTTGGTCCTGGCTTTTTTCTTCGCGGTGCCCGTGATGGCACAGCAAAGTGAACTGGACCAGTATAACCCGAATTCGATTGATCCCATTCCGCGGTATGAGCATTTGTTCAAGCGCAGGGTGTGGAGAACCATGGACCTGTACGAGAAGCAGAATAAAGGCTTCTTCGCACGGGGCGGGGAGATCACTAAGTTTATCATCGATGCGGTACGCTCGGGAGAATTGTCTGACATATACAAGAACGATTCCCTGACGAGCAAAATCAGCAAAGATGAATTCATGGAGAGACTGGTATACCAGGAAGGTATCCAGATCGATCAGTGGCAATCCGGCTGGGAGTACTATGAAGGTGACCGCGTAATGTATAATGGTAAGACGTATACTGCCATTTTCGACGACATCACCTCCGTGCCTTCCGAAGCGCCGGAAGACTGGGAAGAAACTCCGGGTTACGGAGCTGCTACCCTGTTCCTGCCACGTCAGATCAGCAAGATACGGATCATGGAAGATGTGATCTTCGACAAGCGTCGTTCGCGTCTCTACCATAAGATCCAGTCAGTTCAGTTGATTATTCCGGGGTCGGAAACACTGGACGGACTTGAGCTGGAACTTGGTGTGTTTAAATACAAGGATCTATACAAACTTTTCCGTGACCATCCTGAATCGGCAATATGGGTGAACCGTTATAATAGTGCAGAAAATAAGAATTTCGCCGATGCTTTTACTCTGAGATTATTCCGCGCGTCATTGTTCAAATTTGAAAATCCCGACAATGATCCGATTGTGGATATGTATGACAACCGTATGGAAGCCATCATGGCCTCTGAATGGTGGGAAATGCAGCTCATGGAGAAGGAACACAACCTCTGGGAGTATTGATCTCTTAAAACTCATCATTTCAGAAAGAAAGTCGCAGCCTGTGGTTGCGACTTTTTTTATTTGTGTGCCACGCTTCAATTCGTCCTCCCGATTGACCGTC
>CAZLZD010000029.1:0-34721 GCA_964563925.1 uncultured Roseivirgaceae bacterium | reverse complement strand
TCCCGGGCAATCTCCGTGGAATCACGGAGTCAAGCCGGGACCTAAACAGGTCCTGATGCGCATCCGGGTCGCGTAGCCCGGATGTTAATCAGGATGACGAACTTTTGAGAAATACGATGACGGAATGATTACACTCTTTCGGCTATACCCCAAAAAACTCCTTAATCACCTTAGCCTTTTTACTGCCGACAAAAGCGGCCAGGTCCTCTTCCGAAGCTTCCCTGATTTTCTTAACTGATTTGAATGCTTTCAACAGCTTGTCCGCCGTGGTTTTTCCTACCCCGGGAATTTCTTCCAGTTCGGTGTTAAAACTTGCTTTGCTGCGTTTCTGCCGGTGAAAGGTGATGGCAAAGCGATGGGCTTCATCCCTTAGGTGCTGCAAGACCTTCAGTGTGGGGGATTTTTTGCTTATGTGCAGGGGCAGCGAGTCTTCGGGATAGTAAATTTCTTCCAGTCTCTTCGCGATTCCGATCACCGGGATCTTTCCGTACAAATCAAGCTCCCTCAGGGCCTCGCAGGCACTGCTAAGCTGGCCTTTGCCCCCGTCAATGACGATAAGCTGGGGAAGGTCCTTGTTCTCCTCCATCAGCCGGCGGTAGCGACGAAAAACGATTTCCCTCATGGAAGCAAAGTCGTCGGGCCCCTCCACTGTTTTAATATTATAATGGCGGTATTCCTTTTTAAATGGCTTACCATTTTTAAAGTGGACCATTGAGGCAACCGGATTTGTGCCCTGCAGGTTACTGTTGTCAAAGCATTCGATATGACGAGGGAGCTGCGTAAGCCGCAGATCCTTTTGCATGGCTTCCAGGATTTCATTGCGTTTTTCCCCCGGGTCCGCGCTCGTGGTTCGCTCCCTCTTAAGTTCGAGTGCGTTCCGCAGGGAAAGGGTCACCAGCTTTTTCTTGTCCCCGATCTTAGGAACGGTAATGGTGAGGTCTTCCTGGAGCGTCACCCTGGTATTGGTCAGTACTTCCTTATGCTGGCTGTCATGTTCGTCGCGAAGTGAGAGAATGGCGAAGCCAAGCACATCCTCGTCGCTTTCTTCCAGTTTCTTTTTGATCTCAACGGTCTTTGCCAGCACAATCGCCCCGTTCTTCACCTGCATGTAATTCACAAAGGCAAGATTCGGGTTGCTGCTTATGGTAAACACATCCAGGTCCGATAATTTCGGATTGACCACCGTGCTCCTGAGCTGAAATTTCTCCAGCAGCTCAAGTTTCTCCTTGAATTTCTGGGCGTGTTCAAATTCCAGTTTTTCCGCAGCCCTGCTCATTGATTCCTTGAAATACCGGTTCACTATGGATAACTGGCCTTTCAGTATATTACGTGCCTGCTCAATCTCCTCATTGTAATGGGCCTCGCTCTGCAATCCTTCACAGGGACCCAGGCAGTTGCCAATGTGGTATTCAAGGCAAACCTTGAACTTTCCCTCTTCAATATTCTTCTCCGACAAGTTAAGCTTGCAGGTACGGATGGTATAAAGTTTTCGCAGCAGGTCAAGTACACTTTTCATTGCCACCACGCTGGAGAATGGTCCGTAGTATTCTCCCTGGGTCGGGTCAAACTTGCGTGTACTTATGATCCTTGGGAAGCGTTCATTCAGAATGCAGATATAGGGGAAAGTCTTATCGTCCTTGAGGAGGACATTGTACTTTGGCTGATGTGTTTTGATCAGGTTATTTTCCAGCAACAGTGCATCGAACTCGCTGTTTGCGATCGTAAAGGATATTTCCCGGATCTCCCGGATCAGGCGTTTTGTCTTTCGGTTAAGGTTATGGGATTTTGTGAAGTAACTGGCCACCCTTTTGCGCAGGTTTTTTGCTTTACCCACGTAGACCAGGGTTCCGGAATCATCATAATATTTATACACACCGGGATCCTGCGGTATCAGGTTCCGTTGCTCAACCTGGTAACGGGGTTCTTCCATACTACTGGATCTGGTCAGGATCCCAGGGATCCTCAACTACCTGCAGGGAGTCTGACTCATCCTGGGTATACTCATTACAGTCAAGTGACACATCAATTCCTTCGGAAGGCCTGGGGAATGGTCCTTTCTCATAATTCAGCGAATCATCGGCATACACATTGCGCATATAGATGTCCCAGATCGGGCGGGCTGTTGTGGCACCCTGGCCCAATGCCCAGTTCCTGAAGTGGATACTGCGCTCATCGCCACCAACCCATACCCCGGTGACAAGGTCTTTGGTTACCCCCATGTACCATCCGTCCGAGGCGTTGTTGGTCGTTCCTGTCTTGCCCCCGATCTCATTGTCAATCTTCAGTTCATAGCTCAGGCCCAGGGATGTTCCTCCCGATTCTTCCACACCGCCGCGCAACATATACAGCATTTTGTAAGCATTCTGCTCACTCATTGCCTGGCGCGTCTTGGGGACGAAGTTTTCAAGGATATTACCGTTTTTGTCTTCAATGCGGGTGATGTAATAAGGCTCGGTATACAACCCCAGGTTGGCAAAGGTGCTGTACGCGCCAACCAGTTCGAATACCGACACATCGCTTACCCCGAGGCTGAGCGAAGGCACCGCCGCCAGCTCACTTTCAATACCTACGCGGTGGGCAAACTCCACCACATTCTCCGGCTGGATCTGCTGCATGAGATAGGCAGTGACCGTATTCACCGAACGGGCCATCCCCTGCCGGATCGTCATTTTATCTCCCGTGCCGTAGGTCCCGTCTGAATTCGGAGGCGACCAGGTGCCGCCGGGAACCTTGAAGGTAGGTGATGAATCAATTACCTCGTAGCACGGGGGATACCCGGCCTCGATGGCTGCTCCGTAAACAAATGGCTTAAATGTGGAGCCGGGCTGACGTTTACCCTGCCGCACATGATCATATTTGAAATATTTATGGTTGATACCTCCCACCCAGGCTTTGATATGGCCTGTATGGGGGTCCATAGACATCATTCCTGTCTGCAGAAAGTGCTTATAATATTTGACGGAATCCAGTGGGCTCAGGACCGTATCTATCTCCCCTCCCCAGCTGAAAACCGACATGGGTCGCGGGGTTTTAGCTACGATCATGATACTGTCCGAGTTTTTGCCGTATTTTTCAACCAGCTGCCGGTAGTGCTCGCTCTGACGAAACCTGCTCTCGGCAAAATTGGGGATGACCTGGAACTGATCATCAATCCAGGGATCTCTTCCATTTAAATGTTCCATAAAAACTTTCTGAAGCTTGGCCATATGCTGGGCTACCGCTTCCTCCGCATATTGCTGCATCCGGCTGTCTATGGTGGTATAGATCTTAAGCCCGTCTTCATACAGGTCATACTCATTCTCCTTGCACCACGCCAGCAGGTCACGGGTGATCACCGTCCGGAAATAAGTGGCCAGGCCTTTATTCTGGTTGGCCACACTGTATTTTTCCAGGTCTATCGGCAGTTCCTGCAGGGAATCCCTTTCCGTATCCGTGAGATGTCCGTGCCGTGCTATTTTATCCAGCACCTGGTTGCGCTTGGTGAATGAATTATCGTAATTCCGGACCGGGTTAAACGTCGTGGTACCCTGAAGCAATCCCACCAGAACGGCGGATTCCTGGTAATTCAGTTCGGATGGCTGCTTGTTAAAATAGGTCTCTGCCGCGGTCTTTATACCAAAGGAGTTACTGCCAAAGGAGACGGTGTTGAAGTACATCGCAATGATCTCCTCCTTGGTGAAATTCTGTTCCAGTTGTACAGCGATGATCCATTCCTTTGTCTTGATTATGATTTCCCGGAGCCCGCCCACGTTATAAAGCGCCCCTTCATTCTCCGTCATCGTATTAAAGAGATTCTCGGCGAGCTGCATGGTAATGGTACTGCCCCCGCCGGCATAATTAAACGTAAGCTTTCCAACCACCGCACGCATCAGCCCCCGGAAATCAATTCCGGCATGCTCATAGAACCGGTGATCTTCTGAAGAAAGGAGGGTATTGACAAGCTCGGGTGAAAGGTCATTGTAGGTGATCTGAGATCGGTTATAACGGAAATAACGGCCCAGCGTTTGTCCGTCAGATGAAATCAGTTCACTGGAAAGGTCATTCTCCGGATTTTCCAGTGCCTTCAGGCTGGGCATACCGCCATACAGTCCGAAAAGATCAACACTTACGGTATATACATAGAGTGGCAGCAGGAGAATGGCGCAAAAAAACAGCACCCAGATCACTCTTGTAAGTATCGTAAAAATTCGCTTCGATTTATTCGGTGCCTTTTTGCTGGCATCCTTTGGCTTTCTAGCTTCCGTCCCCATAGTTTTCATTAAAAAATTTCAGATACGACTGGAGGTCCTTCGTCTGATACAATATATCAAAATTGTCTGTCCCAATGACAAAACTAGTCATTTTTGAGTTCTGCCATTCACTGTCAATGACGTGATTATTTTCAATTTTTTTCAAATAATCATATGCGGTCTCCCCGTTTTCGAATAATCCTACAAGCACTGCTGTACGCCCCGAGTCCAGGATCAGGTTGCTCAGCTGCAGCTTTCGTCCCTGGTAGTTTAGCTTATTAAACAAATCCAGGCTTTCATTGATTCCATCCGTCACGGTTTTATCCGTCTCATAAAGGACAATATAATAGTGATCATCCTGCATGTTCTTCAGGTAGGTGATTGCCTCTGCCCGTGCTGTAAATTCAAAAGTTTCGGATTCTGTCAGCAGCTTCCTGGCATATTCGGTCTCCTGCACGTCGGGGTACAATTCAATGAAATCCATGAGACGTTTCTCATAGGACTCCTTCGTTTCATTTCGCCCCAGGATAAGGATTTTCAGTAAGGCCACTTTAGGTGCATAGCTCGATTCAGGATAGGCGACGAGCGCACTGTCAGCCTTGGCCAGTGCGATACCATATTCCTCGTTGCGGTAATAGGCATAGGCCTTTTCGTAGGCCTTCTTTAACTTTTCGTTCGCTTCGGAGCTCTCACGGGTGTAATTCGGGTTCTGAATCAGTTTGGCATACCTGGAATTTGGATAATTACTGACCAGGGCATTCTTAACCTGTTCCATGCCTGACGGATCCATATTCTCATAAATAAGGTATAACTGGTACAATACTTCCGGGGTGTATTCGGATTGCGGAAAACGATCAAGCAGATTCTCAAAAGTCCGGGCGGCGTTCTTATCTTCCTCAAGATCAAAGTTGTAGATATTCCCCAGCCGGTAGAGTGCTTCCTCGACTTTGGTCAGGGCTGCGGTCTTTTGTTCGGTGGAATAGGGAATATTCTCCATCATGCCACGGGCCACCTGTTCAATGCCTTCTTCCGGATCGGCAGACGTCGATAACTGGGTGTTGTCTACCAGTCCGACCCCGGCATCCGGGCCCTCTTCGGTGTATTCGCGCAGTACCTGCTTATTGGACCTGCGCCAGTGATCTTCCAGCGGTCTGTCACCCCAGACACGCCTGAATTCTGCCTGTCCCTGCGCCACCGCAGCCGGATTGTCAAAGTACCAGCTGGTAATGGAGAATCCTTGCTGATTGTCATTCAGGGTGAAGTTGGTACGCCGCGCAGCCATACGCTCTTCCAGCTCGCGGGCCTTTTCTTTTTCAGCCTTTGCCTGTTCCCTGAGCATATCCACAAACATGGCTTTCACTTCAGCGGTATCCCGTTCGGCCAGCCGCAGCAGGCTGTCCTGAAGTGTGATGGTATTGATCTGTTCGACGAATTCCTTCAAAACCTTCTGCCGTGTAAGGATATCGGCATAATTGTCCACATCTTTTGGCAAAACCGAGATAGTGCTGTCGTAATAGGCCTGGGCGAGTTCGTATTCCCTCAGGCTGTCATAGTAAATCTGTCCCAGGCGGAGGTACGACATACCCCGCTGCCGCTCACTGATCCCGTGTTTGAGCGATTCCCGGTAATTCTCCAGCGCGAGCTCCAGGTTTCCCTGGCGCGCTTCGAATTCTCCCATCTCATAATAGATTTTGTCCTGGAATTCCTTGTTCTTCCGGTCTTTTATCAACTTGGAGAATGCCTTGCGGGCGGCACGGATGTCGGAGGCCTTATCGATTTCCGCGACCTGGAACATGTTGAGCCGGGCCATAAAATCGAGTTCGTACTCCGGGTTGCTCGCAATACACCGTTTATAATAGCTGTAGGCCTCGGCTTCAAATCCCAGGTCGGCATATACCTGTCCGATGATAAAGTAGATCCGCCCTTTCCCATCCTTTTTCTTCAGCAGGGGTGCTGCCTCGACCAGGTGTTTGAGCATATTGTCCAGGTCACCAGTGGTCTGGTACAGATAGGCACGGTTGAGCTCCACGATTTTGCGCTCATCCTTCTCAATATCCTCTTTTTTAAGGTAATCGGAAACGACGATGGCATTCTGGTATTCCAGCGCGTCGGTATAGGTGCGGATCAGATGGGCCAGCGCTTCGTGCCGGGCCGGGTCATCTTCACTGTTCTTGTTGACATACTTGAAGGTCTCGATGGCATTCCTGAAATCGAGATCAAAATAACGGGCAAGTCCGACCAGTACATAGCTGTCATCCACCCATTTACTGTTTTTATGCCGTTCAATGGCAATCGATGCCTTCTCTATGGCGTCTGTGGTCTGGTCCTTGTAGGTGGCAGCCCGGGCCGAGTCCAGCTCGGGGTAGATGCGGAGCACCTTGTCGTAGTTGTTGTCGTGAGCCTCCCAGTTTATCTGCCTGATTTCCTCAATGCTGTTTCTGGCATAAAAATAAGCGTTGTACCGGGCCGTCGTATTGTGGTAGGTCTTGCTGATAATATTCTTTCGTTCGGCCGAACATCCCGCCAGCACAGCGACAGCTGCCAGTAACATCATCGGTCCGGCAAGTGCACGTAACCGGGGTGCCAAAAAATATGATGTAATAATACGCATAAAATATAAGCGAAGATGCGCAAAAAATTCAAGGTTCACCAGTTCTTACAGGGCCGGCGAACCCCCGGACGTCCTCTGTTTTGTGAGAAACGTAAAAAATGCGGTAATTAATACAATTCTTAGGGAGAATATCTAATTTTGTTTTTTTGACTAAGCAGACAAGAGCAACGTGAAGGCTAAGAAGACGCTATCCAGCTGGCTGGTAAACAGGTACCTGCTCATTATACGTAATGAAGAAAACTTTGCCGAGAAATCGACATTCAGTTTTACCTATGCCAAGGTAATACTGTTCTCGGTGGTGATCTTTGTGGTCATGCTGCTGATCAGTCTTTTCCTGGTCGAAACCCTGCTGAACCAGTGGTTTGATCCACGCTATGAGCAGATGGAAGCCAACCGAAGGCTGAATTCCCTTATCCTGAAAGTAGATTCCCTGGCCATGGAAGTGGACAGCAAGGACCGTTTTATCAATAATTTCAAGCGGGTCCTGAACGGGGATTCTGTGGAGCTGATGTCGGAAAATCCTGAAGAGTCGATGGGCGAACGGGCCGTGTCTGCCGCTGAGGTGGACCTCACCTCCGTGTCCCCGGTTGACAGCGCTTTCAGGCAGGAATTTGAACAAAGAGATATGTCCCTCCTGAATACTTCCGGGAGTTACCGGGAGCTTAGGGAGATTTTTTTATTTTCCCCGCTTGACGGGTACGTGTCGGCACCTTATTCACTGAAGGAAGCACATTTCGGCGTGGATGTGGTGGCGAAGAAAAACGAACCGGTCAAAAGCATTGCGGATGGTACGGTGATCATGGCCTCCTGGACACAGGATTCAGGCTATGTGATAGCCGTGCAGCATCGGAATAACCTGATATCCGTATACAAGCATAACGCCGAACTCTTAAAAAAAGTTGGTAATTTTGTTAATGCAGGGGAGATCATATCGATCATCGGAAATACCGGTGACCTGACTGACGGGCCTCATCTACATTTTGAGCTCTGGCTCAATGGGAATTCCGTCAATCCGGAAGAATTCGTTACTTTTTAACCATTTAGAGCTATGTTCAATTCGAAAGAAGATCAAAGAGCCGCCGAACAGGTGTCAAGTGCCACCAGCATCATCAGTAAGGGCACAGTACTGACAGGAGACCTGGAATCCTCGGGCAATGTCCGCGTTGAGGGAAAGGTTGCCGGAAATGTTGTGTCAAAGGCCAAGGCCATCCTCGGGCAATCCTCCGAGGTTACCGGCGATGTAATCGCCCAGAATGCCGACCTGGAAGGAGAGATCCGTGGAAATATCCGCGTGTCTGAAACACTTACGCTGAAACCTACCGCAGTCATTCACGGTGATATTGTCACCAATAAACTGATTGTGGAGGCAGGAGCACGATTTAACGGTCAGTGTAAAATGGGGGCCACGCCAAAGGATATAACCTTTAAACAGCATGAGTCAGCCGAACGACCCGTCAGACAAGAAAACGTCAAAGCAAGTTAATACCTTCCTGAAATACACCGGCCTGGGATTACAGCTTGTAATCACCCTGGGCCTGGCAGGCGGACTGGGATATTATATTGATACCCTAATCGGGTGGAAGTTCCCGGTCCTGCTGCTTGTTTTTCTTATGGCGGCGCTGGCAGGCTGCATCTATTTACTCATTAATCGCGGGGAATAATGGACAGAAAAGTTTTTGTACGCTTTCTGATTCTCCTGACCTCTTCCGCCGTACTTCTGCTCCTGACATTTGAGTTACTCAGGGTATTCTGGCCTGCATTGGAAAATGTTACGTACGCCTATCAAAGTGTGCTGATCCTTTACCTGGTTATTCTTGGCACCTTTGTGGTGAGTATGCTTGTGGTCACGCCCCAGTTGTTCGTGCAGATCGTCATTGGAGGTACGGCGGTTAAACTTCTCCTTTTTGCCGGTTATACCTTCGTAATCCTGTACCTGGATACCCTGCACGCCCGGGAAAACGTGGTTTTCCTTCTTACCGCCTATGTGCTGTTTACCATCCTTGAGATCACCAGCCTGTTCCGCTATATAAACAGGACAAGGTAAACCGCTGCCCCGTATCGTGCGCAACGGCGACTCATTTAAAATCCCTTTCAAATTGTTTTTTTTTGGGGCATTCTTATCTACCTTTGCAGTCGAATTTCGAAGACCCTGATTTCGACGCATATACATGGCAGAAAACAACGCAAAAAGGATAATCAGCAGGGGAACAATGGTAGTATTCATGGCCATTGTTTTTTCTTGTATGGGATTAAGTGGAGCTCAGGCCGCGGAAGGCGGTGAAGAATTCAACCCGGGAGAAATGATCATGCATCACGTGACCGACGCGCACAGCTGGCATTTCTGGGATGGTCACTATGGTACCCTGTACCTGCCTGTGATCCTGTATTCGGAAGAACGGGGCCTTGAGGTGTTTTCGTCTTCAAATTTTTATAACAAGGATCACGAGAAGGTAAGCTACAACGGCTATGTGCTGGACGAGCATGAGCATATACATCTTGAGAATTCCGAAGCGAAGGTCTGGGATTTCTCCATTACCAAGAACGTGGCGATGCTGTTTATTAATGCAGCCGTTATGCTCCTTATATTCCTGTCGGTGGCCCGCGGGTTCAAAAAGAACCAGGGGCGCGCCCCTTCCGGCATCCAGTCGTTTTTTGAACCGGTAATCATTTATTTACGGGACGACGTGGTGAAGCCAAACATCGGACACGGATACGAGAAGTACCTTCCCTACCTGCTTACGCTGTTCTTTTTCATCCTGTTTGGTAACCTGCTGGGACTGCTCCCGGGAGCGGCGAACCTGACCGGCAACATTGCGGTCACCATGACCCTTGCGGTGCTGACCTTTATTATCACCAACGTAAGCGGCAACAAACATTACTGGAATCATATATTCAATACTCCGGGAGTTCCACTCCCTCTTAAGATAATAATCGTGCCCGTGGAGATCATTGGTATTTTTACCAAGCCGATTTCCCTGATGATACGTCTGTTTGTGGCGATCACGGCCGGGCACATTGTGATACTGAGCCTGATCGGACTCGTCTTCATTTTCCGCAGTTATTTTGTGGGACTCGGAAGTACCGTGATCGTGCTCTTTATCAACCTGATCGAATTGCTGGTAGCAGCGATTCAGGCCTATGTATTCACTATGTTCTCTGCTCTTTATATCGGATTGGCCACTGAAGACCATCATCATGAGGAGGAAAAAGTGGATGCAGGTTTAGCGTAGAACCTTTGTTCAATTTATAAATATATACACTATGTTATTACAGATTTTAGTAGACATTGGCACTGCAATCATGGGTGCTGGTATCGGATCCGGACTGGTTGCGATAGGCGCTGGTATCGGAATCGGCCGTATTGGCGGTTCAGCTATGGAAGCTATGGCCCGTCAGCCCGAGGCTGCAGGTAAGGTGCAAACTGCCATGCTGATCATCGCTGCCCTCATTGAGGTAATTGCGCTGTTTGGAGTGGTTGTGTGTTTGCTTATTTCCTTCAAAGAAGTAGCATAACACCAAAGGTTATCAGTTGCCGCAGCGCTAGGCTGCGGCAACTATTTTCAGGAAATTAATTTTAATTACTCATAAAGCATGGAGTTACTAAATCCAGGAACCGGGTTGATATTTTGGCAGGCAGTTATTTTCCTGCTTCTGTTCTTTATTCTTGCGAAATACGCATGGAAACCCATCACTGAATCCCTGCGTGTCCGTGAGGAATCCATCCAGCAGGCCCTCGATTCTGCCGAAAAAGCAAAAGCCGAAATGGCGCAGCTTCAGGCCGAAAACAAGAAATTACTCGAAGAAGCCCGGCAGGAGCGTGACCAGATATTAAAGGAAGCCCGGGAAATAGCGGCCAAAGTAAAGGATGAAGCGAAGGAAGATGCCAGTAAGCAGGCCGACAGGATGATTGCCGACGCACGCGCCGCGATCAATACCGAAAAGCAGGCGGCACTTACCGAAGTGAAAGCCGAGGTTGCTGGTTTGGTGATCAACGTGACCGAAAAGCTTCTGCGCAGGAATTTATCTGACGAGAAGGAGCAAAGGCAACTCATTGAAGAATACATCAAAGACGTTAACCTGAATTAATAATGTCTGATTTAAGAGCAGCATCGAGATACGCTAAATCACTCATTGAGCTTGCCGACGAACAAGGCGCGCTGGAGGAAGTGAATGATGATATGCGCCTGTTCAACGAGGTTTGTGAGGAGAATTATGAGTTCAGGCTGATGCTGAAGAATCCGGTGATCAAGCATGACAAGAAACGCCAGATTCTCAATGAGGTGTTTAAGGGTAAAGTGCACAAACTGACCCTTGCCATCTTTGATATCATCACACGCAAGAACCGGGAGCCAATTCTCCCTTCCATTGCGAAGGAATTCATTCTCCAGTATAATGTAAAGAAAGGAATTGAGGTGGCTACAGTCACTACGGCGGTGCCTTTAAGTGATGACCTGAGAGAGGAAATCCGGGAAATTGTACTCAAGGTCGGGGGAAGGAAAAGCGTGGAGCTGAAAGAGATCATCGATCCCGAACTGATCGGAGGATTTATACTGAAAGTGGGCGACAAGCAGATCGACGATTCCTTGCAGTCCAAGCTAAAAATGCTCAGGCATAAATTCTCTCAAAACCCATTTATAAAAGAATTTTAACAATAAGATAAGATTATCATGGCAGATGTAAGACCCGATGAAGTTTCGGCAATCCTGAGAGAGCAGCTTTCGGGTGCAAAGACCGAAGCGGAATTAGAAGAAGTTGGCACCGTCCTCGAAGTGGGTGATGGTGTGGCCCGTATTTACGGTTTGTCGAAAGCACAGGCGGGGGAGCTTCTTGAATTCGAAAACGGACTGAAGGCGCTTGTACTTAACCTTGAGGAAGATAATGTTGGAGCGGTAATCCTGGGAGAATCACAGGATATACGTGAAGGCGATACGGTGAAACGTACCGGCCGGATTGCTTCCATTAACGCAGGAGACGGCGTACTCGGACGCGTAGTGGATACCCTGGGTAATCCCATCGATGGGAAGGGTCCTATTGAAGGAGAGACGTTTGAAATGCCCATCGAGCGAAAAGCACCGGGTGTTATTTACCGTCAACCGGTAAACGAGCCGCTTCAGACAGGTATCAAGGCAATCGACTCCATGATTCCGATCGGCCGCGGACAGCGTGAGCTTATAATTGGTGATCGTCAGACTGGAAAAACGGCGGTGGCCATTGATACGATCATCAACCAGAAGGAATTTTTCGAGAAAGGTGAGCCTGTTTACTGTATTTATGTAGCCGTCGGACAGAAAGCGTCTACCGTTGCCGGGGTTGTAGCCTCTCTTGAGCGTGCAGGAGCGATGGATTATACGGTAGTTGTATCTGCGGCTGCTTCAGATCCTGCCCCTATGCAGTTTTATGCACCATTTACCGGTGCGGCAATCGGAGAATACTTCCGGGATACCGGTCGCCCTGCCCTGGTAATCTATGATGACCTTTCCAAGCAGGCGGTTGCCTATCGTGAGGTTTCTTTGTTGCTTCGTCGTCCTCCGGGCCGTGAAGCTTATCCGGGAGATGTATTTTACCTCCACTCACGCCTGCTCGAACGTGCGGCCAAGATTACCACGGATTACACCATTGCCAAGGACATGAATGATCTTCCCGTTTCACTTAAAGATAAGGTGAAGGCAGGCGGTTCACTGACAGCACTTCCTATTATTGAAACACAGGCCGGTGACGTTTCCGCGTATATTCCGACCAACGTGATCTCAATTACCGACGGACAGATCTTCCTGGAGACAAACCTGTTTAACAGTGGTATCCGTCCGGCGATTAACGTAGGTATTTCTGTATCACGGGTGGGAGGATCGGCCCAGATCAAGTCAATGAAAAAGGTGGCCGGTACACTGAAACTTGACCAGGCGCAGTTCCGCGAACTGGAGGCATTTGCCAAGTTCGGTTCGGACCTGGACCCTGCAACCAAGCTGACCATTGAAAGGGGACAGAAAAACCTGGAAATCCTTAAGCAACCCCAGTATTCGCCGGTTCCGGTAGAAGAACAGGTGGCTGTAATCTTTGCTTCGACAAAAGGACACCTTGATAAAGTGCCTGTTGACAAAGTGAAGGATTTTGAGAAGAACTACCTGGAGATTCTGCGTAACAAGCACGCCGATACCCTGGAAAGTCTTCGCAAGGGTCAATTTACCGATGAGCTGACCAGTGTACTGGCATCTGTCGCTGATGACCTGGCCAAACAATACGCATAAATTTAATAAGGTCCGCCTTCGGGCGGACTAACCCAGTCGTTAACTATGGCAAATTTAAAGGAAGTAAAAAGCAGGATACAGTCAGTCACTTCGACTCAGCAGATCACCAAAGCGATGAAGATGGTAGCGGCTGCCAAGTTGAGGAGGGCGCAGGACAATATTATTAAAATGCGTCCATACGCTCAGAAGCTGGCTTCCTTACTTCAAAATCTGTCTGCCCAGCAGGAGGATAATGATCAGGGCAGTAACTATGGGGTGGTCCGGGAGGAGAAGAATATCCTTCTTATCCCTGTCACTTCTGACAAAGGATTGTGCGGAGCCTTCAACAGTAACGTATTCAAAGCTGTCACCCGTCATATCCAGGAGAATTACCGGGAACAATTTGAAAAAGGGCAGGTAACTGTAATGCCAATCGGCAAGAAAGCATTCGATTACTATCGCAAGCGGGATTACAACATTATCTCAGATTACTGGAATATGTTTAGTCCGGTTTCCTTCGAAAAAAGCACCGAGGCATCTGAATTTGCGATGGAGCAGTTCCTCGCCGGGAAATTTGACCGGGTTGACATAATTTACAACGAGTTTAAGAATGTCGCGACCCAGATCATGCGTACCGAGCAGTTCTTGCCGGTAAAACCGGTCGAAGCGGATGAAGAGAGCACTAAATTTGAGGTGGATTACATCTTCCAGCCTTCCAAGGAAGAGATTATTGAAGAAATGATCCCCAAATCGCTTAAGATCCAATTGTACAAGGCTATTCTTGACTCCAATGCGGCAGAGCACGGGGCGCGAATGACTGCGATGGATCAGGCCACTGACAATGCCGGAGAGTTACTTAAGGAACTCAAACTTACCTATAACCGAACCCGCCAGGCGGCCATTACCAAGGAGATCCTCGAGATCGTTGCCGGTGCCGAGGCACTCGGATAGGGAAAAAGAAATTTAAAGAAAGGCGGCCATCCGGTTCGCCTTTTTTTTTCTGTAAATGAAAGCGTTGTCCTACATCAATATCCTAAGCCTTGATGTAGTGCTTGGCGCGGTGAGCTGCTCGCTTTTCCTGAGCAGTCAATGGCAGGTATCTCCTTCCTGGCACAGCCTGGCACTCCTTGCTGGTGTGGTATGGCTCATCTATACCTTTGATCATTTGAAAGATGTTTACCGGCGCGAGGAATTGCCCGATACGTTACGACATGCTTTCCATGCCCGTCATTTTACCATCCTGATATATATTTCCGTCCTGGTTTTGCTGATGAGCATTTACCTTTTGCTGCAGGTAAGCGAACCGGTGCTAAGATACGGTGCTGCACTCATGGCACTGGTGGGCATTTACTTTCTGATGCTCCATTTCCTGAGAAGTAATGCGCGATTTCATAAGGAAGTTGCCATCTCACTATTGTACGCCGCCGGAATATGTCTCCCCCCGGTAGCGGCTATGGAGGAGCCGGTGACAGCAATACAATGGGTTCATGGGGTACAGCTGGCAGGTCTGGCGCTGGGTAACCTCTTGTGCTTCAGTCTCTACGAATACCAGTCTGACCGAAAGGCCGGGTTCCCGTCCCTGATGCAGGTCCTGCCCTTACCTCTCGGGCGCAGACTGCTACTGGTTTTTCTTGCTCTTCAGGTCCTGGTTTGTGTGTTGCTGTATCTCACGGAATGGCAACCCCTCACAGAGTTGGTATTCGGACTGATGGCCATGATATTGCTTTTGCTGGCCGCCACACAATCGGCATTCAGAAATACCACTTTGTTCCGCCTGACCGGGGACGCCGTTTTTATTCTCCCGCTGATCGCCTATATTCCTGGCTGATGGCGGATTTTAATTATATCGCCGGATTTTACCGGACGCTGAAACGGCTTGTTTTTAGCCGGTCTCTTCAGCGGGCCGAGCAGTTTTACCTGGACCGGATTCCCGCGGACGCCCGCGTGCTTGTCATTGGGGGTGGCGATGGAGAAATTCTGAACGCTATTCAGGATCCGGGTAAAAATCTGCAGGTAGACTATGTGGAGGCCTCTTCAAGAATGGTGGGACTGGCAAAAAAGCAAAAGGCAGCAGCCGGTGTCAGTTTTCATTGTACCGATATCAGAAATTATGAAGTAAGGCAGCCCTATCAGGTGCTGATCACCCCCTTTTTCCTTGATTGCTTTACCGATGCAGAACTTGAGGTGCTTATGCCGGAGTTAACCCGGATGGTCGAACCGGGAGGAATTTGGTTGTTCACAGATTTCATGCGCTCACCCATCCTCCGCTACAGGCTGCTCACGAAGTTCATGTACCTGTTTTTCCGGGTGGTTGCCGGAATCCGGGCGGGGGAACTGCCGGATTTTGATCGCCACTTCGCCCGGACCGGACTTCAAATGATCAGAAGTACATCCTGGAAACATGGATATATTGAGAGCCGCATGTACCGGAAAGAACCGGCTGCCGGTACTTACCGGGACGTATAAGGGTTTGGTACTTTATCCTCAAGCAGGGTTTTGGTGCGCTCAAGCCTGCGTTGTCGGGTGTCTGCCCGTTTTGCAGAGGAGATCCACTGAATATATTCTTTTTGGTTTGTATTGGAGAGAGTTTTGAAGTAATCTTCACACGCAGGGTTTCTGGTCAGCAAGGCCTTCAGTTCAGCAGGCATCGCAGTTTTTTCAACGACCTTTTGCTTAACAAAACGGCTGTGGCGTATGCGCATGGCAGACCAGTTCTCATCGAGGCTTACCATTGCGACGGGCTGGAAAGAAAAAGGGCCCAAATTCTCCCAGATAAAATCGCGGCTCAAATCGGAAGGTATAGACCCGCTTTTCTTGGGATAGGCAATCCACCGGAGCCGGTCATCAGGATTCCCGATAAACGTGGGTAGTGAGTCGAAGAATTCATCCGCAGATCTAAGAAAAAGGACTTCCATGTTGTAGTTCTTTTTTCTGCGTGACTCGTCGAATGGGAAAGTCCAGTTACATTCGTCCGGGTTATTCAGAATAAGACAATCAAAGTTTTCCTTATATTGTAATTTCCTTCCGGCCTTGTCCATAATTAAAGGTACACATATGCGAAGAAAAATGCTCGTCCTGTATCTGATTATCGCGGTTATGAGCGGTTGTTCCGATCAATCAGGTCCGGTGGCTGATCCGGTTCCGCCACATCCGGGAAAAACGCTGAATGTCGCCTTTGTGGTGGTGAACGGGGTTTATAATTCCGAACTGGTGGCGCCTATGGATATTTTCCATCATACGGTATTTCATACGGAGCCGGGGATGCGTGTGTTTACGGTGGCCCCTGATTCAGGGATCATCACTTCTTTTGAAGGGCTTCGACTCCTTCCTGATTTCACCATGGACGACCCCGGCTTACCTGACATCGATATCCTGGTCGTACCAAGTGCAGAACACAGCATGGATACTGACCTGAAGAATGAACAGCTGATCTCATTTGTCCGCGATAAGGGTAATTCGGCCAGGTTCGTGATGTCATTGTGCGATGGCGCCTTTGTGCTGGCTAAAGCCGGACTAACCGACAATCACCTGTCGACTACCTTCCCTTCCGATGTGTCTGCTTACCGGCAACAATTCCCTCATCTTGAGGTGTTGGAGAATGTCAGCTTTGTGCACGACGATAATTTAATTACCAGTGCAGGCGGTGCAAAATCGTATGATCCGGCCCTGTATTTATGCGAATTTCTGTACGGGAGGGAAGTAGCACTGGGGATTGCGGGCGGACTGGTAATTGACTGGGATTTAGCCCAAATCAGCCACAAGGTCGCCGACTAGCCCTTTTGCTCTGTTTCAATTCTCAAATTTCCATGCAGGGTGCGATGGACCGGACATTTATCGGCAATTTCCATAAGGCGTTCCTTCTGATCATTGTCCAGGTCACCGATAAGTTCAATGCTTCTTCTCAGCACATCCAGCTTGTTATTCTTTTCTTCACACTTTTCGCAATCAGTTTCATGGACCTTGTCGTGGGTTATATGCACTCTCACTTCCTCCAGCGGCCACTTTTTACGGTCTGCATACATTCGCAAAGTCATACCGGTACAGGTGCCAAGTGAGCTGGCAAGGTAATCATAGGGAGTGGGTCCCTGGTCTGTGCCACCTACGGATACGGGTTCATCAGCCAGGAGAATATGCCTGCCTGCCTTGATTTCTGTGACAAACCCTTCGTCACCGGTTCGGGTCACCACCGGGCGGTCAGATTCAGGTTCGGATTCAACCTCTTTGATCCCGACATACCGTTTGGACCAGGCGGCGATGACTTCTCCCGCATATATTGAATCCGCTTTATTCGTCAGAAGGTGATCTGCCCCATCCAGGGATATGAAGCTTTTAGGATGCATTGCCGCATCATAGATGGTTCGGGCATTCTCAATGCCCACGACTGTGTCCTGGGGAGAATGCATGATCAGCAATGGGATCTTAAGTTTTTTAATTACCTGAGAGGGTGCATGGTTACTCAGATCGTCAACGAACTCACGGGAAATGGGAAATGGCCGCCCCCCGATTTTTACAAGAGCCTGCCCTGTTTCCTTAATTTCATCAAGATGATCGCCGATCAGGTGACTTACATGCTCCGGATCGGCCGGGGCGCCGATGGTCACCACGGCTTCCACCGAGTCTATATTGCCGGCAGCCATCAGGACGGCGGCACCCCCGAGGGAATGACCGATAAGTATGGAAGGTGCTTTATATTCTGCCTGCAAAAAGCCGGCAGCCGCTTCAAGGTCACTGATATTACTGGTAAAAGTACCGACATCACCTTCACTTTCACCCAGCCCGGTAAAGTCAAATCTCAACACACCAATGTTGAACCGGATGAGGGAACGGCTGATATTCACAATTGCCTGTAAGTCTTTGGAACAGGTAAAACAGTGCGCCAGCAGTACGAAAACCGTTGGCTCACCCGAGGGTGGAAGCTGAAGGCGGGCGCTTAGGGTATGTCCGGAAGCATTTGAAAACTGTACTTTCTGTGAATTCATAGGCGAGGTGCATGTGTTGGAGAATGAAGATAAAAGGATGTAATGTCTTACGCATTACTTACACGTTTTTTTCTATAATATTTCCAATATTTACCACAAGGTGTCTAATTGTGTTAATGTTTTAATAGTATGACCGAACTGAGGTCAGACCATTCTGTTTTCTTTTCCATGTTCGATTCCAATGCAGATGGGGTGATCGTATTATCCCATAACCAAGCCATTGTGTACTGGAATCCTATAATGGAGCAGCTTACCGGCCGGCGGCTTTCTGAAATCCTGAATAAGCCGGTTTCTGAGGTGCTGAAAATTAGCGAAAAAGCATCGTTTACAGCGAATATTACCAATTCATTCCAGGGCAAGGGTCAATCCGGCCGTCGTAGATACACCCTTGAGGGCAAAGAAGCATTCTCTTGTTACATTACCTTCTCTCCGTGCAGTCTCCCGGGTAAATCAGATAGTTACAGCCTGTTGCAACTCAGGATTCTGACTGAATCCCCAAGGCCCGGAGGCATTGAATCCCTGATCAAGGACTCGCCGTTACCAATGTCTGTATACGCCCGAAACGGTGATGGCGTCTATCTTAACAAGGCATATGCGGAAATGTGGGATGTACCTTTTTCGCTGGCCGAGCGTGTATTTTCAGCGTATAACATCCTTAAAGATGACCAGTTATCCGCCAAGGGCATTCAGCAGCTGCTCGACAGGGCATTTGACGGGGAAGTTGTAGAATTGCCCGTGCTTTCCTACAATCCAATGCGGACATCCTCGCTTATTGAACTTGACCTTGATGAGAAGAAATTCCTTAAAGGATACCTTTTTCCCTGGCCTGACTCCGATCCCGGGCAGCTTTCGGTAATAATGATCGTACAGGACATGACCGAACAGATGCGTTCTGAGGAGGAACTCCGGGATAACCAGCTAAAATTCAGGATGCTGTCCCTCGGTGTGCCCGGTATCATTTACGAATACCACATTCCGTTCGAAGAAGAGCCTTTCTTTAATTACATAAGCGACGGGGTCAAGAAAATATTTGGCCTTTCCCCGGACACGGTACAAGCCGATGCCAACAGGTTATTCTCCCTTGCACATCCGAATGACAAGGAGGATCTGTATAAAGCACTCAATTCCCCTGACCAGGCTGACCAGTACTGGGTATGGTCAGGAAGATTCCTTATTGACGGCAAGACCAAATGGGTGGAAGCAAAATCCAGTCCGGGGATCATCAAAGAGGATAAAATAATCAGGTACGGACTGATCATGGATATTACAGACCGAAAGTCCATTGAAGATGCTCACAAGCGTACGGAGGAGAGACTCAGGATTGCCCTGGAGGCTGCGGATATCGGTATCTGGGAGTGGGACGTGAATGAGCGAAGAAAGATCTTCAATATGTCCTGGCTGAGCCGGTTTGGTTACGGTGAGGACGAAGCCGAGTTGTTGTATAATAACTGGGAGAAGCTTATTCATCCGGACGACCTGCCCGAGGTGAAGAAAAAGCTGAGCCGTTATTTAAAGAAGCAAGTGGAGATTTTCGAAGCAGAGTACCGTTTTTTCAGGGCTGACGGTACGTTTCGGTGGATTCTTGAGCGAGGAAGCGGTGTGGCTATGGATCAGGGCGGCAAGATAATCCGGGCCACCGGTACGATTGTCGATATCCATGAAAAAAAGGCCAATGAAAATGAAATCAAGCGGCAGGAACAGTTATTCTCCCACCTGTTTTCCAATGCGCCGGTTGGCATTGTTTTCCTGGATGAGAAGCTGATCGTCAGGCAGGTAAACCCGGGATTCAGTGAGATTTTCGGGTATAGTGCAGATGATATTGAAGGCAAGGAGCTGGATCACCGGATTGTTCCCGATGATCTCCTTGAAGAGTCCAAGACCCTGAACCGTTTCACAAGAAGCGGTCGGCCTCAGAAACTGGAAACGTATCGTCTCAATGCAGATAATGAACCGGTGCCGGTCATTATCTACAGTATCCCGGTCATTTTTCAGAAACAAACCATCGGGATATATGGATTGTACGTGGATATCACCGACCGGGTCAAGGCCGAAAAGGAATTGGAGGTGCGTAATCTCGAGCTGGATAATTTTGTCTATAAAGTTTCTCATGACCTGCGCGCGCCTTTATCCTCGATCATGGGACTTGTGAATATCGTAAATCAGGAGCGGGGATCCGATTCAGTTTACGACTATATTGACATGATCGAAAACAGGATCAAGCAACTTGATCATTTTATAAGCGATATCCTGAGCCATTCCAAAAACCTTAAACTTGATGTCAATTACAGCAAGATAGATTTCCATGAAATTATTGAGGAATGCTTCAACAGCATAAGTTACCTGCCGCAGACCAGCAAGATCAAAAAGATAATTAACATCCGGGGCTGCGACTTCTACAGTGACCAGTGGCGAATCAATGAGATCCTGCGGAATCTCATTTCAAATGCGGTAAAATACTACAGCACCAGGCGGGATGAGCCTTTCATTGAGATCGACATATTGGTGGAGCGTACCTATGCCGCGATCTATTTCGGCGATAACGGGATCGGGATTACCGAAGACCGTGCCCCGAAGGTGTTTGAAATGTTCTACCGTGCCACGGAACACGGTGAGGGATCCGGGATCGGGCTCTATATCGTAAAGAATGCCATTGAACGACTTGGCGGTGTGATAAGGCTCAGAAGCGAGGCTAATAAAGGCACCAGTTTTGAGATCACTCTTCCCAATGCGATACGTGAAATCGATGAGGAAAATACGGGGTAGAAACCGTAATATTGCAGGATGAAACTCATCGAGGTTACTCAGAAAGAGCATATTCGGGAATTTATCCGTCTTCCGGTACGATTATACAAAGAGAGTGATGCCTGGATCCGTCCGCTCGATAAGGATATCGAACAGGTCTTTGACCCAAAAAAGAATAAAACCTTCAGGCACGGGGAAGCCATTCGCTGGATACTGCAGGATGAAAAGGGTCTCACAATCGGTCGTGTAGCTGCTTTTGTCAATAAAAAGACAGTCAACAGGAAAAATGACCAGCCTACAGGCGGGATGGGCTTCTTCGAATGCATCAATGACCAGGATGCAGCCTTCAGGCTGTTTGACGCTGCCCGGCAATGGCTTGAAGCCAGGGGCATGGAAGCGATGGACGGACCAATTAACTTTGGGGAACGCGACAAGTGGTGGGGACTGCTGGTAGATGGTTTTCATATCGAACCCAATTATAACTGCAACTATAATCCACCGTATTACCGGGAGTTCTTTGAAGCGTATGGGTTCGGGATTTATTTCAAGCAATTTACCTTTGGCCGAAAGGTACGTGATCCGTTTCATCCGCGTTTGCATGAGAAAGCCAAAAAGGCCATGGAAAATCCCGGCTATTCGTTCCGTCATATGGAACTTAAGCATTTGGATAAGTACACCGAGGACTTCCGGGTAGTGTACAACAAAGCCTGGGCTGGTCACGGTGTACCGGAAATGTCATCGCTGCAGGCCAAAAACATAATGAAGCAGATGAAGCCGATCATTGATGAGAAAATCATCTGGTTTGGCTACTACGAAGGGGAGCCCGTGGCCTTTTACATTAACCTGCCGGAAGTAAACCAGATATTCAAGCATGTAAACGGGAAACTCAATCTCTGGGGAAAGCTCAAATTTCTTTATCATAAGAAAATGAGAACCTGTAAGAAAATGCTCGGGCTGGTATTCGGGGTAGCTCCCGGGCACCAGGGAAAGGGCCTGGAAGGTGCACTCGTGATGGCCACGGCAGAAATGGTACAGGTCAAATACCAGCAATATGATGACCTGGAAATGAACTGGATCGGGGATTTTAATCCCAAAATGATCCGGGTGGTCGAACAGGTGGGCGGAGACATCGTCAAAACCCATCACACGTATCGGAAATTATTTGATGAATCGAAAGAATTCAAGAGGGCACCGATTGTATAGAGTGACATGGCAGATTCGGATTCACGATCGGTATTTTTCTGGAAAAACCTTCTGAAGGGGCTTTTATTCCTGGTTCTGCTCATCGTAATGTACGTGCTGGCCAGGCAATTTATTGATGTGGACGCCTACATGGCGGCACTCGGGGAATGGCCGCTTCTGATTTACCTTACCTTTTGCTTGTCGGAAGTAATTTTCGGGATTATCCCACCGGAGTTATTCATTATATGGGTAATTGATCACGGGATATTTAAAGCCATGATCCCCGATGTGCTGCTGTTAGCTTTGATATCCTATCTGGCAGGTGTGGTCGGGTACATTCTGGGGATGAAGTCCCGGGGGTGGGACTTTATCCAGCCAGTCATGCGACGTTACGTGTACAAGTATGATGAATACTTCCGGAAGTACGGAGGGTTTCTCGTTGTGGTGGGAGCCATGACACCGCTTCCCTTTTCCGCCGTGTGTATGTTGATGGGTGCGTCCCGTTATCCATTTACCCGCTTCCTGTTACTGAGCTGTGTACGGTTTGTGCGCTTTGCCCTGTACGCCTGGGTGATCTGGAAAACTATTGCCCCGTGATGTGGTTTTATAATGATGTTAGAACTTAACAAGGTATGAAGAAAGCAGAGATTGGTGTTTTACTTATTAACCTGGGAACGCCTGATGACCCTTCGGTCGGCAAGGTACGTTCCTACCTGTCCCAATTCCTGAATGACCCGAGGGTCATCGATATCCCCTGGTTGCTCAGAAAAATATTGGTTAATCTGATCATTGTCCCGTTCAGGGCCCCAAAGTCAGCCAAGGTCTATAAGGAGCTTTGGACGGAAAACGGCAGCCCGCTGCTGTACTATTGTGAGCGGGCACGTGATGAGTTGCAGAAAGTATTGTCTGCAGACCACAAGGTACACCTGGCTATGCGCTACAAGAACCCCGGAATACCGGCAGTACTGGAGGAGATGCGTAAGGAGAACTATCGGAAGATCATTGTGCTGCCCATGTTTCCCCAGTATGCCTCAGCCAGTACGGGATCGGCCTTGGAGGAGGCGATGCGGGTGATCAGCAAGTGGTGGGTGATCCCGGAAGTCCAGCTTATAAGCCAGTATTACGATCATCCCAAATATCTTGATGCCCTCGAAGACCGCGGCAGGCAGTACAACCTGGCTGATTACGATCACGTGCTTTTTTCCTACCACGGGGTGCCCCTGAGACAGGTGGATAAGGTCTACAATGAGGGATTGTGCAGTGACCGTGATTGTGAAAAGGAGATCACTGCAGAGAATAAGTATTGTTACAAAGCGACTTGCTTTGCTACTTCCCGGATGCTGGCTTCACGTCTGAATATTCCTGAAGATAAATATACGGTCTGTTTCCAGTCCCGTCTCGACAATAAATGGCTCGAGCCATTTTCAGACAAAGTGGTGGAGCAAAAAGCAAAAGAAGGTGCGAAGAACCTGCTGGTATTTTCCCCGGCATTCACGGCCGACTGCCTTGAAACCATTATTGAGATCGGGGATGAATATCAGGAGATATTTGAAGAACACGGCGGCCGGAAGGTGCAGCTGGTGGAAAGCCTGAATACACATCCTGACTGGATTAGCTGTATGCAGGATCTCGTGGAGAATTCCTAAGCCTTCACCTGGTAAAAGGAAGCCAGTTGCTCTGCAACATAATCGATTTCTTCCGCCGTATTATACTTGCTGAAAGAGAACCTTACCGCGCCCCGGCCTGCGGGCACATTAAGTGCATCCAGGACATGCGAGCCCTTGGCTGCCCCGCTTGAACAGGCACTTCCTCCGGAGGCACAGATGCCATTCATATCCAGCGTGAACAGGAGGAAATCATTCTGCTCTGATTCCGGTAGGCACACATTCAGAACAGTATACAGGCTTTTTTGAGGGTCAGCACTTAATCCGTTGAATGATACACCGGGAATAGTTTCTTTCAGCTTGCTGATCATTCTCTCCTTAAGTCCGAGAATAAACGAGCGGTGTTCATCCATGTGGGCATAGGCAATTTCCATTGCCTTGGCGATGCCAATGATCCCGTACACATTTTCAGTGCCCCCGCGCATATTAAGCTCCTGGGCACCTCCGTGTATGAAGGGGTTGATCTTGCTGCTTTTTTCAATATACATAAATCCAACCCCTTTCGGCCCATGGAATTTGTGGGCAGCGGCGGACATGTAATTCAACGGAAGAGCCTTCATGTCATGACGGTAATGTCCGACTGTCTGAACAGTGTCCGAATGGAAGAGCGCATCATATTCGCGACATAATTCTCCCACCTTATCAAGATCGGTAAGGTTGCCAATTTCATTGTTGGCATGCATCAGCGTTACCAGGCTTCGGTCATTTGATTCCAGCAATTCGCGAAGGTGGTCAAGACTGATGTTGCCGTCTGTATCCAGGCGGACCATGCTCACTTTTACACGACCTTCCTTCTCCAGTTGCTCGCAGGTATGCAATACCGCATGGTGCTCCACCGGAGAAGTGATCACATGAGAAAGACCGTATGTATTGACCGCACTGCAAATGATCGTGTTGTCGGCCTCGGTTCCTCCGGAGGTAAACAGGATTTCCAGCGGAGAAGCGTTAATCAGTTCGGCAATTTTCTTTCTGGATGATTCGATGGCGGCCCGAACCTCACGACCATGGGCATGAATAGAGGAAGGATTGCCGTAATATTCCAGCATGAATGGTTTCATTGCCTCGAAAACCTCAGGGTCGAGGGCGGTGGTGGCAGCATTGTCCAGGTAAATCTTTTTCATTATCAGGAATTGTTGTCAGAGATGATGTCCTTGATATCTGAGATCAGCTTATTCGCAAGGTGCTCAGCCGTGGACTCAGACGAAGATTCAGAATAGATGCGTATAATTGGTTCGGTATTGGATTTTCGCAAATGTACCCATTCCTCGTCAAACTCGATCTTGACGCCATCTACTGAATTCACTGGCCTGGAAGAATATTTTGACCGGATTTCCTCAAGCACCAAATCAACATTGATATCAGGAGTCAGTTCGATTTTATTCTTGCTAATATGAAAATTCGGATAGGAGGCACGCAACCTTGAAGCCTTCATCCCCGAGGTGGCCAGATGGGACAGGAACAAAGCGATTCCCACGAGGGCATCGCGTCCGTAATGCAGGTCCGGATAGATCACCCCGCCATTTCCTTCCCCGCCGATCACCGCATTGCACTTCTTCATTTCTGTCACCACGTGTACTTCGCCGACGGCTGCCGCAAAATATTCTCCCCCTTTCTTTTCAGTAATTACACGCAATGCCATCGTCGAAGAAAGGTTGGACACGGTATTGCCGGGTGTGTGACTCAGGACATAGTCTGCCACCGAGACCAGTGTATATTCTTCACCAAAGGGTGTTCCGTCTTCCTGCAGCAGTACCAGTCGGTCTACATCCGGATCAACTACAATACCCAGGTCAAACTGGTCCTTGTGCATCTCGTTCGAGATATGCGTGATATTCTCCGGGAGTGGCTCCGGGTTGTGTGGAAAATGACCAGTAGGTGTGCAATAAAATTCTCCGATGGTTTCCACACCCAGGGCACGCAGTAACTGGGGAACGGCAATTCCTCCGGACGAATTGACAGCATCCACCGCAATCCTGAATTTTTTCTCTCTGATGGCATCTGCATTAACCAGCGGGAGAGCCAGAATCTTCTGGATATGTTTGCTGAGATATGAATCGTCTTTTCGGTACGAGCCCAGGTTCTGGACCTCGGCGAAACGAAACGCGCCTTCGTCAGCCTGACGCAGCACTTCCTTTCCTTCCGCATCACTGATAAACTCGCCTTTATGATTGAGCAGCTTAAGGGCATTCCATTGCCCCGGGTTGTGGCTGGCGGTAACAATAATACCTCCTCCCGCCTGTTCATCCTCCACGGCAAGTTCGACGGTCGGCGTCGTGGAAAGGCCCAGGTCGACCACATCTATCCCCATACCGATCAGGGTATTGGTGATCAGCCCGGAGACCATATTTCCTGAAATCCTTGCATCCCTGCCAATCACGATTTTCTTCTCATTGCCGGAAGCGGCGACCCAAGCGCCGAAAGCTGCTGAGAATTTTACCACATCCACCGGAGTCAGTCCTTCTCCAGGCTTGCCTCCAATGGTTCCACGAATACCTGAAATTGATTTAATAAGTGTCACCGAACTGCTGTTTTGTTTGACAAATTTAAAAAAAATCCCGTGAGCCACGGGGGAGATGTAAACCTTTAAATAAAAAAAACGGGCTATTACACACCCGTTATCTTCTTCATTGATAAGTTATTAATCAAATTTAGACAGGACTTTGTTGACTTCATTGCCATCCTGGTCATCTTTCCCGCAGCCTTCTTCCCCTACTTTGCGACCGCAATAACCACAGGTTGCACCGTCTTTATTGAGGTATGGATTCTGGCTGGCACACGTCCCCTTAAACTGTCCGTCTTTGAGGAAGATCAGACGGACCGACATGAATATGAAGAAAATTCCAATAAAGCCGATTCCTAACAATAAAGTCTCCATCTTTGTATTTTTTAGGCAAATTTATCAATTCAATTGGGAAACGACAGGAATTGAATGAAAGTTTCTTAACCCCGAAAAGAATGAAAAAACCGATAAGTAATCCGGACCCCAAACGGCAGGATAAACTGAAGGCATTTGACCGATTGCTCACCATTATGGACGAGTTACGGGAGAATTGTCCGTGGGATAAAAAGCAAACCATGGAATCACTGCGCCACCTCACCATCGAGGAAACCTACGAACTGAGTGATGCTATCCTGGAAAGGGATATGGACGAAATAAAAAAGGAACTGGGAGATCTGATGCTGCACAATGTATTTTACGCCAGGATTGCGGGCGAAAAAGGGGCCTTTGATGTGGCAGATGTGTTGCATGGGGTTTGCGACAAACTTGTGGAAAGGCATCCTCATATTTACGGGGACGTGGAGGCCGAAGACGAAGAAGCGGTAAAACAAAACTGGGAACGCATTAAGCTGAAGGAAAAGGGCCGTACCAGCAAGTCGGTGCTGGGAGGTGTGCCGGTTTCACTTCCGGCACTGGTAAAGGCCATGCGCATCCAGGAGAAAGCCCGGGGCGCCGGTTTTGACTGGGAGGAGCGTAACCAGGTCTGGGAAAAAGTCCAGGAGGAGCTGTCTGAATTCAAGGCGGAGTTTGATAAACCCAACCGGGACCATGGGAAAACCCAACAGGAATTCGGTGATCTGCTTTTTTCTCTGGTGAATTTCGCACGGTTTATGGATATTAATCCCGAGGAGGCGCTGGAACGGACGAATAAAAAATTTATTCGCCGTTTTCAGTTCATGGAAGAAGCTTCCCGTAAGGATGGGAAGGAGCTGACCTCCATGTCCCTTACAGAAATGGATGCATATTGGAACAAGGCAAAGACGATAGAAGAAAATTAAAAGTCAAACGGTCCCGGTCGGATTTTCTCCGCGACCTGATCGTGGGTAAAGACACATTTATCGAGCCATGGCCGTTGTACAAACGGGTCATGCTGACGGGTAATTTGTGCCTGCTCACGGTGCTGTTCGGGATCATGTACTTTTTCGTCGATATCGGTTTTGGAAGAAATGAGTATTTGTATGCCTACGGCATCCTGATCGCCGGGTCTGTGACCGGGCTGATTTTATTGCGCAAAGGGCATTATACGGCAGGCCGGCTCATTTACCTTTCGTCCAACCTGATCATCATTTCAGGATTTGCAATGATCGAACCCACCAATGAAGGAATCTATCTTTTCTTCATTGTGCTCGCCGTTGCCTCATTAACAGTTTTCGGACATCAGCGCCTTGGCCTGGGGATTGGCTCCGCCGTGTTGATTCTTATTCTTTTCCTGCTCCTTTATTTCGGAAAGGTTTCCCTGCTACCCCCCGCACCATTGTCCGAAGAATATTATCGGTATGCCTTTGGTATTAATTTTCTGATCTCGCTGGTATTGATCACCATCATGATCCATTATCTGATCAGGGTAAATTATGTCACCCTGTCGAATATACAGCATAAGGAGCAGGATCTGATGCAGCTCACCACCCAGCTCAGTGAAAGCCGTAACCGGTTTAAACTGGCACTGCATGGTTCAAGCGCCGGTATCTGGGACTGGGATGCCCGCCGTGATACGCTGTACATTTCTCCCATGCTCAACAAAATCACCGGCTATCCACTGGAGAAAACAATTGACGCAAACCTGGACAGGGTCATGAATATCGTGCATCCGGACGACCGGGAACGGGTTAATAATGAACTTCGTAGTCATCTGAAGGACCGTGCAATATTTAAAACCGAATTCCGATTGTTACATGGAGACGGGCATTATATTTGGGTGCTGGATTCCGGTCAGGCAGAATGGGATGAGAAGGGCGAAGCCATTCGGATGGTCGGATCAGTGATTGATATCACGGAGCGTAAGAATTCGGAGAAGATGATCAGGGAACAAAATGCCATGCTGGAAAAGACCAATACGGAACTTGACCGGTTTGTGTACAGCGTTTCCCATGACCTGAAATCCCCGTTGAGCAGCATTCTGGGACTGATGAGTATCGCGGAACTGAGCAAGGACCGCGACGAGATCATGCGGTGCCTGACCATGATGCGGGAAAGGGTCGATACCCTTAACGGATTCATCGAGGAGATCATAGACTATTCCCGCAATACCCGTACCGATGCCATCTTTAAAAAGACGGATATACCGGCCATGATTCAAAAGGTTATCGACGGGCTCAATTACATGGAGAATATGGAGCAGATCAGAATGGATATCAGGATGACTCCCGGCGCCATGATGGTCACGGATCCCGGCCGGCTGAAGATTATCCTGAACAACCTGATCGGGAATGCGGTCAAATACCACAACACCCGCAGGGACGACCCTTTCATTTGTGTGGGCCTGGAGGAGAATTCAGACCATCATATCCTGTACGTGAAGGACAATGGCCAGGGAATCCCGCCGGACCTGCAGAAGCGGGTATTTGAAATGTTTTACCGGGGGCACGAGAGCTCCAAAGGATCAGGGCTTGGGCTGTATATTGCACGGGAGATGGCACGTAAACTGGAGGGTGACATTACCCTGGTATCAGAGAAAAATGAAGGAAGTACCTTCATGGTCAGGCTACCGAAAAAGTCCCTCGCCTAAAACCCGCCTGACATGCTGCGGTAAAGATCATTTTTCTATCTTTGCAGGCATGGCACAAAACGACGACAACCTGTTCAAAAACATTATTTCCCATGCCAAGGAGTATGGTTTTATCTTCCCTTCCAGTGAGATCTATGACGGCCTGGCTGCAACCTATGATTACGGCCAGCAGGGTGTGGAGCTTAAAAATAACATTAAAGAGTACTGGTGGAAGGCAATGGTGCGCATGCATGAGAACATCGTCGGGATAGATTCGGCCATATTTATGCATCCCACGACCTGGAAAGCATCCGGGCATGTCGATGCCTTCAACGATCCCATGATCGATAACAAGGACTCAAAGAAAAGATACCGTGCCGATGTCCTGATCGAGGACCACATGGCCAAAATTGAAGGAAAGAAGCAGAAGGAAATTGACAAAGCCGCAAAACGGTTCGGGGAGTCTTTTGACCAGGATCAGTTTGTATCGACCAATCCACGGGTCATGCGTTACCAGGAACAGGTGGATGAAATAAGTCGCCGGATGAAGGAAGCCATCGACAGTGGTGACCTCGGAAAACTCAAGGTGCTGATCGAAGATCTCGAGATAGCAGACCCTGTTTCAGGATCGCGAAACTGGACCGATGTCAGGCAGTTCAACCTGATGTTCTCGACCGAACTTGGCTCATTGGCCGAAGGGGCGAGTAAAATATACCTGAGGCCGGAAACAGCCCAGGGCATTTTTGTCAATTATCTGAACGTCCAGAAAACCGGCCGTATGAAGATCCCCTTTGGTATTGCGCAGATCGGGAAGGCCTTCCGTAATGAGATCATTGCCCGTCAGTTCATTTTCCGCATGCGGGAATTTGAGCAAATGGAAATGCAGTTTTTTGTGAAGCCGGGTGATGAGCTGGAGTGGTACGAATACTGGAAGGGAAAAAGGATGAAATGGCACCAGGTCCTGGGTATGGGGCCATCTAACTACCGGTTCCATGATCATCTCAACCTTGCCCATTATGCCAACGCCGCTGCCGATGTCGAATTTAACTTTCCGATGGGGTTCAAGGAGCTGGAAGGGATTCACAGCCGTACCGACTTTGACCTGGCGGCCCATGAAAAGTACTCCGGAAAAAAACTTCAGTTCTTTGATCCGCAGGAAAACCGCAGCTATGTGCCCTACGTCATTGAGACCTCTATAGGCCTCGACCGGATGTTCCTGGCCATCCTTTCGGCCTCTTACGTGGAGGAAACCCTGGAGGACGGAAGTGAGCGGGTCGTACTGAAAATTCCGGCACCCCTGGCTCCCCAGAAAGTGGCGGTATTGCCGCTGCTGAAAAAGGATGGCCTGCCTGAGAAAGCCCTGGAGGTTTTCGAGCTGCTTAAATATGACTTCAACTGTCAGTATGATGAAAAAGATGCCATCGGCCGAAGGTACCGGCGCCAGGATGCCATAGGAACACCCTACTGTATCACCATTGATCATGATACCCTCGAAGACAATACGGTAACCATCCGGGAGCGGGATTCTGCCCGCCAGGAACGTATTCCGGTTGATCAGCTTCCGGCAAAAATCGGCGACCTGGTATCGGTTAACCGCCTGCTAAGACAATTGTAAACCGTGGAGTGGCAAGAACTATTATCCAATCAGCGTAAAGGCAAAAAGGCATACCGGCACGAACAGGCACGCAGTGCGTTTGAGCAGGATTACGACCGGATCATATTCTCCCACCCGTTTCGCAGGCTGCAGGACAAGACCCAGGTTCACCCCTTGCCTGAGGATGACTTTGTACATACCCGTCTGACCCACAGCCTGGAAGTAAGCAGTGTGGGCCGTTCCCTGGGCAAAAAGGCCGGGGAAACCATCGTCCAGCGAAATGGGCTGGCCGAATTCACCTTCCATGACTTTGGAAGTATTGTGGCGGCAGCCGCCCTGTGTCATGACATAGGCAACCCTCCATTTGGTCATTCCGGGGAGGAGGCAATATCCGAATATTACCGGCAACGGGAAGGTGCCTTTGTGAAAGACATGGTCTCCGGTGCTGAATGGGAAGACCTTACCCGCTTTGAAGGAAATGCCCAGGGATTCCGTTTGCTGAACAAAGAACGGTTCCAGGGTCTCAAGCTAACCGCCGCCACACTGGCCGCCTTTACCAAGTATCCGCGACCTTCCCTGTTGTCTGACCCTGCCCCGGACAGGAAAAGCCAGAAGAAATACGGTTTTTTTCAGCGTGAGAAGGAGGTTTTTACCTTCGTGGCACGGGCCACAGGGATGCATCCCCTGGGTACTTACTGCTGGAGCCGGCATCCGCTGGCCTTTCTGGTAGAGGCTGCAGATGACATTTGTTATCACCTTATTGACCTGGAAGACGGGTGCCGCATGGGCCTGGTGTCCTACGACGAGGCCGAGTCGCTGTATGCCGGCATTCTCCGCGAAACATTCATGCCCGAAAAGCTCCGTCAGATCGACAGCATGGAAGAACGCATCGGAACGCTTCGTGCCCTTGCGATTGGAAAGCTGATCGACCAATGTACCGAAGTATTCCTGGAAAATGAATCGGGATTGTTATCCGGACAATTTGACGTGGCCCTTACTGAGAATATCGAATCAGCGCCCGTACTCAAAGAGATCATTAACCTGTCTGTGGACCGCATATATCGCAGCAGGGATGTTACCCGTACCGAGATCGCGGGCTTTGAGGTATTGCCCGGATTGCTCGATGCCGTTACGCGAAGTGCTCATGCCATTTGCCTGAGAAAGGAGAAGGCGCTTAGCGACCGGACCTTGCTTCGCCTGCTGCCTGCCGATATCCGTCGCGAGTTGGAAAAGTGCGGCGAGGAAGAGGATGTTTACGGTATGCAGATGGTCGTGAACGATTTCGTATCCGGACTTACCGATACCCATGCCATTTCCCTGTTTCGCCTGATTCGTGGTATTTCCCTGCCGGGTTTGTAAGTGCCTGTGGTTCTGAGCGGCCTGAGTAGGTTAAACGCGGAAAATCCTTACCTTTGTGGCTTCGTAAATGTGGACCAAATTAAGCCATATCATCATTAAACAGCGACTTGCCCTGGTGATCTTCATCGGGGTAATTACCCTGTTCATGGCCTGGCAGGCACGGAACGTTGAAATGAGCTACGATTTTGCCAAGACGGTTCCCGCTACGGACCCTGATATGATTGAGTTCATGCAGTTCAAGGATCAATTCGGGGAAGATGGCAACCTGATTGCCGTCGGGTTTCGAGACAGTTCCATTTATGAACTGGAAAACTTTAAGAAGCTTCGTACTCTTAGCCTGACCCTGGATACCCTACCCGGAATCAGCCGTGTATTCAGCCTGCCCGAAGTCAAGCGGCTGGAAAAAGATACTGCCGAAAACAGGTTCATCCTGAACCCGGTTTTTACCGGTGAGATAACCAGCCAGGATGAACTGGACAGCCTCCTGCAGATCACCTTTGAGCAGCGGTTTTACAGTGGCCGGCTGATCAACTCCACCAACGGGGCCACCCTGATGCTCATTTCGATCAACAGTGAGTATCTCAATTCGGAGAAACGGATAGGCCTCACTGAACAGATTGTAGAGGCAGGAGATGCCTTTGAGGCGGATACAGGCATAAAAGTGCATTATGCCGGGTTGCCCTTCGTCAGGTCTGTGGTGGCAAGTAAGGTGAAGAATGAAATGGAAATGTTCCTGATGCTGTCGGTCATGGTGACCGCGATTATTCTTTTCCTGTTTTTCCGCACCTGGGATACCGTCGTATTTCCATTGATTATAATCGGTGTTATTGTGGTCTGGGTCATGGGCACCCTGGCGTTGTTTGATTACAAGATTACACTGCTTACCGGGCTCATTCCCCCGGTCATTGTTGTGATAGGAATTCCCAACAGTGTTTACCTCCTCAACAAATATCATCAGGAGTTTGAAAAACACGGGAATAAAATGATGGCCATCAGCCGGGTAATCCGGAAGATCGGTATTGTAACGCTGATCACAAATTTTACCACGGCCGTTGGATTTTTGGTACTGATGTCTACGGATATCGTAATTCTCCGTGAATTTGGTATTGTTGCCGGCCTGAATATCCTGGCAACCTTTGTGGTTTCGATTATACTCATTCCTGCGGTCTTTTCCTGGCTGCCTTCGCCCGGCACCAAACAGCTTAAGCACCTGAAGTTCAGGCCGCTGGAGGTAGTGCTTACCCAACTGGACCTGTGGATATACAATCACCGTCCGGCTATTTACGTTATTACTACCCTGGTGGTAGGCGTTGCTGTCTACGGTACCTTCCAGGTCAAGGCTGTGTCCTATATGGTGGATGACCTCCCGGAGGACAGTGAGATCAGGCGCGACCTGGAATTCTTTGAAAGTAATTTTAACGGGATCATGCCCCTGGAGATTGTGGTGGACACCGGCAAGCGCAGGGGGGTGTTGGATGTGAAGAATTTGCAGAAGGTGGAGGACCTCGAGGAATTCCTGGCCTCCAACCGCGATATTTCCCTTCCCTTCTCCCTGGTGAGTTTTGTGAAGGCTTCCAAACAGGCATTTTATAATAATAATCCGGACCGCTATAGTTTGCCGAATTCAAGGGAACGTGCCTTCATCCTGCGGTATATGCGTAATCAGTCCGATGAGACCGGATTGTTTGCCTCCTTTGTGGACACGACCTTTCAGACGATGCGTGTATCCATGCAGGTAGCCGATATTGGCTCGCATAAAATGGATTCCCTGATCGGACAGGTGATCGTACCGCGAATGGATTCCATTTTTACTGATTCTGACCTTCAGGTGAGTATCACAGGAACTACTCCCATTTTTATCAAAGGGAATAATTTCCTCATTGACAATCTTCGTTTCAGCCTTTTACTTGCATTTATTCTCATCGCTGCGATCATGGTTATCCTGTTCCGGAATAAGCGGATGATCGTTATTTCACTTATCCCGAACCTGATCCCCTTGTTGATCACCGCGGGGATTATGGGGTTTGCCGGAATCCCGCTGAAGCCGAGTACCGTTCTGATCTTCAGCATCGTTTTCGGGATCAGCGTGGACGATTCCATTCATTTTCTGGCCAAATACCGCCAGGAACTTTTTCAGAATCGGTTCTTCGTTCCGGTGGCAGTGAGCAAAACCCTTCGTGAAACCGGAGCAAGTATGATGTACACTTCCATCATTCTTTTTGCCGGCTTCGTTATCTTTGCGGGATCGGAATTTGGGGGAACAGTGGCATTGGGTATCCTGACATCCGTCACACTGCTCATTGCCATGTTCACCAACCTGATACTTTTACCGGCATTGCTGATCTCGTTTGATGACGGGAAAAGGAACCCGGAAGAGCATCCCCTGATCGAACAGTATGATGACGGCTTCTATCAGGAAATTGATGACGAGGAAATTGACCTGGAACAGATTCGGGTAGAGGACAGCGAGACAAAATAGAAAGGTACATTCAAGTGAAATACAAAGAATATAAAGGTATAGATTACGCCGGCCTGGCCGATGACGTGCTTAACTTCTGGAAGAAGGAATCCATCTTCGAGAAGTCGGTTTCCACCAGGGTCCCGGGGACTAGGTTGGTCGCGTCGACCGACCAGGGGATCGGACATGCGTGTCG
>CAZLZD010000028.1:0-54299 GCA_964563925.1 uncultured Roseivirgaceae bacterium | reverse complement strand
TCGACTCCTGCGTCGCCTCGGCGATCCAGTCTACCGGAAAATTCCGAGAGCAAAGAAACAAGCATCCTCATCCTGCATTGCTGGATCTGGATTGCCTCGACTCCTGCGTCGCCTCGGCGATCCAGTCTACCGGAAAATTCCGAGAGCAAAGCCTGTGCACTGCGTGCACATGTCTTTTTGCTCTGTGAAAGGATTGGCTTCGCTCCGCTCGCCGATCCTTGATGAGAGGTCGTACCATGAAACGAAGGTCACGCCGTTGGCTGGCCTTTTTTGCTGATAACTTCACCGGAACAAGTTCCGTTCGATAACAACAAAAAAGGCCACTGACTTTGTCAGTGACCTTCTGCTTCATGGTCGGGATGACTGGATTCGAACCAGCGGCCCCCACGTCCCTAACGTGGTGCGCTAACCGGACTGCGCCACATCCCGATCCCGATTATGGGATTGCAATATTAGGAAGATTTTGTGAATTCTTAAACGCAACGTCTGAACTTTTCAAGACACATCGCGCCAATATTGAGCTGTAGTTTATACAGGCTTTATCGTTAAGTCGTTATAATTTCAGTCAGATCAATGAAACGTGTCTTTTATTCATGACCTATTTTTGTATTTTTGTCCCATGACCAGTCGTATTTTTTGCGTCACCTCGGCTGTACTGATGGTCATTCTGTCCCATTTGATTGCAGCACAGTCGGTTCAACCTGCCCAGGCTCCGGATACCGTGGTAGCCCAGCAGGGGGAAGGAATTTTTGCCATTCTCCGTAGACTGGAACGCGATCCGGCCCGCACACTCCCTGATTTTGTCGAGCTCAACCGCGATCGCCTCGGAAGCGACAGCAGCCTGATGATCGGAAAAGTCTACCTCGTCCCGCCCAACGTCGTTACCCCCAAGACGGCAGAAGAAACAACTTCTTCGCCTAAATCTTCGCCGGAAAATAAAAAACCCGCCGATGCAAAGGTGGAACCCCTGTTTGGTGATAAATATGCCATGGTGGTGCCCAAAGACAAGAAACTTGAGAACGCCGTATTCTACCTTGTGGCAGGACACGCCGGTCCGGACCCTGGTGCCATCGGAGAATACGGGCCGTATGCCCTGAGTGAAGATGAATATGCCTACGATGTGACCCTTCGCCTTGCCCGGAGGCTTATGGAACACGGCGCCACGGTGTATATGATCGTTCAGGACAAGGACGATGGCATTCGAGATTCACCCATTCTCGAAATGGATCGCGACGAAGTACATTATCCGGATAAAGTCATTCCCTACAACCAGCGTGAACGGCTGCGTGACCGGGTGAATACCATCAATGAGCTCTATGTGAAGCATAAAGGTGCCTACCAGCGAATGATCGCCCTGCATATCGACAGCCGGAGCCGGGGAGAAAATATTGATGTGTTTTTCTATCATCATGCCAACAGTACCCAGGGTGAAAAGCTGGCTTCTACTATCCATGCCACCTTCACCCAGAAGTATCAGCGTCACCAGCCAAACCGGAATTACTTTGGATCCGTCTCGTCGCGGTCCGGACTGTATGTGATCAAATACAGTTATCCGCCTACCGTATTTATCGAACTGGGGAACATAAAAAATCAAAAGGACCAGCGCCGGTTTGTACTCGCCGATAACCGGCAGGCCCTCGCAAACTGGATCGCAGAAGGAATTCTGCTGGACAGGACTAAATAGGAATACCGAATTTTGGCGGACCGCCCATAATCATAAACCCTCCGTACCGGAAAAAACAGAATAAATAAAAAGACCCTGCAGAGAATGGGATACTCCGTGCAGGGTCTTTTGTGGTTTAGTTGGTTAATTTTGGGAATTACGAATCCATTGTTTCAACTGGTTTCTCTCCTCCACGCTCAGCATGGAAAAGGCCTTCTTTAATTCCTTTCTGAAGATCCTTGGATGAAAACTTACTTTCTCCAAAACCATCTTGTAGTAATTCAAAAATGAATTCTTCATAGTGTTGTAAAAAATTTTTAACGTGAAACATAAAAATGCCTTGAGGTTGCACTCATTGTTTCAGTTTCGGCGGACCAGTCGGCGGTTCCGAATACCGGCTGTCGGGCAGGGGAATATCCATGGCGAGTAACCGCCTGTTTCGGGGCGGATAAAATTTGACTGTAAACCCTGCCTCGGAGATGATGTCAAAATGAGCCCGCGAAGTTACCACCAGGTCATCAGAAGACCACGGTTGACTGGGAAACAGATTGTATAGTCCGAATCCCTCTTCAATGATAAGCTCAAGGAGACACTCCATTATCAGTACGGGCTGATCCTCCTCCCCGAAAGACACTTCTTCCACCAAACCGGAATGGTTAGCAGGCATCTCTTCAGGTGCCGGAGTATATGGTACTGAAATGGTAAGACTTAGAAATATGAAAAGGATTAACCAGGCTCTGAACCTGAAGAATAATCTTGAAATCATAGTTACCGAATCTAACACTTGTTAGGAACGTTGTCAAGTGATTTGTAGTATATTTTACGGTGTAAGTTCAGGAAAGGTTTTAATCGTGGCTTCTGTGGTTTATTGCGTATTTTTGCTTTTATGCGTTGGCTGATTGCATTCCTTTTTATGCCCTCTTTGCTTCTGGCTCAGTCGGGCCCTTCCAAAAGGGCATGGAAAAATTACGCCGATAAAGACTTTGAAAAGGCGCAGGAACTGGTTGTAAAGGGCCTTCAGAAAGATTCCCTGGATGCCATGGCGTGGTTTATCAGGGCCAGGCTTTCCTTTACCCCCGAGTGGCAGCCGGTGGATATTCCCGCTGCTGACACGTTCCTGAAACGCTCCGTTCGTCTGATGGAACAAATCGCCCCGGACCAGCTTGAAGAAATCCGGAAGGAGGGGATCTCATCATCCGTTGTCGCAACCCTGCGTCAACAGATCGACAGCGCAGCTTTCGTCAGGGCACGGGAATCAATGACCGAAACGGCCTTCGTCGATTTCCTGGAAAAATTCCCCGCCGCTGAGCAGACTGAACGGGCCATTTCCCTGCGCGATTCACTGGCTTTTGTCGGTGCAGTGAATGTCAATACCTACCATGCGTATCAGGAGTTTATGGACAAATATCCGCAGGCCGAACAGGTGGCACAGGCCCGGGCCCGGTATGAAAAGCTGTATTTTGACATTGCCACGGAGAATAAGACCCTGGAAAGCTACAGACAGTTTCTGATTGATAATCCGGCCACACCGTACCGGGACGAAGCTGAATTCCGGATTTTTCAAATAATGACGGCTGCCAATGATGCAGAAAGCTACCTGCGTTTTATTGACAAGTATCCCCGAAGCAACCAGATTGCCCGGGCGCGAAATTACCTCTACTATATCTACTCAGACAGTCTCGATCAGATGCCCGCGCGCTTATGGACAGACTCCCTGCGGAGTGTGGCCGCCCTTGACGGCACATGGATCCCGTTTTATGCGTCTGGAAAATACGGCTTCATGGACCGTACCGGTGAGGTCCGTATCCAGCCGGTATTCCCTGAAATCTATCCTGATTACCTGTGCAACGGCCTGACTTCAGATGTGATAATCAATCCTGAAGGCGAACTTAGAAACAGAAACCTCGACCTGGTGGCAGAATACAACGGAGAAGAGCTTGTTGAACTGCCGTTGGGGCTTTTGAAAATCAGGAATGACAATTCCATAGGTATAATTCACAAAAGTGGCTATCGCCTTCTTGATAATTATGAGGACGCTGCCGTGATCGGACGGCTGATCGGCATTCGCGACAATGAAGCCTGGGGACTGGCCAGCCTTACCGGCCAGGTTATTCTCCCCCCGCGCTATGAGGAAATAATTTATGACGGAGGATTGTATTTCCTGGACAACGGGGAAGGTTGGCAGATACTCACGCCTGAAGAAATATTCAGCCTGGCCGGGAATAAGATCAGTACCGTATCTTCCCCCCAGTATGATGAATTTCATATGCTGGAGAATGGTATGCTGTGGCTTCGTGAAGGCAGCGTTGAATCGCTTGTCGACCGGCAATTGCAGCCTGTCATCGCCCCGGCCCGCCAGCAGATTACTATTCTCCCGACCGTTTATGTGATCCGTCAGGAAGACCAGTTGCGCATTCTCCGGCACGATCAGATGCAGCGCTACACTACCGGAGATGCGTTTCTGGATGTAAATGACCGGTGGCTTGTCATTGCCAAGGAAAGCGGCATGGGTTTATTTTCCCTGGTTGATTTCCGGCTGGAAACGCAGTCAGATTCTGTTCGCCTGATAGGGAGAAATTTTGCCGTCACCTACTTCGGGGGAAACCGCAGGCTGCATTCGGCGGGGCAGGAATCCATTCTGTTGCCTTCCTCCACAAGGACGCGCCTGCTTCAGGCTGACCAGCGGGAATGGATACTGCTGGAAGAGCCGCGTAACCGGCAGGTAATAAATCGCCGCGGCCAGACCATATACAACGGGCAGGTGGAAAACGTTACCCCTCTGACCGATTCCCTGCTGGTACTCGAACGGTACGGCAGAAAGGAACTTCTGACCCTGCGCGGTGAGAAACCGCTACAGGTACGATTTGACGGAATTGCATCTCCTGAAGATGAACTGATACCGCTCCTGTCCGGCCAGCGCTTTGGAGCCTATGATCGTCGTTTTGACCGTTTTGTCCGGCCGGTAAGCACCAAAAAGATCCGGCGTTACAATGACAATTACTACGTGGCTGAAATGGAAAAATACGGGCTGATTAATGAAGAGAGCCGGATGGCGGTTCCCTTTGAGTTTGATGAGATCAGGCACTGGAATGATACGACCTGCCTGGTGCGTTCGGGAAGTGACTGGCTGTTTTATCACATCGGCCAGGGATTGCTTCCGGGAGGTCCGGTTAAGTCTATCCAGTATGTCATTAATACGCCCCGGGAGCACGAAATAATTGTCTTCCGTGATGGATCCTTCGGGGTATTTAACAGCCTTCGCGGCGAGGTTATTCCGCCTACCCTCGATGATATTCTGAATATCGGAACCCGTGAGGCACCATTATACCTGAGTGATAAATATGTACCGGAAGCAAACCTTCACGTGGTGGTCTATTTCGACCGGGAAGGGAATATTCTCAGAAAAGAAGCATTCGAAGAAGCAGATTTTGACAAAATTTACTGTGATTAATCCCGTTTACAGGTACCAGTACCACACGATCTGCTATTCCCATCCTCTCCATTAAGATTATTAGTACAAATAACAGTATTTTTGATCCGGTTAAAAATAATAGTTATGCGCAGAATCTTCCTTCTTTTACTCACAGTCGCAACCATTCTACCCGCTTATTCACAGCAAGCCAGGCCCAAACTGGTGGTCGGCATTGTCGTTGACCAGATGAGGCAGGATTATCTTCTCAGGTTCAGGAAGGATTTTGGACAGGAGGGGTTTGACCGGTTTCTGTCACAAGGGTTTGAATTTCAGAATGCGCATTATAACTACGTGCCTACCAACACCGCACCCGGGCATACTTCCGTGTACACCGGAACCACCCCTGCCGTCCACGGGATCATTTCCAATTCCTGGTTTGACCAGCAATTGAATGAAACGGTTTACTGTGCCTACGACTCCACCATGAATACGATTGGCGCCGACAATGAGAACGGGAAAATGTCACCTCATCAGTTGCTGGTCCCTACGATCACCGACCAGTTACGTTTGAGTACCCAGATGCGCAGCAAGGTGGTTGGCGTCTCTGTCAAGGACCGCGGGGCGATCTTTCCTGCCGGGCACCTCGGCAAAGCCTACTGGTATGATTCGAAAACAGGTAAAATGATCTCCAGTTCTTATTATCATGAAAAGCTGCCGGAATGGGTTCAGGCTTTTAATAATCAAAACCTGGCCGATTCCTACCTCACCCGCACCTGGTCGCTTCTGCGCGAAAAAGAGGTCTATGAGGCAAGTGGTCCCGATGATTCACCCTATGAAATGGGATTGTTTGGGAAGACTACGTTTCCCTATGACCTGAGCGAATCCAAAAATTACGGATTGGTCCCGGCAACTCCGTTCGGAAATGACCTGATTACCGAAATGGCCAAGGCGGCGGTGAAAGGAGAATCCATGGGTAAGAATGGGGAAACAGATTTCCTCGCCGTAAGCTATTCATCCACTGATTACATTGGCCATAATTTCGGGCCAAATTCGGTAGAGGTACAGGATACCTACCTGCGACTTGACCGGAACCTGGCTGACCTGTTTGCTTTCCTGGACAAAGAAGTAGGGGCTGGAGAATATGTTGTTTTTCTCACCTCTGACCATGGTGTTGCCCAGGTGCCGAAGCGCCTTATGGATCTGAACGCCGGGGGAGGCTACATGCGTGAGGACCTTACCGCCCTCGTTACAGAATTCCTCACCGAAAAATATAACGCCGGCAACTGGGTTCGCTCGGTGAGTAATATGCAGGTCTTCCTTAACCGTGACCTGATCAATGAGGCAGGAGAGGATGTCTCAGAGGTCCGGAAAATGGTGGCCATGCACCTTTTGAAAGTGAATGGTATTGCCGCCACCTATACCTTTGAAGACATGGTCCGCGCTGGCTATGGCTTTGCTGACATTCAGGGTGCCTTACGCCGCGGGTTTAACCAGAAAAGATCCGGTGATGTGCTGTACCTGCTCGAGCCCGGATGGCTTCAGTCCGGTGGCGACCGGGGTACCTCACACGGATCACCCTATGATTATGACACGCATATCCCCGTTCTGTGGTATGGGAAAGGGATCCCAACCGGTAAATCAAGCCGGCATTATTCTATTTCCGATATAACTCCAACCATGTCTATGATCCTTCAGATCGAGCTGCCCAGCGGCACATCAGGGATACCCATGGAAGAGGTGCTGAATGAATAATACATGCTGACACCCTGGCCAATCCGGCACCTCCGGAATTTTTTCAGCCGCTATACGCTGCAATTCTGGTTGCTGTGCCTTAGTTCGTTTCTCTTCTTTGCCAGTTTTAACATGATCATCCCCGAGCTGCCCGATTATCTGACGTCGCTGGGCGGGGAGGAATACAAAGGCTTCATTATCTCCTTATTTACCCTGACGGCCATGATCTCCAGGCCGTTCAGCGGTAAACTGACCGACCGCATTGGACGTATACCGGTCATGGTCTTCGGTGCCGGTGTCTGCTTTATCATCGGTTTTTTGTACCCGCTGATCTCTTCAATCGCCGGGTTTATGCTCATCCGCCTGTTTCACGGGTTCTCTACCGGCTTCAAGCCCACCGGCACGGTCGCTTATGTGGCCGATATAGTGCCCCAGGAACGCCGGGGGGAAGCCATGGGGTTCTCCGGGGTATTCGGCACGCTGGGCATGAGCAGCGGGCCATCCATCGGCGGGGCCATTGCCCAGCATTATTCCCTGGATATCATGTTCTATACATCTTCCGCCTTTGCGATTCTGTCCATTCTTGTCCTGCTGGGGATGAAAGAGACGCTGGAAGAGCGGGAATCATTCAGGTTTTCCCACCTGCAGATCCACCGGAATGAAATTATCGACAAGGCAGCAATTCCTGTCGCTATTTTCATGATGCTTACCGTATATTCCTACGGGGTGATCCTCACCGTTATCCCGGACTTTTCCAAACATTTGGGAATAGAAAACAAAGGGACATTCTTTACCGTGTTCACCCTTGCCTCGCTGGTGGTGAGGATCGTGGCCGGACATGTGTCTGATCGGTATGGCCGGGAGCCGGTCCTTTTTGTTTCCGGGAGCCTGTTCATTATCTCCCTGCTGATGATCGGCTTCAGCGAGTCGGTATGGATGTTTTTTGGCGGGGCGGTGGTATTCGGACTCGCCAGCGGTGTGAACACCCCGACCCTGTTTGCCTGGACCATCGATCTGTGTAAACCGGAGAACCGGGGAAAGGCCATGTCAACGACTTTCATCGGGCTGGAAGCCGGTATCTTCCTTGGTGCCATTATTTCGGGAATTACCTTTGCCAATGACCCGGAGAATTTTCCGCTGACGTTTATGGTCCCTGCTGCCTGCTGCGGGCTTGCACTTGTTTTTCTGATTTACCTGCATCGGTCAGGACGCGCCAGCTTGTTTGGAAACCGACGGAAATAAAAAAAATCCGGGATGACCCGGATTCTTTGACCTTGAAGTGTTTGCTATTAACTGACCTGTTTTATCCTACTTTTTTTATCGATCCGCTGCCGGATGTTTTACTGTTGACATGGGCAGGGTCTCCGGTATATTTCACCGATCCGCTCCCGGAAATGCGTGCATCTATGGATTCCTTAACATGTATCTTGCAGTTTCCGGAGCCGGAAATGGTGATCTCGCATTTTTCGACCCGGAGGTCTTCACCGCTGACACCGCCTGATCCGCTGATGGCTGCATTCAGCATTCCGACCTGACCGGATAGTTCGGCATCCCCTGACCCGGAGATGGCTATCGTTGTTTTTTCCGCTTCGATCGGGGAAATAACCTTTCCCGATCCGCTGACTGCAATTCTTAATTCTTTGGTATTGATCTTGTTTTCAGCAATAATCTTTCCTGACCCGCTGACCGACATTGCATTTATCTCCGGGGTGATCACAAAAACCTCCAGCTTGCCGCTGCTGCCTCTCCAGTTATTCCTCTTATTACGGATTTGAAGTTCGCCGTTACGTACCTCAATCTGTAAATCCTCCTTCACTTCTTCCGAGGCAATAATTTCTACCCGGGTCTCATTTCCCTGGCGGAGGTATACGGTTCCGGAACGTCCCATGGACACTTTGTCAAAATCTTCGACCTGCACGGTTTCCTTCTGAGCCGCGGCGGGCAATGTCACGCAAAGCAAAAGGATTGCAGTGACAAACATGGCTGAATTGAATTTCATTGTTGTTAATTGTGGTTAGTGTGTATTCATAAGACTGATTTTAGCCGGAAGGGTTGCATCAGTATTCAAAAAAATTTTAAGACAACAGGCCGAAACCCGTATCTTCACCTCCAGTATGGGATACCTGATTCTGTGTATTGCGGCTAATGTGGGCATTTTTACGTGCTTCAGGGCATTCAAGAAGTACGGATTAAATACGTTCGAGGCCATTGTATTCAATTACCTTGTATGTGTCTGTACCGGCGTACTTTTTGCCGGAAGCGCGGTTCCTGTGCTTTTCGATTCCCATTCCATGCAATGGATTCCCTATGCCTCCGGGCTTGGCATTGTCTTTATCGGCACGTTCTATCTGATGGCCCGCACCACCCAGGTCTTCAGTATGACAGTATCGTCGGTAGCCACCAAAATGTCATTGGTCATACCCGTTCTGTTCAGTCTGCTCATACTGGATATTCAGTCACGCGACTATTCCTTCTGGAATTACAGCGGCATGCTCCTGGCCCTGGCTGCCATTCTCGCATCAAGTTATAAACCGGATAAAACCTCCCTGTCTGCCAGCAATTTCTCCTATTATTTATTACCGGTATCAATTTTTGTGCTGGGAGGAATCATTGACAGCACCATAAATTTCGTGAGTTTCCGGTTCCTCACCGGACCTGAGGAGCAGGTCTTTCCTATTGTCATTTTTTTCTGTGCCGGTGTGGCCGGACTGGCCGTGCTCCTGTTTCGCAGACAGGTACCTCACTGGAGGAATATGCTGGGTGGAGCCGTACTGGGTATGGTCAATTATTTTTCGGTGTATTACCTGGTCCGTTCACTGAGTGCATTCCAGCACGACGGCGCCCTGGTATACCCGATGATCAATGTGGGAATTATCCTGTTTTCCTCGCTCGTTTCAGGTTTGTTTTTCAGGGAAAAATTCTCCCGGATCAACCTCGCCGGGGTGCTCCTCGCCATCCTCGCCATCTTTTTTCTTTCGCACCAGGAGATCCTTGGCGTACTCTTCTCATAACATCCGTTTTCATTTTTTTGATACAAATCATGGAATAGGTTGACCGGCCTCATGTGCCTCATGTCATTATATACCTAGCTTAAATGAAGTATTAAGGAGAATACCCAGTTTAAGTAAAAATGTTGAGCCATGAATGACCTGAAAACAAAAGCTGCCCTGGACCAGGCGGATGAACTTTTTTCCACCGCTGCCGAAGAGCTTTACCGGCCTGAAGAGGATGTGGTACCCTATATGGTGTGCAGCACGGCCTACAAATCAGTCGGTAAGTATCTGACCGCATTCCTGTTGAAGAATGACATCGAGATACATAATTCCATGCCGATGGAAACACTGCTGAAACTTTGCCGGGATATCGACCCCCGCTTCGGGAATTTGAACCTGGATCCTCTTCTGCAGCCGACCGAGAATGAAAAGGTATGGACTAATATGAGGACGGTCAGACAGTTTATCGACCTGGCCTCACAAACGCGCACGCTGGTTAGCAATGAATAACTATGCGGGTTTATTAAGCGATTTCCGGTAACCTCTCCCTTCGCGTTCAAGCGGTCGGGACAGGTTTTTATATGGTCAGTCTCAACGAATAAAAATGAAATAATACCGTAATCACAATGTCATGGACACAAAGAATAAAGTAAAATACCCCGGTAAAAGGGTGGCTCTTGACGGAAATACCGCTGCCATCATGTGTGAAAGAGAGTCTTCCGACGCAGCCGGCGCGTACCCGATCACCCCTTCTACCCAAATGGGGGAATACTGGGCAGAAGAAGCTGCCAGAGGCCATCTGAATATTTCAGACCGGCCGCTCATTTTCATTGAGCCGGAAGGCGAACATGCCGCTGCTGCGGTAACGGCTGGATTGTCCATGACCGGATTGCGCGCAGCCAATTTTTCGTCAGGGCAGGGTATCGCATATATGCACGAATCACTGTACGCGGCTGTTGGCAAGCGATTGACTTATGTACTGAATATCGGGGCAAGGGCCATGACGAAGTCCACGCTGAATGTACATGCAGGGCATGATGATTACCATGCCATTGACGATACAGGCTTCTTCCAGCTCTTCGCAAAAAAAGCCCAGCATGTGGCGGATCTCAATATTATCGCGCACCGGATTGCCGAACTGGCCCTGAACCCCGGCGTAGTGGCGCAGGATGGGTTCCTGACCACCCACCTGATCGAATCCCTGGACCTACCGGAACGCGAGCTGATCCGGGAGTACCTGGGAAGGCCGGATGACATTATCGATACACCGACACCTGCCCAACGCATCATATACGGTCCTACCCGCCGCAGGATTCCTGAATTATGGGATGTGGACAATCCGGTAATGGCAGGGATCGTGCAAAACCAGGACTCCTATATGCAAAGCGTGGCGGCTCAGCGCCCATTCTTTTTTGATCACATCCGCGAACTTGCCGATCAGGCGTTTGACGAATACCATGCCCTGACCGGAAGGCGCTATCAACGGGTAATGACCTACAAGGCCCAGGATGCCGATTACCTCATCCTTGGCCAGGGCAGTGTGGTACCCAGTGCAGAGGCCGTCGTGGATTACCTCCGGGAAACACGTGGCATCAAAGCCGGTGTGGTGGACCTGGTCATGTTCCGGCCCTTCCCGGCTGACCTGATCGGAACCATTCTCAAAGGGCGGAAAGGCGTAGTTATTCTTGAACGCCTGGATCAGCCACTGGCCGAAGATTCTCCGATCATGCGCGAAATCCGGGCGGTGCTTACCAAATGCATGGAGAATGGCGCGAACAGGAAAGAGTTGCCGTACCCGGGACTTCCGGCATACCAGGCTTCAGATCTTCCTTCCTTGTATTCCGGTTCGTTCGGATTGGGAAGCCGTGACCTGCAGCCTGAGGGTATCATCGGCGCCATTGAAAATATGCTTCCCGACGGGCCGAAAAAGAAGCGGTTTTACCTGTCGATTGATTTTATCAGGGAAAATCCGATGAGTCCGAAACAGCGGGCATACCAGGAAACGATCCAGGAAGCCTATCCATCCGTCCGTGATCTGGCGGTCCATGGTTCGGAAAACCCGAACCTGATGCCAAAAGAAGCGGTGACCGTTCGTTTCCACTCCATTGGAGGCTGGGGTGCCATCACCACCGGAAAAAACCTGGCAATGACCCTGTTTGACCTCCTGGATTACGATATCAAGGCTAATCCCAAGTATGGATCCGAAAAGAAAGGCCAGCCTACCACCTATTACCTGGCGGCCGCACCGGAACCGATCCGGGTTAATTGTGAATATTTCTTCGTCGATGTGGTTTTGTCCCCTGATCCGAATGTGTTCAGGCATACCAATGCCCTGGCCGGTCTCAAGGAAGGCGGATGCTTTATCATTCAAAGTGATAAGAAAAAACCGGAAGAGGTTTGGGCAGATATACCGCGGCAATATCAGAAGCTGATCATCGATAAGAAAATCCACGTGCACTATATCGATGGATTCAGGATCGCACGCGAAGAGGCCACCGACCCTGAATTGCAGCTGCGAATGCAGGGCATTGCCTTCCAGGGTGCGTTCTTTGCCGCTTCCCCGCTGATGGAGAAAACCGGAATGTCTGAGCAAGCCCTCCTGAAAGCTATTGAAGACCAGCTTCAGCATAAATTCGGGGGTAAAGGCCAACGTGTGGTCGATGACAATATGCGCGTGGTGAAACGCGGCTTTGACGAAGTACATGAGATCATGGAGAAAGTGGTGTCGGAAAAAGCACCCGCGAAATCGAACGGTAAAGCCCCGGTTCCTGTACCCAGTCTCATCCGCGATATCCCCCAGAGTGAGTCACGCCTGAGTGATATCCATCGCTTCTGGGAGCAAACCGGTAACTTCTACATCCAGGGGATGGGAAATGACAATCTTACCGATCCGTTCATTGGATTAAGTGTGATGCCCGCCGTTACCAGCCTGTTCCGGGATATGACAGGGATCCGGTTTGAACATCCGGAATGGATTCCTGATAACTGTACCGCTTGTGGCAACTGCTATACGGTTTGTCCGGATACCGCCATCCCAGGACTGGTCAATGACCTGACTGAAGTCCTGGATACGGTCGTGAAACGTGTGAAGAGGGAACACGAGAAGCTGGAGCATCTGCCTAAGGCAGTGAGAAAACTCGAGCCGGTTGTCAGGAACCTGTTCAGGGAAAAGGAAAACGGGGCGACGGTAAACAACCTGATCAATGACGCAATCGATCAGATGCTGGAAGAAAACAAGGACAGCCGCTTCTCGGAAGAGTTAACCTGGTTCCGTGAGGAACTCGGTGACTTCCAGTTTGCCCTGACCAGGCCGTATTATGACCTTCCTGAGAAAAAAGAGGCTGGCAGCGGCGGACTGTTCAGCATTACGATCAATCCGAATACCTGCAAAGGATGCATGGAATGTGTCGAGGTCTGTGGAGATGACGCTTTGCGTCCGATCATTCAAACCGAAGGTTCCATTGCCCGGCTTCGGAAGGAATGGGATTTCTGGGGAGACCTGCCCACAACGCCCGATAAATACAACCGCATTGATGACCTGGAAGAAAAGATTGGTCCGCTGGAATCCATTCTCCTGAAAAAAGAAGCCTACCAGAGCTTTGCCAGCGGAGACGGCGCCTGCCTGGGATGTTCCGAAAAATCGGTGATCCACCTGTTTGTCGCGACGGTGGAATCGCTCATGCAGCCCCGGATCCGGAAGCACGTGACCTATCTGGGTGAGCTTATCGAAAAGCTGGAAAAACACATTCAACTCACCCTGCTGGATACAGTTAAGGTGACCGATACCGACGCGGTGTCCCGCATCATGGGCAATATGAAGGCAGGGGACCTTACCATGTCTGCCCTGACCAGTCAGCTGGAGCAGGAACAGGGCACGCAACCTATTGATCCGGAATGGCTCGCTGAAATGAACCGGTTGCTGGGCGGACTTAAAAACCTGAAATGGAAATATGAGACCGGAACGACCGGCAACGGCCGTTCGCCAATGGGCATGACAAATGCCACCGGGTGTACCTCAGTCTGGGGAAGCACCTGGCCATACAATCCGTATCCCTTCCCGTGGGCAAATCATTTGTTCCAGGATTCAACCTCCATGGCCATGGGCATTTTCGAAGGGCATATGGCCAAGATGGCCGAAGGTTTCAAAATGATACGAAAGGCGGAAATGGAGCTGAAGGGAGAATACGACAGGGCCGCCAAAAGGGAGTTTTTCACCTATTTCAACTGGCAGCAGTTTACCGATGAAGAATGGCTGCTTTGTCCGCCTGTCGTGGCCCTGGGAGGTGATGGAGCGATGTATGACATCGGGTTCCAGAACCTCTCCCGGATGATGGCTTCCGGTAAACCAATAAAGGTGATTGTGGTGGATACCCAGGTGTATTCCAATACAGGGGGGCAAGCTTGTACCTCCGGCTTTATAGGCCAGATTTCAGATATGGCCCAGTTTGGAAAAGTATGGAAGGGCAAGCCCGAACCCCGCAAGGAGATCGGCCTGATCGGCATGGCGCACCGTAACACCTATGTCATGCAGGGAACCCTGGCAAATACCAGCCATATGATCGAGGGATTTATCGACGGACTCATGGCTCGTCGACCCGCCCTGTTTAATCTATATACGACCTGTCAGCCGGAGCATGGAGTGGGAGACGACCTGGGAGCTCACCAGGCCAAACTGGCCATGGAGTCCCGTGCGTATCCAATATTCCGGTACAACCCGGACCGGGGTGTCACTGCCGAGGAAGCATTTGACCTTGACGGCAATCCTGCCCCGGACCAGCTATGGCCAACCTACCAGCTGAAATACAAGGAAAACGGACGTACGAAATCCATGGAAGTGGCGATGACCTTTGCCGATTTCGCGCTTACCGAAGCCCGTTTCCGGAAGCATTTCAGGAAAGCCCCGCGGGATACCTGGAATGAGAACATGGTGGTCCTTGCTGATTTCCTTGCGATGCCAAAAGATGAACGGGAGGGTAAATTCCCCTTTATCTGGGCGGTGGACAGGGAACAGCATCTGAACCGCGTGCTGGTTGACAGTACGATTGTCGACTCCTGTGAAGAACGACGGGATTTCTGGATCATGCTCAGGGGACTGGCCGGAATCAAACCCGAAAGTCCGGAAAAAGAATCGAAGGAGGATATCGAAGACAGGGTCCGTGCCGAGGTGGTAGGCAAGATCACTCATGGGTTGATGCAGCTGGCTGGCGGGAACGGTGAGGGCCTCGCCACCCTTGCCATGCCGCCTGAGAAAGCGAACGGCAGAACGAAGGAGCCCATGGCGGATAGCCGGGAGGCGGGAGAAGATGCCTACATGGCCCCGTGGATTGAAACGGAGGAATGTACCTCATGTGATGAATGTACCAAGCTGAACCCGCAGATTTTCGCCTACAATGCGGACCGGAAGGCCTACATTCAGGATGCGGGGGCAGGCCCGTACAGTGACCTGGTTAAAGCGGCTGAAAAATGTACCGCCCAGGTGATTCATCCGGGGCTTCCCGCAGAACGCGGAGCGGATATGGAAAAATGGATCAGCCGGGGAGAAAAATTCAACTGAGCCGTGTGGAAGTTAAAGCGACATACATTCAGGCATGGAATTCACCCGCCCGAACATAAGGAGGAAACACGTGGTCTTCCGATCCGGCAGTTTCCTTTTGCGCCGCTGATCATTCTTCCGCTGGCCCAGCACATCGGGGCACCTTCCCGGCCGGTGGTTCGTGAAGGACAGGAAGTGGTGCGGGGTCAATTGCTTGCCGAAGCGGGAGGCTATGTCTCGGTACCCCTTCATGCACCTGTTTCGGGTATTGTCCGGAAACTGGCCAATGTACCGGCAATTTCCGGGAAAATGGTCCCCGGGATTTACCTGGAACCATTTCCTTCCTCGGGCCAGGAGGTAACTATGGGTGAGCCTGTATCGCTGGATGCCTCTCCTGAAGTCATGCTGCAGGGAATTCAGGATGCCGGTATCGTGGGCCTCGGTGGTGCCGCATTCCCTACGCATGTCAAGCTGAAAGTGCCGGAAGGGAAAAAATGCGAATACCTGATTTTGAATGGTATCGAATGCGAACCCTATCTGACCACCGACCACCGTGTGATGCTTGAACAGGATTCCGACATATTTACCGGTATCCGGTACCTTCTGAAAATTACCGGGGCAGGGGAATGCCTGATCGGGATAGAAGCCAACAAGCAGGATGCCGCTGACCACCTGGCAAGCCGGTTGCCCGGTGACCTTCCGGTCCGGATACGGGTGGTTCCGGTAAAATATCCGCAGGGCTCCGAGAAAATGCTCATTACCTCGCTGCTGGGCCGGGAGGTTCCTTCCGGCGGACTCCCCATCGACGCAGGATGCGTGGTGGTCAATGTGGCTACGGCCGCAGAAATTGGCCGCCTGCTGCCTCATGGCCGGGGTATCCAGGAACGGGTGGTGACCATAGCCGGTCCGGCAGTCAAACACAAGGGGAATTACCTTATTCCTGTCGGGACCCCCTTGCGATTTGTACTGGAACAGGCAGGAGTGGAAGGTACCGTCAGTGAAGTCTACATGGGCGGCCCTATGATGGGAATGGCGGTCTCCAACCTGGATATTTCTGTGGTGAAGGGCACTTCCGGTATTATTGCATTCGGGGAGAAGGATGTGCACAGAGCAGATAAAATATACCCGTGCATCAGGTGCGGGGCATGCCTGGACGCCTGCCCCCTCTCACTGAATCCTTCCAGGCTGGGAATCCTTGCTAAGTTTGGAGAATATCAGACCATGGCAGACAGCTTCCACCTGATGGATTGTTTCGAGTGTGGATCCTGTACCTATGTCTGCCCGTCGCATATCCCGCTTGTACAATATTTCCGTTTGTCAAAGTCGCTCGTCAGAAAAAGATCGGCCATGCAGAAGGAGGTCAGCCATGCGTAGCAAGACACTGCATATCAGTTCCTCCCCGCACCTGGTGAAAGGCCTGAGTACCGACCAGATCATGCTGAATGTGGTCATTGCTCTTTTACCCGTCACCGCATTTGCGGTATTTGTATTCGGACTCAATGCCCTGCTCGTGGTGCTTACTGCCGTAATTGCCTGTGTGGGTACAGAACATTTGCTCTGTATCTGGTCCGGCAAAGAAACCACTGTGTCTGACTGGTCGGCCGTAATTACCGGGTTGCTGCTCGGACTGGTACTGCCACCCGCCTTTCCGCTTTGGATGACAATCCTTGGCGGGGTGGTGGCCATCGCGCTGGGCAAATTCATTTTCGGCGGACTCGGATATAACATGTTCAACCCGGCCCTGGTCGGGAGAGCCGTTTTACAGGCTGCATTCCCAATTGCCATAACCACCTGGTACCCGGCCATGCTTGATGGAAGGTTCGGGACCGTATCAGGTTCACTTCTTACCATACCTTTTGCCACTCCGGTTTTCGATGGTGCTTCGGGCGCCACCCCGTTGAGTGCATGGAAATTTGACGGGGTCAGCGCCGGAATATCCGACCTTGCATTCGGCCTGGTGAGCGGGTCAGCAGGTGAGACTTCGGCAGTCCTGATTTTGATTGGAGGCATTTACCTGGTGGCCAGGGGCATGATGAACTGGAGAATTCCTGTATCCATCCTGGCTACGGTCTTTGTCCTGAGTGGAATTTTTTACCTGGTCGATCCGCAGCAATATCCGTCGCCTGTATTCATGCTTTTGTCGGGCGGACTCATGCTGGGTGCCGTGTTTATGGCCAGTGACATGGTGGGATCGCCGGTGACACAGACGGGGGTCCTTATATACGGCTTTGTCATCGGTACACTGGTAGTGGTCATCAGGATCTGGGGCGGGCTTCCGGAAGGGGTGATGTATGCGATCCTGCTGGGAAATGCCCTCTCCCCGCAGATTGACCGGTTGATTCAGCCCAGGGTTTACGGAACCATAACACCTGATAAATGAATAGTTCAGAGGCCATAGTGCAGCAGGAGACACAGCAAGACCGCCATATGCTGACGGCAATGGTGGGTATCGGTGTAATGTGTGCCCTGCTCATTGTACTTACATACGAAGGTACGCGCGAGCGGATCAGCATGCTGCGCGAGGAAGCACTTAATAACGCAATTTTTGAAGTCCTTCCCGGTATTGAATCGACCGTTTCCTACCAGATCAATGCACAGGGAGCGTTGGTGTCGCCCGAGCATCCCGACCCTACCCGTCCGCAGTTGTTCGCCGGGTATGATCCCTCGGGAAATCTCGTTGGTTTTGCCATAGAGGCTGCCGGACAAGGGTATGCGGATGTGATCCGTGTATTATACGGATACGATCCATTCTCCGAACAGATCGTAGGATTTCATGTACTGGAAAGCAAGGAAACACCCGGACTGGGAGACAAGATTGAAAAGGACCCGTCCTTCCTGGCAAATTTCAACGGGCTGGATGTGTCACTCGATCATGCGTCGGGCAGCCTTTCCCAGGAGGTTGTGGCAGTGAAATCGGGTATGAAGGAACAGCCCTGGGAGGTTGACGGGATCACCGGCGCAACCATATCATCCCGCGCCATTGCCGCCATCATTAACAGGAGTGCCGGGGAAATACACCCGCTGCTTCATGCTAACATGGATTTATTCTCACCTGAACCCGACATACCATGACACCCGGACTTCCACAGGATCAGACCATGGATACCTTCCTGAAAGGCCTCTGGAAGGAAAATCCGGTATTTGTCCAGGTATTGGGCATGTGCCCGGTCCTGGCTGTATCCAATACCGCTGTAAATGCCCTGGCAATGGGTCTCGCCACGGCATTCGTACTTATCATGTCGAATGTGCTGGTTTCATCACTGCGCACGATTATTCCGAAGCAGGTCCGGATCGCCTCCTTCATACTGATCATTGCCACCTTCGTCACCATTACCGATTACCTTATTCAGGCGATAAGTGTGGATTTGCACAAGAGCCTGGGGGCATTCATTTCCCTGATCGTGGTGAATTGCCTGATCCTGAGCCGGGCCGAGGCCTTTGCCTCCAGAAATCCGCCGGGTAAATCCATGCTTGACGCACTTGGCATGGGTACAGGCTTCGTCATAGCATTGTTCAGCCTGGGGGCCGTGCGCGAGCTCCTGGGCAATGGCACCTTCTTCGGGCTGGCCGTCTTTCCCGAGGGCTACCAGGCCTGGATTGTGATGATACTGCCTGCCGGGGGATTTTTTACCCTGGCGCTCTGGCTGTTTGTATTCAATGCGTACAAAATCAAAAAAACGGAATCATGAATACGGAATCACTGGGTCAAATATTCATTAATGCCTGCCTGGTCAACAATTTTGTGCTGGCCTACTTTCTCGGGATATGCCCGTTTATGGGTGTGTCAGGCAAGATGGACACGGCCTCAAAAATGGGCGCAGCGGTCACCTTTGTGATGCTGATCTCTTCGATGTGTGCGTACGGTATTCATCTGCTGCTCGAGGCTGTAAATGCTCCCTATCTGCAGCTGATCAGCTTCATTGTGGTGATCGCCTCGACCGTCCAGCTGGTGGAGATGTTTATCCGGAAAATGAGCCCGGCCCTGTTTCGGGCACTCGGAATTTTCCTGCCACTGATCACAACGAATTGTGCCATCCTCGGACTGGCCCTGTTTCAGACCAGCAAGGGATATGATTTCGGACAAAGCCTGGTATATGCACTGGGAGCCGGGGCAGGTTTCACCCTGGCCCTGGTCTTAATGGCCGGGTTACGGGAGCAACTTGATTTTACAGAAACACCGAAGGTGGTCCGGGGAACGGCCATCACGTTACTGATTGCAGGGATTCTTTCCCTGACATTTATGGGATTCTCAGGATTAGGGAACACATGAACACACTTCTTACATATGCGGCAGCCATCGGGGCACTGGTCCTCCTGATTTTATTATGGGTTTTGGTCCAGACCCTGTGGCGGCAGGTATTTTCCGACCAGGTGTCAGATCCTGATGTCCTGGCCGATCGCCGCAGCTGCGGTGATTGCGGTTGTAAGACAGTATGTGAGAATAAAAAAATGAAATCTACTACACATTAACCAGATATTATTATGGCGCATTTATCAGATTACAAAACGGACCGCAGGTTCACAGCTACCGTGCGGGACACCAGGCGGCTGACCCCGGAAGATACTGATGAGGTACGGGAGATCATGCTGGAAGTTGAACAGCCGGGATTTTCCTGTGAGGTGGACCAGAGTTTCGGCGTCCTTGTGAAGGCCAATGGCACCTTTGGTGAGGACCTTCACCATCGCTTGTACAGCGTAGCCGATTTACCGGATAAGGAAAAAGGGAAGACACGCCTCACCATGCTCGTGAAACGATGTTTCTACGTGGATGAGTTTAACGGCGAGAAATACCCCGGGCTCGGGTCCAACTATTTGTGCGACCGGGAGGTGGGTGACCATATCACGATTACGGGTCCATTCGAACTGCCGTTTAAAGTACCTGAAGATCATTCGGCCAACCTGATTCTGGTAGGTATGGGGACCGGCATTGCCCCTTTCCGGGCCTTTGTCAAGCATATCTATCATCATGTGGACGACTGGACGGGCAAAATACGGCTTTTCTACGGTGCCCGCAGCGGACTTGAGCTGTTGTATCTTAATGAAGAAGATGGTGACCTGACCAACTATTATGACCAGGATACCTTCAAGGCGTTTCATGCGCTGAGTCCGCGTCCGCACTGGTCAGATCCCATAAAACTGGATGCCGCACTGGAGGAACGTGCGGAAGAAATACTGGAGATGCTGTCTCAAACCAACACCTGCATTTATGTGGCGGGGTATGAAAAAGTAAAGGAAAACCTGGATAAGGCATTCTCCAATATTCTCGGATCTAAGGAAAAATGGGCTACCCGGAAAGACGAACTCATCGCCGGCGGAAAATGGGCGGAAATAATTTATTAAACAGAGACCCCGATGTCAGTTGTCATTGCATTACTTACCCTGGGCGGACTCACGCTGCTGCTGGCCCTCATGCTCCTGGTGGCCAACCGAAAGCTGTATGTCTATGAGGATCCAAGGATTGACAAAGTGGAAGAAATGCTCCCTCACGCCAACTGCGGGGCTTGCGGCTATCCCGGCTGCCGTCCGTTTGCCGAGGCCCTGGTGGCCGGCAAATCCCTGCCGGGAAAATGTACAGTAAGCAGTTTGGAAGGCAGGGAGGCCATAGCCGACTACCTCGGGGTGGACAGCGGCGGCGAAGAGCCGAGGGTGGCCAGGCTGGCCTGCGCCGGGGGAATCAATGTGGCGCGTAACCGGGCCAGTTACCAGGGAATGAAAACCTGCCAGGCGGCGGCCCTGGTTTCGGGCGGGGGCAAGGGTTGTTTCTGGGGATGCCTGGGGCTCGGAGATTGTGAAACGGCTTGTGATTTTGATGCCATCCATATGAATGCGTTTGCCATTCCGGAAGTCAGTGAAGATAAATGTACAGCCTGCGGGGATTGTGTGGTAGCTTGTCCCAAGGATCTGTTTTCCCTTCATCCGGTCTCACACCGTCTTTGGGTGGCCTGTAAAAACCTGGAAGCAGGAGAAGGAATCCTGGAGGATTGCGAAGTGGGTTGTACCGCCTGCGGGAAATGCGCCATGGATGCCCCGGGTGATCTGATCGTGATTCGGAACAACCTGCCAGTGATTAATTATGAAACCGGCGATCATCAGACACAGGTACCGATTCAGCGATGCCCGACCGGTGCCATTGTGTGGATAGACAGGGAGAATGGAGTGATCCGTGGAGCAGAGAGCCGGAAAATAATTCGTACGGGAGCCCTGGAGGCAGGAACTACCTGAACCGGCAAATAGTCAGGACCGGAGTTGCCTGCCTGCCGGGAAAATTGCTCTTTTGCAGGCATGGGTGATCTGGCGTCATACCGTACAATCAAAGGCAAGGGTACCGGGGAATACCGGGAGAAAGGCAGTAAATTCCTTGCCTTTGCCTCCCATGTCCGGGATGAGGAGGAGGTCAGCCGGCAGCTCGGTGAATTGAAGGCACAGTATCACGACGCGCGCCACCATTGCTATGCCTGGATCCTGGGCTATGACGGGACGGATTACCGGGCCAATGATGACGGCGAACCCGGGCATTCTGCCGGGGACCCGATCCTGGGACAATTGCGGTCCCGTAACCTGACCCATGTTCTTTGTGTGGTCGTCCGTTATTTCGGAGGGACGAAGCTGGGTGTAAGCGGACTCATCAATGCCTATAAGACGGCGGCTTCTGATGCCCTGGAGAATGCAAAACTGGTGGAACATGAGATCAGGGAGGCACTTATTCTTACCTATGCCTATCCGGCAACCAATGAAGTGATGCGACTGGTCGACGAATATAATTTACGTATTGACAAGCAGGATTTTGGTGAACTTTGCCGGATGGAAGCCAGGGTGAATATTAGTTTACTGGATGCATTGAAGGAAAAAACAAAGCTGCTCCATACCACCGGTAGTGAAGTCAAGCTGGAATTTATTCGAGATATCCCTTCCTGACCAGTTTCTTATACATTTTCAGGCAAACCCAGGCGTCTGTGGCCGCATAGGCCAGTTGTTTTTCGGTCAGCGTTTCATTCTCCCAGTTGGAAGTCTGCGCCCCCTTGCTGATCCTGTACCCCAGGATAATGGCGGTGAGTTTTCTCAAACCGTTGCTTTCAATCCCGATTGATTTAACCAGTTTGGGCAGTTCCACGAAGCCACCAGGCTCAAAATGCGACATGGCCTGCAGTTCCTTGATGTCGTCGCGAAGGGCCACGCCAATTTTCTTCATGCTATCATCGGCCAGAAAGTCGAGCAGGCCTCCGGTCATTCCCGTGTAATTCAGACGGAACAGGAATACTTTTTTTTCCAGGGCCACCTGCATAAGGGACGGGTCGTTTCGTACGCCTTTCCTAAATGAGGGCTTGGTTTCCGTATCGAAACCGACAACTTCATATTTGCGGATTTCGTCCAGTGCTTTTGATACCTTGGATGCTTCGGAAATAACCACCACTTTTCCGTTATACTGGTGCAGGTCCAGCTCATTGATCTCGTCATTTGTAATATTTTCCGGGAACATAATTAAACAGGTGATTCTATGGGCGTTTCCTCCACGGGTTTTTTCTCAATTCGTTTGATCTTAATGTTGGCATAGGCAAAAAATATCGTCATAAACGGGCTGATGATGTTAAAAAAGCAGTATGGCAGGTAATTTAAGGTAGCCACGCCAAGTACACTGGACTGATAGGCACCGCAGGTATTCCAGGGGATCAGTACGGAAGTAACCGTTCCGCTGTCTTCGAGCGTCCGGCTCAGGTTTTCCGGGGCAAGCCCGCGTTCGCGGAATTCACTGCGGAACATTCTCCCGGGAACCACAATAGCTATGTACTGATCAGACGCCGTGAGGTTAAAGGTGATACAGGTACCGGCCGTCGCGGCCACCAGGGAGCCGGTCGAATGGGCAAGGGTAATGATACTGGCGGCGATGCGTTTCAGCATGCCATTCTTTTCCAAAACCCCGCCGAATACCATGGCACAAACAATCAGCCAGACCGTTTCCAGCATGCCGGCCATTCCGCCCGAGGAAAGCAGCTCATCCACCATCCCGTCACCTGTGACCACACTCACATCAGTAAACATGGCGGTGAGGATCGCTTTGTAGGCGTTGTCCAGGGTAAGTGCCCCGCCGCCGGTAAGTTCGACGAGCAGATCCTGCTGAAAAATAAACGCAAACAAGGCACCGGCCAGCGTTCCCAGCAGCAATGCTGGCAAGGCGGGCATCTTCTTAATGATCAGGAATATGACCAGGGCCGGAACGATAAACAACCAGCCATTGATCGTAAATTTTGAGGCTATGGCGGACTGCACGACCTCCACGTTTCCCATCGAACTGTTGCCGTCAATGGTAAATCCCCAGATCAGGAAAATGACCAGGGTGATAAGAATGGAAGGGACGGTGGTTCGCGCCATGTACTTGATGTGTGTAAACAGGTCGGTACCGGCCATTGCCGGAGCCAGGTTAGTGGTATCCGACAAGGGAGACATTTTATCGCCAAAGTAGGCCCCGGAAATCACTGCCCCGGCCACTACACCGCCGGTGATGCCGAGTGCCTGGCCGATCCCCATCAGGGCGATCCCGATGGTCGCTGAGGTAGACCAGGAACTTCCCGTGGCAATGGAGACCACGGCGCTGACCACACAGGCAGCCACAAGAAAAATGGTCGGATTTAAAATATCCAGTCCGTAATAGATCATGGCCGGAACAACCCCTGAGATGAGCCAGGTGCCTGCGAGCGAACCGATCATCAGCAGGATGAGAATAGCGCCGAGTGCCGAACTGATGCTTTTAACAACCCCATCCAGAATCTCGTCGAAGGTGTATTTAAGCGGAAATGACAACACGCCTGCCAGGGCGGCAGCAAACAGCAAAGCCATCTGATTCGGTCCATAGGATGCGTCATCTTCATAGATGTACACATTGGAGGCAAGCAGAAGGATTAGAAACAGGATGGGTACCAGGGACAAGCCTAACGAAGGCTTCTTGTGGGTTTGCTCCATGAAAAATCTCAGTTTAGGCCCGAATATAGCAAATCTTTCACACTCCGGTCATCATTTCGGCCAGCTTTTGCCCGATATCCGTGCCGATGGCCACGCCCATTCCCCCCAGCCTCACGCCTGTAAAAATGTTGGGTTTATGCTCCTTTAGATAAGGGACCTTGTTCCTTCCGAACGCCATGATCCCCGACCAGCTGTGATCTATGGTATATGCTTCACCCGGAAGGATCAGCTCCTTGAGGTAGTATTCCAGTTTTTCCCGGATCACCGGGTTCTCGCCGAATTCAGTGGTCGTTTCCGTTTCAAGTTCCAGGTGCCGGCCTCCACCGAACAGAATCCGGTTATCGAGATCGCGGAAGTAATAGAACCCCCGTTCCATATGAAAGGCTCCTTTAATTTTCAGGTCTTTGATGGGGGAGGTCACCAGCACAAGCCCCCGCCCGGGATACAGTGGTATCTCCGGGAAAAGCTTACGGGTAAACCCGTTGGTGCACACACCAACCTTCCTGACCTGAAGCCGCATCGTATCGCTTTCAAGTACCCCTTTGACTTTCAGCTGTACACCCTGTTCTGATTCCTTGCAGGAGGTGACTTCGGCCCCGGTCAGGATATGGATGCCGGATTCAAGTGCCATATCCCACAGTGCGCGCATCATACAGCCTGTGTGCAATTGGGATTCAAACGGGTTATAGATCAGTCCGGCCGCAAGCTTTTTACTGAAGCCAAACTCGCTGATCTTATTATTGGCAGGGGTAAACACTTTTCCCGGAAAGAGTGGCTTGAGCAGGTTATTCAACTGGTCCAGCTTATCGAGGTAGTGAAGGTCATTGGCCTCCAGTATCTCATACCCGCCGTGATTTTCATACCCCAGGGTTACATCGCCCACGCGTTTGCGTAATAGCTGGAGACCCGACCAGCGTTGTTCGACCAGCGCCAGCATTTCTTTCTCCCCCATATTCTCCAGGTCCTCAAACAATTCGCTTGCGCTCCCGAAACAGGCAAAACCCGCATTGCGTGTACTTGCACCGGAAGGCCGTAAGCCGCGTTCGAGGACTATGATGGTGGATTCCGGGGATCTCTCGCGGATGGAAAGGGCGGTAGACAGGCCGACGATACCACCTCCGATGATGGCATAGTCAAATTTCGTAAATGAATGTTTTTCCCAGTAACTTAACATATTCTTGACTCAGGTCGCTGGGCGAAAATAAACAGATTACCACTATTTACGCATGAACATTTCCAATATCATCCAAAAAGCGACGCATTCCGGCTTTTATCGCTGGCTGCTTAATCGCGGACTCGACAGAATGATTCCGTTTAACAAACCCCATGGATTCCGTGTGGTTTCCATCAATAAAAATCATTTGCGTACGAGTATCCCTTACAAGCGAAGAAATTTTAATCATATCCGCGGACTGCATGCCTGCGCCCTGGCCACCCTGTCTGAGTTTACCACAGGATTTTTGCTGGTGACCAACCTGGATGCAAAAAAGTACCGGCTCATTATGCAACGCCTGGAAATGGATTACCATTACCAGGGCAAGATGGAAGCCTTTGGAGAATTTTCCGTTTCGGACGAATGGCTGGAGGAAAAAATCTATCAGCCACTGCGTAACCACCCGGCAGTTGTGGTGGTTTGCACCGTGCAGATTCATGACCGTGAAGGCAACCTGCTAACCACGGGGAAAGTGCACTGGCAGGTGAAATCCTGGGAGAAAGTTCGTACAAAAGTTGCCTAAATAGTATATTCGTAAAATGGACCGCATAACACTGCTGCTGAGCGAATATGGTGAAAGCCACCGCCATGACACCAATAAACTGATTCACTGGATCTGTGTCCCCCTCATATTTTTCAGTATCGTTGGCCTGATCTGGTCGATTCCCCACCAGGTACTCAATGACGTCACCGGGCTCGAAAACCCGTATGTAAACTGGGCCACATTACTGATGATCCTTGTCCTTGTCTACTATATTACCTTGTCTGTCTCCCTGGCCGTGGGGATGAGTATATTCAGTGTCTTTTGCCTGTGGGCTGCACGACAAATTGAGCTCCTTGCGCCATGGCCCCTATGGGTGGTATGCCTTGGGATTTTTGTCCTGGCCTGGATAGGCCAGTTTTACGGACATAAGGTGGAAGGAAAAAAACCTTCGTTTCTGAAAGACGTTCAGTTTCTCCTGATCGGTCCTGCCTGGCTAATGCATTTTATTTATAAAAAACTCGGAATTCCCTATTGATCATGTCTGTTTCAACTGTCCGGAATCCTGTACGACCTGTCTACTCACCGCAGTGGTTGTTTCATCGCCCTGAATTTATTACAAGTATCACCCAGTCTGCTGTCCGCTCGTTCTATCAGTATTCCGATGAACGTGTACTAGCCGTTCTCCGCTGCCTGTTGCAGGATGGTTCAGCCTTTGCAGCGCCTGACGATTTATATGGCTGCATGGAGCTTCATGCCGCTGCTGATCCGCTGAAGTTTATGGAGTACGTAAAGGATCAGCTTGCCGAAGAAGGGGTCACTAAATTGTCGCTAACGCTGTATCCGGAAGAATATGACCGTGAGTCGTGCCTTCAGCAACGCGAAGTACTCGAACAATCGGGCTTCAGGAAGGAAGGGACCATCACGCACCGCCTCATTACCGTTACCGAAGAAGAAAATGAGCCGCTTGCCAGCAGGGACTGGCGGGAGAATGCAGATCATCTGACGGATTTCACGGTTACCCAGGAACCGCTCGGACAATTTGAAAAAATTGATCGCCTCGTGCGGCGCTCCGGCATCCAGGAAGATAATAACGGGGCGGAGCAGTTGCTTCCGACTTGCCTGAGCAAATTTCCGGAAGAAACCGTGCTTTTCGCCGTCCGGGAAGGGGCAAAATATTGTGCGCTGGGGGTGTTTATCCAGACCGGCCCGGGGATGCTGTACACACTTCATCTGTCTCAACTGGAAGAATACGCTGAACGTTTGCCACTTGTAAGCCTGCTCCAGTTTGTTTACGAATGGGCTGAATTGCGTGAAATGAGGTATATCGACCTAGGCCAGGTGGGCATGGAACTGTATAATCAAATCGGGATGGGGCAGGGTACCGGCGAGCGATGGGTTCGCACATGGTAGTCACCATTGTCTGCCTCTGCTATAACCAGGCTCCCTTTCTTAGAGAATCTGTCGAGTCCGCGCTCAGGCAAAACCACCCGCATCTCGATATCTGGGTATTGGATGACCATAGCTCTGACGGCAGTCAGGAAATTATCCGCTCCTTAAAAGCAGAATATCCTTCATTACACATCCGGCTTGAGTCTGCTCGTTCCGGACATAACAGGTTATTTAACCGGTACCTGCCTGAGTACCGCGGAGAAGCTATTATTGACCTTGCCGCAGATGATGTATTGCTGCCCGAACGCGTGGCCGCAGGTGTGCGTGCCTTTTCGGAGCATCCGGCCTGCGGGGTTAATTTCACTAATGCCGAACTCATTAACGAAGGAGGGAATCATCTTTCCTGGCATTTCCCGGTCAATGACCAGGGGCAGGCTCGCATTGACGTACCTGAAGGAGACCTGTTTACCGAGCTGGTATCGCGTTATCTGGTAAATCCGGTTTCCATGATGATCCGGCAGGAAGTACTTGACCAGCTCGGCGGGTTTGATGAAGACCTTTCCTACGAGGATTTTGATTTCTGGGTTCGCTCTGCCCGGAATTTTCCGTACTGCTACACCGACCGGGTGCTGGTCAGAAAACGGGTACACCAGACCAATTATTCTCACAGCCAGTACGTCTATGGCAGTATCCAGATGCGCGATACCTACCAGGTATGCCGGAAGATCAGGGGGATGATCCGTACGCGTACAGAGCAGAGGGCACTGCAGCGAAGGGTGAGGTACGAAATGCGCCAGTGTGTTCGCCACGGAAACCTGAAATTGTTTTACGACTATTTGAAGCTTTTGTAAGGAGGGCGTAGGGATAGCAAGTTCTCTTCTTTATATTTGACAAGGATGGGTACGGATTTATCACCATTTGGAGAAGTGCTATTGTTCATCCTGGCCGGAGCGTTGTTTGTGGCCGGCGGACTGATCACGGCAAGGATTATTCGTCCGCACCGACCCAATGAGGAGAAGCTACTCCCGTATGAAAGCGGAGAACAGCCCCTGGGCGATGCCTGGGGTCAGGTGAACGTTCGTTTTTACCTGCTTGGCCTGATCTTTTTGCTATTTGAAGTGGAAATAATTTTCCTTTTCCCGTGGGCGGTGGTATTTGGGGATGAGGCCCTGATCGAAGAAAGCGGAGGCACGTGGGCATGGTTTACGCTGGCAGAAATGTTTGTATTTCTTGGCATCCTTTTCCTGGGTTTACTGTACGCCTGGAAAAGAGGATACCTCGACTGGCCCATGCCGCGACGGAGTACTCCTGTTTTTAAGTCCCCGGTACCCAGGAGACTTTACGATGAAATCAATAAAAAATACGACACATGAAAGGATTGCTGGACCGGCAGATGGAGAATGGCGGGGTGCTGGTTTCCAAACTGGATGACCTCATCAATTGGGCACGCCTTTCGTCCATGTGGCCGATGACATTCGGTATCGCCTGTTGTGCCATCGAATTTATGGGGACAGGTACCACCCCGTACGATATGGACCGCTTTGGAATCGTACCAAGGGCTTCCCCACGTCAGTCGGATGTAATGATCGTCGCAGGCACCGTTACCTTCAAAATGGCCGACAGGATTCGCCGTCTTTACGAACAGATGGCCGAACCACGCTATGTGATCTCTATGGGATCCTGCTCCAATTGCGGCGGACCCTACTGGGAGCATGGTTATCATGTCGTCAAGGGCGTGGACAGAATCGTTCCGGTAGATGTGTATGTGCCCGGATGTCCTCCCCGCCCGGAAGCCCTGATCGGCGGATTTATGAAATTGCAGGAAAAGATCCGCAATGAATCACTCATGGCACCCAAAGCCGTGGAAAAACTCCTCAACTCATGATAGATGCATTAAAAGAGGCTGTCCGGTTGAAATTTGACCGTGAAATGATCCTGGAGGTACGGGAACAGGACTCTCCTGTATCTGTAACCATTGCCTCCAAAGACCTTTTGCCCTTCTGTCGTTTTCTTCATGCCCATGATCAGTTTTATTTTGACCTGCTGAATTGTGTGACAGGTATTGACAACGGTGCCGAAGCAGGGACGATGGAAGTGATTTACAACCTCACCAGTATCCCGTTTGAACGTTCAATCATGGTACGGGTGATCCTGGAACGTGATGAACCGGTGGTAGCCTCGCTGTCAGGCATCTGGAAAACAGCCAACTGGCTGGAAAGGGAGACCTATGACCTGCTTGGGATCCGTTTTGAAAATCATCCCGACCTGCGTCGCATTCTTCTTCCCGCAGACTGGGAAGGATACCCGCTTCGCAAGGATTATGCCCACCAGGAAACGTACCACGGAATTAAAGTGAAATACTGAGATGGCTAACCAGATTCAGTATATCTACGATAAAGACCACCTGGTAAGGTCAGAGCCCAATAAATACACGTCTGACCAGTTGCGCAGGGAAGAAGTGATCATTAACCTCGGGCCGCAGCACCCGTCCACCCACGGCGTCCTGCGCCTTGAAGTCCTTCTGGAGGGCGAGATCGTACACGATGTGATTCCCCACATCGGGTACCTGCACCGCTGCTTCGAAAAGCACGCCGAGGCACTCAGTTACAACCAGATCATTCCCTATGTCGACCGCATGGATTATGTGGCCGCAATGAACTCGGAACATGCCTATGCCCTTGGCGTGGAGCGCATGCTGGGAATAAGCGACCGGATACCGAAGCGCGTGGAATATATTCGCGTCCTGGTCGCTGAACTCAACCGGATCGCTTCCCATTTTGTCTCAATAGGAACCTATGCCATGGACATTGGTGCCTTTACCCCGTTCTTCTGGCTGATGCGAGACCGCGAGCATATTGTGAGAATGCTGGAATGGGTCAGCGGGGCCCGCCTTCTGTACAATTATATCTGGGTTGGCGGACTTTATTATGATCTCCCTGTCGGCTTCGAGGAACGCTGCCGGGAATTCCTTGATTACATCTCGCCGAAACTGGATGAGCTGGAGAATGTGATTGTGTTCAACAAAATATTCATGGACCGGACGGCCAATGTGGGTGTGATGCCCCTGGAAATGGCACTGAGTTACGGAATAACCGGACCGATGCTCAGGGCATCCGGACTCAGGTATGATCTCCGGCGAGTTGACGGATATTCCGTGTATCCCGAGCTGGATTTCAACATTCCGGTCGGGGAAGGAAAGGCCGGGACCGTGGGCGATTGCTGGGACCGGAATTATGTGCGTGTCCTGGAGGTCCGCGAATCGGTGAAGATCATTGCCCAGTGTCTTGATAAGCTCACCGGTGAGCATAAACGCACCCGTGATTTTGATCCGCAGGAAATGGTGCCGAAGAAAATACGGCCCAAGGCACAGGACCTGTATGTGCGGGCTGAAAATCCGAAGGGCGAACTCGGGTTCTTCTTCCGCTCTGACGGTAAGACAGACCGGCCCCTGAGATGTAAAGCAAGAAGCTGTTGCTTTGTAAACCTGTCGATAATTTCCGAACTTTCTAAGGGAGGAATGATCGCAGACCTTATTGCAATCCTGGGATCCATAGACATTGTTTTAGGAGAAGTAGACCGATGAAAATTTTAACCGCCCGACAGATCAGAGAAGCCGACGCATTCACCATGGAAAATGAGCCCATACGCTCTGAAGACCTGATGGAGCGGGCTGCCGAGGCACTTGCCGATTGGCTGACCGGCCACTATTCACCACGCGTGAAAATGGCCTGTATATGCGGGACGGGTAACAACGGGGGAGACGGACTTGCCCTGGCCCGGCTGCTGCATGACCGGCGGTATGATGCCAGCGTTTACATAGTACATCCGGAAAAGGAGGGAAGTGAAGACTTCCAGCTCAATCTTGCACGACTGAAGGAGGGAGGGCATGATGTTCACGGAATTGAAAGTAGTGCCGATGTGCCGGACTGGGACCACTATGACGTGGTTATTGATGCGATGTTCGGCTCGGGATTATCCCGGCCGGTGGAAGGCTTGTATGCAGCCGTTATCCGTGCGGTAAATTCTTCAGATGCCACAGTGATATCTGTGGACATGCCGTCAGGGGTTTTCGCCGATCAGCCAAGTACTGGTGAAGCCATTGTGCGAGCCGATCATACGCTCACCTTCCAGGTACCGCGCCTTGCACTGCTGCTTCCGGAAAATGCCGCCTACATAGGCAGCTGGCATTTGCTTGATATCGGACTTTCCGATGATTTTATCACCAAAGCGGATACGCAATGGTTTCTCCTTACACCGGAAATGGCCGGTTCCATCCTGCGCAGAAGGGAAAAATTTGCCCATAAAGGAAACTTCGGCCGTGCGTTGATCATTTCCGGGAGCCATGGTAAAATGGGGGCTGCGGTTCTTTGCGGACGGGCTGCCATGCGTGCCGGACTCGGACTACTCACCATGCATGTTCCCACCTGTGGATATACCATCATCCAGACCAGCCTGCCTGAATCCATGGCGCAGACGGATGAAAGCGACCATTGCATTACCACTACCCCGGACCTGGAAGGCACCGATGCGCTGGGTATCGGCCCGGGCCTTGGTACCGCCCAGGAAACACTTTATTCCCTGATCGAGTCTCTCAGGACCTATGACAAACCGGCGGTACTTGATGCCGATGCCCTCAACCTGATGGCTTCTCACCATGAGCTCAAAGAAGTTCTGCCAAAATTTTCCGTACTTACACCCCATCCCAAGGAATTTGAACGGCTGGTTGGTTCGTGGGAGAATGATTTTGAAAGGCTTGAGAAGCAGCAGGATCTGGCCCGGGAACTCCATTGCATCATTGTCCTGAAAGGCGCGCATACGAGCGTGGCACTGCCAGACGGAAATGTCTATTTCAATACCAGCGGTAATCCGGGTATGGCCACTGCAGGCAGCGGGGACGTACTTACCGGTATCATAACCGGACTGATCGCCCAGCAGTATGATCCGGAGGATGCCGCATTACTGGGAGTATATGTGCACGGACTTGCAGGCGATCTGGCCGTACAGCAACTTACCGAAATCAGTATGATAGCCGGGGACATAATTGACTACCTTCCCGGGGCATTCGGAGAATTACTAAAACGGGACTGAATCATTCCAACCCTTTGTAGGTCCGGGGGGTCTTTCATCTGCACACAAAACCTTTTTGCCGGATTAATCGTAAATACAGAGTGCAACGAAAAAACCCGGTGAAAAATTGTGGTTTAATTTTTGCTAGTTTATGGTTGGAGGAAATACCCAATGAAGCAGTTTATACTCGTCTTATTCGTACTAACAATGGTTCTGACAGGAACAACAATCCAGGCGCAAACGCAGGGCGAACTTGACCGTTTCAATACATCGACCATGACGGAGAGTTCCAATGTGGTCAAATTGTTCCCTAATCCCACCGATGATTATCTGCAGATTGAAATTAAAAATTCGACGTTAGAGAATCCGAGGATCACCCTGTATACTATTATCGGGAATGAGATTGTCCTTACGGTTGAGAAAAAAGAGGATAATATTTACGAGATACAGGTAAAAGATCTCCCCCCGGGATATTACCTGGTAGCCATAAAGGACGAACAGACCTATTTTGGTGAAACCTACAAATTTGTAAAGCGCTGATCCGGCGCTTTTTTTATTTAGAATTCTGCGTTACCCGGTGTGCGGGGGAATGGAATAACATCACGGATATTTCCCATCCCGCAGATGAACTGTATCATCCGCTCAAAGCCGAGCCCGAAACCTCCGTGGGGCGCGGTACCAAATTTTCGTAATTCCAGGTACCACCAGAGATCCTTCTCGGGAATGTTCAGGTCTTCAACCCGTTTTTTCAGCACCTCATATCGTTCTTCTCGCTGAGAACCGCCAATTATCTCCCCGATGCCCGGAAACAAAACGTCCAGTGCAGCCACTGTTTTTCCGTCATCATTCTGCCGCATATAAAAAGCTTTGATATCCTTGGGGTAGTTGTAAAGGATCACCGGTTTGTTAAAGTGCTTCTCCACCAGGTACCGTTCATGTTCGCTTTGCAGGTCGGCTCCCCAGTCGTTAATCAGGTACTGGAATTTTTTCTTTTTGTTGGGTTTCGAATTCCTGAGAATATTGATGGCTTCCGTGTAGGTCACTCGTTCAAATTCGTTGTCGCGGACAAAAGTCAGTCTTTCCACAAGGCCCATCGGACTCCTTTCCTGCTGCGGTTTTGACTTTTCTTCGTCAGCGAGTCGTTTTTCAAGAAATGCCAGGTCATCTGCACAATGGGAAAGTGCATAGCCTACCAGGAATTTTACAAACTTCTCCGACAGGTCCATCAGGTCATCAATGTCGCAGAAAGCCAGCTCAGGTTCGATCATCCAGAACTCTGCCAGGTGCCGTGAGGTATTTGAATTTTCAGCCCGGAATGTCGGACCAAATGTATAAACCTCTGAAAGCGCCAAACAGGCAGTTTCCACCTCCAGCTGTCCGGATACCGTCAGGTTCGTTTCCTTCTCAAAAAAGTCCTCCTTATAATCCACCGCACCCTCCTCTGTCTTAGGAGGATTCACCGGATCGAGGGTCGTTACACGAAACATCTCCCCGGCACCCTCGGCATCTGAACCGGTAATGATGGGAGTATGCACATTCACAAAACCATGTTCCTGGAAAAAAGTATGTACGGCATAGATCATGGCATGCCTGATCCGGTAAATGGCACTGAAGGTATTTGTACGTACACGCAGGTGAGCTATTTCCCTAAGGAACTCCAGGGAGTGGCGCTTTGGCTGCAAGGGGTATTTCTCCGGGTCGGCTTCTCCGAGAATCCGGACTTCATCCGCTTTCACTTCCACACGCTGTCCTTTTCCGGGGGATTCCACCACCGTTCCATCGACGGCAATGCAGGCGCCCGTGGTTATTTTACGGAGAATCGCATCATCGGTATTCTCATAATCCACCACAACCTGCAGGTTCTGAATGGTTGAACCGTCATTCAGGGCGATGAACTGATTATTCCGGAAGGTTCGAACCCATCCTTTAACGGTAACTTTTTCACCTTCAGGACTCTCCTGGAGAAGTCTGGATATTTTAATTCTGCTTTTCTTGTCAGCCATGCCTCGTGCTTAACCGGTGTACACCGAATCGTTGAAATAGTGCGCAAAAAAACGATTATTTGCGCTTTTTATCAAAGAATGGATGAAATATAATAACTTTGACTAACTTTAGTTAGTACCGAAAAAATCGTACAATACAGGATGCAAAAGTTAGGTCTTACACAAAGTTTACAGCAAAAACTGTCTCCGCAGCAGATTCAGTTTATCAAGCTTTTGCAAATTCCTACTGCAGAGCTCGAAAGCCGCATAGAGGAGGAACTCGAGGAGAACCCGGTTCTGGAGGAAGGCAAGGAAGAGCCTGAAGATCCTATTGATGAATTTCAGGAGGAGGAAGCACCGGCCGATAACGAACTGGACGTCGATGATTATCTGCAGGACGATGACTTTGCAGGGTATAAGATGCAGGGAGACGGCCGGGGAAATGAGGAAGACCGGGACATGCCGATTCCTACCAACAACACCCTGAATGAGCAGCTGCTGGACCAGCTGGGGTTCCTCCGACTTGATGAACGTCAGGCACAGATCGGCAAACAACTGATTGGCAGTATTGAGAGCGACGGGTATATCCGCCGGGACCTCGAATCGATCATTAATGACCTTGCATTCTCACAAAATATAGATACCGACATCGATGAGGTGGAGGAGATCCTGTTTAAGATCCAGGAATTCGATCCGCCGGGAATAGCAGCCCGGAATCTCCAGGAATGCCTGTTGCTTCAGCTGGAGCGCCGTCCTGATCATGACCACAATATTGATGTGATCGTAGCCAGGAAAATCCTGGATGAATGCTACGAAGAGTTTACCAAAAAGCATTACGACAAGATCATGCGCAAGCTCGATCTTGATGATGAAGAATATATCAAGGATGCGATGGAAGTCATCAGGAAGCTTAACCCCAAGCCCGGGGGAGCCTCGACCGGCATCGCACGAACGCAGTACCTGATCCCGGATTTTATTCTTTCCAACAATAATGGAAAGCTGGAACTGGCCCTTAATTCGAGGAATGCACCGGAATTACGCATCAGCCGTTCCTACTCCGACATGCTGGATGCCTATGATAAAAGCAACAAAAAGGATAAGAAGCTAAAGGAAACGGTCAGCTTTGTGAAGCAAAAGCTGGACGCCGCCAAATGGTTTATTGATGCGATCAAACAGCGTCAGCATACCCTCCTCAATACGATGAGGGCCATCGTGGATTTCCAGTATGATTATTTCCAGGAAGGCGACGAATCCAAACTCCGTCCCATGATCCTGAAGGATATCGCCAATATCATCGACATGGATATCTCCACGGTTTCCCGGGTGGCAAACAGCAAATCGGTTCAGACAGATTTCGGCATCTTTCCGCTCAAGTATTTCTTTTCTGAAGGGATAGCCACCGACAGCGGGGAAGATGTCAGCAGCCGCGAGGTGAAGAATGAACTAAAGCATATCGTGGATAACGAAGACAAGAAAAAGCCGCTGTCTGACGACAAACTGGAAAAGCTTCTGAAGGGACAAGGTTACAACATTGCCCGGCGTACGGTCGCCAAATACCGTGAACAACTGAATATTCCTGTTGCCAGGCTGAGAAAGGAACTGTAGTGCTACGATATCTTGCCCTGTTTATTTCTGTTCTGTTCCATCCCCTGCTGCTCACGACGCTGCTGACCGGTACACTGTACCTGTACCTTCCTGAGGTTATCCGTCCGGCCGAACCGGCCATGATCCGGCAGGTAATGATCCTGATCAGCACTCTCACCTTTGTCATTCCTGTCTGCAGCCTCCTCGTGATGAAACTGCTTGGTTCCATCCAGGATCTGCACATGCGAAATCGCAAGGAGCGGTTCATGCCGTTCTTCTTTATCGGCTGCTATTATGCGGTTAGTACGTACCTTTTTATGACCCGTTTGCCTTTCAGTGATGTGCTGCTTATGATTTTCAGCGGGGTGACCCTGGTTATTTTTGTGGCTAGTTTCATCACCCTTTTCATGAAGGTAAGCGTACATGCCATGGGAATCTGGGGTATCGTAGGCTTTTTACTGGGACTCCACCTTCGTATTCCTATTGCGGGTTTGTTTATTCCCATGATAGTAAGTTTGCTCATCGCCGGACTGGTCACTTCGTCGAGGCTCCTTCTTAATGAACATTCTCCGGGAGAAGTATATACCGGCGCAGTCACAGGATTCGCCATTTGTTTTTTAGCCATGTTTTTAACCTTATAGTTATGCCTTCATTTCTTCGCTACAGCCTGAATAACGGAATCGCAACCATTACGCTTGATCGTCCGGAAGTGTACAATGCCCTGAATGACGAGCTCACCTTTGAACTGCAGGATGCGCTGAAACAGGCAAAGCGTGATGAGGAAGTTAGGGTTGTGGTGCTGACCGGGGAAGGAAAGGCGTTTTGCTCAGGACAGGACCTTAAAAGCGGGGACCCAGACACGAAGCGGTCATTTATCGACTCGTTGCACCGCCGCTATAATCCCATTATCCGGGCCATGCGCGAAATGCCCAAACCTATCATCTGCCGGCTCAATGGGGTGGCAGCAGGGGCCGGCTGTTCGCTGGCGCTGGCGTGTGACCTGATTGTGGCCTCGGAGAATGCAATGCTGACGGAGGTATTTGTGAATATCGGATTGGTGCTGGATTCAGGGTCTTCCTATTTCCTGCCGCGGCTTGTCGGGTCGTCAAAGGCATTCGAGCTGGCGACCATGGGAACACGCATCAAGGCGGAGGAAGCCCTGGAAATGGGTCTCGTAAACAAGGTGGTGCCGCACGAGGAGCTGGATTCGGCGGTTCAGTCCTATACCACTTACTACGCGTCCGCTCCGACCCGCGCCATCGGCCTCATGAAAAAGATGCTGAATAAATCCGGGAATGCATCTCTGGATGAAATGCTGGATTATGAAGCCTATTGCCAGGAAATCGCCGGAAGTTCAGAAGACTACCAGGAAGGTGTGAGCGCATTTCTGGAAAAGCGTAAACCAAATTTCAAGGGCAAATAGTCAGAACAAACCGCCTGACTCATTCGCAGCCTCATAGCCTTTATCCACCTGTAGCCCTGAGGACTCAGCTGCCTCTACCGCCAGCTGATCACATCGCTCGTTCTCGGCGAGCCCGTCGTGGCCTTTGACCCAGTGCAGGGTGACATCATGCTTTTTATACAACGGTATGAATTGCTGCCAGAGATCTGCATTGGCTTTTTTGGCAAATCCTTTTTTCTGCCAATTCCAGACCCAACCTTTTTCCACCGCTTCCACGACATATTTACTGTCGGAATATATCTGCACCCGGCTGCCGGCATTCCTGACTTTCTCAAGTCCGCGGATCACGGCAAGTAATTCCATCCGGTTATTGGTGGTTTTACGAAAACCCTCCGATAATTCCCTTCGGTATACATTTCCGTTTACCTTGGCGAGCAGCACGGTTCCGTAACCCCCGGGCCCCGGATTTCCTTTCGCTGCCCCGTCGGTGTACATGATGATGGTTTGGCCTTTACTCATGTGGCAGTGATATTATCTTTAAATATTTTAACGGCAATGGCCAGTAAAATGATCCCGAATACCCGACGGAGGATATTAAATCCCGAGGCCCCGAGCTTCCGTTCCAGCCAGTTGGTCGATTTAAGCACAATGAACACAAACAGCAGGTTTATGAGAATACCTGCCAGAATATTGACATTGCTGTATACCACGCGGATCGACAGGATGGTCGTGAGCGTCCCTGCCCCCGCGATGAGCGGAAATGCAAGAGGTACGATGGAGCCCGACCCGCGGGCCTCCGGTTCCTCGTGAAAGAAATGTACGCCCAGGATCATTTCAAGTGAAAGGATGAACATAATGATCGCCCCGGCCACAGCAAAAGACCCCACATCAAGCCCGAATAAAGAAAGAATGGACTGACCCAGGAACAGGAACAGGATCATGAGTATTCCTGAAATTATTGTCGCCCTGCCGGAATGGATCTTTCCTTCCCGCTTTCGCAGGGAAATAATGATCGGGATGGATCCCAGGATATCGATCACTGAAAACAGGATCAGGGTAACAGACAATGTGTCCTTAAATGAAAACATGATGCAAAGAAAGGCAAACCCGGCTGAAGTTCAAGCCTGCCTTCAAAACTAGAGGTGAGTTTTTAGAAAATCTTTCAGTTGTTTCCAGTCTGAACGTGTGGTGGCAGGAAAGTTAGCGATCCTGAGCGTCTCTTCGGCGTACGGGCCGTAGCCATTTCCAAGGACAATACCATTCTCCCGAGCCTTCTTTTTCAGGTCTTTCACGCGTCCCGGATCACTCGTCAATGTGATCACCGTAGTCGAACGCACGGCTTCATTCTGTACCAGGAAATCCCAGTCGGGTTTGTTCCGGATAATCTTGGTGAGGGCGAGCTGTCGTTTGTCAAGTCGCTTGTTTACCTTATGAATACCACGGGATTTTTTCAGGGTCTGGTTAAGCAAATAGATATCCAGGATATTGGGAGTCAGGTGGGTCTGGAATTTCGCTGCATTCTCCTGCATAAAAAGCATGCTGTTGTAGTGCCGGTTATCCCCGATCTCAACGGCTTGTTTCAGCGCATCAGGGGAGACGATCAGCACCGCCATTCCGGCCGGAAGGCCGAAACATTTCTGGACCGACGCATACCAGATATCCGCCTGGGCGAAGTCAAGATAAATGCCGGCCATGGAGGAGGTGGCGTCCACTGCGATGAGGTGATCAGGAAAGGTATTTCTGAAGTAGGCAATCCGGTCATTGTGGATCTGGGTACCGTTAGACGTTTCGTTCTGCGTCAGGCAGATCAGGCCGTTTTTGGTTCCTGACAGGTCAATATTCTCCGGGGTAAGCTCGACGTCTTCCCCGAATCGGTACCCGATGGCCAATGGATGAAGTTTCCGCGTGTATTTGTACCACTTCTCCCCGAATGCACCATTGAAGAAGTGAAAACTTTGCTGGGCAATGAGGCTCTGCGCGACAATCTCCCAGCATTCGGTGGCCGAGGATACAAACAGAATACTGTAATCCTGCGGAATCTCAAGGCGTTTTTTCAGCAGCTTTACCGTGGATTTATAAAGCTTCATAAATCGCTTGCTGCGGTGGTTCTCACTGATCATCCCGGTGGAATAAGCCTCATCCACGTAGGAGGGGATCTCTTTGTAAACCTGTGACGGTCCGGGGTAAAAACTAATCATCTGACCCCTCCTTATGAATGAAATAGGTGAGTGCGAGCAGGTATCCCTCCAGGCCAAGACCGCTGATCATTCCCGCACAATGCGCGGAAATAATGCTTTTGTGACGGTATTCCTCCCGCTTGTAGATATTGGAAATATGTACTTCAATGACCGGGGTATTGATGGCAGCGATGGCATCCGAAATGGCCACCGACGTATGCGTATAGGCACCTGCATTCAGTACGATCCCGTCATATTCGAATCCCTTCTCCTGCAGCTTGCCGACCAGTTCACCTTCCACATTCGACTGATAATATTCCAGCTGATGACCGGAAAAAGATGATTTAAGTCGTTCGAAGAAATCCTCAAAGGAAGTATTACCATAAATACCGGGTTCCCGTTTGCCCAGCAGGTTTAAATTGGGACCGTTAATGATCATCAGCTTCATAGGGATGAAATTACAGGAAAATAATCGATTTGGAAAAGTCCGGACCCATTGATTAAAATCCCTACTTTTATACCATGAAATGGGAACAGGCCTGCCGGCAATTTACAGAGTACCTCACCGTGGAAAGGTCTCTTTCAGAGAATTCCATAAAGGCCTACCTGCATGATCTCCGGTTGCTCGGGCAATTTTGCGGGCAAATCCCGGTATCTCCTGATCGCGTCTCCCATTCCCAGCTCCAGGATTTCGTTGAATACATAAATGAACTCGGCATGAGCCCCCATTCCCAGGCCAGGATATTGTCGGGCATTAAATCTTTTTATCAGTTCCTGCTCTATGATCAGGTCATTGACCAGGACCCCACCTCCCTGCTGGAAGGACCGAAGCTAGGCCGCAAACTCCCTGACACCTTGTCCTACCAGGAAATTGTCACCCTGCTGGAAGCCATTGATCATAGTACGCCGGAAGGACAAAGGAACCGGGCCATGCTGGAGGTTCTCTACAGTTCGGGATTGAGGGTAAGCGAGCTTGTTAACCTGCGGCTGACCAATGTGTATGCCGATATCGGGTTCCTGCGTGTGACAGGTAAAGGTGATAAGGAACGGCTTGTGCCCATCGGCAAAGACGCCCTGAAATACCTGACCATTTACCGGGAGGAAGTACGCGTACATGTACCGGCGGTGAAAGGCCATGAAAATTTTGTCTTTCTGAACCGTCGGGGCCGTCAGTTGTCCAGGGTGATGGTATTTACTGTTGTAAAGAACCTCGCCAGGAAGGCAGGACTCAAAAAAAATATTAGTCCGCATACCTTCCGACATTCCTTTGCCACCCACCTGCTGGAAGGAGGAGCCGATCTCCGGGTTGTTCAGGAATTGCTTGGACACGAATCCATAACCACGACCGAAATTTATACTCATCTTGACCGGGATTACCTCAGGCAGGTAATTCAGGAGTTTCATCCGCGGAGTTGAGAAGTTTTAACTTTTTTCTCCCAGTCCGTTCGATAAACCATTATCTTTGGGCTCAAATGAGAGGTAAGCGGTGTACAAGAAGATAATCAGGCCCATATTTTTTCTGTTTGACCCTGAAAAGATCCATCATTTCACATTTCGGCTGCTGGGATTGCTCCGGTGGATTCCTGGCATGCTCTGGCTGAATCGTCGCATATTCACCGTTTCAGCCCCGGAATTACGAAGGAATGTATTTGGAGTAACGTTTGAAAATCCGGTCGGACTGGCAGCCGGCTTTGATAAGGATGCCAGGCAGGTTGATGCGCTGGCTTCGTATGGTTTCGGGTTTATTGAGATCGGGACAGTCACACCCAGGCCTCAGCCCGGTAATCCCCGCCCCCGTCTGTTCAGGCTTCCGCAAGACAAAGCGGTGATCAACCGGATGGGATTTAACAACGGGGGTGTCGATGCCGCCGCCAGGCGTCTTTCCTCCCGGAAATCGCCGGTAATCATCGGGGGAAATCTCGGGAAGAATAAGGACACTCCCAACGAACGGGCCGTGGAAGATTACCTGGCGGGATTTGAACGACTCTTTGATCATGTGGATTATTTTGTGATCAATGTTAGTTCGCCGAATACCCCTAACCTGAGGGACCTGCAGGAAAAGGAACCACTGACACGATTGCTGCTTGCAGTCGGCCGGCGCAACGAACAGATGCCGGTCTCCAAACCGGTCCTGCTTAAAATCGCCCCGGATCTGACGGAAGGCCAGCTGGACGATATTATTGAAATCCTGAAAGAAACGCAGCTCGACGGGGTGATCGCAACGAATACGACCATCAGCCGGGACGGGCTGAAGACCCCGGCCGCGGAACTTGATAAGATCGGTAATGGCGGACTGAGCGGCAGGCCGGTAAGGGACAGGTCTGATGAAATCATAACTTATTTACGTGAAAGGCTGGGGCCGGATTTCCCGATCATCGGGGTGGGAGGCATCATGTCTCCCGAAGATGCCTGGGAAAAAATTCGCGCAGGGGCATCCCTTGTGCAGATTTATACCGGCTTTATCTATGAAGGCCCGTCATTTGTGCGCAATATTAACCGGTACCTCGCCGTACAATTAAAAAGAGGGTAATTTTTTAATACACCACAGCTTTGTATTTTTGATCAAATGGCCAAGAACACCTACAAAAAGAATTCTCCCAAGGAGAAAGCCCGGTCAGGCAAAAAGAAATTCCGACTAAGTTTTTCATTTCTGAAAGACCGCCGCTTTCAGCTTACCGTAGGACTATTCCTGATCATCAGTTCGATTTACCTGATGACCGCCTTTATCTCCTACCTGTTTACCGGCAAGGCCGATCAGACCGTTATTGAGGCGATCGGTCAGACCGGAATGCTTGACTCCGGCAGGGAGACCGAAAACTGGCTTGGGTTGTCAGGCGCCTTTGTAAGTCATTATTTTATTTTCCGCTGGTTTGGCCTGGCTGCCTATTTCACCCCGGTACTCATGTTTCTCGTTGGGTATAAGGTGGTATTCAGGAAGGAATTGCTTCCCATTTATTCCTCCTTTGTTTTCTGTGCTTTTTTTACACTTTGGGTGTGTGTGCTGCTGGGCTATACCGTGTATACCACCGAAGGGGTTTCACGATGGGGATTTGTAAGCGGGGGTATAGGGTATCAGCTGGCGCTGATGCTGGAAGGGCTCATTGGCTGGGGCACGATCCTGCTGCTCATTTTCTCCCTGCTGGTGTTTGTCATCTACTACTTCAATGTGACTTCCATCCTGGGAATACGAACTAAAATTTCATCGGGTGTGGAAACACTGGAGAAGAACCTGGGTGAAAAAATGGAGGACCTGTCGAGTACGGATGATATCGACACGGAACCTGCCACCGAAACAGGTGTGAAAGGGTATACTGAGGACAAGGACAACTGGCCGGAGCATCAGTCGCGTAAGGTGGAGCTGGAGAATGATAACCCGCCCCCGGCCCGGAAGGCCCAGCCGAAACCGGAACTTCAGCTGGATGTTGACCTGCCGGAACCTGCCGTCCGAAAGGAAACAGTGGTGGCGGAGAAGGAGCAGCCGGCTGAACCTGAATTTTCGGTCAACGAGGATATTAAGGAAGAGGAAAAGGCAGATAAACAGGAGAATTATGATCCGACCCTTGATCTTGGTTCCTATAAGTATCCCACCCTGGACCTTCTCGCCGAGATGGATGCCGGCAGGATCCAGGTGACCAAGGAGGAGCTGGAACAAAACAAGGACAAGATCATCGAAACGCTGGTCAATTTTAAGATCGGTATCCAAAGCATCAAGGCGACGATAGGTCCGACCGTAACCCTCTACGAAATTGTTCCGGAAGCAGGCATCAAAATATCCAAGATCAAGAACCTGGAGGATGATATTGCCCTGAGCCTGGCCGCCCTGGGTATCCGGATCATCGCCCCTATCCCGGGTAAAGGAACCATCGGAATCGAGGTGCCCAACAAGAACAGGGAGATCGTGGGGATGCGCTCCATGCTGGAGACCGAAAAATTCATGCGCAGCGAGAAGGAACTTCCTGTGGCCCTGGGCAAGACGATCAGCAATGAAGTGTACATGATCGACCTGGCAAAAATGCCGCACCTGCTGATGGCCGGGGCAACCGGGCAGGGTAAGTCAGTGGGTCTGAATGTCATTCTCACATCACTTTTATATAAAAAGCATCCGTCCCAGTTAAAATTTGTGCTGGTCGATCCAAAGAAAGTGGAGCTTACACTGTTCAATAAGATCGAACGTCATTTTCTGGCGAAGCTGCCGGACAGCGAGGAGGCTATTATCACCGACACCAAAAAGGTGGTCAATACACTGAACTCATTGTGTATTGAAATGGACAACCGGTATGACCTGCTGAAAGATGCAGGCGCAAGGAATCTCAAGGAATACAACAACAAGTTTGTAAAACGACAACTTAATCCGCAGAATGGTCACCGATTTTTACCTTATATTGTGCTGGTCATTGATGAGCTTGCCGATTTGATGATGACCGCAGGCAAGGAAGTGGAGACACCCATCGCACGTCTTGCGCAGCTTGCCCGTGCCATTGGCATACATTTGGTGGTGGCCACACAACGTCCTTCGGTGAATGTGATTACCGGGGTGATCAAGGCCAACTTTCCGGCACGGCTGTCGTTCCGGGTGACCTCGAAGATTGACTCCCGGACCATTCTGGATACGGGCGGTGCCGATCAGCTGATCGGAATGGGCGATATGCTCCTGTCACACGGGTCTGACCTCACACGCCTGCAGTGTGCCTTTGTGGATACCCCGGAAGTGGAAAATGTGTGCGACTTTATAGGAGGGCAACGGGGATATGAAACGGCCTATATACTGCCCGAATATGTGGGAGATGATGAAAGTTCTGTACCGGGAGAAGTGGATCTCTCTGACCGGGATGCGCTCTTCGAGGATGCAGCCCGCCTGATTGTAATGCATCAGCAGGGAAGTACCTCACTTATCCAGCGAAAACTCAAGCTCGGGTACAACCGCGCCGGCAGGCTGATTGACCAGCTTGAAGCGGCAGGAATCGTCGGCCCGTTTGAAGGAAGCAAGGCGCGGGACGTTCTTATTCCTGACGAATATAGTTTGGAACAATTATTGAATAGCTTAGATTAATTGTAAATTTTTATACTTTATACCTAACGAAATGAAAAAGCTTTCCCTACTACTCTTATGTATGCTGACTGTAACCGTCGGCTGGGCACAAAGGGATGAAAATGCACTGAAGGTCCTCGACGCCATGAGTGCGAAATATAAGAAGATTCCTGCGTACAGCGCGGATATTACCTCTTCACTGATCAACGAAACCGAAGGGATCAATGAAGAATTCGGAGGAAAAATTACCGTGAAAGGAGATAAATACAAGCTTGAGCTTGACGAACAGGTGGTCATAAACAATGGTGAAACCTTCTGGACCTATCTTCCGGATGTGAATGAAGTGAATATTGATAATTACGATCCGGATGAAGATGAAATTTCTCCCTCCAAGATCTATGAGGCCTATAAAAAAGGGTACAAATACATCTACATCGGCGAGGAGACGGTCGGCGGAAAGCCGCATTCGGTGGTCGACCTGGTCCCGGATGATAAGGATGCCCAGTACTTTAAGATCAAGCTGTTTATCCGGAAATCAGACAGCAGCCTGACCCAGTGGATCATGTTTGATAAGTCGGGCAACCAGTACAAATACACCATAGAAAACTTTAACAGCGGTATAAACCCGCCTGAATCCTTCTTTGTCTTCGACACCGATGATTACCCGGGCGTGGAGGTTATAGACCTTCGCTGATAAGGAGAGAAATCAAGTCTGAACCCTGCGCCACGCGCAGGGTTTTTTGCTGGTGCCGGTCTCTGCAGAATTCTCCGTGAAATTTCCTTTCAGGTTGCCGTCAGAGGAATTATCTTCGTATCGAGCCATGAACAGAGAAAAATTATTTGCCCGTATCAGGAAAAAGGACTCCTACCTGTGTGTGGGCCTGGATACCGATCTGGAACGAATACCCAGGCACCTGAAAAATACCAAGGACCCGGTATTCGAATTCAATAAGCAGATTATTGATGCCACCGAGAAATACGCCGTTGCGTACAAACCGAACATCGCCTTTTATGAGGCGCTTGGCACCCGTGGATGGGAAAGCCTGGAGCGAACCATCAACTACATTCCGGATCACCTGTTCACGATCGCCGATGCAAAACGTGGTGATATTGGAAATACCTCGCGCCTCTATGCCAGGGCTTTTTTTGAACAGCTGGAGTTTGACTCAGTCACCGTCGCCCCCTATATGGGAGAAGATTCGGTGAGGCCTTTTCTGGACTTTGACGATAAATGGGTAATTCTTCTCGGGCATACGTCCAACCAGGGGAGCCAGGACTTTCAAACGCTGGATCTGGCCGACGGTACAAAATTGTATGAGCGGGTGATACGGACGGCGGCAAATTGGGGAGGACCTGACCGGCTCATGTTTGTGGTGGGTGCCACACGCGGCGAACGTATTGGTGAGATAAGGGAGATGGCACCGGAGCATTTCTTCCTGGTCCCTGGAGTAGGTGCACAGGGGGGCGACCTGGAGCAGGTTTCGCGTCTGGGTTTTAACGAACACTGTGGCCTGCTTGTCAATTCATCCCGCGGGATAATCTACGCATCCGGCGGTAAGGATTTTGCTGCGGAGGCAGGGAAGGCAGCGCACAAACTGCAGCATGAAATGTCGGAGCTCATGGACAAGTACATGTAGCATGCAGGAACAGCTACTGCATTTCGTTTGGCAGTACCAGTATTTCTCACCGGACCGGCTTGTTACTGAATCCGGGCAGAAAGTCCGGGTCATTGATCCGGGAACATACAACGAACACGGCGGGCCGGATTTTCTTTTCGCACTGATTTCTTCCTCAGGTATGGAATGGCGCGGGCATGTGGAGATTCATGTCAGGGCCTCGGACTGGAATAATCACAATCACCATCTTGACCCTGCGTATGATGCCGTGGTCCTGCACGTGGTCTGGGAGAATGACCGTGAGGTATTTCGCTCAGACGGGACAATCCTGCCGACCATTGTGCTTCGGGATAAAATAACTTTGTCTGTTTTTCGGCGATTCACCGACCTTTCCGCAAGCCTATGGCATATACCGTGCAGGGATCTCATTGGTCGGGTGAATGATTCTACCGTGCACAAGGCGATGGACAGGTCGCTTCGAGCCCGGATGAGGTCCCGGACCGGCCAGATTATCGACTTATTGCAAAAGAATGGCTCCGACTGGGAAGAGACCGCGTTCAGGCTGCTGCTCAAATATGCCGGTTCAGGCAGTAACCAGGAGGCTTTTGACCGCCTGAGTCAATTGGTCAGGTACCGGACCCTGAAGCGGCACGGAGATCGTCCGGATCAGGTCGCCGCCATACTTTTTGGCGTGGCGGGGATGCTTGACGGGCCTGCCAAAGACACCTGGCATCAGCAGCTGAAGGCCGAGTATGCCTTTCTGAAGGGGAAATATAACCTGCCCGGCATGGCCGCCCACCAGTGGAAGTTTCTGCGTATGCGTCCTGCCTCATTCCCAGGCCGGCGGATTGCCGCTCTGGCCGAACTGGTATGCAGGAGAGAAGGATTTTTCAGGTTCTGGACAGATAAGGAATCGGTGGCCGAGCTGAGAAAGTTCTTTGTGGTGAGGCTGCCGGAATACTGGAAATCACACAGTCACTTTGGACGAAGCGGAGCATTCTCAGATAATGGATTTGGGAAGTACCAGGCTTATCACTTTATCATCAACGTAATCTTTCCGTTGAAACTGGCGTATCATGCGTACAGGGGATTGCCGCAGGAAGATAGCCGGGCCCGTACGCTGTACGCGCAACTCCCTGCTGAAAATAATCGGTATATTCGGATGTGGGCTCAGGCAGGAGTGAAGGGGCATAATGCCGCGGACACCCAGGCCATGCTGGGTCATTATAAACAATATTGCCGACGCCGGAAATGCCTGGATTGTCCGGTCGGGGTAGAAATAATATCGGCATGACGGGATACCTTATTCATATTTTCGTGATTTCAGGCCTGGTCATTCTTGCGATAAGGCTGACCCCCGCCGGGAACGGACTGCGTATTCATGCCATTGTTTCACTGGCACTCAAAGTTCTGGCAGGAATGGCCCTTGGTTATTTTTACTGGAGAATAAAGGGATTTGGCGATACAATCGGCTTTCATGAGGAAGGTTTGAAACTGGCACAATGGGCGGCTGAAGATTTCGGCGCCTATGTGAGATTTCTTTTTGCAGGAGGTGTCATCCCTTTTGATTCTTCATTTAATTATTCCCCGAGGGCCCTGTATGTAAGTAAATGGGCCAGCGTCATATACCTGGCCGGACCTTCCTCATACTGGCTTTCTTCCGTGTATTTCAGCCTGATTGCCTGGGCAGGCCTCTGGACGCTCACTATGGTCCTGGTCAGGATACACTGGAAATGGCTGATGGGGGCACTCTTTAGTCTGATGTATTTCCCATCGGTGCTTTTCTGGTCATCCGGGCTCACCAAGGAAAGCCTGGCAGTAGGAGCCCTCGGTGTGCTTCTCGCAGCACTCCTCTCAATCGGGCAAAGAGTTGGCTTCCGGCGCTGGGTTGCGGTAATTCTGCTTATTCTGACGGGGTATATCCTCTGGCAGGTAAAATACTATTATGCCGCTGTCCTTTTATTAAGCCTGATTGCCGGATTTATCCTCCGGTCACCGCAACTCAGGACAGGCACCGGTTATCGATTGCTGATCCTGACTGCCACCGCTGCCGCAGGATGGATATTCCTGGGCTGGCTTAATCCAAACCTGGTTCCGTCCTACCTGCCGGAAGTGGTGTACGACCAGTACCTGACTTTTATCAACCAGTCGGATCCGGGGAAATACATAGAATTCAGCACACTATGTCCGGAGTGGGGCTGCCTGATACTGACCCTTCCGTTTGCGACCCTGGCCGGACTCTTTTTCCCTCTTCCTTTCGATGCCTGGTCAGTCTGGACAATGCTCGCCGGATTTGAAAATGTAGTATTGATCGGGCTGGGCCTTGCTTTCCTGATCTCCCTGAGAAAATCTTCCTCCCGGTTTACCACCATGCACTGGTCTGCCTGGTTCTATTGCCTGTTACTGGCCGGTTTCCTGGCCATGTCGGCGCCGAACATCGGAACACTGGTCAGGTACCGGGTCGGGTTTCTTCCCGTCTTTCTTTTACTGATTACGCTTAATAATAGCTATTTTTGCCGCTGGGCAGAAGCCCTGAAGGAAAAGATGATGAAATTATCAAAGCAATGAAGAACCCTGTAATGATTTTTGGCCTGAACCCTGTTGCACGTGCGGCAAAGGCTATTTTTGACAGTAATGAGATACTTACCTACGGCTTTCTGACCGATGATAAAAAGCAGTTTGGAAATGAGGTGGATGAAGTATCGGTACTCGGGGATATGGAAGATGACGGGTTTTTAAAATACATCGGCAAGAAATGTGAAGCATTTGTGGCTGTGGATGAGAATGACGTTCGCCGTCACCTGGTGAAAATGCTAAAGGAGAAACGAAAGGTTATGCCGGTCAATGCAATTCATGGACAGGCATTTCTTGCTTCCTCGGCATCGATAGGGCACGGTAATTTTATCAATATGGGTGTCGGGATTGGTAACAATGCGGAAATCGGCAGCCATTGCCTTCTGCATTCGGGCGCTGTGATTGAAGGGGAAGCCAGGCTGGATGATTTTGTACAGGTCGGGGCCGGGGCTGTAATCAATACGGGTGTCCACCTCGGCGAAGGGGCCTTTATCGGTTCCGGTGCGGTTGTGGTGGCCGGGGTGAGTATTGGAAAAAATGCCCGGGTGGGAGCCGGGTCGGTGGTGATTGCAGATGTGGGGGATAAACAAACTGTTTTCGGTAATCCGGCCCAGATCGTAAACCGCTGAACCATGACAAGGAATGCTTCTGCCGAACTCATTTTATCAGAAACCGGGCGGGTGTACCACCTTGACCTGGCCGCAGACGAAATCCCGGATACCGTCCTGACGGTGGGTGACCCGGACCGGGTTTCCCGGGTCTCACGTCATTTTGATAAGGTGTATTTCAAAAGAGAACACAGGGAATTTGTCACCCACAGGGGCAGGATAGGTAAACAGGAACTCATGGTGATCAGTACCGGCATGGGAACCGATAATATCGAGATATTTATGACGGAACTCGATGCCCTTGTGAATGTAAACCTGGAAACCCACCAGCCCAATGAGAAAACAGTCAGCCTTAACATCATCCGTATAGGAACCTCCGGAGCCCTGCAGGAGGATTGTCCGGTGGGCACTCTGCTGGCGTCTTCGGCCGGAGTGGGGCTGGATTCCCTGATGGCATTCTACAGCCTTCCCATGACCTCTTTCCAGCATAAATTTGTGAACAGGCTGCAGGAACATCTATCACTTGGATTTCGACCCTACATGGCCGAAGGTGATACGCTGCTCGTGCCGGGCCTGACCCAGGGGGTAACGGTAACCTGTCCGGGCTTTTATGGTCCGCAGGGCCGTAAGGTTAGGCTGGAACCACATATTCCGGACCTGACATCATTGCTCAGGGATTATTCCTGCGACGGGGTAAAACTGACCAATTTCGAAATGGAGACGGCCGGGATGTACGCGATGGGCCAGCTGATGGGCCACCAGGTATGCAGCACCAATGCCATTATTGCCAACCGGGCCACGGACGAATTCAGCCCGGAGCCGCAGGCTGTGGTAGATAATTTGATCAAGGTTGTTCTGTCAGGTTTATAGGTGGATTAAAAAATTGTATTTTTGCGGCCACGTATGACTGAGCCGAAAGAATTTGATATTCACGAACTTGATAACGGGATCCGTATAGTCCATAAACGGGTTACTACGACCAAGGTGGTCCATTGCGGATTCATGCTGGATATCGGGAGTCGTGACGAGACGGCCGACGAACAGGGCCTTGCCCATTTCTGGGAGCATATGGCCTTCAAGGGCACAGAAAAACGCAAGGCTTTCCATATTCTCAATCGTATGGAATCAGTGGGGGGCGAATTAAATGCCTATACCACAAAGGAGAAGGTTACGTTCTATGCCTCCGTTCTGGATACCCACTTCCTGAAGGCAGTGGAGCTTCTTGCGGATATCACATTTCACAGCACATTCCCCGAGCGCCAGATACAACGGGAGCGAAAGGTGATTCTTGAAGAGATGGCAATGTATTATGATTCACCGGAAGATGCCATCCAGGATGACTTTGATGAAATGGTTTTCAGGGATCATCCCCTGGGGGTGAATATCCTGGGTACCCGTGAAACGGTGAATGCATTCCACCGAAAAGACTTTCAGAGATTTATTGCACGATACCTCGACACACACAAAATCATATTTTGCGTGGTGGGCAATATCCCATTCTCCAAAGTGGTACGCGCGGCAGAGAAATTTATTGGCGATATCCCGGAGAAAAATTCAGAAGTTGAGCGGTTGCCCTTTAAGGGATACACGCCCGCAAGGGAAACGGTTAAGCGGCCCATTACCCAGGCGCATTGTGCCATGGGAGGAATGGCCTTTCCGCTGGGGCATCCCAACCGGTTGAAGTTCTTCATGCTTCTTAATATCTTAGGAGGACCCGGAATGAATTCGCGACTGAATATGGCGCTCAGGGAAAAGCATGGCTATGTCTATTCAGTGGATGCGAGCTATCACGGGTATACGGATACGGGCATGTATGGAATCTATTTTGCCACAGAACAACGTCAGCTACATAAGAGTATCCGCCTGGTCAACCAGGAGATAAGAAAGCTGAGAGAAAAACCCCTGGGCAAAATGCAGCTCCACACCGCCCGGCAGCAGTTGAAGGGGCAGCTTGCAATGGCCGAGGAAAACAATACAAGCCTTATGCTCATGATGGCCAAAAGCTTGCTGGATCTCGGGAAAATTGAGTCCCTGGAATCAATTTTTAATGAAATTAAGACCACAACATCGGAGGAATTGTGCGATATTGCCAATGAAATGTTTTTGGATGACAGGATTAGTCAGTTGATTTTTTTGCCTGAATAATATGAACTTTTTGCCTGAAGCACTTGAAAAGTATGTGGAGGCGCATTCATCCGCGGAGTCACCACTTCTTGCACGCATTAACCGGGAAACCCACCGGGAAGTCCTGATGCCCCGAATGTTAAGCGGGCATCTTCAGGGCAGGGTGCTTGCCATGTGTTCCAGGATGATCGGACCGAAGTGTATTCTCGAAATTGGTACCTACACCGGCTATTCAGCCATCTGTCTTGCTGAGGGGCTTCAGCCCGATGGTCTGCTTTACACCATTGATGTTAACGAAGAACTGGAAGACAGGGTCCGGGGATATTTTGACGAAGCCGGACTCACCCATCATGTTCGCTACCTGATCGGGGATGCGCGTGAACTGATCCCTGACCTTGAAATTAGCCCTGACCTGGTCTTTATAGATGCGGATAAACGAAGTTATTCACAATATTATGAGATGGTGATCGATAAGGTTAGAAAGGGAGGATTTATCCTTGTGGATAATGTACTTTGGAGCGGCAAAGTGGCCGGGGACGATGATGATAAGGATACGGAGAATATGCGTTCATTTAACCGGATGGTCCTTGAAGATGAACGGGTGGAGAATGTCCTGTACCCGATACGTGATGGAGTAATGGTAATCAGAAAATTATGAAAAGGAGTATTGTCATTCTGTTTTTTACAGTGACTGCGGCACTTGGTCAGACACCTCAGGTGCCGGAACGCATGGAATTCGCCGGAATCAGGCTTACCATTGATGATCCGGCCAGGCGCGAGATTCAGGAAAGTGTGGATGCGCTCACGGCCAACCCTAGATATTTCAATGTGCATGTGCAGCGGGCCCGCTCCTATTTTCCCATCATCGAAAGAGTTTTCAGGGAAGAAAACCTTCCGGAAGATTTTAAATACCTGGTACTTCAGGAATCAGCACTTCTCCCCGATGCAGTGTCTTCTTCGGACGCCGTTGGATTCTGGCAGTTTAAGGACTTTACCGCCCAGGAAATGGGTTTACGCGTAGATCGCCAGGTGGATGAGCGAATGAATATCGTGTCGTCCTCACGAGCTGCCGCGCGGTACATGAAGAAAAATAACGAGCGGTTTTTTGACAACTGGCTCATTTCCCTGATGGCATATCAGATGGGGCCCGGAGCTGCCATAAAGGCAGGGGGGGAGAAGTACAAGGGCCAGAAGAGTATGCAGATTGACCGCCGCACCTATTGGTACATCAAGAAATTCCTCGCCCATAAAATTGCTTTTGAATCGTTCGTGGACGGTCCTGCTGAACTGTCATTCGTTGAATTGATTAACCAGCAGGGGAAATCGCTCGACGATATTGCACGGGAAGCATCACTCTCCCCCGAGAAGGTATCAGATTACAACAAATGGCTGCGGCGCGGGTCGGTCCCTGACGATCGCACCTATACAATCCTTCTCCCAGTGGTTGAAGGTAAACAGCCAATGGTGGCCGCTGTACCGGAACCGGCTGCAGGGAACAGCAAACCTGAAAAAACAAGTTCCCCTGTCAGGACTGCCGGATCCGAATCACCTGGAAGAAATTACGATATTACCGATCCGTCTGTTTTTCCCCTTTATGACGATCGTGCGGGTGCGCTTTCCGGGAAAATTACTGATATCAATGACAGACCGGCGGTCGTGGCACGTCGTAATGATCGTGTGGCCACCCTGGCCGGCAGGGGAGGTATTTCAGTCTCCCGGTTTCTGAACTTCAACGATATGAAGGATGGCGACAGGGTCCAGGAAGGACAGGTCTATTACCTCAAAAAGAAAGCTTCCAAACCCAGGGCCTACTATCATGTGGCGGCCAAGGGAGAGGACCTGTGGGACATTTCACAGAAATACGGATTGCGCCTTTCAAAACTTAAACAGCGAAACAGGATCAGGACTGCCTCAAATAAGGTGGAGGAAGGAATGATCCTTTGGCTAAGGTATATCCGTCCGTCCGACGTTCCGGTAGAGTTTAAAAGAACCCCGGTCAAAAAGGAGGCTGTAGTTAAGGTAAGTCCGGAAGCACAGAAGGAAAAAACAGCATCTGAGAGCCCCGTAACTACCTCACGGCCTTCAGCAGGAGAGGGCTCCCGCGATTCGGAACAGAGTACGGCCCAGCCACCGGTTGAAAAAAGGGAGTGGGGGTCTGGTGATAAGCCTTCCGGGTCTGATTCTCCAGTAAAACCGACAACCATTCCAGCCGGTGAGGAAGACAATGCGGAAACGGATAAGCTGCCGGTTGCTCACCGGAGAATTACCCATCGTGTGAAGCAGGGAGAAACCTATTATGCGATCTCCCGCCAATACGAGGTTTCGGTGCAGGATGTGCTGGACTGGAATGACCTCAAAATCAATGACCCTTTATCGATCGGACAGGAACTTATTATAAGGAAGCCGGTAATTGCCTCCGGAAACCCGGAAAATTCCGGCACGGCCAGGGAATCCGCGGTACCGGAGAAGGAGACGACCTATGAGGTGAAGTCCGGGGATACATTGTACGGAATTGCCAGGAAATTCAATCTTACGGTAAGTGAGCTCAAAAAACTGAATGCCATGAGCGGTGATACCATTAAGCCGGGTGATAAACTGAAGGTTAGCAGGTAACCATGATTTTTAGTGTATTCGCCTGTAAGAAAGGATAAAAATATTATTTTTGTTGACCCTCTAAGAATAAGGTTAAATTACTGATTATTAAAAGGAAACTCTACTTTGACTAATTCTACCCCCATTGAGCTTGTAATGCTTGTTGATGAT
>CAZLZD010000027.1:0-56957 GCA_964563925.1 uncultured Roseivirgaceae bacterium | reverse complement strand
TTTGTACTTCTGGGCATTACTTCATCGGCCAAATTTTACAAACTGGCATGGTCAGTCAATAAGGCGCTGGCTATTAATCTGGTCAGGATTACCGACTATGAACTGCCCCTGAAAGACGAAACTCAGGCCTTTGGTTGCTATGTCTTCGGGGAAGAAGAACCGGTGTGCTGGTTGTTTAAAAACCGGTCACTGGAGAATGACAAACACTACCTTGCTCCTGATCTGACCCACTTCGATTATCTGCTTAAATTCCCCCGCGAATCGCAATCGTTTGCACAAAAAGAAATTCTTCAAGACCTCCGTGAAGTAAAATGTATTGAATATATTGGCGCCATCGATATCGACACAATGAAGTCGAGAGATAACTTTTTGGATTGAAACCACCACTTATGAGCTTCAACAGAACAAAAATAATTGCTACCGTAGGACCCGCCTCCAACAGTAAGGACATGCTTCGTCAGCTGATGAAGGCAGGCGTTAATATTTTCAGGTTGAATTTTTCTCACGGCACCCATGAAGACCACCGGAAGGTGGTTGAATATGTGCGTGAGCTGAATATAGAACTTGACCGGAATGTCAGTCTTCTGCAGGACCTGCAGGGACCAAAGATCCGGGTGGGGGAAATGGAAAAGGGCAGCAAAATAAAACCGGGCGACCCGTTTATCATCACCACCGAGGAGATGGTGGGCAACTCCGAAAAGGCAAGTACGGTCTACCAGAATCTCCCGGACGATGTGAGCGAAGGAGATATTGTACTGATTGATGACGGAAAAATTGAACTTCGGGTGGAGAAGGTCCAGGACCGGGAGGTACACTGCCTGGTGGTTCATGGGGGGAAACTCAAATCGCGAAAGGGGATCAATCTTCCCAAGACCCACGTATCGGCACCTTCCCTGACTGAAAAGGATTTGAAAGACCTTGAATTTGGCCTTGAAATGGATGTGGACTGGATTGCGTTGTCTTTTGTGCGGGCGGCCGAAGACATTCATGATCTTCGCCGGCGTATTAATGAATCAGGTCGCGACAGCCGCATTATTGCCAAAATTGAAAAACCGGAGGCCATTGATAATATTGACGATATCATTGAAGCCTCGGATGCGATCATGGTGGCCCGGGGAGACCTGGGCGTGGAAATCCTCATGGAGGATGTACCGATGATGCAGAAAATGATCGTCAAAAAATGTAATAAGGCAGCCAAGCCGGTGATCATTGCCACCCAGATGATGGAAAGTATGATCGAGGCCCCAAGGCCAACCCGTGCCGAAACCAATGATGTGGCCAATGCGGTGATGGACGGGGCAGATACACTGATGCTTTCGGCTGAAACGGCGGCGGGATCCTACCCGGTGGAAGTCATCGAGAGTATGAAGCGTATCATTGTCAGCGTGGAGGACGATGCGGATGTATATAACAAGAATCATGAACCCGACGAGGAAGACCCGCTATTTTATAACGACAGTATTGTCCTGGCTTCCTGCCGCCTTTCAGAAACCTCAAGGGCCAAAGCCATCATTGGTATGACCGCCTCCGGATATACTGCATTCAAGCTCGCTTCGCACCGACCTAAGGCACATATATTTATTTTCACCCATAACCGCCGCCTTTTGCCAATCATAAACCTGATCTGGGGAGTGCGCGGGTATTATTATAACAGTGACGTTTCCACCGACAAAACCTTTGCCGATATCGAAAGTATCCTTAAGGAAAAGGGGCATATCAAATCGGGGGATGTCTTTATCTCCACCGCAAGCATGCCCTTGCACGAACGCGGGCGTACCAATGCGATGAAACTGAATATCGCCAAATAGGTTAACCGATGTCGGCAGGGGGAACGAGAATTACCTCTTCTTCGCGGTCGACCACCACCATTCCGGCAGGATCCCCCTTACGTTTTCTGACATACTTACGGTGCGTGACAATCACCGGGCACAGTGTGTCATTCTTGCGTTTTGAATAGAATGCAGCCAGAGACGCTGCTTTTTCGACCACTGGCCGCGGAAAGGTTTTGCCGGACTGGTATTTAATGAGGACATGCGAACCGGCCACGTCCTTGGCGTGCAGCCAAAGGTCATCCTTAAAGCTGAATTGTTGTAACATCTCGTCATTCCCCCGGGCATTCCTTCCCACGCGGACATTAAATCCGTCAATTTCGTAGTCCCGGTAGGGCAGGGAAGCCCGGGTAGAAGACTGCGCTGAAACACCCAGCTGCTGTGCCTCCACGTAATTCCGCAGTTCCCTGACTTCTTCCATGGGTTCGATACGCTCAATGTGGGTCCGTGCATTCTGAAGCAATTCTTCACTTCGGTGGATATTTGTTTCCATTTGCGTGATTTCCAGGTGCTGGTTTTTGGCTTTTTTGTACAAATGGGCAGCATTATCCTGTGCGGAAAGCCGGGGGTTCATGGTGATGTTGATTTTTTTCGAGGGATCGTAAAAATCAGGCAGGCTCACCTCTTTCGATCCTTTCGGAATTTCGTGCAGGTGCGCCATGAGCAGGTCGGCTTTCTGCCGATAGGATTCCTGATGCTGAAGGGATTCGAGTTTGTTGTAAAGTTTGCTGATGTACCGTTCGCTTTTCTCTGCCTGTTTCCGGAGTCGGCCCAGCACTTCCTTTTTTTCTTTTCCCAGCAACCCGCGCATAAAATATTGCTGATAGAAATGATTCAGGGCCTTTACCGGATCATTAAAGGGTGTTACCGGTTGAGGGAGAAGACTCAGGTAAACTTCCTCTTTGTCCATTACGTAAAACCGTGAAGCATTAAGCAGCTCCAGGGTTTCCAGCACCAGTTTCCACTTCTCTTCCGGTTTCCGTTCCTCATAATTTTGCTCCCCGAGATACTCTCTGACCTGCGGTCCGAACGTGGGAAACAGCTTTTTCAGGTTTCCATCGGCCTGGAGAAATGTAGTGCGGTCACGTATAATCGGGCGGTCCAGGTGAGGGGTCATGGAATAATCGTTTTTCAGTTCACTCCGGAAAACCTCCGTGACCTGGTCTTCATTAAAAAGAATAATATTGGACCTGTTCCCGAACAACTTGAACACCAGGGTGGACCCGTTGTCCAGTATAAAGGAAAAGGCCCGCTCATTCTCATACATCCGCACTGACTTAATGACTGTTCCTTCCGCCGTCCCGAACAAATTCATGCTGTTGCGCCGGGCGCGGTGATGGGATTCCGGGAATGACAGACAGCAAAACGCCGGGGAGAAGTGGGCTTTAAGGTATACGTCCTGTTTTTCGTTTTTAACGGCCCATATGATAAGCTCGTTCTTTTCCTGCGTGTACAAGGCTTGCAGCCGCGATCCTTCCCATGCCGGCCTGATGGTGTCGGTCAGTTGCCGCAGAAAGTAATAATTGTTGTGCACTTCAGAGCGTCAGGGTAAGTCCGTCATACGCCAGGTGTATATTCTCCGGCAATTCTTTCTCAATTACTTCATGCCGTCCCATACGATGACTGATATGGGTGAAATACGTCGTGTCAGCATCGATCCTGCGGGCAATCTCTACCGCTTCGGAAAGTGTGAAGTGCGAAATGTGATCCTGTTTCTGCAGGGCATTTAGCACCAGCACCCGGCTTCCCCGGATTTGCTCCATCGCTTCGTCAGGAATTATACTTGCGTCGGTGATGTAGGTAAAGTCTCCTATTCTGAATCCGTACACCGGGAGTTTGTAGTGCAGGACCTCAATGGGCTGGATGCTTACCCCGCAGACATCAAATGCCTCATTGCTTATCTCATGAGCCGCGATCTGGGGTACCCCCGGATATTTATCCTCCGCAAACGCATAGCTGAATTCCTGACGTAGCTGACGGATTACCTGCCCCCTGGCATACAGCGGGATGTCGGTACCCTGGCTGAAATTAAATGCGCGGACATCGTCAAGTCCGGCGGTATGGTCCTTATGCTCATGTGTGAAAAGAACGGCATCCAGGCGGCGGATCTGTTCCCTCAGCATCTGTTGCCTGAAATCCGGCCCCGTATCAATGACCAGGCTGGTACCATCCACCTCGGCATGCACGGAGGTGCGAAGGCGTTTATCCCTGAAATCCAGTGACTGGCAAACGTCGCAGGTGCACGTGATGACAGGCACACCCTGGGAAGTTCCGGTGCCCAGGAAAGTTATTTTCAAAGCTCAAGTTCGGTTTGGGCAAGTTCAAGATAAAGATTCTTGTTTTTTGGCGAAAGCCGCTCTGTTTCGATATCCACCGATTTGAGGATATCCAGCAGGCAGTTTATTTTACCATCCACTGCATAGTATTTATTAACCACGATCACCTTGTGGTCATTGAGTATGCACCAGCCGGAGCGGAAGTTGCCTTTCTCATACCTGAGCGTATAACTGGTCTCGCCCAGGAGATCCTCCAGCTTACGCAAAAAGTGATTGGAGTATTTGATTGTCATTGCGTGATGTATTTTTTCACCGTATTCACAAGCTGGTCATAATCCAGCGGTTTGATAAGAAAGGCGGTAATGCCCGCTTCCTCAAAGTCGCTGGCGCTGTAGTTCTTGTAATTCCCGGAGACGGCAATGATGGGAATGGACGCCTTCGCCTGGTCGTCGAGCTGCCTGATCTGACGTGCGATCTCCATTCCATTGGCGTCGGGGAGAATGATATCCAGGATCAGAATGTCGAATTCATTATCACGGATAACTTCGACCACATTCATTCCAGTCTTGGTTCCCTTGAATTCATATCCCTGATTCTGAAAAATTTTCTTAGACAGGCTCTGTATCACAGGACTGTCGTCAGCCATTAAAATTCGTTTCGCCATATTAACTTTGTTTACCCCAATCCAGGGTGTGGTAACGGAAATATTCAAGGAGCATTTTCAGCAAATATAACTGATTTCTAAAATCCTGCCCCGTATAAGAAGGCTGCCCGGTCATCTCTTCCCACTTCCTGCTCGCCGCACTGACCTGCATCGCCCCAATCGTTCCGGAACTCCCCTTTAAAGTATGCAATACTTTTGTCATCTCCTCCCAATCTTCCTGATTCTTGCTGTTTTGCAGTTTTTGAAGATATTTGCCGGCGGAGTTCAGGAACTTGCGGCGGCCGACCCACAGCACCTCCCGGCCTGCAAGCCGCTCCAGGGAGGAGCGTGTTTCCTCATTGACGACTGGCTGGTCCTCAATGTTCAGTTCGGCGGCCTTTTGCCTGATATGCTTCCAGTCGTGGATTCGATCCACAAAATCCGGGGCTGGTACGTGACTTTCAATTATTTCACAACACACAAACTGCTTCCCTCCGGTCGCACGAATTACCGGCACACATAGGCCCGGGACAACCTCTGACCGGGTGATAACCAAATCCGCCAGGCTCCAGTCGGTGTCGTCAGAAATAAGATGGTGTACCGCCCCCTGCCCGTCAAGGTGTGACGCCGCCTCCCTGCGTTCATCCAGCATGGCCTCATCCCATAAAATATGTATACCTTCCCAACTCATCGGATATTCCCGTAATATAGATACTCTTAACGTTAAAATATTTTTCTTTGCATGAGAATTCCTTGATGCAATGACAAATAAAACAATTGTCGTGATTGGCGGGCCAACGGCCGTGGGTAAGACGGCCCTGTCGGTGGAGTTGGCGAAGATACTTCGTACCGAAGTGCTTTCGGCCGACAGCCGGCAGTGTTACCGGGAGCTCCGGATCGGTACCGCACGGCCCGGTCCGGAAGAAATGGATGGGGTCCCCCACCATTTTATTGCATCCCATTCAGTTAAGACCAGGGTGTCTGCCGGTGATTATTCCCGGTATGCCCGGGAGATCATGGAAGAGGTTTTCACTAAAAATGACTGGCTGGTAATGACCGGAGGTACCGGCTTGTATATCCGGGCAGCCCTGGAAGGAATGGACGACCTTCCGGAGGCGCCTGAGGCCTTGCGCCATGAACTCAACGGCTGGTCGCTCACTAAGCTGCAGGAGGAACTGAAAAAGCGTGACCCTGCGTATGCAGAACAGGTCGATATGCAGAATCCTCAGCGACTGGTACGGGCCCTGGAGGTGACCTTGTCAGCAGGCCGCCCCTATTCTTCATTCCTGGAACAGGAAAAGGAACAGCTGCCTTACCATATCATTCGGATAGCACTGAATACCGACCGCGACGAGTTATATCGGCGGATTAACCATCGGGTAGACACAATGGTTGAAGAGGGATTGTTTGACGAGGCATTGTCACTCAGTGAGTACAAGGATCATTATGCGCTCAGGACGGTAGGTTATAAGGAGGTCTTTGCATACGCCGGGGGGGAATTAACAAAGGATGAAGCTATCGCATCCATTAAGCAAAATACCCGGAGATATGCCAAACGACAGCTTACCTGGTTCAGAAAAGACACACGTTATTCCTGGTTCAAACCGTCAGATGGCCCGGAAATTGTACGGTTTTTGAAGGAAAAGTCACATTAAGGACATTAATTGGGAAATTTTTTGAATATTCAGCACGTTATATGCTGCAAAAGGTAAATCTATGAAGGCTTATTTTCTGTTTCTTTTAATTTTGCCTGCGTTGTTGATCGCAGAGCCATTGCTGGCACAGGAACCTGAAACTTCCTCGCACCTGGTGGAATGGATGTCCTTTGAGGAGGCCGTTGAACGCTCGAAAACAGAGAAAAAGAAAATTTTTATCGATGTCTACACCGACTGGTGCGGATGGTGTAAGGTGATGGATAAAAACACCTTTAACGACCCGGATATCGCTGCCTATCTGAACGAGAATTTCTATAACGTAAAGTTTAACGCGGAGCAGAAAGCCCCGATAACGTTTAAGGACCATACATTTGAATACGTGGCGTCGGGAAGCAGGGGCTACCATGAGCTCGCCGCTTCACTGCTCAACAATAAACTCAGTTACCCTACCGTCGTATTCCTGGATGAAAATTTTCAGATGATCTCTCCGGTGCCCGGATACCATAAGCCGGCTTTTTTCGAGAAGGTCGTTAAATATTTCGGAGGGGAACATTACAAGGATACCTCCTGGAAAGACTACGAGAAGAACTTTTAGTCCTCACTTCATTTTCGGGAACGCCAGGTTTTTACGGATGGCCACGACGCGTATTCCCACAATTAATATCACGGTCAGCAGGTAATTCAGGTTGGTCGGACTCCCCGATAGCTCCATGAAATAAAAGGCTAACGCCCCGGTAAAGCAGGCCATGGCGTATATTTCCTTACGGAATATCAATGGAATTTCATTGCACAGGATATCCCTGATCACACCGCCTACTACAGCGGATACCACTCCCATTCCCATCGCGAGCCCGGGATGAAGTCCGAATGCCAGGGCCTTCTGCATTCCACTTATCGTAAACAACGCAATCCCCACGGTATCAAAAATAAAGAACGTCCGGTGCATGTAGATCAGGTACCGGCGAAAGATATAGGTGAACGGTACTGCAATAAGCACCAGTCCGGCATAGGTCGGATTTTCAATCCATGCTACCGGATGGCTGTCAAGTAACACATCCCGCGTGGTGCCGCCGCCCAGGGCAGTGACGAAGCCAATGACCGCGGCGCCAAATAAATCCATATCCTTTTTGGCGGCCAGACGGATGCCGCTGATCGCGAATACAAATGTACCGATCAATTCGAGGGTATACAGTACGTTAAAGCTGGCAAAAAAGTCCTTCATTATGCGTAGTTACTAAGAAGCTTCCTAAATTAAAACCAACCCGAACCGGAATTCAGGGCAAGAAGGTAACGTGTAATTTTTATCCGGCTCCGGGTTTATGTAACTTTGCAGCATCTTGAAAATCAAGGAAAGTAAAAAGTAAATAAAAAAAGTAATTATGGCTGAAGCAAAAAAAGGGGATCGGGTAAAAGTCCACTATACCGGAAAATTGCAGGACGGCTCCGTATTTGATTCATCCCGGGAGCGTGAACCTCTGGAATTCGAACTTGGTGGCGGAATGATGATCAAAGGATTTGATGCGGCTGTTACCGGTATGCAGGTTGGAGAATCCAAGACTGCAGAAATCCCGGCAGATGAAGCCTACGGACAACATAATGACGAAATGGTAATCGAAGTGCCTAAGTCACAATTGCCTCCGGATCTGAAGCCGGAAGTCGGACAGCAACTTGGTATGCAGCAACCAAACGGGCAGTCAGTGCCTGTACGCGTGACAGAAGTAAAAGAGGAAAGCATAGAAATTGATGCAAACCATCCGCTGGCAGGTAAAGACCTGGTTTTCGAACTCGAACTGGTTGAGATCAGCTGATTGAGAAAATCACGAAAACAAAAAAAGCCATCTGCTGAATGCGGATGGCTTTTTTTGTTTTTTCTTATTCTCCGGGATTATATCCAGGTCTGGCTGGTGTATTAATCTTCCTCCGGTTGTTCTTTTTTCGTCTTGCGCACGTCAATCACATTCAGTGCGGCCCCAAATCCGATAAGGCAGGCTACGATGGTAATAAAAAGGCTGGCTCCGTCTCCGATATATTGTTCCATGGTCAGTTTCTTTTACGTTCCCGGCAAATCTAGCAGATAATTACTAAAAATGACAAAAATTTCACGCAGACGGACGTAATTCATCCGGAACCCGGGGGCATTTCTGCAGTGCCTCTATGATAAAATTTATGTGTGCATTGCTCTCTTCCCCTAAAAGCCCGATTCCGGTTTCAATCTCTTCACGGTCGACCTTGGCGGCAAAACTTTTCTGTTTGAGTTTTTTGCGTACACTCTTAGCCGTAAGCCCGGTGAGTCCGCCGGGCCTGACCCGGGCACAGGCGATGATAAAGCCGGTGAGTTCGTCACAAGCCAGCAATGCCTTGTCGAGCTGTGACTTGGCCGGCCGGCCCCATTTGGTATAATGCGCGGAAATGGCATAGGCCATTTCTTCTTCCCCCCGTTTGCGGAGTTCCTCCACAATCAGGTCAGGGTGTTTTTCGGGATGCTTTTCATAATCGGCATCGTGCAGCAACCCGGTGGAAAACCATGTTTCTTTATCCTCGCCGTACTTCCCGGCGTAGGCCTCCATCACACACGCCACCGTCTCTGCGTGCAGCAGGAGGCTCTCGGATTCAGTCATGGAGTGCAGCAGGTCTCTTGCTTCTTCTCTTTGCATGGATCACATCATTTTCCGGAAATTTACAATTTTTTACGAACCGGCTGTCCCGGTTTGGCATATTCGTACCGCCCCACCAGTTGCGGAAGATAGTAACTGTCAAGGCCGGCACAGGCAAGGGTTTGTTCTGCGGTGAGGTCTACAAAGCCATCTTCCGCGATCAGTTTTTCATCAATCAGTAGCTCTTCCACGTGCCCTATTACCAGGTAGGTTCCGTTCAGCGGTATGGGAATTATCTCTTCCAGGGACATCCCGAATCGTATTTTTGATTCATCGACAAAAGGGGCAGTGATATTCTCCGAGAAAAACGGAGTCAGGCCGGTGGCTTCAAATTCAGATTCTCCCGGTTCATAACGGGCCGAGGTCTGATGTGCCTGTTCGACAATACCTTCGTGGACCAGGTTCAGGGTGAACGACCCGTTCAGCTGGATATTCGTAAAGGTCTGTTTGGGAACGGTAACAGGACGGTGAATAAAGCCAATAAGGGGAGGTGTAGCCCCGATATGCACCACGGAGTTGAAAATTGCCAGGTTGTTCCGGCCCTCATGGTCCCGGGTGCCAATCAGCACTGCATTCTTGAACCCCTCCACACTATTCATGAAGTTTCTGCGGAACCGGCTGTCCATGCCGAGAATGTCAGCCTTGTCAAACGTTTTATAGGACATATGCATATTAATTTACAGGGTAACATTCAAAGATTCCAGTTGTTTTTACCCTGAATGAGTTTGCTGGAGTTTAATGAAAATGGCATCTTCTGTCCGGCGGCAGAAGTCTACATCGATCCCTGGAAACCTGTAAAAAGGGCGCTGATCACCCATGGCCATGCCGATCACAGCCGGCCCGGTCATGAAAACTATATGAGTACCCGTTCGGCAGCCCCGGTGATAAAACATCGCCTGGGCCCGAAGATCAGGCTGGAAATGCTGGAATTCGGTGAGGTAATCCGGATAAATGGCGTTTCCCTATCGTTCCATCCCGCCGGGCACATCCCGGGAAGTGCACAGGTCAGGGTGGAAAAAAACGGGGAGGTATGGGTGGTTTCCGGCGATTACAAAAGGGAGGATGACGGAATCTCAGAACCTTTTGAACCTGTTCCGTGCCATACATTTATTACCGAATGCACCTTCGGGCTGCCGGTCTACAACTGGCCTCCGCAGTCTGAGGTGTTTGAAGACATCAACGCGTGGTGGAAGAAGAACAGGGAAGAGGGTCGTGTAAGCGTGATATCTGCCTATGCCCTGGGAAAGGCCCAGCGCCTTCTTGCACACCTCAATCCGGCGACCGGTCCGATCTTTACCCATGGAGCGGTAGAGAACGTCAATGAAGTAATCAGGGCGCAGGGTATCCCGCTGCCTGATACGGTACGAGTAACACCGGAACACCGTAAAGCAGATTTTAAGGGTGGATTGGTGGTTGCCACACCTTCGGCCCTGGGATCGACCTGGATGCGTAAATTTCAACCCTATTCGACGGCTATGGCCTCAGGATGGATGGCCCTTCGCGGAACCAGGAGAAGACGGGCGGCTGACCGGGGTTTTGTACTGTCGGACCATGCAGATTGGGAAGGCCTTAACCGGACCATAAAGGAAACCGGTGCCGAATGCGTGTATGTCACCCACGGGTACACATCCATATTCCGGCAGTGGCTGGCAGAGCAGGGGTATGATGCCCGGGAAGTTCGCACAGGATTTACCGGTGAAACGGATGAATCAGACCAGGAATGAAACAGTTTGCCAGGCTATTTACCGGTCTTGATCAGACCACCCGAACCAACCGCAAGGTAGAGGTGCTGAAGAATTATTTTGATCAGGCCCCGGACCGGGACAAGCTTTGGGCCATTGCCCTGCTTTCGCACCGGCGGCCAAAACGGTCGGTCAATACCACTCAGCTGAAAACCTGGGCGGCCGAAATCGCCGGACTCCCTTTCTGGCTTGTCGATGAATCACATCATGTGGTCGGTGACCTGGCGGAAACCATAGCCGCAATCCTCCCGCAGGAAGGGGAGACGTCTGACGAGTCCCTGACCTATTGGATTCAGTTTATCCGTGACCTGAGAGGGGTGGAGGAGGAGGAACGCAAGCAGCGAATGGCCCGGGCCTGGGACCAGATGGACACGCACCAGCGATTTGTATTCAATAAACTGATTACCGGCGGTTTCAGGATCGGGGTATCACAAAAGCTTATGGTGCGGGCCCTCTCGCAGCATACAGGGATCGAAGAAAATCTGCTGGCCCACCGTCTCATGGGAGAATGGTCTCCTGATTCGACAACCTTTAATGATCTGATCCTCTCCGGCGATGACGGTGAAAACCTGTCCAGGCCCTATCCGTTTTACCTGGCCCACCCACTCGAAGATCCGCTCGAATCACTCGGAGATCCGGACGAATGGCAGGCTGAATTGAAATGGGATGGTATCCGCGGTCAGGTCATCCTCCGTGAGGGGGAGATTTTTACCTGGTCCCGCGGTGAAGAACTCGTGACCGATGTATACCCGGAATTTTTATCGCTGTCGGGCAAACTCCCTGACGGACTTGTCCTCGATGGCGAAATCCTTCCTTTTCGCGATGGAAAGCCTTTGCCGTTCACTTTATTGCAGAAGCGGATCGGTAAAAAGAAAGTAGGGGCCGCATTGTTGAAAAAGGCCCCTGTAATCTTTATGGCGTACGATATCCTGGAACATGAAGGAAGTGATATTCGTGAAAAACCACTGGATTACCGCCGCCGGATTCTTGAAGAAATTGCGGCTGACGCTCCGTCGGTACTGCATCTTTCGGAAAAGGTCGGGTTCGGTTCCTGGGAGGAACTGGCAGCGATCAGGGAGAAGGCCCGCACCCGCCAGACCGAAGGCGTGATGCTCAAACGTTTGTCGTCGCCTTACCGGGTGGGAAGAAAGCGGGGGGACTGGTGGAAATGGAAGGTGGACCCCTTTACAGTAGATGCCGTGATGTTGTATGCCATGCGCGGACACGGCCGTCGCGCTAATTTATATACGGATTATACCTTCGCGGTCAGGGACGGGGAAAACCTTGTGCCTTTTGCCAAGGCCTATTCGGGGCTCACCGACCAGGAAATCCTGGAGGTGGACCGTTTTGTAAAGCAAAATACGATCGAACGTTTCGGACCGGTCAGGAGTGTCAGCCCCGAGCTGGTATTCGAGATCGCTTTCGAGGGAATCAACCGTTCATCCCGCCATAAATCAGGTATTGCCCTCCGTTTTCCGCGAATAAGCCGGTGGCGCAGGGATAAGCCGGTGGATGAAATTAATACCCTGGAGGACCTTCACCGGATGATGGAAAAGTTTGGCTGAACGGTGCTTATTCACCCCATTCGAAGGTGCTTTATTTTTCAGGCCGATCCTGTTTTCGGTACATGGATTTTCGTATCTTAAATGTATCCACCTATTTAATCGGCTGTTCCTCTATGAAATATACCTGTTCGGTTGATATTGCGGCACCTGTGGACTGGGTAGTGAAGCTCTTCAGGAATCCCGATAACCTGCGTTACTGGCAGCCCGGACTGATTAGTTATGAACACCTGGAAGGCAGGCAGGGCGAGGCGGGTTCAAAGGCCAGGATGCTGCATAAAATAGACAAACGCGATGTGATAATGACCGAATACATCCTGCAAAATGATCTTCCGAAATATATGAAATGCAGTTATGAGGCCAGCGGAGTGGTCAATATCCAGGAAACTGCCTTCGAGCCGATTGATGATCAAAACACCCGCTACACCAGTATCAATGAGTTCAGGTTGACTGGCTTTATGAAGCTCCTCGGCTGGTTTATGCCCGGGGCATTTCGTAAACAGACCCAAAAATTCATGGACCAGTTCAAGGCATTTGCCGAATCATCTAAACCAACCAGCTATGGCATTGAAAACCCAGCCGCATAAGGGGTCGGTGGAGGACTTCCTGCGTACGGTAGATCCGGCCAGGCGACCTGATTGCGAAGTTTTACTTGAAATGATGGAGGACCTGACCGGGGAGAAGCCTGTACTGTGGGGCCCCTCGATTATCGGATTCGGCACCTATCATTATGTCTATGAATCAGGCACCGAAGGAGACTGGTTTCTCACGGGATTTTCGCCCCGTAAAAAGAACCTGAGCATTTATGTCATGGATGGTTTTAAAAAACACGCCGCCCTCCTGGAAAAACTCGGCAAGCATTCACACAGCGTTTCCTGCCTGTATGTAAAAAAACTCGATGACATTGACCTGGATGTACTGAGGTCGCTCATTGAAGCCTCGCTCTGTCAGATACGGGAAAAATACTGTTAATCAACTGTTTCTCATATGTCCATGTCTTCGTCCAAGCAGTTTATCAAATCGGTGATTGAGGTCTCCCATGTGGAGTTTAGCGCCTACGATCTTCAAAATCATGCCCTGATCTACTCTTCCGGTCTGGCCGCAAGTATCCTCGGCTATTCGGTGGAGGAGATGAAGGAGTTCAGCAAGGATTACAACCGCCGGATCATACATCCCGATGACCTGGAAACAGTTAATCGTCAGCTCAAAGAGCTTGAAAATTCCCGTCCGGGTCAGATTGTGGAAATGATCATCCGGTATCGACGGCGCGATGGACGTTATATCTGGGGATATACCCGAAAGATGGTTACCGAGCGGGATGAGAATGGAAAACCCCTTAAAATGACGATTGTAGCCGAAGATATTACCGAGCTGGTTGCCTTGCAGGAAGAACTGGAGCACAGGGTGGCTCAGCTGGAGAATATTTCCCATCGTAACCATCACGAGATAAAGGGCCCTGTGTCTTCGATACTCGGATTGGCCAATATGATGCAGGATGATCACCTCATTGCAGAATACAACCGGGAGATCATGAGCCATCTGTGCCGTACGGTTGCCAAGCTGAACGATGTCGTCAGTCAGCTGGATAATTCCGCCGGGCAAACGTAACCATGGGGCAGTATTATTACGTTGTATCCCTGAATGTCCGATAAGAAACTGAAAGATTCCCGGGTAACCGGGCGGCTTGAGCCCGCCCGGAAATGGTTTGCCTCGCAGGGCTGGTCGCCGTTTGCATTCCAGGAGCAGACCTGGCAGGCATACCTGGACGGCAAGGACGGATTGGTCAACGCGCCTACCGGAAGCGGCAAAACATATTCTCTCGCACTTCCGATCATGATCGCAGCCCGGAAGGAGCCTGACCGCCCCCGGGTGCTGCGGGCCATATGGATCACACCGATTAAAGCACTGGCCAGGGAGATTTTCCTGGCCGTGAACCGCGCGGCTGAAGGCATGGGACTGGATTGGGAGGTGGCCCTGCGAACCGGTGACACGTCTTCGGCCGAACGGCAGAAACTAAAAAAGAGTCCGCCCGATTTACTGATCACTACTCCCGAAAGCCTGCAGCTCATGCTTGCCCAAAAGGGATATCCCAAATTCTTTGCCTCCCTGGAGGCCCTCGTGTGTGACGAATGGCACGAGTTGCTGGGATCAAAAAGGGGAGTCCAGATGGAACTCGCTATTTCCCGGCTGAAAGGAATTTGCCCCGGACTGCGGGTATGGGGTATTTCGGCTACGATCGGGAATATGGATGTGGCCATGGAGGCCTTGCTTGGGCGCGAATACCGTGCGCGCGAAACCGTACTTATTCGTGCTGATCTCCGCAAGGAAATTGAGATCATTCCGGTGCTGCCCGACGAACTTGAAACGCTGCCCTGGGCGGGGCACCTGGGAGCCAACCTGATCAGTAAGGTGATCCCCATTCTCAAGAAAAGCCGGAGTACCCTGATTTTTACAAATACCCGCTCCTTTGCCGAAATATGGTACCAAAAGCTGCTCGCGCAGGCTCCTGAACTGGCCGGAGTAATGGCCATGCACCATGGCAGTATCAGCAGGGAGCTGAGGGACTGGGTGGAGAATGCCCTTCACAACGAACAGCTCAAGGCGGTGGTCTGTACATCCAGTCTTGATCTCGGGGTGGATTTCAGGCCGGTGGAAACAATTATCCAGGTGGGAAGCCCCAAAGGGGTCGCCCGGTTTATGCAGCGCGCAGGACGGAGTGGCCACCAGCCAGGTGCCCTAAGCAGGATATACTTTGTGCCTACCCATTCCCTGGAACTTGTCGAAGGCGCTGCGCTGCGTGCAGCCATCGATGAAGGGGTGGTGGAGGAGAGGATCCCGTATATCCGTTCTTTCGATGTGCTGGCACAATACCTGGTCACACTGGCCGTTTCCGATGGGTTCGACCAGGAAGAAATTTTCCGGGAGGTCAGGAACACCTTCAGCTACCAGAGCATCACACGGGAAGAGTGGGACTGGCTGCTACGGTTTATCACCACCGGCGGACAGGCCCTCACGGCGTATGACGAATACAGGAAAGTGGAACGGGAGGATGGATTATACAAAGTGACCGACCGGCGGATCGCCATGAGACACCGGCTTTCCATCGGGACAATTGTCAGCGACACCTCAATCAAGGTAAAGTACCTGTCAGGAAAATATATCGGAACCATTGAAGAATGGTTTATTTCAAGACTTAATCCGGGAGACGTGTTCTGGTTTGCCGGCCGGAACCTCGAGCTTATACGCATTAAGGAAATGACCGCACAGGTAAGGAACTCAAAGCGAAAGTCGGGTGCGGTCCCTTCCTGGCAGGGCGGGAGAATGCCCCTGTCTTCCCAGATGTCGGAAATGCTGAGAAAAAAGCTGCATGCCATAGCGACCGGGGCGCCGGTCACCGACCCCGAGCTGCACTTCCTGTCACCGCTGATGGACCTGCAGCGGAAAAGGTCCCACCTGCCCACCCGGGATGAATTCCTGATCGAATATTTTGAAACGCGGGAAGGTCATCACGTGGTGATGTACCCGTTTGAAGGGCGGCTGGTTCATGAGGGGATCGCGGCACTCCTGGCCCACAGGATTGCCTCCATCACCCCGATCACCTTGAGCATTGCCATGAATGATTATGGATTTGAATTGCTTTCAGACCAGGAAATCCCGCTCCTGGAGGCCCTGGAAACCAATGCGCTTGGGACGGAGAATTTATACCAGGATATCCAGACCAGTATAAATTCAGTGGAAATGGCACGGCGGAGTTTCCGGGATATTTCGGCCATTGCGGGCCTGGTGTTTAAAGGCTATCCGGGAAAGCCGGTGAAGGACCGTCACCTGCAATCCTCCTCACAGTTGTTCTTTGACGTGTTCCATGACTACGATGCAGATAACCTCCTGTTGATGCAGGCCTATGAAGAGGTCATGGATTTTCAGCTGGAGGAGGCGCGTTTACGGCGCGCCCTGGAACGCATCAACAAGCAGCGGATCATTCTCAAATACCCCGACAAACCTACCCCGTTTGCCTTTCCGATAATGGTGGACCGCCTGAGCCGGGATAAGCTGACCAGTGAAAAGCTGGAAGACCGCATACGTAAAATGAAACTGCAGTTTGATGACTGAGCCATGGTCGTTATTTTTGCCTATGACCGAGCTGGAACTGGAGAATGAGATAATCGAACTGCATCCTGAAAAAGGAATGTACTGGCGGGAAAAGCGCACGTTACTGCTGGCAGACCTTCACCTTGGAAAGGTCAATCATTTCCGGAGGGCCGGAATCCCGGTAAGTGCGAGGCCCAATGACCAGAATCTCGCCCGTCTTATCGATCTGCTCAGAAAGTGCGACCCGGAACGGGTAATTTTTCTCGGGGACCTTTTTCACAGCCATTATAATTCAGAATGGGAGGTATTCGGACAAACCCTTGCCTATTTTCCACAGGTTACATTCGAACTGGTCCTCGGTAATCATGATATCATGAGTGATTATCAGTATATTAAGCACCGGCTTATACTGCATAAAGAACCCCTTGTAACCGGGCCATTTGTGCTCAGCCATGAACCGCTCGGGGAAGAAACAGGTAAATATAATCTGGCCGGACATATACATCCCGGAGTGGGATTACGGGGAAAGGGCCGTCAGCGGCTGACACTCCCATGCTTTCATTTTGGCCGGAAGACCGGATTACTTCCTGCTTTCGGGGCCTTTACAGGCCTTTATAAAATGCCCGTCCGATCCGGAGACCTTATTTATGTGGTCACGGAGAATAAGGTTATGGGGCTGAACTGAATTTTTTTATTTTTTTTATAAATCACCTGTAACATACCGGGCAGTAGCTCGTCTTGTAGTTGAATCATGACCCTGGAAGAATTTTCATCAGAGGTGTTGCCCCTCAAAAATAAGTTGTTTCGATTCGCAACCCGGTTTTTGGGCGACGAGATGGAGGCGCAGGACGTGGTTCAGGAAGTATTGATTAAAGTGTGGCGGAGAGGGAACGAACTCGGAAAGGTTGAAAATATTGAAGCCTGGTGTATGACGGTCACACGAAATCTTTCGCTTGATAAACTGAAATCAACCAAAAGAAAAAATACTGTACAGATGCCGGAAGGACTTGACGTAGCTGAAGACAACCGAACCCCTTACGACAGCATGGCTGCCGGGGATCTGATGTCCAAAATCGGCGGGTTGATGAATTCTCTGCCGGATAAACAGAGGCAGGTCATGCAGTTGAGGGATATTGAAGGGTTCAGTTACAAGGAAATAGGGGATATCCTCGCGATTGATCTGAACCAGGTAAAAGTAAACCTGTTCAGGGCCCGCAAATACATACGGGAAAAGCTGTTCGAAATGAATGCATATGGACTACAATAGAATTGACATATTGCTTAAAAAATACTGGGAAGGTGAAACTTCCCTGGAGGAAGAGAAAGAACTCCGGGAGTTTTTTGCCACCCACGAAGGAGATGCGCGATGGGCTCATGAGGCGGCACTATTCAGGTACTTCGGGCAGTCTGCCAGTGAAGAAAGACTTGGAGAATTTTTTGACCACCGTATTCTCGATGAGATATCACGGGAATCCCGGCGGTCAGGCCAGGGGAATGTACGGCAGCTCTGGTTCAATATCGGAAAGGTCGCTGCCGTTATCACCGTACTGGTGGCTGCCGTCTATTTTTCGGTACAGGATTACCGGGATAACCAGGTGGCGATCCAGAAAGAACTTGGAACGTATGAAGACCCTAAAAAAGCCTATGAGGAAACCAAGAAAGCGCTCCTGTTGATTTCCCAGTCAATGGGAAAAGGAACCGCACAGGCCCAGAAAGTGTCCGTTTTTCATGAAGCACAGGAAACGGTGCGAAAGGGAACGGAGCCTGTATCCACTACGAATGAAGATAAGAAATAAGAAATAAGATGAAAAAAATAGCATTTATCGCACTGATCACCTGTTTTGCCTCGAGTTTGCAGGCACAGGATGCCATCACCAAGTTTTTCGGAAAATACGAAAATAACCAGGATTTTACTCACGTGTCCATCTCACAAAGGATGTTCGGCCTTATGACCGATCTGGAAATGGATGACCCGGAAGACCAGGCCATCAGTGACGCGATCAGCAAGCTGACCGGGCTCAGGATCCTGGCCAAAGAGGATACTGATCAGGCAAAGGCCCTGTACCAGGAGGCATTCCGTCTGATCCCGGCCAAAGAATATGATGAGCTGATGTCGGTTCGTTCGGAAGACAAGAACATGAAATTCATGATCAAGGAAAAAAGCGGGACCATTAATGAGCTGCTCATGGTCATGGGCGGGGACCGGGAGTTCTTTATCCTGAGCATTGTGGGTGAAATCGATTTACAGCAAATAGCTAAAATCAGCAAGGCACTCGATATTGAGGGACTTGATAACCTGGAAAAACTTGATAAGGATTAATCAATTGATATAAAATAAACACACAACTCAAAATAACAACAAAATGAAAAATCTGATAGCAGCACTCGTTATACTTGGAATGGCCGGCACCGCCATGGCACAAAGCAAATCGGTCGATGCCTTCCGGGCCAAATACCAGGATGATCGTGACGCCAAGGTCGTCACCATGAATGGCAGTATGTTTGAACTCCTTGGCACCATTGCCGACAATATGGAGGACAATGAAGATGCCGACGCCATGTCCCGGATTGCCAAAGGCATCAAGTCGATGCAGGTACTGGCTATACCCATGTTCCGCTCAGGACTGGAGCCCGCGGAAATTGAATCACTGCACAGTAATTTGCTCAAAGAGAAGTATGAAGAGCTTATGCAGGTGCGTGATGGCGCCCAGCGGGTCTATTTCATGGCCCAGGGCAATGCCAATGAACTCAGGAATATGGTCGTCCTGGTTCGTGAAGAAGAAGAGTTCATCATGTTCAACATCGACGGAACCCTGAATATGAAGGACCTTGCGTTTATTGTCGATCATCATGACAAAGTGGACGTCGACATTGACTGATAAATGAACATTTTAAGAACCGGCATTCATCCACAAGGGTGAATGCCTTTTCCTTATCCCCATGAAAAAAATCTTTTACATCCCGCTGATTTTACTTCTGTTTTGGGCGGCTCCCCTGAAGGCACAAACCGAGACCACTGACGGGTTTCATGAAAAACACGAGGACGCCTTCAGCTTATTCTTCTACAAGAATACCCTGAGGATGCTGAACATGCAGGACAGCGAGGAATTTGCAGAACTTATTCGTGATATCGAAAAAATGAAATTCCTGCGGATTGACAGGTCGGGGTTGAGCAAGGATGAATATACCGAGCTGGTAAACAGCTATCATAAAGAATCCTTCGAAGACCTGATGACCATGCGCAGCCAGGGGGCAAACCTGAATGTATTTATCAAGGAGAAGGATAAAATAACGCGGGGCCTGGTCATACTTATGGAAGACGAGGAAAATTTTTCTATTTTGGATATCAAGGGAGCCGTTCCATTGCAGCGAATTGCGGAACTGGTTTCCAAACTGCAATCCGCAGACTCCTTTAATTGGGATTAATCAGCAAACACCAGTCTATTGGAAGAAGTACTTTACATTGAAAACCTGGTAAAAAGGTATGGCCGCATCACGGCGGTTGATGACCTCACGCTCCGGGTTCAGGCCGGTTCGGTTTTTGGCATACTCGGACCGAACGGAAGTGGCAAGACCACCACACTGGGTATTATCCTGGATGTGATCAACAAGACAAGCGGGGCCTATTACTGGTTTGGCAAGGAGCCGGAGAAAAATATCCGGAAACGGATCGGAGCCATCCTGGAGACCCCGATCTTCTATCCCTATTTGTCGGCCGTCCGAAACCTTGAGATTGTGGCGGAGATCAAGGAAATCAGGAATCCCGATATTGACGGCGTACTGCGGAAGGTGGAATTATATAATCGCCGGGGAGACCGGTACAAAACCTATTCCCTGGGAATGAAGCAGCGCCTGTCCATCGCCTCAGCCCTGCTCTGTGATCCGGAGGTCATGATCCTGGATGAGCCCACGAACGGGCTGGATCCCCAGGGAATCGCAGAAATAAGAGAGCTTATCAAATCCATTGCCCTGGAAGGCAAGACGATTATACTGGCCAGCCATCTTCTTGACGAGGTACAGAAAGTTTGTACAGACTTCTGTGTGCTGAAACAGGGAAAAATGATCTACAGCGGTAAGGTGGAGGATGTGGCTTCCGGTGCGGTCATTGTGGAGGTTCGCGCAGAAACCGATGATTTGCCTGCGATACTTGAAGGCTTCGAAGGCGCTGCAGGCGTGGAAAGGGATATCCATGGATGCCTGGTTACCCTGAAGCCCGAATTTGGTGCCAGTGAGCTCAATGCCTATTTGTTTGACAAGGGGATTTCGGCCTCCCACCTGCTCACCCAAAAGAAAAGCCTTGAAAAACAATTCCTCGAACTTCTATCTGAATCGGATCATGCTTAGATTACTCCGTCTTGATTACCGAAAGGTAAAGAATTACAAACCCTTCTGGGTACTGACCACCCTGTACATGTTCCTGGTGATTAGTGTGCCCGTCTCCGTGCTGGAATTTCTCAAATGGCTGAAAGTCAAAGGAGCTGAATTTGAAGGGTTCGATCCGATGAAGATCCCTGTGTTGTTCTTTCCGGATGTATGGCAGAACATCACCTGGTTTTATACCCTGCCTGTTTTCCTGATTTTCCTTGGCATTGTTGTGATCATTACCATCTCCAATGAATTCTCCTACAAAACAATACGCCAGAATATAATCGACGGACTGGACCGCCGCGAATTTATCCAGTCAAAGCTGAGTATGATCGTGGTGTTGGCACTGGCCTCCACCCTGGTTGTTTTCGTTACTTCGCTGGTTTCCGGACTTATCTATACTCCCGACCTTGAGTTGGGCGATATGCTGGACGGGATGGAATTTATTTTCGGATATTTTTTGTATGTATTGTTGTTCCTGGTACTGGCTTTTTTACTTACCGTACTGCTGCAGCGTTCGGCCCTGACGATCTTCATACTCCTGCTCTACCGTCCTGTGGAAGGGATACTCATTGCGATAGCCAACAAGTATGACGTGGAATTCCTGACTGATTACCTGCCATTGCAGGCCGCCAGTTCAATGATCGAGGTACCGTTTCCACGTTACTGGTTTCAGGAGATTACGGATTATCTGCCGCTCGTCCCTACCCTGGTGGTTTGCGCATATATTGTACTGTTTGTCTACCTTATTTCAAAAAGGCTCAAGTCGGCGGATTTATAAAGGAGAATGTGACGCTCCGGTGGGTTCAATATGGATAAGTACGTCATTGATCTCCGGGAATTCCTTTAGCAGGTGATCTTTTAACCGGTGCGATATGTCATGTCCGGTTTTCACCGAAATCTCCGCATCGACGATGGCATGCAGGTCCACAAAGAAGCTCATCCCTGTTTTTCGCACAAAGCATTTTTCTGTATCCAGGATGCCATCCACTTTCAGCGATTCGCGGCGGATTTCTTCGATCAGTTCGTGATACATGTGTTCGTCCATAATCTCCCCGAGTGCAGGCCGGAAGATCAGGTACGCATTGTATAAAATAAACCCGGATGCCACCAGGGCAGCCCAGTCATCAGCGGTCTCATACCCTTTGCCAAATATCAGGGCCACTGAAATCCCGGCAAAGGCAGTAAGGGACGTGATGGCATCGCTCCGGTGATGCCAGGCATCTGCTCTCAGGGCGGAGCTGCGCGTCTCCTTGCCTTTACGTAAAACAATCCTGTAGGAAACCTCCTTCCAGACTATAATTACCCCGAGCACGATCAGGGTGAACGGTTCGGGAACCTTATGCGGCGTGCGAATATGCTGAATGCTTTGATAGGCGATGGCTGCGGCGGAGCCGGCCAGGAAAAGCACCACCAGAAAAGTGATCAGGGGTTCGGCCCTTCCGTGACCGTAGGGATGATTTTTATCTGCCGGACGGTTGGCATAGCGCAATCCTACCAGGACCAGGAAGGAAGAAAAAATATCCGTGGTGGATTCAATCGCATCCGCAATGAGCGCATATGAATTTCCCAGTACACCCGTAACTCCCTTGATCAGGGCAAGAAGGAAATTGCCCCCGATGCTGAGATAGGTTGCACGGATCGCTTTTTTTTGATTTCCATGCATATTGTGCAAATATAGGATGTTGACGGGGGAATATTTTTTTTGTCCCTGCCATCTTTGGATTATATTCGTTTCAACTAAACCATACACACATGAACTATACTATCGGCGTCTTATTGCTTCTAACCTTGTCTATTACCGCGCATGGACAGGAATCACTGTACAAAAAGGTGGAAAGCGGGGTGGATAACTTACAGCCAAAAGTGATCGAATGGCGCAGGGATATTCATCAGCATCCGGAGCTCAGTAACCGCGAGTTCAAAACGGCTGAGAAAGTGGCTGCCCACCTCAGGGCACTTGGGATGGAAGTGGAAACGGGCGTGGCCCATACCGGCGTAACCGGAATCCTCAGAGGCGGGAAGCCCGGACCGGTGGTGGCCCTTCGGGCAGATATGGATGCCCTGCCTGTGGTCGAGGAAGCGGACGTTCCGTTTGCTTCAACCGAAAAAGGGGAGTACGAAGGGAAGGAGGTAGGCGTGATGCATGCCTGCGGTCATGATACACACGTCGCCATCCTGATGGGTGTGGCTGAATTATTATCGGGTATGAAAAAGGATATCAGTGGCACGATAAAATTCATCTTTCAGCCGGCCGAGGAGGGTGCACCTGCCGGAGAGGAAGGCGGTGCCGAACTCATGGTGAAAGAAGGTGTCATGGAAGGTGTGGACGCCGTGTTTGGCCTGCACATAAATTCAAAAACGGAAGCCGGAAAAATTGCCTACAAACCCGGGGGAACGATGGCCAGCGCAACCCGTTACATGATCAAGGTCAAAGGGAAACAGGTGCATGGTGCCTATCCGTGGGACGGCACTGATCCGATCGTTACCGCTGCACAAATTATCACAGGGTTGCAGACGATCGTCAGCCGTAAAATGGAGTTGGTCAATGAGGCGGCAGTGGTAAGTGTGGGCAGCATTCACGGCGGAGTTCGTAATAATATTATTCCTTCTGAGGTAGTTATGGATGGAACGTTTCGTGCACTGGATTCCGAAATGGAAAAGGAGATTGCGGAACAGATTGTTCTGAAGGCGACAAAAATTGCCGAAAGCATGGGGGCTGAAGCAGAGGTGTCTTTCTTTGACGCCACCCCGGTCACTTATAACGATCCGCAGCTTACCGAGGCGATGCTTCCTGCCCTGCAGGCCGCTGCCGGCAGTGAAAATGTGTTGCTTCGCAAGGCGGTCACGGGAGCCGAGGACTTTTCATTTTTCGCCATGGAAGTACCTGGATTATACTTTTTCCTGGGAGGAATGCCCGTGGGAATGGATCCGGCAGATGCACCGGCCCATCATACTCCAGAGTTCTATGTCAGTGAAGAAGGCTTGATGGTGGGTGTGAAGGCGCTGTCCTTCTGTGCCCTGCGTTACCTGGATCAGAATAAGTAGGTAGTTGCAGAAACAGGGAATAGCAACGCTTCCCGGGTTTAGTCCGCTAAGTGGCTACCACCGGTTGCTTAATCCATCCCGAAGCGCGGACTCATACGCCTTGTTGTTGAACTGGTACAGGCGGGGAGACTTATGGGCCAGCCCGGTGCGGTGCTCGTCCAGTTTCTCCAGGATACCATAGCTGATCACCCTCCTGGCGAAATTTCGCCGGTCGAGTGATTTTCCAAGGATGGCTTCATATAATGCCTGTAATTCCGGCATGGTGAATTTTTTCGGCAGAAGATTCTGTCCGACGGGGTGATACTGCAGGTCCAGCTGCACTTCACTCAGCGCTTTCTCCACAATTTCCCTGTGGTCGATCATCAACGGGGGAAGGTTGGTTATTTCATGCCATGCGCATTCGTCCGAGAGCTGGTCCGGTGTGGGTTTTACCTTACCGTGATTGGCAAGCGCATAATAGCCCAGGGTGATAAACCTTGAGCGGAACCAATCCTCATCATCGGTAAGAATGACGCCACTATCGATTAATTCATTGACCGGGGATGATTTTGTGCGGTCCGGATCTGTGAATGCCCCAAATTGCTGCAGGAATAAATTGCTTACCCCGGTACGTTCCTTTAAAACCCTGAGCGCTGCCGTCGCACTGTTTTCATCTGATTTAATAAACCCGCCGGGAAGGGACCACTCTTTCAGACCGCGCATCCGCAGGAGGAGTACATTTAAATTAGTCCCGTCAAACCCGAATATAACGCAATCAACAGAAACCCCTTTCATATACGGGGAAGGATCAAATGGTATGCTCATGATGCAAATGTGACGATCTTTCTTTGAATATTACGATAAAGCAAATATATTGTGTTTAATTGACACGTTAATACTGCGCAGCTCAATGATTTATGTAATAATACATGACAGCGCAGACTTTAAAAAATGCCTTAGAAACCTTTCAACCTTATTTGTCGAATTAACCTTTACTGAGTAGGTAACTCAGCAAATAAAAAAGGCCACTGCGAAGTGGCCTTTTTTTATTTGTTCGTGACTTTTATGCCAGTTGGGCGTCAAGTTTCTGAGACAGAACGCCTTTTGGAACGGCGCCAACCTGTTTGTCTACGATTTCCCCGTTTTTGAATACAAGAAGGGTAGGGATGCTGCGAATGCCAAATTTGGCAGATACGCCTGGGTTCTCATCCACATTAACTTTTCCGATAACGGCTTTACCTTCATAATCGCCGGCCAGTTCTTCTACAACCGGTCCGATCATTTTACAGGGACCACACCATTCGGCCCAAAAATCGACCAGGACAGGTTTGTCGCTGTTTATGATATCTTGGAAGTTGGCGTCGGTAATTTCCAGTGTTTTACTCATTGCTGATAGTATTTAATTTCTCTTCGAACAGAACGCAAATATACGAACTTTTGGTTCCGGCCGGCTTCAGCAAGGTGATAATAAATATCAATGGTCCGATAACAGACACTTATTATCAAAGTACCACACCGAAACTTATAGCATTGAGTTCCGGGCCTTTTCCTTCCTTGAACAGTTCATTAAGGTCATAGTTGATGAATACATCCAACCCCCGGAAACCTGCCTGGAAGCGCACACCATAGCGCCAGTCATTCAGGTAAAAGTTTTCGTGATCCTTGTCTTTTTCCTTGTCTCCGCCTTCCTTGATGACATACTTGGCTTTGCTGCCCAGGCGGTAGCCGGCATAGGCGCCAAGACCAATCCGGAAGCCGCCCGACCTGCCCATTCCAATTTCGAATTCATCATTTCCCCAGGAATGATGGGAGTGTTTGCGTCCGAAATGAAGCATCGGAACAGCGCTGACATTCAGAAAAGAGGCATTCAGCTTGCTCTTGTGCGCGTCGGGAATATCCTCGGTGTTGAAAATCACTTCATTCTCCCCCATTTCCAGTCGGACCGACGGATCTTCAAATTTGAAGGTGTACCAGCTTACATCCCCGCCCCAGTGAAGATGAAGTTTCCCGTCAATATGCGTATCATTGATCGATTTCAGGGCAATGTACCAGGACCCCCAGGGCTTAACGGCCCAGGGTGAATTGGAATCAACACTCTTGCCGTTTTCGAGGTAATTATTCATGCCGAGATCAATCATAAAATCATTGTGGGTCCCGAGATTGGTCCGTTTCATTTTTGTTTCTTCGGCATCCTGTGCATAGGCCCCGGCACTGATAAGCATAAGGACCAGGACCATCATTTTTGTTGTTTTCATGAGAATTTTGAGTTTGTTGTTTGGATAATAGTATAGAATTATTTGAGTTGTTGTTGTTTCTTAAAAGATAATACCAAAGCTGATGGCATTGAGTGCCGGACCGCGTCCTTCACGGAAGAGCTCGTTCAGGTCATAATTAAAGAACAGGTCCAGATCACCGAATCCTGCCTGAAAGCGCAGCCCGTAGCGGAAGTCATTCAGGTAGAATGAATCATGGTTCTTTTTCTTTTCGTTATCTCCGTCATCGTATTTTACTTTCATGTAACTACCGATGCGGTAGCCGGCATACATTCCGGCTCCCAGCCTTATTCCATCACTTGATTTGCCCAGCTTGATCACCGGCACCAGCGAGGCGTTGAGGTAGGCCACCGTCAGTTTACTTTTCTTGAAGGAAGCGTCGAGTCCTTCAGGGTTAGCTATGAACTCCACTGACTCATCTCCCCGGATCACATACGTGTCGTCATTCTGGAATTTAAAATTATACCAGCTCAGGTTTATACCTCCCTGGATAGACAGGGACCTGGACAGCCTGAATTCATTGACCGAGCCAATGGCCACGTACCATGAACCCCAGGGACGTACATTGTAGGGCGCAGAAGAGGAAGGGGTGGAGCCATCTTCCAGAAAGTTATTCATGCCGAGCTCAAAATTGAAATAATGACCCACCCTGTCATAGTTAACTTCAATCACGCGGGTATCAATTTGGGTTTTCGAGGGCTCATCGGTTTCCCGGCTGGTGGCCAGTGTATCCTGCCGGGACTCCCGGACATCGGCCAGGGTAAGGACAATCACCGAGTCGCTGCTATAGGTTGCCTGCAGGCGCTGCATGATCTTGTTGAGGTCGTAGTTCTTGATTTTGGCGATATCGCTCGTATCGTTGACAATAAACATCAGCTTGCTTTTACCCACTTCAATGATCAGGGTATCCCCGGCGGTTTGTGCCAGCGCTGCGGGAGCGGCCAGTACAATCAGCATAAGCACAATCAATAGTCGTTTCATGGTTTCTCAGTTTCTTTATCAAGTGAAAGCAGGTCATTCTTGGCTTCGCGCAATTCTCCAAATCCGCTTTCAAGGCTGGACGGCGCATTCTTGACGGCGGCCCACAATTTTTTCAGGCCTTTCGTCGATTTTTCCCCTTCCCCGGTGCTGTCCGGCTGATCCGGGAGGAGGGCTTCGTCAAACTCCTCAATCGAGATTGTGAGCGTATTGCTTCTGCCGGCTGACGGTGATGTTACAGATCCCGGCGAATTTTCCGTACGGTCGCTGGCCAAAACAGCCACCGGGTCGGTTTTTTCCAGATCTTCCGGACTCAATGGCGGCTCAGGTGTTTCGATGACGGCCACCTGCTCTTTCCTATCTGTTTTAGGCAACACAGGTATTTCGGTCTTCTTACCGGATTCATCTGAGCCGGAGGGATCAGGTGTAACCGGAACCTGGTCGTTTGGTGCGGCAGCAAGATGTTGGGTTTCCATGTCACCATTTGCAGGTGAAGGCACCTGCCTGACATCCTCCCCGGAGTCTGTTTCCATACCTTCGGTGGCAGTCTTTCCTCCTTCAGGTTGCGAGACTGCAGGGGTGTTTTCCGGTGTCACCTGCCGGGCAAGCTGTGTTTGGTCGGGGGCAGATGCCGGCCAGAATATCCATCCGGCTACCGCAAGCAGCAGGATGGCTGCCGCGGCATGCCACCAGTGAAATATGCCTCGTTCCCCCTGATCAGGCAGGGAGGATTCCAGGCGCTCCCAGGCACCCGGAGTGGGTTCCAGTTCGTGCTCCTGGAGCTTATTTCTGAACAGACCATCTAATTCTTCCTTGCTCATGTTACTCTATTTTATTGATCGCTTCTTCGCGTTGCAGCAAATGCTTCTGGAGCAGCGATCGTGCCCTGCTCAGCTGAGATTTGCTTGTATTCTCCGTGATTCCAAGCTGTTCGGCAATTTCCCGGTGGGAGAATCCTTCAATGGCGTACATGTTGAACACTGTACGATATCCCGTGGGGAGCTGACCGATCAGTTTCATCAGGTCCTCGGCATGCAGATGGTTGTCAAGGACCGCATAGTCTGGTGACCGCTGCGCCTCTTCAATATCCACTTCGAGATACATGTGTTTGTTCCGGCGAATGTAGGTTAATGATTCGTTCACCATAATCCTGCGTATCCACCCTTCGAAACTTCCCTCATGCTTAAACTGGTCCAGCTTGCTGAACACCTTGACGAAACCTCCGATCATCACGTCTTCCGCTTCACTTTTATCGCTGATGTAACGGGCGCAAACGGCGAGCATCAACCGGGCGTATTTTTCATACAACGCCTGTTGTGCTTTCCTCTGACCTTTGCGGCATTGGTCTATCAGCTCAGTTTCGGTATCGCTGTGAACGCGGAGTTTCATTCTTTCATTGGGTAGATGCAAATTATTCAAAAGTGGTTGCATCCTGTAAAAAAGTTTTTAAAACCTTTTCAGAATCGTAGTTTTGTCGTTCCTGTTAATAACACCATGAAAAGAATCCTGAATGCTTTTAAATACTCCTTCGAAGGACTGAAAAGCTGCTTTCGTTATGAGGCAGCCTTCAGGCAGGAGGTGGCTGCGCTGGTACTTGCCCTGCCTCTTGCCCTGTGGCTGGGGGAGAATGAAACAGAGATTTTACTGATGATCGGTTCGGTGGTGGTGGTCCTGATCGTGGAGCTGCTCAATTCAGCCGTGGAGAATGTAAACGACCGGGTATCGACCGACTACCACGAACTGTGCAAGCGTGCGAAAGATCAGAGCTCGGCGGCAGTGATGTTGTCTATACTCCTGGCATCCGCCGTTTGGATCACGCTGCTGCTCAATTAATACACGGCAGTATAGTTGATTTCGATCGTGATTTCCGACAGACTGTTTTCCCGGACGGTCACCGGATTCACCTGGCCCTCCGAATCAAATTGATTGGCATAATATCCGCCGTCTTCACGGGTAAATACCGAATAGGTACCTGCAGGCAGGCTTATCCTGAAATGGCCTTTCCCGGATGATTGTACCGAATCCACAGGATCCACCGGCAGGGAAGGGTAGAGACCGTCGGTTTGTTCCGGCATCTGGTTCATCGTCACAACCGGGGTCACATATACCCACCGTTTAACCGGTTCCGGCGGGGGGAGCTCGGTATCCGGACCAGGCATACGGTTTCCGGTGACCCAGACTGTTTTGCCTTCAATGCCCTGACCGGTCTGACCGGTGGTGCTTGCACAGGCTGTCAGCAATGACAATACGAACAGGTTAAGATATCGCATTGCCTAAATTTAGCAAATTTTATTTACTCATTCCGGTCCCGGTTCACATAGGTGGCATCCCCGCGATAGTCAACGTTCGCACCAATGCTTTTGTCCACAATGATCTCACGGTTGGCATTCACCTCAGCGCTGGAACGACCGCGTGAGGTGATTTCCACGTTGTCGGCTTCATAGTCAAAACCGAGAAGCCTGGATACCCCGCTCAGCGTGGCGGTCAGTAAACTGCCGTCCCCGTAAAGTTCGAGGCGTGACTCGTCTTCCAGTGCTACGAGCAATTCCGCCACGTTGATGTCAGCCGTTACCCTCGCATTGCCCTCCAGCAGGATGTCCATAAAATCCTGGTTAAAATCACTGATCAGTACCACGCCGCGTGAACCGGCCTGAAGTTTCTCAAGCTTGGGGGTATAGACGACGAAGGTGACCGGGTCTTCGTCGTCATTGGTGATTCTCATCGTTACCCCGTCGGAGTCCATTTCCAGCTGGCTACGCGGTGTATTGGCCGCAAAGGCAATGCGTGAAGAGGATCCGTATACGATGGAGGCATTGACAGGTCCCCTGATCTCCAGATCACGGAATTCACTGATGCTCTGGGCACTGTCATACGCCAGACTGTCTGCCGGCAGGGCATCCAGTTGCTCTTCTTCCTCTTCTTCAGGCTCAGGACACGTAATGCAGGTCAGCCCGTTATCCGGATCAATCCTCCAGCGCGTGGAGGGATAATCGCTGTAGCGCAGATCGTATCGCCAGAGACTGTGACGGAGAATGTGGCGCAGGTCATCATCCAGGACAAAGGTGGCATTGTATGGAATATACATCGTAACCGTTACTTCCTGAGCCCTGAATTTAGCACCTTCAGTGAAGGCCACATTAGAGTCAAAGGTGAAGACCGAGTCCTGAACATCGTAATTATAGGTAATCATCCGGGCATTCTCCTGCGCTTCCTGTCGTGTGGAACCCTGTGCCTCGTAGGTGGTCACGACCCGGATGGTGCTGTCTTCCGAACCTGTCAGGCGAAGGTCCACCGCATCGTAATCATCAAGCCCCGTCTCATTCAGATCCAGCACCAGGGTGGAGCCTGTATAACTGTAGGTTTGTGTTTCGTCGAAACGTCCGGTTTCCTTGAACTGCAGCATATAGGCAGGAATGTTGATACTCAGGAAGATTCCGCTGATTATGAACAGGGCAAAAAGGGACCATCCGGTGGTGGCATTGAAGATGATCCGCTTGGCAATAACCGAAATTCCCAGCAACACCAGGAACAAGCCCGGTACAAAGACCGTCACAAAAGCGGCAATACTGGTGATGGGGGAGAATGAATCCGTGATTACCGTCCATGGAACGGCAATGTCATTGAGCCAGATCGAATGATCACCCAGTCCGTTGGAATATAAACCGATCAGCGTACCCAGTGCTACCAGGATGGCAAAGACCAGCGACGCACCCACAAGAATCAGGATGACTCCAATCAGCACCCTGATCGCTTCCACGAGGAACAGAAAAACCGGACCAAGGATTTTTCCGAGTGCCTCCACGATGGCCGCGATCAGCCTGAAAGGGAAAAGCAATATCTTGACCAGGATATTCTCCTCCTTTTCATCCTCTACGCTAAGGTTTTTTTTTATACTTGTTTCAATGTTGGAAAGTGTGACAGGGTCGCCTTTCATCTGCATTTTTTCAGAAATGGTTCGTGCTTCAGGAAGAATGATCCAGAGCACGATGTACAATACCAGTCCGAACCCGCCAAACACCGTCAGCAGTACAAAAAGTAACTGGAAGACGATCGTATCCACGCCGAAGTAGGCGGCAAGACCCGATGATACCCCACCGAGTACGCGGTTTTCGCCGTCACGGTACATCTTTTTGTAACTCTTTTCCTCGGGTAATTCGCTGTTCCCGGGAACAAGCACCCAAAGCAGGACGTAGGGGATCAGTCCGACTCCGTAAAATACCAGCAGAATAACCGCCAGCAGACGGATCCATACCGGGTTGACACTGAAGTAATAGGCAAGACCCGCACAGACACCACCGATGATCTTACGTGATTCATCCCGGTATAATTTCCGGTCCGTCGTGGTATACGTGCCTGTATCTTCCGGCTCCTGGTAGGAGCGGGACGATTCCGTTGAGGAAGCACGGGCAGAACCCATGTCGTCTTCCACAGCCTGGAAATCCTTTACATCGCCCATGGTGGCGATCAGGCTTTGAACGTCGTCCTGTGTAATGACCTGTTTTTCATCCGAAAGCCTGGCAAGAAAAATTTCGGCAATCCGGCTTTCAATATCGGCGACGATCTCTTCGCTGTCTTCAAAAGAAGCAAAGTACCGGCTTATTTTCTGAAGATAATTGCGCAGTTGTTCATATGCGTCCTCTTCTATATGAAAGATGATGCCGCTTATATTTATGCTTATATTCTTTTTCATTGTTTTGAGATTTTGATCAGTTGTTGTTTGTTTGAATTAGTGGTATCACTTGTTTCCGGACTGCTTGTCCAGGGCAGTTATTTGTACGGTGGATTCAACCAATTCTTTCCAGGTCTGGTCGAGATTCTCCAGGAACTCCGCTCCCTTGTCGGTTAGCGTATAGTATTTCCTGGGAGGACCTGCATTGGACTCGACCCATTTGTATTCAACCAAACCTGCTTTCCGGAGCCGGGTGAGCAACGGATACAATGTACCTTCCACCACCATGATCTTGGCGGATGTCAATTCAAGCAGCATGTCGGAGGCGTATACCTCCCCACGCGAAATGATGTGCAGTATACAGTACTCCAGTATGCCTTTCCGCATCTGCACCTGTGTATTCTCAAGATTCATACATATTTATTTTTGTTTTTGACCTATACAAGTATACGGGAAACTACTATGCATGGCCAAGTACTAAGCAAAAAAAATTAGCTTGTATACGAAATTAATGAAATAATTATATGAAAAAACATTAAAATTATATAAAAATGGCTATTTCCTCCCGCAAATTCCGGGGTCAGGCGCATTTGACCGGGTGACACAAACGGGAAATTATTTACGCAACTGACCACGAAATGTATGGTCTGGCTGGCTTACCTCACACAATAATTGATATCTTTACGGGGTTTCATTACTGTGCTTATGTGTAGGTGGCTTGTCATATTACTATTACTTCCGGGTACTGGTGTCTGGGCTCAGACTGCAGCACCGAAGTACAGCAACGAATTTCTGGCCATCGGCGTGGGCGGTCGTGGTCTGGCCATGTCGGGGAGCCAGGTGGCCATTACCGGCGATGTGACTTCAGCCTACTGGAACCCGGCCGGACTGCTGGAAATTGAGACTCCGTTCCAGTTCTCCCTGATGCACGCAGAATATTTTGCGGGAATTGCCAAGTACGATTATGCCGGGTTTGCCACCTCGGTAGACAGCACCAGCGTACTGGCGGTGTCGATCCTTCGGTTTGCCGTTGATGACATACCGGATACGCGCTTCCTGTATGATGCCAACGGGGCCATCAATTACGACAATATCCGTTTTTTTTCCGCTGCAGATTATGCCTTTATCGTTAGCTATGCGCGCCGCATTCCCCAATGGAATAATTTTAAGCTGGGTGCCAACTTCAAGGTGGTGCATCGCCTGGCGGGGGATTTTGCCAATGCCTGGGGTTTTGGCCTCGACGCAGGAGCCCAGTATGCGACGGGGAGATGGCAATTCGGTCTTATGTTGCGGGATATCACCGGCACCTGGAATGCGTGGAGCCATAACCCTGATTTGGTAAGCGACATCTATGCGCAGACGGGCAATGAAATTCCGGTCAATTCGGTGGAGGTTACCCTTCCCCGGATGATCCTGGGCGGGGCCCGCTCCTGGGATCTTCCATCCGATTTCGGTTTGCTTCTTTCCCTGGATCTGATTACCACCTTCGACGGGAAAAGAAATACGGTCATTAAGTCTGATTTTCTATCCGTCGAACCGGCTTTCGGGCTTGAGCTTGACTACAAAAACATTGCGTATTTACGCGGGGGTATCGGAAATATTCAGGAGATTAAGGATTTTGATGGCAGCACCTATAAGGAGTTCCAACCCAATTTCGGGCTTGGCATCCGGCTTAAACAGGCGTCCATTGATTACGCAATGACCGATATCGGAGACCAGTCGGAATCCTTGTATTCTCATGTATTCTCCATTATCGTATCACTGGAAAAGAAATGAAAGGAATATTTCTCACGATAGCAGCACTTTCTTTTGTGGTACTGGCCTACGGACAGTATGGGAATGAATGGATTGATTATAATAAGTCCTATTACAAGGTGCAGACCGCGGAAGACGGGATCTACCGTATCTCCTACACCGACCTGGTCAACCTGGGTTTCCCGATAACAGTCGATCCGCGCCGGATTCAGCTCTTCCATCGTGGAGAGGAGGTGGCCATTCATATCCAGGGTCAGGGCGATGCGGTATTTGACCCGACCGATTACATAGAGTTTTACGGGCAACGTAATGACGGCACGCTTGATGCCGGGTTATACGAACCGGCGTCCGCTCAGCCGCACCCCTTTTATAACCTGTTTTCAGATTCTTCAGCGTATTTCCTCACCTATCATCTTACCCCGGCATCGGGCCGCCGGATGGCATCCTACCTGCGGAATAACGTAGACAACATTCCGCCGGAACCGTCACACCGCGCCGAACAGATGCGTTTGATTACAAACCAGTACGCCATCGGCGAGAGCTTCAGTGTGGAGGATGTCACGCAATACACGTATTTTGATGAAGGGGAGGGGTGGACCGGTGACCGCTTCCAGGAGGGACAGAACCGGACCTACCAGGTGTCAGGCATCACTAACCTTGCGGCGTCCCCGGGAATTTCACTGGAAGTATTCCTGATGGGGCGGGATGACCTGTCTCATAATGCCACGATACTGGCCGGTCCGGATGAAGGTTCACTCCGGTCGCTTGGCACCGCCTCATGGACCAATTACGGTACCACGGTCTTTACCGCATCGCTGACCTCCGCGGATATTGCGGCTGACGGAACGGTACGGGTGAGGATACAATGTAACGGCACCGGAGGACAGAATGACCTGATCAGCGTGAGTTACGTCCGCATCAGGTTTAACCAGCTGCTCAATGCGGCGAACCAGACCAAAAAATTCAATATTACCGCGAGTACCGGATTTCAGGATGCCTTTCTTCAAATGACAAACATCCCGGCAGGTGCGTTGCTCTATGATATCACCGATACCCGTGCAGTAAGACGTGTGGGCTACGTCAGGAATGGAAATAACGGAACCGCCGTCGTCACGGAAGCGGCTACCGGACGAAACCTGTTTCTTACTGCAGATTTCAAAATTCCTGTTCTTTCCCAGGCCAGCATCCGGCCGATTGAACTCACCGGCAGGGATTTTCTCATTGTTACCAACAAGCATCTTCGCAAGCCGGGAGGAGGTGTGCAGGACCCGGTCCGCGAATATGCCGCCTACAGGGCATCGGCAGCCGGCGGGGGATATGACACCCTTACCGTAGACGTGTCCATGCTGTTTGATCAATTCAGTTACGGGGAGACCTCACCGCTTGCCCTTTACAGATTCTTCAGGAAATCAGAGGCTGAAGGCGATTTCAGGTATATTTTTCTCATTGGAAAGGGCATGGATGCCAATGTGAATTTTCACCGGATACCGCAGGGGTATATTGAACAGGAGATATTTGGCACTACTTATCGCTTGCGGGACCTCGTCCCCAGTGCCGGCATGCCCGGTGCAGATATGTATTTTGTGGCCGGGCTGTCGGGTGAGGAACATGTGCCAGCCATTCCGATTGGAAGACTGCCGGCTGTGAATTCGGGCCAGGTCATGGCTTATCTTAATAAAGTGCGTACCATGGAGGAGCAACCCTTTGATGACCTGTTTCGAAAGGATGTACTTCATCTTTCCGGGGGTTTGTCGGCCCTGGAACTGGTTGTATTCAACCGTTACATGAACGACTTCGCTGAAATTGCCGAGAATATTTATTTTGGAGGGGAGGTGACGACCATTCGAAAAGACAATACTGAAGTGGTCCAGCTGATAAATATCAATGACGAGGTAAATGCCGGTCTGAACCTCGTCACCTTTTTCGGTCATTCCGCCCCTTTTGTAACTGATATCGATATCGGGTTCGTGAGCGACCCGTCCCTGGGATATAATAACCCTGATAAATACCCGATGTTTCTGATCAACGGATGCCAGGCAGGACAATTTTTCAGTAATGATGTGGTATTCGGGGAGGACTGGATCCTGGCCCAGAATAAGGGGGCGGTCGGATTTATTGCTCACAGTTCGTTCGGTTTTTCTTCCACCCTGCGGCGTTATTCCGAATTGTTTTATGAGACAGCCTACAGCGATTCGGTAAATCTGACCCGTGGCATCGGGGATATACAGAAAGAAGTGGCCCGCCGCTATATTGCTCAGGTGGGTGATGCCGCGGTGAATGTGGCACAGGCCCAGCAAATGGTATTGCTGGGAGATCCTGCCGTATCGCTGTTCGGAGCTCCGCTGCCTGATTATGAAACCAACAGTAATCAGTTGTTTATCACCACTCCGAATAATGAACCCGTCACCAACCAGCTGGATGAGCTGTTCATGAACGTGATCGTCAGGAATTTCGGACAGGCCAGAAATGACAGCCTTCATGTGGAGGTTACCCGGACCTTGCGCGACAATACCGTGGATACCTTTGATTCGGTCTTTGCCCGGGTTTATTACCGGGATACACTCCAGGTACGGATCCCGATGGATGCCAACTCTTTCGGCAACAACCAGTTCAGGGTCCGCATTGACCCGGATAATATACGGGATGAGCTGAATGAGAATAATAATTCCGGAATCCTGAATTTTTTCATTCCAAGCAATGCCACCCAGAATTTATTCCCGGCGAATTTTGGGATAGAAGACGAAGCACTGGTACGACTGGTCACAAGTTCGACCAGTACCTTTCCCAAGCCACGCTCGTTCAGTTTTGAGATCGATACGAGTGCTTTTTTTAACAGTCCGCTCCGGCAAAGCACTTCCGTCCAGGGCAATGCACTGGCATCCTGGGAAGTTAACCTGATGCCCCCGTCCACCCAGGACAGTGTGGTTTACTATTGGAGGACCCGTTACACCACCCCGGGGGAGGGTGAAAGCGATCAGTGGCAAACCACTTCTTTTACGCTGATTGCAGACGGACCGGAAGGATGGACCCAGCGGGAATACCCTCAGTTTATCCAAAACCGCTATGCCGGACTGGAGGCCGATCCTGACCGCAGGGTTCTTAAGTTCAGTGAAACACCGGTGGATGTTACCGTATACACCGGGGGCTCCGCCTCGGACGTGACAAATCAGGATGTGTCCCTGAGAGTGGGAGGTACGGAATATATCATATCCGGGCAGTATTGTGCCACCAATACGCTGAACCTGGTGGCATTCGACCGCACCACCGCGGTCCCTTATCTAGTACTTCCTTATCAGGTGCTTGATCCGCGGACCTGCGGACGCCAGCCTCAGATCATCAATTCATTTACCAACAGCCGAATAGAAACCGGATCCGGCGATCTTCCTGCCTACATTAATTCGGTGGATAACGGGGATGTTGTCCTGGCTTTCACCATTGGTTACCCGGGTTTTGCTTCCTGGTCTGCCAATATCCGTAACCAGCTTACCAGCATCGGGCTGGCTGCAGATGAAATTGACTCCTGGGTAATGGGCGAGCCTGTAATTATTATCGGGAGAAAAGGGGCAGAACCGGGAACGGCCATGGTGTTGCGTACAGAAGGAACTCCGCCCCAGAATCAGGACCTGACTTTGATAGAAACCATTATAGGGTATGTGACCTCGGCGATGCTGGAAACCACACTGATTGGTCCGGCGTCCTCCTGGGGAGAATTTCTCCAGCATATAGAAACCGGTCCCGGCGACCAGGTCGAACTTGACCTGATCGGGGTAACCCTGGGAGGTTTTGAGACCTTACTTCTTGATAACATCACCGAATCAAGGAATGACCTGTCCACGGTGGATGCATCCCTTTATCCCTACGTTCGACTTCGCCTGGCCGTGAAAGACGAGCAGGAATTTACCGCACCACAGGTTGAGCAGTGGCTCGTAAGTTATGAAGGTGTTCCCGAGGGGTTTCTTCTGGCCTCTTCGGTGAAGCCCCCTCAGGTTTCGCTTGATGAGGGAGAGATCCTGGAGAATGAGTTTTCCTTTGTCAATATTTCGGAGCGATCATTTTCTGATTCGCTGGAGGTCTCCTATGAATTGTTTAACCGGAGCAACCGTACCACGCTCACTGAAAATTTTCGGATTAAGGCACCATTGCCCGGAGACACCACGCGCTTCCGGGTGGAGACTTTGACAGCAGGAAATCCCGGGGAGATCGATTACCAGGTCTTTGTGAACCCGTTTGTAGAACCGGAACAATATTACGATAACAACCTGGTCGACCTGGGGGCCTACCTTCAGGTTAAACCGGATAATATTAACCCGGTTATTGATGTGGTTTTTGACGGAGAATACATCATGGACGGAGACATTGTTTCTCCAACGCCGCTGATAACCGCCAGGCTGGTGGATAACAATGAGTTTTTGTTCAAAAAGGATACGCTGGGGGTGAACCTGCTTTTCAGGGAAAATTGCCAGGGGTGCAGCTTCAGGAGAATTCCTTTCAGTTCGGCCCTGCTTAACTGGTTCCCGGCTTCAGAAGATGAATCGTACCGTCTGGAATTTCGACCTGAGCGTCTGGATGACGGTATGTATACCCTGCAACTTGAGGCAACCGATGCTTCGGGGAATCAGGCGGGGGAAAAACCCTATGAGATTAATTTTCAGGTCATCAATGAATCAACCATAACCAATTTCTATCCCTATCCCAACCCGTTTTCCACCAGCACCCGCTTTGTGTTTACCCTGACCGGCAGCGAAGTGCCTTCCGGGATCAAGATCCAGATTATGACCGTAACCGGTAAAGTGGTGCGGGAGATAACCCAGGATGAGCTGGGGCCGGTAAGGATTGGACATAACCTAACCGATTATGCCTGGGATGGGAGGGATGAATTCGGGGATGAACTGGCCAATGGGGTTTACCTCTACCGGGTGATTTTACAAGGTACTGAGGCCTATGAACACCGTGCAACGGCCGGCGATCAGGCATTCAGGAAAGGTGTCGGGAAATTGTATATTCTCCGATAATATCCCCCGAATTGGGTGAAAGTAAATTTAATACTATTTTCATTAAGCCGGAATGAAGAGATTTTTACCAAAAATAGTATACATTGTGTTGTTTTTGGGCCCGCTGATGCTCAGGGGGCAATCCTTTAACTTTGTCAATTATTCCATCAGTGACGGGCTCGTCCACGACCGGATTGTGGACCTTTCTACCGACCATTACGGGAACATTTGGGCAGCCACCCTTGGGGGCGGTATTTCGCGTTTTAATGGAGAATCTTTTGAGAACATTACGATTAAAGACGGACTGGCGAGCAATTATGTGAGGTCAGTGCTTACCGATCGTAAAGGGAATCTCTGGGCGGCTACGGCGGAAGGAATTTCTATTTATAACGGCAGGGAATTCAGGAATTTTCGCGTGGCCCCCGAGGATGAGCATAATTCCGTTCACACGCTGTATGAAGATTCACGTGGGTATGTCTGGTTTTCCGCATTCGGCGGTAATCTCGGCCGCATTGAGTCAGGGGACCGAAAGGTCGAATTTCTTGAATTTCCGAAAATTTCAGATAACGACAACATCATCGCTATCGACGAGGATGACAAGGGGCGTATCTGGCTGATCTCCTCCATCCAGGGGCTCCTTATGTTTGACCAGGGGGAGTTCCGGCAGGTCCTCCTCAACCGGGACATTAACGGCTTTCTTCTTTCCATTACCCACAGTCAGGATACCTTATGGCTCGGAACCAATAAGGGCATCATGCGGTATGTGCCGGATGCACCGGAATCACGTCCTGAATTTCTCAATACGATGCGCAACATGTTCATCAAATCGATACATGTGATAAACAGTAATAATTACTGGACTGTATCCGCCTCGGGTATCTACCATTACAGGAATGGTCAGTTGCGCACCTTTGGTCCTCTCCAGGGATTCACCCAGGCCGGAGTTAATGCCATTTTATGTGACCGGGAGGATAATTTATGGTTTGCCACCGACGGGGACGGGCTCTATCAGCTAAACAGTGAATTATTCCTTCAGTACAATGAGGACCACGGGCTGTCAAATGACCCGGTCACCACAATAATCAAAGATGAAGTGGGGGATTACTGGTTTGGTACGTTTGGGGACGGACTTTACCGCCTTTCCAATGGAGTTTTTGAAAATTTCCGGGATCACGATATGGTCGCCAACAAATATGTTTCCAGCAGTGTGATGGATCATGAGGGACGTATCTGGTTTGGCTTGCATCAGGATGGCCTTTTGCGGTACGATCATGGGGAGTTTGTTTCTATTGGCAAGGGTGCCGGTTTCCGGTTTGCGGGTGTTCGATCGCTTTTCTGTGATTCCAATGGCCGGGTGTGGATAGGGTCTACCGACGGACTGGCCATGTTTGACGGCACGGATTTCCATCACTACACCACGACGGAAGGGCTCTACGATAACATCATCTGGGGGATTTCCGAACCCCGTCCTGGCCGTGTCATGATCGTGACCCGTGAAGGATTCAACTATTTTGAAGAAGGCGTTCTTACCCAGGGCTATTATCACCCTGAAGTGTTCAACAAGCGTGTCAATGTCGCGATACAGGATTCGTTTGGGAATTTCTGGATCGGCTACTCGGGTCATGGAATCATCCGGATCAATGAGGAAACGGGAAATTACGAATACATTACGGATGAAAACGGGCTGCACTCCAACCTCATTTACAATTTGATGGTCGAGAAAAAGACAGGAGATATACTGGTGGGAACGGAGCGCGGGGTATTGCGACTATCCCTGGACGAATCAGGACGCATTGAACGGATTAAGAATTACATGAGTAACGAAGTATTTCCGGAATTGCAGACCCTGCCCAATGCCATGTACCAGGAAAAGGACGGCAGCCTTTGGTTTGGTACCGAACAAGGTGCGTTTAAATACCAACCGGAATTTTACAAGGTCAATGAGCATGAGCCGATCGTTTATATATCGAACGTAAAACTCTCCTACAACGAGGTGAACTGGGATGAATATGCAGACTCGGTTTCCAACTGGCATCGCATACCCTCACAGCTTCAGCTCTCGCATAAGGAAAATAATGTACTGATCAACTATTTCGGGAACAGCCTCAAGAATCCGGATCAGGTGCGTTACCGGTTCCGGCTGGTTGGACTGGAGGAGGAATGGTCACCGGTGACAAGTTCTTCGGAAGCAGCCTTTACCAATTTATCGCCCGGGGATTACCAGTTTGAGGTACTTGCTGCGAACAGCGACGGGATATGGAATAAGGAACCTGCAAAATTTGCCTTCTCCATTGTTCCGCCCTTCTGGCAACGTCCATGGTTCTTTGTCGGTCTCGGCGTCTATTTTATCATTATGATCACCTTGTACAATAATTACCGGGTGCGGTCCAATCTGAACAAAATCCTCACTATAGAGAAGATAAGGCAGGAGGAACAGGCGAAGGTAAGAAAGAGGATGGCGAGGGACTTTCATGATAATATGGGAAATCAGCTGGCCAGTATTACGATGTTTACCAACCTGATCAGCCTTAAGCTGAAAGATCGTTCCGAGGATGTGGACCAGTTGCTTAAAAATATTGAAAAGCATTCCAAATCATTATTTACCGGGACCAAGGATTTTATATGGTCCATTGATCCCGAAAGCGACGATCTGGACAACCTGTATACCTATATCAAGGATTTTGGCGAGGAGCTTTTTGAAAATACGGAAATCGCTTTTTATTCCGACATAAAAGGGGAGATGCGGGAAGGAATTGCCCTCCCTTCGGGATGGAGCCGCCAGCTCGTACTGATCTTTAAAGAAGCCATGACCAATACGCTCAAACATGCAGGTGCTGAGGAGGTTTACCTGCATCTCGAACTTAACAGCACGGGTTTCGTACTTATATTAGAAGACAATGGGGAAGGTTTTTGTCTGTCGCCAAAATCAAAAGGTAATGGCTTGCGGAATATGAAGTCACGGGCCGAGCAGCTTGGAGGTACCTTCCAGATCAGTTCTGAGCCGGGTCAGGGAACCAGGATCCGGTTTGAGGCAACCCTTGAGAATAACAACAAAGTACATAAGGTCAAAAGCATGTTAAATAAAAAACAACAATCGTCATGAATTACTTTCGATCCAGAATAGTCATCGTGGAAGACAATGATGCCGTCAGGGAAGGGTTTTCACTTATTATTAACAGTATCAGTGATTACTATGTGGTAAATACCTATGACAACGCAGAAGATGCTATTCATGCACTGAAAAAAGACAAACCGGAAATTGTGATCATGGATCTGGAGCTTCCGGGCATGAGCGGAATTGAGGCGATCACAGCCATCAAAAAAATGAACCCTTCCATTGAAATTCTGGTCAATACAATCTACGAGAACAGTGAACTTGTGTTTCAGGCCCTCTGTGCGGGGGCGTCCGGGTATATTACCAAGAATACCAACCACACCGAATTACTGGTTGCCATTCGGGAGGTGATCCAAGGCGGGGCCCCGATGACCTCCAACATCGCCAAGATGGTGGTAAAGTCGTTTCAGCGTAACCCTAATTCTCCCATTTCTGCACGAGAAACAGAGGTGCTCGAATTGCTGGCCAAAGGGAAAAGTTACAGCATGATCGCTAAAGATCTTTTTATCACCAAGGAAACGGCCAAAAGCCACATCAAGAATATCTACGCAAAACTTCAGGTCAACAGCAAATCGGAAGCGATCGCCAAGGCAACCAGAGATAAGCTGATATAATAATTATTTAAAACCGGTAAATGTATTGGGGGATGAATATCCCCCTTTTTTTATGAAATACAGCGTTTAAACTACATTATTTCCTTCGGTTTGGGGGGCGCGCCCCGGCCCTGTATTAGTGAACTTTGGGTTAAGGCGGGTCAATTTATTCCTTCTCCCTTCCCGGGAGTCTGACTCACTGAAACATAGTTTCGAATTAAACCCAAACTCGATGAAGAAGATTTTACTATTATCATTCTCGTTGATGATTCTGATTGCGACCTCCGGGCGGGGGCAGGACAGGACTGTCACGGGAAAAGTTACATCTGAAGAGGATGGTTCCGGATTACCTGGAGTGAACGTTATCATTAAAGGTACCAGTACAGGAACAATCACCGACAGCGAGGGTAATTATGCCCTGGATGTTCCCGCACAAGATGCGGTGTTAATTTTCTCCTTTGTGGGCATGGCCTCACAGGAGATTGTGGTGGGTGAACGCTCGGTGATCAATGTGGAGTTGACTACCGATGCCAAGCAGTTAAGCGAGGTGGTCGTTACCGCCGTGGGTATCCAGCGACAAAAGAAATCGCTGGGGTATGCCACCCAGCAAATTGATAACGAGGATATAACCCGGGCAGCGAATCCTGATATGTTACAGGCCCTGAGCGGAAAGCTTGCAGGCGTACAGATCAATCAGTCTTCAGGCTCAGCCGGCGGGGCTGCTTCCCGGATCGTAATTCGGGGCCCCAAATCATTTACCGGAGGAAACCAGCCTTTGTTTGTCGTGGATGGTGTGCCCATTAACAATAACCAGATCCAGTCTGTGGACCTTCGGAGCGGTGCGACCTTTAACAATGCAGCGGCCGATATCAACCCGGAAGACATCGAATCGGTCAATGTGCTGAAAGGGCCTTCCGCTGCGGCCCTGTACGGCTCACGAGCTGCCAACGGCGTGGTGGTGATTACCACCAAGTCAGGCAAGAATGCAAGACAAAAACTGGAAGTCACCTACAATACCAGTCTCACTTTTTCTTCACCCCTTAAACTGCCCGATCAGCAGGAAGTGTTTGCCGGTGGGTCCGGCGGCGTGTACAATCCGGAGGGTTTTTCCGGCTGGGGCCCGAGAATTGAAGGGCAGCTGGTTCGTAACCCCAATGATGAATGGGTGGGACTTGTACCCGGTGTTCAGGATTCCATTCCGCTCCGGAGCTATGGGGGCTTTTTGGACCAGTTGCTTGAAACCGGTAAAACCTGGACGAATAACCTGGCTATTGCCGGCGGACAGGACGACACGCATTATCGGTTGAGTATCGCCAATACCGCCACTGAAGGAATGTTGCCGGAAACGGATTTTGACCGTACCAGTATCTCCTTGCGTGCCGGAACCAAGCTGGCCAATAAACTGCGCAGCGAATTTTCCGCCACTTATACGTCATCAGGATCGGATAATATCGCAGACCAGGGTTTCACCCAGTCAAGTATTTTCTGGCAGGCGTGGTATGAGCCGGTCGATCATGATATTTCTCCATGGACCCTGTATAAAACACCGGACGGGGAGCAAATCGAATACGGATCTGGATTCTTCAATAACCCCTATTGGCTGCTCAATGAAAACTATACCAGCCAGCGCCGGCAGCGGCTCAACGGCTTTGTATCACTGGGCTACGAAATTCTGCCCTGGCTGGATCTAATGGCCAAGTTTGGAACCGATATCTACACCGACCGAAGGAAGGGCGTCGTGGCAATCGGCACGGTTGGCGATGTGAACGGAGGCTTTTACGAGGATGTCTGGCAAGTGGCTCAGATCAATACAGATGTATTCGCTTCGGTTAACAAGGAGATCAATGAAGATTTCACCGTCAACGGGGTAGTGGGGTTCAATGACAACCGTCGTTCGCTCCTTAACACTTTTGCCCAGGCCAATGCGATAACGCTTCCGGGGATTTACAATTTCTCAAATATCGACGGGCAACCTACTGCGACTAATTTCGAATCGGACCGCAGGCTTTTTGGTGTATACGGAACGGTAACGCTTGGATATAAGGATTTTGCCTTCCTGGAAATTAACGGCCGTAATGACTGGTCCTCGACGCTGCCTGAGGGAAATAATTCATTTTTCTACCCTTCAGTGGCGGGTTCTGTGATTTTGACGGAACTGTTCCCGGGCATGCGTACCAACGCACTTTCCTTTATTAAGTTACGGGCCAACTGGGGCCAGGTCGGGCTTGATGCCCCGGTCCACCGCATCCAGTCGGTGTATGTTTCCTCCCAGGCATTTGACGGATTTTTTGACGGCATAAACTTTCCGTTCCGCGGCGTTACCGGCTTCCAGGCAGGCAACAGGATTGGTAATCCTAACCTGTCGCCCGAGATTACTACCTCGTGGGAGGTGGGTGCTGAACTGGGGTTACTGGATGATCGGCTGACCCTGGATGTCAGTTACTTCAACAGTGTAAGTGATGACCAGATCATCGATGTGGAAGTTCCCAGAAGCTCCGGCTATTCAACCATTACCACGAATGCCGGTAAAATCACAAATAAGGGAATTGAACTGCTGGCCACCGGAACACCTGTTTCGACAAGGAACGGATTCAAATGGGAAGTGACAGGAACATTCACCAAGATCGACAATAATGTGGATGAAATTTTTGGTGAAAACCTGCAGGTTTCCATCGGAAGGGCGGGGTTTGTTTCCACCCAGAACGTGGCGCAGCTTGGATATTCCTATCCTGCGATATACGGACAGCCCTTTGCGCGTAATGACCAGGGACAGATCATTGTAGATGCCAATACGGGAATTCCCAAACTGGACGAGCCACAGGCGTTTGCCGAAGTGATCCCTGACTGGCAGGCAGGATTGAGAAATACATTCTCCTACAAGGGATTATCGCTTTCCGTGTTTTTCGAACAACGCCACGGAGGAAGTATCTACAGTTTGACTGCAGCCCATATGCGGATCAACGGATTCGGTGAAGAAACACTGTTCGGTCGCGAAGGCGGGGTTGTTTTTAACGGGGTCAATGAGATTTCCGGGGAAAACGGACAGGTTACCTATGTGCCCAATACGACCACGGTATCCAACGAGGATTTCTGGTCTAATCACAGCCTGTTCGGAGCTTCCGAGCTTGGATTACTTGATGCGTCCTTTATCAAATTGCGCGAGCTTTCGCTTGGCTATAACCTGCCTGCGCCTATCCTGAGCAAAACTCCCTTCGGGTCTGTGTACCTCGCAGTGGTGGGCCGGAATCTCTGGATGAGTGCGGCCAACCCGTATATCGACCCGGAGGTAAGTGCATTCTCAAATGCCGACAACCAGGGATATGAGACTGCTCAGCTTCCGACCACCAAGACATGGGGATTCAATCTCAAAGTGACGTTTTAATAACTAATCGAAAAATAATGAAACGATATATAAAAGCATGTTGCATGGTGTTGTCTCTGAGCCTGCTGGCCGGGTGCGTGGATGACATCACCGACTTAAACGACAATCCGAATAACCCGGTGGACGTTCCGGCTGAATTTATTTTCCCGTCTGCCGTCGTGGTGGGGACCTACCAGCTGGGCGGACCCCTGAATCGCCCTACTTCCCTATGGACGCAGTATTTTGCTACGGCCGGGGGTCAGTTCCAGCGGATCGACCGGTATGATGTGGCCTCCACAACATTTAATAATCAGTGGAACCAAATGTACGGTGAGGCGCTGAACGATCTGGAAATCATGATTGCCAAAACAGAGGAGCTGCCGAATTACCAGGCGGTTGCATTGCTGATGAAAGCCTATTTCATGCAGTACATAACCGATCTCTGGGGAGATGTTCCTTATTCAGAGGCATTTCAGGGTCAGCAGGGAAACCTGGATCCGGCCTATGACGAGCAGCTCCTGATCTATGACAACCTGATCACGGATGTGGAAAATGCCCTGGCTATGATCGATGAAGATCAGGTTTCTATAACTGAGCAGGATTTTGTATATGGCGGGGATATGAGCAAGTGGAGAAAGTTTGGGAATACCCTATTGCTGAAGCTCTATATGCGCTTGTCAGAAGTCGATGAGTCGACGGCAAGGGCCGGTGTGGAGTCAATTTTGAACGGGTCCGCACCACTGATTGATTCACAGGGAGATGACGCACAGTTGATCTTCGGAACACGGGGAGAAACCAATGAAAACCCGCTTTCCCAGCAGGAATTTCAACGGCCGCTGGACTATGGTGCCGGTCAGACGATAGTAGAACTGATGAAGGAATTCAATGACCCGAGAATCCCGGTCTATTTTAACCTGAATCAGAATGGAGAATACTCAGGAGTGGTGAACGGGAACCCTGATGATTTACCCACAGCAGATGACGGCAGTACACTGATTTCACAGGTGGGTGAATACTTCATCCAGGAAAATTCTCCCGTGTTTCTGCTTACCTATTATGAGCGACTGTTCCTTGAGGCCGAGGCGGCCATTCGCGGATGGGTCAATGCTGCCGAAGCGGAAACCCTGTATAATGAAGCGGTTACGGCTGCAATTGCAAAATACGGGGCCGACCCGGGTGATTATCTTTCTGCGGGGTCGCCGGCCAGCTATGATGCCAATACAGATAAGCTGGAGCAATTGTTTCTGCAGAAATACATCGCCCTGTATGCACGGGGTCCGGAAGGATTCACCGAGTGGAGGCGCTCCAACGTACCGGAGCTGGAGCCTGCCGAGGAGGCTGTGGTGGAAAACCAGTTGCCTGTCAGGCTGCCTTATCCAAACTCCGAAACCACGGCAAATGATAATTTTCCGGGCACTGTAAATATTTTCCAGGATCCTGTTGAGTGGGATCAAAACTGAATTTAAACGCGATGATTATGAAAAATATATATAGTTACCTGATGATAGCCCTGTTATTCTCGCTGACCTTGTCTTCCTGCTATGAGGAGGAAAAATATGCAGATAACCTCTCCCTCGGGGCAACACTTGTTGTGAGCGGCGACGAGGCATTTATTTTGGGAGAAACTGAACAGATAGATCTTGAGGTGAGCCTGGAAGAGAATTCCTCCGCTCCGGTCCAGGCAATTATCCTGGAGAAGCAACTTGTCACCTCTGAAGGAAATTCCGATGTGGTGACCCAGACGTTTGATCCGGGAGCGGACGGAACAATCGAGCTGAGTTTTACCACGTCGGAACTGTTTGCCGATGTGCCTGTAAACGGTATTATCCTGGATGCCGAAGATCTTAACCCGGGAGATCGGTGGGAATTTGATTTCAAAGTGCAGATGGCCGACGGACGAGTCCTTTCGCCCGGGAGAGGAGACGGATCGTTGAATGTGAGCTTTACCTGCAAATCTGACCTTGCGGGAACCTACAGTACCGTCACCGACGGCGGCACCGGCGATGGTTCAGGCGGGACAGCCTCGTCCTTTTCCGATCTTGCCTATGAAGTGACAATCACCGAGGTTTCTGCCGGCAGGTACAGGTTGAGTGATATAACCGGCGGGTTGTATGCCGTTGGTTACGGAGATTCGGACAACCCGGTTGAATTCACCGATATTTGCAATCAGATCAGTGTCAATTCTCAGCCAGACGTAGTCTACGGCGGGGATGAGTTCAATGGCACAGGGACCGTGAATGAGGATGGTACAATTACCATAACCTGGTCGAATAACTGGGGCGACAACGGTACCACGGTCTTTACTCCCTTGTAAAGGCCGGGGTCATGTGACTTGACTCAAAGTAATAAGCCGGTCCTGTTTTTTTTACGGGGCCGGCTTTTTCAGAACTTGTCGGGTAACTGGATGATCTTCATGACCACCTCGTGCGGATCATTATCATCATCTTTCAGATAAAATTTGACAAAGGGATTGTCGGCGGTGGTATCGCATTCCACTTTTTCAATTTTCGAGGTACTCAGTTTACCTTCAATTTGTCCGCATATTTCATGCAAAGCTTTAGCGATTTCCACTTCGAGCGGACTGGGATTATAGGACGTTGTTTTCATATTTTACCATTGGATGAGCGCAGAAGCCCATGTAAAACCACTGCCAAATGCAGCCAGGCAAATGAGGTCGTTGTCTTTTACTTTGCCTTCCTGCCAGGCTTCACTTAACGCGATAGGAATTGAACCAGCGGTAGTATTTCCATACCGCATAATATTATTATACACCTTTTCCTCAGCTAATCCAAGCTTTTGCTGAAGGTAGTTACTGATGCGCAGATTGGCCTGATGCGGGATCAAAAGATCGATATCCTCAATGCTTAGCTCATTGGCATCGAGTGCTTCCTGGATCACTTCCTGAAACCTCACCACGGCATGCTTGAATACCAGGTTTCCGTTCATATACACTTTATAGGTCGAGGTATCGAGGATCTGCTCGGGCTGACGCTCTTCACGCGGACGGGAGCTGCCAGGATCCTTCACATAGAGTTCCTCGGCAAAGCGTCCGTCTGAATGCAGATGGGTTGATAGAATCCCGGGCTTGTCATCGGCAACCAGTACGGCGGCTCCTGCACCATCTCCGAAAATTACCGCGGTCGAACGTCCGCGGGTTGACAGGTCAAGTGCAGTGGACTGAATTTCTGCGCCAATGACGAGGGCATTTTTGTACATTCCTGTGCGAAGAAACTGGTCGGCTGTGGAGAGGGCATAAATAAATCCCGAACACGCATTTCGGAGATCGATGGCAGGTATATTTTCCAGTCCGAGCTCACGCTGCAGAAGCACACCGGAGCCGGGGAAGAAGTAATCAGGTGTAATCGTAGCGAATACGATGAGCTCAATGTCTTCGGCCCTGACACCGGCCCGTTCCAGCGCCATCCGGGAAGCCCTGGCCGACATGTTGGCCACTGTATCTTTTTCCGGATCAATAAACCGTCGCTCCCGGATCCCGGTACGCTCCACGATCCACTCGTTACTGGTGTCAATTATCGATGATAACTCATCATTGGTGACCACTCTTTCCGGTACATAATGCCCAACCCCTGCAATTCTTGAACGCGCCATAATATTCGATTTGCGGCTAAAGATAATAAATTAAACAAACATTAGTTAGGCAGGGTAAAAGTGAGTAAATTTTTAGTATGAGAATAGTATTCACATTCCTTTCACTTATCGTATCATTCAGCTTATCCGCCCAGGATTCCCCGGTTTTCCAGGAAATAAAACGCCTTAATGAGGCAATGGAAGAAGCTTTTGAGCAGGGGGACATGAAAGCAGTCTCAAACTTCTATCTCGACGATGCTGTCATGCTTGCTCCCGGACAGGAACCTGTTTCAGGCAGGAAGGCTATTGATGCGTACTGGGCACGTACGACCAATCCGGTTTCCTGGGAGCTTGAAGTAATTGAAGTGTCGCCAGACGAGGCGGACATCTATGAGAATGAGTATTTTCAGGCCCTGGACCAGAAACCACCTTCCTGGCGGGTCGAGGGATTTCCGCTGGAGGCTGAGGAGCAGGCACTTGTCTATGAACTGGGAAGGTCAACGCTAACAACCAGTCGCGGGGATAAAACCCAGACCAGCGTGGTCACTTTCATCCTGGTCTGGAAGTATACCGAAGAGGGGTACCGTATCCTGGTCGATACCTATAGCTGGTAAGGGAGTAAACGGCCCTTATGCTTCCTGTTTCTTTGCAGGCTCATATTTCTTCGGGGCATACAGAAATCCAAATGCCTCACAGTCTTCCTTGGTATGTTTTTCATGATGGACGTAGTGGGCATTGATCATCCGTTTAAGGTATTTACTGCGCTTTTTCGGTCTCCATCTGATTCGCTGGTGTACGATGATATCATGAAACACCATATAAAATATCCCGTAGCATAAAATACCTGCGCCGATCGAGATCATATACGGATTGAAATTTTCTATGAAGTAAACCAGTAAAGCAATGCTGGGTATACTGAAAACCAGGGCAAAAAGATCATTTCGCTCAAGGGTGTGCGGATGCTTTTTATGATGGGACCGGTGCCAGGTCCACAGGAATCCGTGCATTATGTATTTATGGGTAAACCATGCCACTCCTTCCATGAACAGGAAAGTGAAAATGACGATTCCAATACATGCGACAATTTCTAAAATATCCATTCTCTGTATAAGGTGTATTACCTGAAGCGTTGCGCCAGTACGTACTTTCTGTAATCAAAGATAGTCTTTAGCTGTTTTTTCACCAACAGCCCGTGTGCCATGCGACCGAGCAGACCAAAAGGCAACGCGTAATGTACTTCGTCGGTCATTTCCACGCCGGATTCCGTCTCCCGGAAGTGATGAGCATGGTGCCAGAGCGCATAGGGGCCTGTCCGTTGTTCATCAATAAACATGGTATGGGGGACCACCTGCGTAATCTCTGTTGTCCAGTCAACAGGAATTCCCCTGAAAATGTTCACTTTGTAACGAATGATCTGGCCGGGAAACATCGCTTCTGACGGGCCGGAAATATGGACGATCCTGAAGTTCATATAACCGGGCGTAATCTGGCTCAGGTTTCGGGGGCTGGAGAAGAACTCCCAGCATTCCTCCAGGGTAAGTGGCAGTACCTGTTGCCGGTGTAACCGGTATACCTTCATTGGGAAGAATGGTTAACGATGGCGCGAACCATCCTGGGAAACAGCAGTGCATGAAAGGGAAGCAGCATGTACCAGTATATCCGTCCCCAGAGCCCGAGTGGCCTGAAGGTGGCAGTCTGGATCAGCGCATTTTCGTCGGTTCCTTTCTGGATCCTGAATTCCAGCCATGCCTCCCCGGGAAGTTTCATTTCGGCGTATAACAGTAAACGGTTTTTTTGTTCATCGGCGAGAATAACCCGCCAGAAATCCAGGGAATCCCCTGCTTTAAGGTCGGTGGGACTGCGTCGTCCGCGGCGAAGACCCACGCCCCCAACCGCTTTATCCAGAAAACCGCGTATTTTCCACATCCAGTTTCCGAAGTACCACCCCCGGAATCCGCCGATCTGCCAGATATTCTCCCGGACCTGGGCAGTCCGTTCCGAGGGAAAAGTTGCCATACGTTTATCCCTCAAACAACCATATTTTGGCACATCGATAAAGTCAAGAAAGTTGTGCTTCATGGACCGGTTTGAAATGGCGTCCTTCCAGCTTGAAATAATATTTTTCTGACTGATTTTACTGAAAGCCATATCCAGCGCTTCCCGGTACGAGTACTTCCTGATCTTTATCAGGTCATCAATTCCCGTGCGTCTGACCACTACATCATGCTTCATGCTGTCTACCAGGTTTCGTGCCAGCGGATACGAAGTCGTGGTGACAAAATATAACCAGAGTGAGGATAATTTTGGCGAAAGAACCGGCACAGACAGTATAGTGCGTTTCAGGTTTCGTTTGGCGGCATATTGCAGGAGCATATCCTTGTAGGTAAGCACATCCGGACCTCCGATATCATAGACCCTGTTGAAGGTTTCCTTATTGTCAAGTACATTGACCAGGTACTGGATCATATTCCGGACCGCAATGGGCTGGCATTTGCTTTTCAACCACTTGGGTGCAATCATTACCGGTAGCTTTTCCACCAGGTCCCGGATGATCTCGAACGAGGCACTGCCTGACCCAATGATGATCGCTGCCCGGAGGACGGTCAGCGGGATCTCCGACCCGGCAAGGACTTCTTCCACGTCCTTTCTGGATTGAAGGTGCTCTGAAAGGTCCTGATCGTTTGTGATACCCCCAACGTAGATGATCTGCCTGGCCGAAGTCCGGCTGATCCATTCCGCAAAATTTTCAGCGGTGAGTTTTTCTATGCTGGAAAATCCGCTGTATCCGCTGCTTAGTGAGTGAACGAGATAATAAGCGGCTTCGATGTCGGACGGGAGGCTTTCCAGGGTTTCTTTCTTTTCAAGATCTGCTTCAATCACCTCTACATTCTCCAGGAATTCTTCGTCGAAGTCATCCCAGTCAAATCGTCGCCGGTCACGAACAAGGCAAACCACCTGGTGGCCGTGGCTTACCAGTACAGGTAACAGACGGCGCCCGATATACCCCGTTGAGCCGGTCAGCAACACCTTCATCCGACCGCGCTTTTATACGTGTCAAGTGCACGTTCCCGTGCTTTCTTATGGTCTACAATCGGCTCCGGATAGTCATCCGTATCCACCTCCGGAACCCACTCATTCACATATTCACGATCAGGGTCAAATTTATCCGTCTGGGTGTAAGGATTGAATATTCTGAAGTATGGCTGGGCATCGGTTCCCGTGCCTGCAGCCCATTGCCAGCCCCCGTTATTGGAGGCAAGTTCGTAATCCAGCAGTTTTTTGGCAAAATAAGCTTCCCCCCAGCGCCAGTCGATAAGCAGGTGTTTGGTAAGAAAACTGGCCACAATCATCCTGACACGATTATGCATATAGCCGGTTTTGTTGAGCTGCCGCATCCCGGCGTCCACAATGGGATAACCGGTTTTGCCCTCGCACCACCTTTTGAAATCGGATTCGTCGTTACGCCATTCAAGTGCGTTATACTTCTCATGAAAATTGGTATCCACCACTTTCGGAAAGTGCCAGAGGATTTGCTGGTAGAACTCACGCCAGATGAGTTCGTTAAGAAAAGTATCACTTTTATCTTTGGCCTCACGGGCTGTTTTGCGAATGCTGACGGTTCCGAACCTCAGGTGAATCCCGAGCCTTGACGTCGCATCCTCAGCCGGATAATCCCTTTTATCTGCGTATTCATCCAGGGTTTTATCCGTGACGTTGGGAGAGGGTATTTCTGTCCCGGTCGTTTCAAAACCCATTTCTTCAAGTTTCGGGGGCGCCTTTTGGTCCGCCTTGGCGAAATTGTCGAATTGCAAACCTGATGTATATGATTCAAGCTGGTCATCGGATAAAGCAGCACGCCACTTGCGACTGTACGGAGTAAATACCACGTAGGGGTCCCCGTCATCCTTCACAATTTCATCCTGCTCAAAAAGCACCTGATCCTTGTAAGTATGAAATGAAATGTCGCGTTCAGCCAACAGCTGACGAATGGTCTCATCCCGTTCCAGGGCATAGGGTTCATAGTCCCGGTTGGTGAAGACCCGACGGATATCGTACGCGGCAAGAATTTCCCTGAAGGCGTTTTCCGGCGTGTCGTACTTGAAAAGGATCGAGCTCCCCCTGGAAGCCAGTTTTTCGTTCATGCCGTCAAGTGTATCACGGATAAACGCTACCCGGGCATCTCTTTTATCCTCCAGGTCATCCAGAATATTCTTATCAAAAATAAACAAGGGCAATACCGGGTAATCTCCCTGTAATGCGTGATAAAGTCCTGCGTTATCGTCCCAGCGCAAATCACGACGGAACCAGAACACGCTTATTTTGCCGGCGCTCATTTTGACGATACGTCTTTTAGCTGGTTATCTATGTCGTCGATCTCTTTCATTTTGGCAGCATACAGCTTCAGGTCACCCGAGCGCTGGATGTTCATTGCCTCTTCCAACAATTTCTTACGTTTTTTACGAAGTTTTTTTTCCGGGTTACCGGAGAATAATGAAAACATGTTATGGTATTTGTTATGCTGTTAAAACACCATGAAGAGCTACTTGTTCGGCCTGGTAAGACTTAAAAGGAGGGAAGCTGATGAATAATCATCTGAAACCACGCACTGTATCGCCTGGGACTCAGATTAATGTCTTTGAGCAGCTCATTTCGGGAGATAAATTTCCAGTCAGCCACCTCTTCAGGGTTAACTTCAGGCGTGCCATTAAAAACCCCGGTATAGACGTGATCGTATTCGTGTTCGATGAGGTCTCCAAGCTGTGCCTTGTAAATAAATTTATACCGGAAATAAAGCGCTGTCTGAATGCCCATTTCCTCTCTTAGCCGGCGTGAAGTGGCAGCCTGAAGGTCTTCATCCGGTCGTGGGTGGCTGCAACAGGTGTTCGTCCACAAACCCGCACTGTGATATTTTCCATGAGCCCGTTGCTGCAACAGGATATTACCTGAAGAATCAAAAAGCACGATGGAAAAAGCGCGGTGAAGAACACCCTTTTTGTGGGCCTCAAGTTTCTCCATTACCCCTACATTGGTATCTTTTTCGTCCACAAGGATCACTTGCTCCATACTACATGATGTTTAATCGGTGTCTGAAATAGGAATAAAAAAGCAGGGAGAATTTATATCGGTTACGGATACGTATGCGTCTGCTCATCACCCGGGTGGGAGGTGTCTTCTTTATTTTATCGAACAGGGAATAGTAATACACATAGGCAAGATACACACCAAACCGGGCTTTCTTAGGCAGCTTCTTTATGCCTTCATAGCCCATTCTGAAATCTTCCTCGATATCGGCTTCAATCAACTGTTTGTTATTCTCATCAAATTCCTGAATTTCCAGCTCAGGAAAGTAAGTCCGCCCCATCCCCAGGTAGTCGGCACGCAGGTCCCGGAGAAAGTTGATCTTCTGAAAGGCTGAACCCAGCTTCATGGCATAGGGCTTCAGTTCTTCATATTTTTCCTGGTCTCCATTCAGAAATACTTTTAAGCACATAAGACCCACCACTTCGGCCGAACCGAATATGTAGGTTTCGTATTTTTCCTGGTCATACTCCGTTTCGGTCAGGTCCATCTCCATGCTGTAGAGGAACTGGTCAATAAGTTCCCGGTCCACGTTGTAGGAGCGGACGGTATGCTGAAAGCTGTTGAGAATAGGATTCAGGCTTATGCCTTCCTCAATGGCCCGATAGGTATCGTTCCTGAACCGTTCCAGAAGCATTTTTTTGTCATAGTCATGAAACGTATCGACTATTTCATCCGCAAAGCGGACAAAGCCATATATCGCACAGATGGGATCTCGCAGGTCTTTGTGCAGGCACCGGATCCCCAGGGAAAAGGAAGTGCTGTACGACCGGGTGGTTAACCGGCTGCATTTCATGGATACTTTGTCAAACAATTCTTTCATGCATGCGTATTCTTTTCGATTTCACCGGCCACTACCTGTCCGGATATCAGTGAAGGAGGCACCCCGGGCCCCGGCACGGTCAATTGTCCCGTATAATACAGATTACTTACTTTTTTGTTTATCATTGACGGCTTCAAATGAGCAGTTTGCAGGAGCGTATTGGCGAGGCCGTATGCATTCCCCTTGAATGCGTGGTAATCGTCAATAAAATCCTGGTGGGCATAGCTTCGCTTGAAAACAATTTTTTCACGCAAATTCATACCGGTATGCTGCTCGAGTCTGTCCATAATCTGTTCAAAATATTTTTTCCTGGTTTCCTCCGTATCCACGAGGCCGGGTGCCACCGGGATCAATATGAACACATTCTCCATCCCTTCAGGAGCTGCCTCCGCATCTGTCTTTGAAGAACAGCAAACATAGAACAATGGTTGCGACGGCCAGGACGGTTCTTTGTATATTTCATGTGCATGACGGGAAAAGTCACTGTCAAAGAAAAGGTTATGATGTTCCAGGTTAGGGATCTTTTCTCCTATTCCCAGGTAATAGATCAGGGAAGAAGGTGCCATTTTACGTGTATCCCAATACCTTGGAGAATATCTCCTGTATGCCTCGGGCAACAGGTGCTGGTCTACGTGGTGGTAATCGGCCCCGGCCACCACTATATCTGCAGGTACTTCACTGCGGTCGGCAAATTTGAGTGACCGGATTCTTCCTCCTTCCATGTCAAAGGAGGTAACTTCCGCGTCATAGCGGATTTCAACTCCTTTTTCAAGTGCGAGCGATACCATGCCTTCGACTATTTTGTGCATGCCCCCTGACGGGTACCATGTTCCTAATGCCATATCGGCATAATTCATCAGACTGTACAACGCAGGTGTTTCGCTGGGCATCGCACCAAGAAACAAGACGGGGAATTCCAGCAGCTGGATAAGCCGGGGATCCCGGAAATATTTCCTGATATGGTCTGAAATTGAGTTAAATACCTGAAGACGGAATACCCCGCGAATGAGCCGGCTGTCCGCGAGTTCGGCCAATGAGAGGCCGGGCTTATATACCAGGCTGTTGATACCCACATCGTACTTGTAGGCAGCTTCCTCAAGAAATTTTTTCAGCTTTTCGCTGCTGCCGGGCTCTATTTTGTCGAAGAGCTCAAATAATTCATCCATGCCGGCCGGGATATCCCAGACATCCCGGGCTCCGAATATGACTTTATAGGAAGGGTCCAGACGCTGCAGCGTGTAATAATCACTTACCTGTTTACCGAACCGGTTAAAGTATCGTTCAAATACATCAGGCATCCAGTACCAGCTGGGACCCATATCAAACGAAAAACCATCTACGTCAAACTTTCTGGCCCGGCCTCCGGGCGATGAGTTTTTTTCATAGATGGTTACTGAGTACCCTGCGTCGGCCAGAGTGGTTGCCGCAGACAATCCGGCAAATCCAGCTCCTATTACCGAAACCTGTTTATTCATGCTTGCTCCTCAACCCCGGTAAGCTACTAATTTTTTCTGAATTTCTTTTCGTGCGTGGAAAATCCGGTTTTTCACCGTACCGATAGGAATCTCAAGGTGATCGGCTATTTCATGGTACTTATACCCTTCGACATGCATTTTGAAAGGTATGAGCAAATCTTCCTTAATCGCATTCACACACTTCATTATGTCTTTGTACTCATAGGTGCTGTCCGGTGAAGTGAAGGTGTGCGTGTCTTCCACATTCAGGTAGTACAATTCCTTTGTATCATCATGGGTCGTGCGGGCCCGCTGCGCTTTCCTGTAGTTATTAATAAAGGTGTTCCGCATGATGGTATAAAGCCATCCCTTAAGATTTGTGTTCTTTTTGAACTTATCACGGTAGGTGAGGGCTTTAAGGACTGTGTCCTGGATC
>CAZLZD010000026.1:58220-61499 GCA_964563925.1 uncultured Roseivirgaceae bacterium | reverse complement strand
CGAACTGGGTAATGACAACATTGGCGGGTTCTACCCAAGCCAGGGCTTGTATGAACTGGGCTTTAACAACGTAGATGAGCCTGGCTATATCCAGGCAAGCCTTTCCAGTCCTTTGCTGGAATGGGAAAGCAATGCCACCTTTGACGTGGGTACCGATTTCGTACTGTTCAATGGCAGAATAGATGGTACCATCGAATATTACCGCAGGGAATCTGACAACCTGCTGTTCGATGTGCCTGCTCCTCTCTCAAGCGGTGTGCCTGACGGTACAGTGCCGGCAAACATCGGCTCCATGTACAACAGCGGTATCGAAGTTCAGCTCGGCGGCGATGTCCTGCAGGTCAATGGGTTCAAGTGGAACCTGAGTGTCAATGCCTCGACCATCAAGAACGAGGTCACCAAACTTCCCCAGGATGAAATCATTACAGGTACTAAGAAGCTGAAAGAAGGCCGTTCGATCTATGATTACTGGTTGCGTGAATACTACGGAGTGAATCCGGAAGATGGATCGCCTTTATTTCGCTCTGAAACCTACGATGAGGACAACGATATAATCATCGGACTGGATACACTTACCACCAACCAGAGCAATGCACGCTTCCATTATGCCGGAACGGCAATTCCTGACCTGTTTGGCGGTGTCACCAATACGTTTTCATGGAAAGGCCTGACCCTGTCGGTTCTCCTTACTTACCAGATTGGTGGTGAAGTGTATGACAACGGATACCAGAACCTGATGGGCGGAGCCGAATACGGTGATGCGATCCATAAAGATGCGTTGAACCGCTGGCAGAAGCCTGGTGATATTACCTCGGTACCCCGGGTGGATATTGCCAATAACGTCAACTCCGGTGCTACCTCTGACCGCTGGCTTACCAGTGGCACGCACGCCAACCTGCGCCAGGTAACGCTGGACTACCAGATCCCGAACTCAGTCCTGAGCCGGTTGAAGATCGCCCGGGCAAACATTTATGTTTCCGGGGAGAATCTTAAGCTGTTCAGCAAACGTGACGGATTGAACGTAATCCAGAACTTCAGCGGGGTCACATCCAACGCCTACATTCCGGCACGGGTAGTCTCTGTTGGGTTAAATGTTGGACTATAATCTTATTTGATAATGAAGAATACAATTAAAATATACCTCGCCCTGCTGCTTGTGGTGCTGTCCTCCTGTGACGAAGATTTCCTGGAGAGGGTTCCTACAGATGCAGTTTCAGAAACATCGGTCTTTACAACAACCGATAACGCACGCGCTGCCCTCAATGGGATTCACCGGTTTATGTTTGTCCGGGTAAACCCCCCTAACCGCCAGGATTCCCAGGGACACGGCAGCTTAATGATCACCATGGATATGCTTGGTGAAGACCTGGTCATGAGTTCTTCCGGAAACGGCTGGTACAACTCCCACTACCAGTGGGTGAACCACCGCACCGAGAACTTCAGTTTGCCTGATTTTGCTTACCGGTTCTATTACCGGGTCATCGCAAATGCCAACCTGATCATCGCTAATATTGATGGTGCGACCGGGGAGCAGGAAGACCGCGATGAGATCAAGGGTCAGGCGCTGGCCTACCGTGCATTTGCCTATCATATGCTGGTCCAGATGTACGGTCAGCGCTATGATGCCGCCGGTAATAACACCCAGCTGGGTGTGCCGCTGGTGCTTGAGCCTACCCGCGAAGGGTTGGCCAGGGCAACAGTGGAAGCAGTCTACGCGCAGATCAATGCCGACCTGGATGCGGCACTCGCCCTGCTGGAGAATGCCCCGGCGCGTGAGGCTAAATCACACCTTAATCTGAGCGTGGTAAGCGGACTTAAAGCACGTGTGGCACTGGCCCAGGGAAGGTGGCAAACCGCCGCAACCTTCGCTGCTGAAGCCCGTGAAGGATACTCATTGATGTCACAGAGTGCCTACACCGCCGGCTTCAATGATGTGGAGAACGTAGAATGGATGTGGGGAAGTGATCAGGTGACTGATCAGCAGACTTTCTTTGCTTCTTTCTTTGCCTACATGTCGCATAACTTCAGCTCTACGAATATCCGTACCAACCCGAAGGCGATCAACAGTGTACTCTATAATCAGATCCCGGATTCAGATATCCGTAAAGACAACTTTGCCCTGACCGGTCTGACCGCAGAGGAACTGCCTACCTCTGGATCCCTTAGCGTACCTTATCAGAACCGTAAATTTACCGCAGACGGTCCGTCACTGAGTATCGGTGATGTGCCTTACATGCGTGCGGCTGAAATGTACCTGATCGAAGCCGAGGCGGAAGCCCATCTCGGAAATGACGCTGCAGCAGCTCAGCTGTTGTTTGATCTCAACAGCGCCAGGGATGATAACTATACGCTGTCCGGCAATACCGGCCAGGCACTTCTGGATGAAATTCTTCTTTACCGGAGAATGGAATTGTGGGGCGAAGGTTTCCGTTTCCTTGACCTGAAACGCCTGAACCTCCCTCTGGACCGTTCGGAAGGCGTAAGCAATCATAATGCTGCTCTCGTTAACGGGGTGTTCAATGTACCTGCAGGCGACAAAAGATGGCAGTTTGTCATTCCGCTGGATGAGCTGAATGCCAATGAGAACATGGTGCAGAACCCATTGTAAGTAGGTTTGAAATTAATGGAAAGTCCGCCTGGTCCAGGCGGACTTTTTTATTTTTATATCGCCATGGGTCAAACACTTGATAACCTGCTTTTAAGGTTGTAAATTCTCATAAATAATCAATCAGACCTGCATTATGAAACGTCAAATGGTAGGATGGTTTGAGGTCCCTGTTACCAACATGGACCGGGCCATCGGGTTTTACGAGGAAGTTTTTAATATAAAGATCGAGAGACATAAAATGGGACCCCTTGATATGGGCTGGTTTCCTTTTGCCGACCAGGATGCTCCGGGCTCGGGAGGAAGCCTGGTGGCCCATCCCGACCACTATAAACCGTCAGAAGAAGGTACCCTGATTTACTTTTCATCCCACACGGGAGATCTGCAGGATGAACTGGACCGGGTCGAACCGGCAGGAGGGAAGGTCCTTAATGGAAAAACACCCATTTCTGAAGAGCATGGATTCATGGCCCTTTTCCTGGATTCGGAAGGAAACCGCGTGGCACTCCATTCCAGGTCGTAAACATACTTTGCGGGAGTAGCTCAGTTGGCAGAGCATCAGCTTCCCAAGCTGAGGGTCGCGGGTTCGAATCCCGTTTCCCGCTCATTTCCAGACGGATATCATCCCTCTGGGGGGGTGTCCATGTAGCATTCAGTGTGAGCATGCCCGTGGT
>CAZLZD010000026.1:0-58120 GCA_964563925.1 uncultured Roseivirgaceae bacterium | reverse complement strand
GTGAATACCGTCCCCACGTCAATGGCAGCGCCATGCAGCACACGCCAGTGTTGCTTCATGGTCATTGTTCCCCTTGAGGGGGTGTAGTACAGGATCGGCACTCCTGTCATCCTGGTCCCCGCCATAGTCGGATGATCCGGGATCTCCTTATTGTGAGGATGCAGGATACAGTGATGTGAATACCGTCCCCACGTCAATGGCAGCGCCATGCAGCACACGCCAGTGTTGCTGCATGGTCAACGTCCTCCCAGGCTGTCAATTTCCTGCACCACATCGTACACAATCTCATTGGGAATGGGAACAGTCAGGTTGTAATGAGCGATCTTCCAGCCATCCCCGACACGCGTCAGCACACCGGTTCCGCGGCTGGGTCCCAGGTTCGGCGTGTCAAGCTCTTCGTCAAACCAGGCGACAGTAGCAGATTCGTTAAAGTAGATATGACGGTCATGCGCTGTAAAATTCCAGGCGCGTCCCGCCTCAAAATGTGGCCTGGCGTACTCCTTGAATTCCGCCACATCCCATCGCTCAGTGGCATCGGTGCCCATGAAAATGGCGTTCTCATCGGAGAAATGTGAAAAATAGGCATCAAAGTCAGCATCGGATGCGGCCTGGTGCCAGGCATCAAGCGTGGCAGCGACTCCTTCGGGATCAGGCTTGTAAGCAGGGGCTGAGTCCTGCTGACAGGCGGTGCTCAACAGAATGGCAAACACCGGGAATAAGAATACTTTCATAGCGACAGATTAGGTAACAGTTGTTTATAAGTGCCCTTAAGGCGGTTGTATTTCAATGTACTGGGCAGTGCCTTCCAGAAATACCGGTTTAATTCCACGGCAAACGAGGGTTGCATGTAACAATTGATCACACACCCCTCGCACTCCGTATGTCGTCCCTCCAGGCTGATCAGCTGCTGTACATTCTCCGAATTATACAACTTCTCCAGGTTTCCTTCAATGGGCAGCGACGATTTTCCGAGGTGATAACAGGGCAGGACCAGTTCATTAAAAGGGGAGATCACCACGGTGGATGACGCTGCCCGGCATACCGGTGATTCAATATGGTTCCCTCCATCCATCCGTAACTGGACAAAGGCATCATTCAGGTATATCATGCGCTTTTTCCCCCATTTGCGCAGTACTAACAGTTCTTTTTCGGAGAATGATCCTCCGCCGGCATCCACGCCCGCATAATCAAAGACAGGGTTCAGCAGAAGGACCAGCCGGTTGGGCAGGCTAATCTCCCAGTAAACGGTTTCGATCTCTTCAAGGTTTTCAGGGGTGACCGTAAAAAGAATGTCAGGTCGCTCCCCGAGCGTCTTTGCCACTTCAATAGACTTCAAAAGGAAATCATAGCAAGCAACACCCCGGCTCCGGTCATGCTGTTCCCTGCTTGCCGAATCCAGAGAAAAATGGAGCATATCCACCTTCCCCGTAAGGCGCTCTGCCCATTTGGGATACAGAAGGGTATTGGTGGTAAGCGTAGTGATGAAACCGCTTTCCCGGGCAAGCTCAAGAAGACGGTCGATCTGCCGGTGAAGCAGGGGTTCTCCGCCGGTGAAATCAATGACTTTTACCCCCAGCTTCTTAAGGTCTTTCAGGTTTTGGCGCAGGTCTTCTTCCCGGATATAAGGACTTGGTTTTTCCCATATATCACAAAATCCGCAGCTGGCATTACAGCGGTAGGTCACATAATAATTGCAGAGAACGGGGTGGCTGATCAGACGCATCCCGCCTAAGGTACGCATTTACCTGTTGCCCGGAAAGATGCTAGGTGAGCATCCCCCCGTCAACCTGGATTACCTGTCCCGAGATATAGGAAGACATTTCCGATCCCAGGAATACACACGCCTGGGCGACATCCTCCGGAGACCCGCCACGCTTGAGAGGAATGGCGTCACGCCAGCTCTGAACGGTCTTTTCATCAAGTTTTTCCGTCATCTCGGTTTCAATAAACCCCGGGGCAATCGCGTTACAGCGGATGCCCCGTGAACCGAGTTCGAGTGCCACCGACTTGGTCAGCCCGATAATTCCGGCCTTGGAAGCACTGTAATTTGCCTGTCCGGCATTTCCCTTCAACCCGACGACAGAGGTCATGTTCACAATCGAACCGCTGCGCTGCTTCATAAATGTGCGCGTCGCTGCCTTAATGGTATTAAAGCAGGATTTGAGGTTCACGTTAATCACGTCATCCCAGTCCTGCTCGCTGATCCGCAGCAGCAGGTTGTCTTTGGTGATCCCGGCATTATTGATCAGGATATCCAGACGGCCGAAATCGCTGACCACGTCATTAATAAGTTGCTCGGCCGCGGCAAAGTCGGAGGCATCGGAACGGTATCCTTTGACCCTGGTTCCCGAACCGGACAATTCTTCTTCAAGTGCCTTGGCCTTTTCCACACTGGAAAGGTAGGTGAATGCCACATCGGCACCCTGCTTAACAAACATTTCGGCAACAGCCTTGCCAATACCTTTGGAAGCGCCGGTAATGAGCGCTGTCTTGCCTTCTAATAACTTCATAAAATCGATTTTTAACGAAGATGTGGTTGATCCCTCAAAGAAAACGAAAATAGGTATGCTCTCAAAACAAAGTTTTTTTGTCCGCCGTTTTCGATTAAATTTGCACTCCTCAATTCTCGTGCATTAAAACATAATCAGATATGGCTCAGAAATATGATCTATTGGTACTTGGAAGCGGACCCGGCGGCTATGTGGCGGCCATACGTGCCTCTCAACTCGGGTTGAAAGTCGGTGTGGTGGAGAAGGAATCCCTCGGAGGTATTTGTCTCAACTGGGGATGTATTCCCACCAAGGCATTACTGAAAAGTGCCAATGTATTTGAATACATTTCCCATGCCTCGGACTACGGCATTAAAGTAAAAGGAGCGGAGGTTGATTTTGACGGTATGGTTAAGCGTAGCCGGGACGTGGCTAACGGAATGAGCAAAGGCATCCAGTTTCTCTTCAAAAAAAACAAGATTGATGCCATCATGGGCTTCGGTACCCTGAAGCCAGGCAAAAAGATTGAAGTTAAGGCAGACGACGGAAAGGTGACCACTTATGAAGCCGACCACATTATCGTGGCGACGGGCGGTCGTTCCCGGGAGCTTCCCTCCATGCCCCTGGACGATAAAAAGATCATCGGATACAGGAAAGCTATGGTCCTGGAGAAGAAACCTGCGAAAATGGTCATTGTGGGTTCCGGTGCCATCGGGGTCGAATTTGCCTATTTCTACAACGCGATCGGCACCGAGGTCACCATCGTGGAATTTATGCCGCGTATTGTACCGGTGGAAGACGAAGAGGTGTCCAAGGCGCTCGAACGCAATTTTAAAAAGTCCGGCATCAATATCATGACCTCTTCGGAGGTCACCGCGGTGGATACCAAGGGTAAGGGTTGCAAGGTGACCGTAAAAACAAAGAAAGGGGAGGAGAAGCTTGATTGCGACATTGTCCTTTCTGCCGTCGGTATCGCCACCAACCTCGAAGGCATTGGCCTGGAAGACGTGGGTGTGGCCACAGATAAGGGGAAGATCCTTGTAGACGATTTCTATAAGACCAACATTCCCGGGATCTACGCGATCGGGGATATTGTTCATGGTCCTGCACTGGCACACGTAGCCTCTGCGGAAGGAATTATTTGTGTCGAGAAAATTGCCGGTCAGAATCCGCAGCCCCTTGATTATAACAATATCCCGGGTTGTACCTACTGCAGTCCTGAAATTGCCTCGGTAGGGTATACAGAGGCACAGGCTAAGGAAGCCGGATATGAGATCAAAGTAGGCAAGTTCCCGTTCTCCGCCTCCGGAAAGGCCAGTGCGGCCGGTGCCAAAGATGGTTTTGTGAAGGTCATTTTTGATGCAAAATACGGAGAATGGCTCGGCGCTCATATGATCGGAGCCAATGTGACCGAGATGATTGCGGAAGTAGTGGCCGCCAGGAAACTGGAAACTACCGGACACGAAATCATTAAATCGGTCCACCCGCACCCTACCATGTCGGAAGCGGTTATGGAAGCATCCGCCGCCGCCTATGATGAGGTGATCCACATTTAAAAGTTTCATGCATTATGGAACGAAGAATCCCGGTTTTGCCGGGATTTTTTTATTTCCGGAAATCCATTTGTAACAATGACTTCGTACATGCAGTTAAATAAGTAAAGAACTAAACCAGAAAAACTATGAACTTTTTAACTGTGATGACGAGATGGATGACACTGCTGGCATTGGCCGGATTCGTGTTTGTCCTGGGAGGCTGTAACGACGATGACGAGGCGGGACCCACCCTCAACGGGAATAATACTGTATATAACCTCGATGAAATCGGTGACTCCGGATTGAGCGGCACCGTTACCTTTGCCGAATTAAGTAATGGTAACACCACGGTGGTCATTGACCTTAGTGGCACTTCTTCCGGTAATTCCCACCCCGCCCATATTCATATGAATACGGCTGCGGAAGGTGGTGGCATTGCCATCAGCCTTGAACCGGTAGACGGCGCCTCGGGCACCAGTACTACCATTGTCTCTGCCACCGATGCAGGGACGGCCATTTCCTACAGCGATTTATTGATGTATGATGGCTATGTCAATGTGCATGAAAGTGCCTCAAACCTTGCCAATGTGGTGGCCCAGGGGGATATAGGCCAGAATGCCCTGACCGGTGACATGATGACCTATGCCCTGGATGAGCGCAGCAATTCCGGTGTTTCCGGAACGGCGACTTTTTATGAGCGACTGAATAACGAGACACTGGTGGTACTCGAACTTGCAGGAACACCCAGCGACGGCGAGCACCCTTCCCATATCCATATGAATACCGCAGCCGAAGGTGGCGGGATCGTAGTTTCCCTGAACAGTGTGGACGGAGCAACCGGACTCAGCAAGACCAACGTGACCATGCTGGATGAGGCAGCCGGAGGAACCGCAGTAACTTATAGTGATTTGATAGCATATGACGGGTATATCAATGTGCACCTGAGCGCAGATCAGCTTGGCGTGGTCGTGGCCCAGGGCGATATCGGTCAGAATGCCCTGACCGGTGAGTCTGTGACGTATCCACTGGATGAACGCAGCAGTTCCGGAGTAAGTGGAGAAGCAATTTTTTATGAACGAATGAATGGAGAATCCCTCGTGGAACTCAGCCTTACCGGCACGCCTCCCGAAGGGATGCACCCTGCACATATCCATATGAACACGGCTGCAGAAGGCGGTGGAATCGCAATCAGCCTGACACCGGTCGATGGTACAACCGGATCCAGCTTCACACAGGTAGCAATGTTTGACGAAAGTGCAGGCGGGGAAGCTATCACCTATGAAGAACTGATCGCCTATGATGGATATATCAATGTCCACCTGAGTGCAGCAGAACTGGGCGTTGTGGTTGCCCAGGGAGATGTAGGCCAGAATGCCCTGACCGGAGAAAGTATTTCATATACTATGAGCGGAACCGCCACAGGAACGGCTACTTTCTACGAAAGAATCAATGGCGAGGCCCTCGTGGTACTTGACCTGACCGACTATGCGTTTACCGGTGATCATCCTTCCCATATCCATACCGGGTCTGTGGCTTCACCGGGTGGTATCGCCATCACGCTGACCAGTGTGGGGGCCGACGGAATGAGCCGGACAAACGTCGCGGCTTTTGATGAAGATGCCGGCGGTGAGGCCGTTGGTTATTCAGACCTCCTGACTTATGAAGGATACATTAATGTTCATCTGAGCGGAAGTAACCTGGGAACCCTGTTGTCACAGGGAGACATCGGCTCAAACGGCTGATCCGGACAAAAACTTCTCTTAAGCCCTGTAATTTGATCTTACAGGGCTTTTTTTATGACCGGATACTCCTCGCCAAACGGTTACAAGATGCCTGTTTTCGGTATTTACCGATAACCCATTTTTTAACAGGATCAATGATGAGAGCGATTGTACAGATTTTTTTAGCAGCCATTATTTCATTCCAGGCATATTCACAAGGGGATCCGGCAGCCTTTGAGGAAGTATTCAGTTCGGCCGGAAAGCTCCTGGAAGACGGCAGCTACAAACAGGCCCTGCTTGATTATACAAAGCTGATTAACTCAGGATATGATAATAACGCCATCTGGGTAAAAAGAGGCCTGGCCCATTATTACCTCAAGGAATATGACCAGGCGCTTAATGATTTTAATGAGGCGTTTAAACGCCAGGTAAGGTCCCCGGAACTCCTCGGGTACCGCGCCCTTAGCCGGTATTTCCTGGAGGATGAAAGCGGTGCCACAACCGATTTCGAGCAGGCCTTCGCGGCCGGGTTCAGGAATATTCAGGCTGCGCTCATTACAGGCAACACCTATTTCCAGTCTGCCGATTACACCCAGGCAATAAAATATTATGACCTCGGGGACTCCTGGGGTTCTGACGATCCGGTCCTCTTCAATAACAGGGGAAAAGCAAGGCTCCTCGGCGAGGACTATTCCGGAGCAATCGCAGACTTTAACCGGGCGATTCAGCTGAAACCGGATTATGATAAGGCCAGGAGCAACCGGGCTCAGGCCTCTTTCCTGTACAAGAAATTTCCCGGGGCTCTGGAAGATCTCCTCTGGCTGGATAATGACGGCAGCTATCAGCTGGATGGCAATGAATTTGCGATGCTGGGAATCATCAGGCTGCAGGCCGGTGAGTATGAAGAAGCGGCCACAAATCTTGAATCAGCCCTGAAGAGACAAAGTGACCTCCCCGGACTGTACCGGTCATATGGGATGTCGCTGGCTTTTACCGGAAAGGCTGACAAAGCCATTCAAATGCTCGAGGTATCCCTGGATAAAGAAGGGAAGGATACCGAGGTGACCGAACGACTGGCCGTTCTCTATTACGACAAGGAACAGTACGCATCCAGCCTTAAATATAGCGAAGATGCCCTTCAGGCCGGCAGCAAAAATCCCGATATGAATGCCATTAAGGGGTTGTCCCTGTTCCACCGTGGGTCCATTCCGGAATCTTTGTCCGCCCTGACCGCATCGGCTTCAGCCACCACCTATGCGGAGGTTCATGGGCGCAGGGCAGAAATATATTTTGATTCAGGTAATTATGACGAGGCCCTTGAAGCCCTTAAACCGGTTGCCGCGGACAATGATCCTTCTCTGCACGCCATACGGGCAAAATCGTTGTTCGGCTTAACGCAATACGAGAAAGCAAATGCCGCCTTTGATTCCTGGAAACAGGTTGCTCCGGAGGAGTACGGTGCCTGGGTGGGATCTGCCCGCACACTCATGATCCTGGGCGAGTATCAAACCGCTGAAAAAGACATAGCCAGGGCACTTGCACTGGACGGAAGCTCTTTCGAGGTCAATGCCCTTTATGGTGAGGTGTTGCTTATGAATAAAGAATATGAGAAAGCATCGGGATTTTTGGAGAAAGCACTTCTCGTAAAGGAGGATGTACAGGTCCACGCCTTTCTGGGGATGGCCCGTTCCCGCCTGGCTCACTACGATAAGGCATTTATTCACCTGAAAAAGGCTGCCGATGAAAATAAACTTTCTCCGGAAGGATTGTATGACCTCGCCTTCAGTGCACTGGAAACAGGTCATTACGACGAGGCTTTGCAATATGCCTCCTCGGCCGTAACCCAGGGACTCCCGGCAGGCAGGACCCTCTGTATTTCCGGACTGGCCTCCTATTACCTTGGTGATGCTGAACAGGCCGTTCTGGACCTGACCGGGGCCGTGAACCAGGGGAATAATGACGTACGTGTATTGAGGGCGCTGGGACAGGTCGAACTTAGCCGGAATAACCATAAGGAAGCCGTCAAATGGTTTGACCGGGTACTGGCCTCGGAAGAGGAAGTTGAAAGCCGGCTGGGAAGAGGTATGGCCAGGACTGCGCTGGGAGAATATACTGCTGCTGTCCAGGATTTCTCAAAGATCCTGGAATCAGATAAGGACCATGATAAGGCAAGGTACCACCGTGGCCTGGCCTTATTTCATCTCGGAGAATATGAGAAAGCACCGGCCGACCTGTTGCTGGTAAACAATAAGTCGCTCGACCTGCAGGTCAATGAAATGATTGCGCTGTCCTACGCCCGGACCGGTCACGACAGGGCACTGGAATATCTTGAAAAGGCGATAGGAATGAAGACGGAAATTCCGGACATCTATATGGAGTCGGGCCGTATCCTTGCCGGAAAGCAGGATTGGGAAAAGTCGCTTGCCCGGCTTGACCTGGCAGATAAGATGGGGGCAAAAAACGCGGATCTGTACGAGGTCCGCGGACTGGTACTGTATCATTCCGGCCTCTATGAAAGAAGCCTCAAAGACTTGTCCGGAAGCGGGCTGAACAAGCGCCTGATTGGACTGGATTACTACCATCTCAACCGTTACGCAGAAGCACTGACTGCCCTCGGGGCGGTAACCGAGCGAGACCTGGATGTACTGATTGCCCTGGGTGATTCCTATTTTCAACTCGATCAGCGGGAAAAAGCCAAAAAGATTTTTGATGAGATCATTGCTGCAGGCGATGGCAACGCCACCGTATTCTTTCATCGCGGTTTGGTCAGGGCTGGTGCCGCAGAATGGTCCGGGGCAATTGAAGACTACCGGAAATCCTTGTCCCTGGAACCCGGCAACGGGAAGGCTATACTCGGATTGGCGCAGGCGCTCTACCAGCTTGACAGGTTTGAAGAACTCATCCGTCTCTTTGAGGAAAACCGCTCTGTGAACGGACTGATGGCTCATGCGGCCATGGCCTATTACGCCACCGGGAAAAGGGAACAGGCAAAATCCCTCCTGGAAGAACTGGTGCGTGCAGGTAACGGATCAGCCATTACAGAGGCGGCACTGGGACATATCTATCACGAAGAACAATCCCATGAAAAGGCAGTGGAAAGCCTCACCCGGGCCATCAGGATCGGGCCTGCCGACAATCAGTGGAAAGCCTGGAAAGCATTGTCGCTGTTTGCATTGAAGAAATATGACGAAGCGCGCACATTGCTTGATGAAGTGCTGGCAAACGGACTGGAGTCCGGACAGTTGCATTATGCCGCCGGCGTATCCGGCTACGAAAATGGCGACGAGGAATATACCATCAGCCACCTGGATAAAGCCATTGCACTCGGGGATATTCCTGTTGACGCTCAATTTGTGAAGGCAAATGCCCTGTATAAGCTCGGGCGTTACGATGAGGCTGTTTCCTCCTATGATAAAGCAGTTACCGCCGGGTACGAAGATCCTGTCCTGTGGAACAACCGGGGCAAGGCCCTTTCTAACCTTGACAAGTGGGAAGAGTCGATCACGAGTTATGATAAAGCTATAGCCATGGATCCTGCCTATCTGAGGGCACTTGAAAACCGTGGGCGGGCGCATTTCCGTCTTGAGAATTATAAGCAGGCTTCCGGTGATCTGCGCCAGGTTATCAACCTGGATGAAGAGGAAGACGGGTCGGTACGGCTGATGCTTGCCGATACCTATGTCGCCCTCGGTGAAGATCGTCAGGCTATTATTTTCTACGGGGAAGCAGAGCGAAGGGGACAGGGAAATGCCGATCTGTTTTTCAGGCGAGGAGCATGCTATGCACGTATCGAAGATATGGAAAATGCACTTTCTGACCTTAACCAGGCCTATGGCAAGGGGAAACAGGACGCGGAATTATTTCTTGAACGAGCCAATGTGCAAATCCGCCTTGAGAACGTCCGGGGGGCAATGTCTGATTTGAATGAAGCGATTGCACGCGAGCAGGACCATGCGAATGCCTATTTCAACCGGGGCTATCTCCACGAACTCAATGAAAATTTTAACGAAGCGATCAGCGATTACTCAATGGCAATTAAATTGAATCCTGAGGATGATATTGCCTGGTACAGCCTGGCCAATTCCATGGTTTCACAGGGCAATGTCGCGGGTGCCCTGAAGCCCATCGATGAGGCAATCGCCCTGCAAGAAAAGAACGGAACGTACCACAAGGTCCGCGGGAATATCCTCTACCGTGTGGAACAAATTGATGCGGCGTGTTCCAGCTGGAAAAAAGCGGTGGAGCTGGGGGATACGAAGGCAGGTTATTATATCAGTCAATACTGCGACTAGGTAAAGACCAGGTCAGAAAGGGAATCCCGGGCACAATATTGTCCGGGATTTTTTGTTTATGGGATATGAAGTATTCTAAAATTATTATTTTTTCTGCCGTGGTGGCTGGTCTGTTGCTGATTACTTCTGCTGCGGTAAATGCCCAAAGCAAGGAACCCCGAAACAGGAAAAGCCCGAAGAAAACGGAAGCGGATAATTCATTTAAGCCTTATACACCGGAAACGGAATTCGAACCTTCTGAACAGTCAGAAAGCCGGCAAAAGAAGCGGAAAACCCGCAAAAAGGATCAGAAAAATACCTTCAGGTACGATTTTTTAAAGTCACTGGACCAAAAAAAAGAGGAATTCTATAAGCGAATCAAGGAGAATGCAAAAGAGGATCGAAAAATGGAACGCAAAATGAGAAAACCCCAGTATTCCGATCCGATGTATTTTGGACATAAGCGCAAACCGAAGAAGAGGCCCGTAGGCAAAAGGAAGTTCTGCAAGGAATGTGGCATTGTCCATTAAGAAAGTTCCCGAAGGTTTGTGTAACTTTCTCACATGAACCTTGCTTCATTCATTGAACATACCAATCTCTCCCCGTCTATCACCAGCAGGCAGGTAGACCAGCTTATCAGTGAGGCCACCGCAAATTCATTTCATGGAATCTGTGTTCCTCCCTTCTGGGTAAAAAAAGCCCGGCGGGATCTGGGTACATCCTCCTGCCGGTTAATAACAGTGGCTGGTTTCCCATTGGGCTACCAAATGACCGAAACCAAGCTGGCTGAAATTGACCAGGCCCTGGAGGACGGTGCGGATGAAATTGACATGGTCTGGAATATATCGGCCTTCAAGGACGGAATGAACTGGCCGAAAATTGAACTGGCCAAGGCGGGTTCACGGATTCATTCGGCTGGAAAGTTGTTTAAGGTTATTATTGAGACCGCCCTCCTCACCACAGAGGAAATAAAACAGGCCGCCCTGATATGCCGTGACGCCGGCGTTGATTTCGTTAAAACCTCTACCGGATTTGCTGCTTCCGGAGCCCGTGTGGAGGACGTAAGGGCTATCAGGTCGGTCCTCCCTGATTCGGTAGGGATCAAGGCCTCCGGGGGAATCAAGACCAGGGAGCAGGCCATTACCCTGATCACGGCGGGTGCCAGCCGCCTGGGTACCTCATCGGGAATGCAACTGATCTCCGCGCCATGAAGCATTTGAATATACGGGTAACCGGACGGGTGCAGGGCGTTTTTTTCAGGGCCTCGACCCGGGAAAAGGCCCAGTCACTTGGCATTTCTGGTTACGTGGAGAACCGCCGGGATGGTTCTGTATTCATTTCTGCCGAAGGACAGGAAGAAGCATTGCAAAAACTGGTGGAGTGGTGTCACGAAGGTCCGCCCAGGGCCAGTGTCACGAAGGTTGAATTGGAGGAGGATAAGATTACCAGGAGTAACGGATTTACCATCAGGCGTTAAGCCACATCCATTTCCACGATACCACGGTATTTGTAAATTCTTAACGAGAAATGCTGATGCAGATAGTGTTGCATCCGGCTGGCGGCAAGCTGCGCCTTGCGGTCACGGGGGAAAAAGACGCTCAGTTCAAGGACGGCACGAATAAACAACGGTGAAGCGCACATTTCCCCGACCCAGGACAGGTAAGCATTCTCCCAGTCTTCACGGTACTTGCAAAGATGTTCCCGACCGTCAAAAATCAACTCGAGCTGATTGTCGCCATGACGGAAACGGTATACAGCCGCAATGCACCGGTAGAATTCCTCCAGTTCCGGTACGTATCTGGTCGAATGTGTGCTGATCAGCCTGGCCGTATCATCCATCAGACCAAGCGGGTTGCAATTTCGGAGGTAGTGAGCCTTGACCAGGTCGACCAGGCGGGGAATAAGCAACGGCTCCAGCTCCAGCTGGGCTTTCTCCAGGAGATAGTTTTTGTCGTAAGGGAAAAATTTACGGTGCATTCTCACGATAAAAGGACGCCTAAAGATAATAAATCTTCATTCAAAAAGGCTATTTCATGGGTGCATCCGCTTCCCGGGCCATCACTTTATATACCATTTTGTCCATCCAGCCCGGAAACCACTTGTTGAGAAAGACCGTAAGTTTGCCCTGGAAGGTCAGAATAAGATACTTCTTGCGCCGGCGGGTGGCCTTGTATATATGTGCCGCACATTCTTCCGCAGTCATCATTTTTTCTTCTTTCCGTGGGGATTCACCCTGGTGGCTTCCGTCGGCAGTCAGCGAACTCTTCCTGATATTGGAGGCGGTAAAACCCGGACAAGCGGTTAGTACATGAACCCCCTTGTAGAGCATCTCGGTACGAAGGACTTCCAGAAAGCCCTGGAGCGCAAACTTCGATGCGGAATAGCCTGTACGGGCAGGCAGTCCCCTGAATCCCGCGATGGAGGAAATTCCGATCACCGATCCTTTGTTTCTGATGATCTCCGGCAGGCAATATTTTGTAGCGTACAATGCCCCGTAAAAATTAATGTCCATTACCTTTTTCACCACCTCAAGGTCGACATCCTCAAAGAGCGCCCGCATGGAGATGCCCGCATTGTTGATTAAAATATCAATTCGTCCGAAGTGGTCTGTAGCCTCCCGGGCCATTCGCTCGTTATCCGCTTCCAGGCTAACGTCCGCCACAATACAGAGGGTGTCAATGCCTTCGGAACGAAGCGCAGATCCGGCTTCGTCAAGGGCAGATTTATTTCGGCCGGTAATCACGATTTTGGATCCTTTTTTCCCGAACTCAAAGGCCAGGGCTCTGCCGATACCCGAAGAACCGCCGGTGATTATCACCACGTTGTCTTTCATGGCCCAAAGATACAATAATTAGCAGGTCCGACAGATAAATTACGGCCACAAGCATAGTTTTTCTATTTTTGCAGGATGTTTATCATTCGGCTTCTAGGCAAACTCCCGCTGGGTGTTTTATATCTTTTGTCTTCCCTGCTAAGTGTTGTGCTGTACTATGTGGCTGGCTACAGGAAGAAGACCGTAAGGGAGAATATCCGGAATTCGTTTCCTGAAAAAACGGAAGAGGAGGTGCGCAGCCTGACCAGGGAATTCTATACACGGTTTACGGATTATGCGGTGGAAACCCTTAAGGTGCTTGATATGAATGACAACCAGCTTACCGAAAGGGTAGAGGTGGAGTATGACGAACAACTCCAGAGAGACATTATGGACAGGCAATCGGTGGTGTTGCTCACTTCCCACCAGTTCAACTGGGAGTGGGCGCTGCATGCCACGAAACTGCATATGAACTTTCCTTTTGAGGTAGCCTATCAGCGGCTGCAAAACAAGGCCTTCGAAAAATACATGAATGAATCCCGAACCCATTTCGGGGCCATTCTGATCGAGAAAAGTGTGATTGTAAAGCATACGATCAGTACCCGCAGCGATTTCAAGGCACTGACATTACTCGCCGACCAGCGACCGGTAAGAAAGGGCCAGAAATACTGGACGACTTTCCTTCACCAGGATACACCATTCGTGATGGGACCGGAGATTCTGACCCAGGCCATGAATGCGCCCACGTATCTCCACGATGTGGAACGGGTCCGCCGGGGGCATTACAAGGTCAGGATCAGCAGTCTTACCCGTCCGCCGTATGAAAAAGGGTCTCATGAAATTCTGGAAGCGTATGTAAAAGGACTTGAAAAGGTAATCAGAAAAGATCCTGCCGGATACCTCTGGAGTCACAAACGCTGGAAATTTTCGCGTGAATCGGATTAGCTGAGCAGTGACTGGATATCTTCCGTATTGAGCGATTTAACGAAACTTTCTTCGGTAGTGATCAGCTCTTCGGCCAGCTTTCTCTTTCTCTTTTGCAGCGCCAGGATCTTTTCTTCCACCGTATCCTTGGTGATGAATTTGTAGGTGAATACCTTGTTTTCCTGGCCGATCCGGTGGGCTCTGTCCACCGCCTGCGCCTCAATGGCAGGGTTCCACCACGGGTCCAGGATAAATACATAATCCGCCTTGGTGAGGTTCAGGCCCAGTCCCCCCGCTTTCAGGGATATCAGAAATACCCTCAGGTTGGGGTCATCCTGAAAACGGTCGACCTGTTTCTGTCGATTCTTCGTGGAGCCATCCAGGTAGGCAAAGTCTATATTCTCCTCCTTGAGGTGGTTGGCGAGAATACTCAGGTGTTTGACAAACTGGCTGAACACTAATATCTTGTGATCATCCCGGATGGCATTATCCAGCATAAAGATGACATCTTCCATCTTACCGGAATCCCCGTCGTAATCGGGGTTCACCATCTTGGGGTGATTCGCGATCTGACGCAATTTAGTGAGTCCCTGCAGGAGCAACAGCTGCGACTTATTCAGCCCCTGGGATTCTATATTCTCCAGGATCTTTTCGCGATAATAGGTTTTAACCTGCTCATATTCCTTCTCCTGGTCCTTGCTGAGGCGGCATAGCTGCACGTTCTCAACTTTTTCGGGGAGTTCGGTTGCCACCTGGGATTTATGACGCCGAAGGATAAATGGCTTGATCATGGCATTTAACTTCCTGATCTTGTCTTCATCCCCTTTCTTTTCGATCGGGTTCAGGAATTCATTTTTGAAATAACTCTGCTGACCAAGTAGTCCCTTATTGATAAAATTCATCTGGCTCCACAAATCCATCGTGCTGTTTTCCAGGGGAGTACCGGTCAGAATAAGCCGTCCCCGCGAAGTGAGCTTATTTACCGCCTTGGCAATATTTGAAGACGGATTTTTGATGGCCTGCGACTCGTCCAGAATGATGTAGTTAAAATAGAATTCCCTGAGCATATCCACATCAAGGCGCACGATACCGTATGAGGTCAGGATGAGGTCGTATTTGGAAAATTTTTCAGGGTTTTTCTCCCTGTTTGTGCCGGTGTAGGTAAACACCTTCAGTTTAGGCGTAAATTTCTTTGCCTCCTTCTCCCAGTTATACACCAGTGAGGTGGGCATGACCAGTAGTGAAGGACCGGTTTGCCCGTTTTCTTTCAAATACTGCAGAAATGCAAGGGTCTGAACGGTTTTACCCAGTCCCATGTCATCGGCCAGGCAACCGCCAAAGCGGTAGGAGTTCAGGAAAATGAGCCAGTCGAATCCGGCTTTCTGATAGGGCCGGAGGGAACCTTTAAAACGTGAAGGCACCTCTGCCTCGTCCATCCCGTTGAAATCGCGCAGTGACTCAAGCTTTCGGCTCATGGTCACCCGGGCCAGGTTACCGGCATTCAGGTCCTGTACCAGTGCCAGGTGATGCTTTTTCAGCTTGCTTTCTCCTTCATCACCTTCCTCACTGAAAGCAAACAGCTCGGCGTATTCCTGTACCCACGAATCAGGAATTACGGCAATCTCTCCATTAGGAAGGGTGAATTCCATTTTCTTTTTGAGAATGTATTTGCGGATGGTCTGGAATGGAATCTCAAACTCCCCGAATTTTATGGTAGCGTGAATGTCAAACCAGTCAATATTCTCCCGTACCTCAATATCAATGTGGTACTTGCCGATAAAATACTTCTTTTCACTGCGGTCCTTCTGAAGAAGCTCAAAGTTCATTTCCTTTAGGGCCTCCCGGTGTTCATCCATCCAGGCAAACGCCCGTGTCTTCGGCAGGACCGCCTTAGAATGCCTCACCTCCAGTCCGGTTTCCCTGAGGAAATTCAGTATCTTCTTTTCCTCATGCTGAAGGCGTTTCACCCGGTGAAAGATGTAATCGTCCCCGGTCTTCTCAACCGTAACACTGACTTCACCGACGTTGTCGGCCTTGAATTTATACGGACCGTATTTAAAACCCAGTTCAAACAACAATTTCCCGTGTTCCTCCGGGTCTGACTGTCCGTTCCCGTTGTTCTTAAAAACAGTCAGTGGCTTGTTGGCAGCCACCTCGGAAAACGAAAGCAGGGGTTTCGGTTCGTATTGCTCGGTGTTAATGGAGAACCCTTTGGCGTACACATCGAAGCTGGCGATGAGAGGAGCTACAAATTTATTATAGTAGGTCTCCTCCATATTCTTGGGGATGATAATGAACTTTTTGTTCAGGAAAGGCTGGATTTTCTTGCCATCCACATTCTTTTCGAACGAATACAGTTTACCGCCCAACACCATCCACGCCGGTTCCATACAGACCAGGTAGGCCGACTTATACTGGAAATCGAGTTTCTCACCTTTGTGTTTCAGGGTCGGAAAATAATGGGTATTATCCTCATTACGACGGAAATGGAATAACACGGTTGCCTTTTCCTCCTGTACGATAATTTCCTTCCAGGCCGGCTCGCCGTCATTGCCCATTTCAAATACCCGCTTGCCGGCAAGCATTTCCAGGATGGCCGCACGCCGGCGCTCCATATAATGATTAATCTCAAGCTGCAGCGACTTATTTCCTTTCTCCGGGTCGTACACTTTCAGGAAGAAATCCTCGGCCCGCATATTTTTCTTGTTGAAATGCTTAACCACCGAATCCTGCTGCATCGAATCCATGATCTCAATGAGCTTGAAATCTGTGTCATCAAGCCCATGCTCAAATTCAGGGGCATTCTTGGAAGAGATATTCTGGTGCTGGAGGGTTAATTTACCGTTATCATCCAGGTGCACCACAAAGGATTCGAACATGTACCCCAGATACTCATGCTGATACAGGGAATATATGATCTGGAAAGGCTGGGCGGCAGAAACTTTCATAGATTTTACAAAACCAAAGAGACCAAATTAAGAAAATAGTAAAATAATTCTCACAGATTGCATCAAAAATCAGCTGTCAGGAAGGATTATCAGACGAATAAACAGAATTAAGACGGGTGCCTACAGGTTTTGAGCGGTCTGAAAACGCGTGGCAATGATGGCCGGACGATAGGAAATGGCCAGGGTAATCAGGATAAGACTCAGGCCGGTATAGGCAAAATCCTGCCATTTCATGACGACCGGATAGTTTTCGAGCACCGCAGTTTCCATTCCCATCGATACAATGCCGTAAGATTGCTGCAACCAGCAAATGAGTGCCCCCGCCAGCAACCCGATCATTGAACCGCCCAGGCTGATGATCGCTCCTTCGGCAAGAAATATCCGGCGAACCAGCGTGTTGTTTGCGCCCATGGCATATAATACCGAGATGTCCTTCTTTTTGTCGATTGCCAGCATGGTCAGGGCAAAGAATATATTGATGGATCCTACGGCCAGGATAAAAGAGAAAGCAATAAATACAAACAGTTTCTCCAGGTTAAGGAGCTTGTATAAATCCTGATGCTGCTCTTCGTTGTCCCTGACCCGGAATGTCTGACCAAGTTGTGAGGTCAGGTTTTCCTTGACATTCTCCACCTTATACCCCTCCGATACCTTCACCTCAAGAGCAGTTCGCTTATTCCCGTAATCCAGAAGGTCGCGGGCAAATTCAAGGGGGACAAACATATAGTTCTCGTCGTAATTCTTTTCGATAGCGAATACACTGCCGGGGAGGATACTTTTCCTGCTGTAGAGATTCGCCGGCGATTCCAGGGAAGAGGTATTTACATCTTTGATATAGAAAACCTGGAGCGGGTAGAGGTCGGAACCCGGCATGATGGATAATGCAAACTGGATTCCCCGGCCAATAATGGCATAATTGATGCCGTCTTCCTGAAGCTTGAGGTCGCCAGCCACGATGGCCGAATCGATGCGTCGCTGTTCCAGGAAGTTCTCACTCACGCCTTTAATGGTCACCACAATATCGGCATCCCGGTATTTCACATACGCATAGTCCTCGATCACTTCGGTGATGATGTCTACTCCTTCCACCGACGAAACAACTGACTGCAGCGAATCATCATATACAAATGATTTTCCTTCTTTAAGCTCGATCTTGATTTCCGGGTCAAAGGCATTGTAAAGACTGCGAAGCAGGTCCTCCAAACCATTAAAAACCGACAATACAATGATGAGTGCAGCCGTACAGACCGCCACGATCAGCATGGAAATGATCGAAATGATATTGATGAAATTCCGCTTTCGCTTTGAACGGAAATATTTACGTGCAATGAAAAATGGAAGGTTCAATGCGTCAGTTATCTTCCTGGTTATCCCCGGCCGGCGGGATGTTCAAGTCGTCAATGATCTTGTCAATCCGCGCTGCCCGTTCTTCCAGCTCGTCGATGTAAAAATAGAGCTCCGGAACAATTCGTACCTGTTTTCCGATTTTGTTACCAAGCTCCCTGCGTATCTCGCTTTTGTGATGATTGATCTTGTCCAGCAACGCTTCCTTGTCATTCATGAACATGCTGAGGTAAACTCTTGCCACACTCAGATCAGGACTCACATTTACCGCTGCGACCGTGACAAACGCAGCTCCGAATATCCCCATCTTGTCCTTATGGATTATGTCGCTCAGGTCTTTTTGAAGCAGACGGGAGAATTTTTGCTGTCTTTTGCTTTCATTCATCATTACAAATATGATATTTAAATTTAATTTTATCGTTACTATACCTTTACTTTAGCCGTACGTTTCATGAGAAACACTGGCTGCCCGGGTAGGCTGAAATTTTTATCCCGGTAACTTAAAAGATAACGAATTGCTCAAGTATTTCCGAATCAACGATCCGTACAGGCTGATCGTGCTGTTTGTGCTGATGCTCGTTTTGCGCCTGCCGGTCATGCTCTCGGACCAGTTTCTTACCTACCCCGAATTGTACAACCAGCTTGTCGGGGAGCGAATGGCCAATGGGTTCAGGCTGTACAGCGAAATTTGGACCAAAACAGGTCCGTTTTCCGCTGCTGTCTACGGCGTGATCGACGTACTGTTCGGACGGTCACAGCTTGCCTGGCAGATCATTTCACTGATCGTGGTCTCTGTCCAGTGTTTCCTGTTTAACAAGATTCTCCTGATCAACAAGGCATTCGAAGAAAATACCTATATCCCGGGTGTGGCTTACGGTGTGCTGATGTCCTGGTTCTTTGATATGTTCAGTCTGTCGCCGGCTGTACTCGGACTTACCTTTGTGATTATCGCCGTTGGTGGGGTTTTTGAACATATGGAACTGAAGGCGAAACGTGACGAACAATTACTCTACATAGGGTTGCACCTGGGGGTTGCGGTAATGTTTTACCTTCCCTACATTTTGGTGGTACCGCTGATCCTGCTGGGGTTTTTGTTTTTTACCGGGACCGTCCCGCGGCGTTACCTGCTTTTTCTGTACGGCATGATTCTGCCGGTGATACTGGCGATTATGTATTACATGTTTACCGGCCGGCTAAAAGAAGTGCTGCGCCAATTCGTATTCTCCTTTTTCGAATATCCTGTCACCCATTACTTCGGATGGCTTGAATTACTGATTCTTTTTGCCCTCCCGATTTTCTTCATTCTTGGGGGCATTATCCGTGTGATCCAGGGTGTCCGCCTGACCGTATTCCAGTCAAACCTGAGTCAGTTCATGATCCTGTGGCTGCTGGTGGGTGCCCTGTATGTATTCTTTGTAAAGGAGATAGCGCCGGTTAACCTGATTTTCTTTCTCCCCCCCGCGGCATTTTTTATAAGTCATTATTTTTTCTCCTTTCGCAAAAAATGGATCGCCGAGATCATATTCCTCCTGTTTCTTGCCGGGCCTGTTTTTTTTAACCTTGGTACGGCCTTTTCGTGGTTTGTGACCTCAGACTACATTGAGACCGATGCGTATATTGTGGAGAATGAACCGTCAGAGGCCACCGCGGGCAAGGCCATCCTGGTACTCTCGCCCGATTTAACCCTTTACCGGAACGCAACCACCGCATCACCGTTCCTGGATTTTCATCTGTCGAATGAATTATTTGCCAATCCGGGGTATTATGACAACCTCACAAGGATATCAAATGGCTTTGCTGATGACATGCCGGAGCTTATTGTGGATCCGGAAGGACTTATGAACGGTGTGTTTGAAAAGATGCCGGGTCTCAGGCAGCAGTTTGAACAGATCAGGCCTGGTATGTACCAGCGACTGGCAGATTAGCAACTGACCTTGTCCACCCGACGCTGATGGCGGCCTCCCTCAAATTGCTCCTGTAGAAACGTATTTACAATCTTCTCTGACAAAACATAGGAGATGAAACGTGCGGGTATACAGACAATATTGGCATTGTTGTGATGTCGGGCAAGGCTGGCAAGTTCTTCATTCCAGCAGATCGCAGCCCGGACCGAAGCATGTTTATTGGCGGTCATGGCCACGCCGTTGGCGCTGCCGCAGATCAGGATACCCATGGCAAATTCTTTACCATCTATGGCCCTTGCAACGGGATGTGCAAAGTCAGGGTAATCGACCGAATCGGCAGAATGAGCACCAAAATCCTTCACTTTATGGCCCATATTCTGAAGGTAAGCGATGATACGCTGTTTGTAATCGTAACCTGCATGATCGGCCCCAATGGCAATGGTCATTATTCTTCTTTTTTGAGTGCTCTTAATTCTCTTTTCTGCTGACGCTTCAGTACACGTCCGGAGATGAAAATACTGAATTGATAAAGGCCAAACAATGGTATGGCAATTAAAACCTGGCTCAATGGATCTGGCGGGGTGAGAAGGGCTCCCATGATCAGGATAACAACAATGGCATGTTTACGGTAGGTGCGCATCAGTGCCGGTGTGACCAGTCCGACCGTTGTCAGAAAATACACCACAATGGGCAGCTGAAACAGGATGCCGCTTCCCATCACGAGCATAGTAACCGTCGAGACGTAGGAGGTAATATCAAACTCATTGGTCACGAGCTCACTTACCTGGTAGGTGGAAAGGAAATTAACCGCCAGGGGCGACATGACAAAATAGCCAAAGGACACGCCTAACATAAAAAGAATGGCCACATACAGCACCGCACCCCTTGACCTGTTTCGTTCCTTCGGATACAGGCCTGGTTTTATAAATCGCCATATCTCCCAGAATACATAGGGAAACGAAACTATCAGGCCGATTACAAAGGAAGAGGTGATATGCATGGTAAACTGGCCGGTCATTTTCCGGCTCTGGATAAGGAAAGGGATATTTTCAATGCACAGGGCATCGGAGTTTACCCATTCTCCCATTTTACAAAGCAGCCGCCAGGTCACAAAATTGGCCCGTGCCGGCCCGAAAATGATGGTGTCCCACACCAGGTCCTTAGCCATGAAAATCCCGATACTGATTACCAGAATGGCAATAATGGCCCGCACCAGATGCCACCTTAATTCCTCAAGGTGATCAATAAAGGACATTTCCTTCTCTACAGGCTGATCTAATGGTGCGGCCACGGTGCTAATCTACGTTATAAAGCGGGAAATGGTTCATCCACTCATTGATCTCTTTCCGGGTCTGTTCAAGTACCGCCTCGTCATCCGGGTTCATAAGTACCCGGTCGATATAGGAGACCACCTTTTCCATGTCAGACTCTTTCATGCCACGGGTGGTGACCGCTGCGGTACCTACACGCATGCCCGAGGTGACGAAGGGGCTTTCGGTATCAAAGGGTACCATGTTTTTGTTGATGGTAATGTCAGCCTTACCGAGTGCATTTTCTGCAATTTTCCCGGTGAGGTTCTTAGCCCTCAGATCAATAAGCATCATGTGGTTGTCTGTTCCGCCACTGATGACCTTATAGCCTTTATCCATAAAATGCCCCGCCATGGCCCGGGCATTTTTCACCACCTGTACGGCGTACGTCATGAAGTCTTCGCTGAGGGCTTCCCCGAAAGCCACCGCCTTCGCGGCAATCACATGCTCCAGCGGACCGCCCTGGGTACCCGGGAAAACGCCGGAATCAAGCAGGGAAGAGATTTTCCGTAAGGCGCCCTTGGGTGTTTTGAGGCCCCAGGGGTTATCAAAATCCTCACCTACCATAATCATCCCCCCGCGCGGTCCCCGCAGGGTTTTATGGGTTGTGGTGGTAACGATGTGACAATATTCAAGCGGGTCATTCAGGAGTCCGCGGGCGATCAGACCCGAAGGATGTGAAATATCGGCGAGCAGCAAGGCTCCGGTTTCATCGGCTGCCTCCCTGAGTCGCTTGTAATCCCAGTCACGGCTGTAGGCCGAGGCACCGCAGATGATAAGCTTGGGTTTTTCTTTCCTGGCAATTTCTGCCACGTGGTCAAAGTCAATGAGTCCGGAAGATTCCTCCACCCCATAAAACAGGGGCTGGTAAAGCTTTCCGGAAAAATTAACCGGTGATCCATGGGTCAGGTGACCGCCGTGTGAGAGGTCAAACCCCAGTATTTTATCGCCTTTATTCAAAACGGCAAGCATTACGGCAGCATTGGCCTGGGCGCCGCTGTGCGGTTGTACGTTAGCCCAGGTCGCCCCGAATAATTCTTTGGCCCGGTCTATGGCGAGCTGCTCCACCTGGTCAACGACCTCGCACCCCCCATAATATCGTTTTCCCGGTAGGCCTTCTGCGTACTTATTGGTTAGCACACTGCCCATGGCCTCTATCACCTGCGGAGAGGCGAAGTTTTCAGATGCGATAAGCTCAATGCCGGAAATCTGACGCTGTTTTTCTTTTTCAATAAGGTTGAAAATCTTTTCGTCTCTTTGCATATTACGGGTATATTGAATAAGGCCTCAAAATTAGTGTAACACTTAGATATAACCAATTTCCTGAGGCCTCACTTTTACCAACACAATCCAATAACAATGAATTTAAAAAACACACTCCTGTTTGCGGCGCTTTGCCTCTTTTCCGCAGCATGTAATCTTGATATGGGCGAACGGGGTGACGGGAATGTAATTTCCGAAACCGTGGAAGTGGAAGATTTCCGAAGGGTACTGCTGCGCGGCGGCTTTGAAATCATGCTGAAAGAATCAGCGGTTAACCAGGTGACCATCACCACCGATGAAAACCTGATGGATCTTATTGAAGTGAGTAATGACGGGGATTTGCTTGAGATTAACTCCATCGAAAGGCTCAGGCCCTCTGACGGGACGAAAATCCTGATTGAATACCAGGTTCTGGAAGGACTGGAAGTTGCAGGTGCCGCCGAGGTACGGGCTGAAAACAGTATCACCGGGCGGGATCTGGAAATCCTGATGTCCGGGGCAGGTGATATCAACCTGGACCTTGATCTTCAGTCACTTCAGATCGAGGTTTCCGGGGCTGGTTCGGTTGACCTGTCCGGAATGGTCGAACGACAGGAGGTTCACATGAGCGGGGCCGGAAGCTATGATGCTGAAGATCTGCTCAGTCATTCCTGTATCATTTCCATAAGCGGGGTAGGCGGGGCGAAAGTTTTTGCGGATGAAACCCTGGACGCACAGGTGAGCGGCGTCGGTGGTGTGGAGTATTTCGGTAATCCACCGGACGTACGGCGGGAAGTGAGTGGCCTGGGCTCCATTAAAAACGCCGGCGACGAAGACAGGAATCTCTAACGGTATATACCGCAGGCTTTCAGGTACAGCTGAATGGTATTCTCCAGGCCAAGATAAAGGGCATCGCAAATCAGGGCATGTCCGATTGATACCTCCGCCAAATGCGGAAGCCGGTCGGCAAAGAACTGGAGATTGTCCAGGTCCAGGTCGTGCCCTGCATTGATTTCCAATCCGGCTTCATGGGCCGCCCTGGCGGTTCTGCTGTAAGGCTCAATCGCAGCTTCTCGGTCTGTGTGGTAGCCGCGTGCGTATGCTTCGGTATACAGTTCGATACGCGTGGTTCCGGTCTCTTTTGCGGATGCCACCAGGTCTTCCTCCGGATCCAGGAAAAGCGAGGGCCTGATGCCCATTTCCAGGAGCTGACCAACAATATCCTGGAGAAAACCCTGGTGCGACCGTGTATCCCATCCTGCATTTGAGGTCAGTACATCGGGAGGATCAGGTACCAGGGTGGCCTGGGCGGGTTTAACCTCTTTTACAATTTTCATAAACCGGTCGTCCGGATAACCTTCAATGTTGAACTCCGTGGTAATAACCGGTGCCAGGTCATATACATCCTGAAGCCGGATATGTCGTTCATCAGGACGCGGGTGAACCGTGATGCCCTGAGCACCAAATCGTTCGCAATCCCGGGCCACCTGCACCACATCCGGGTTATTTCCACCACGGGCATTGCGCAGGGTGGCAACTTTGTTAATATTGACACTAAGCCTGACCATTGAATTTTATTTATCTTTACCTTTGTCGTAAAGGTACATCAGATTAAATAAATCAACCCAAATCATGAAGCTGAAAGAGCGAATCGATCAGGACATAAAGCAGGCAATGCTGAACAAAAGGAAGGACGAACTGACGGCCCTCCGGTCTATCAAATCACTGATTCTTCTTGCCGAAACCGAGAAAGGGCGTGACGAAGGCCTCAGTGAAGACACTGAAATGAAATTGCTCACCAAAGCAGCCAAGCAGCGGAAAGAATCGGCGGAAATATTCCGCAAAGAAGGACGGGACGAACTGGCCGAAAAGGAAGAGATGGAGCTGGGGGTTATCAGCCGGTATCTGCCTGAGCAAATGTCCGAAGAGGAACTCTCGGCGCGCCTTGATGAAATCATAGCGCGCGTAGGCGCGAGCCAGCCATCCGATATGGGGAAGGTGATGGGTCAGGCAACCGGTGAACTTGCCGGCAAGGCCGACGGTAAAACGATAGCTTCCATGGTCAGGGAAAAGCTGCAGTCCTGACATGAATCTTTTTGATTTTATTATCCTGATCCCGTTGGTGATTGGAGCCTGGAAAGGATTCAGGGATGGACTCATTATTGAGATATTCTCCTTCCTCGCCCTTATCCTGGGAATTATCGGAGGGTTCAAACTGCTTCATGTGATGATGGAGTTTATGCGGGAAGAATGGGATGTCTCCGGGGAATGGCTTCCGTTCGTTGCCTTCCTGCTGATATTTGTAGGAATTATTATCCTGACCAATATCGCGGGCAAAACACTCAGTAAGGTGGTAAACCTCACCGCCCTTGGCGTGTTTGATAAACTGGGGGGTGCGGTCCTTGCCCTATTTAAATACGCCCTTGGGCTCAGTATCCTCATTTGGATACTGGATAAGATGAATGTAGACCTGCCCCGTGACTGGATCAGCGATTCGATGATCTATCCGTACCTGGAACCACTGGCGCAAACAATGTGGGATGTGATTGCTGCCATTTTCCCGGTGGCGACCGACTTTTTTGAAACGATCCGTGACTATACCCTGGAATGATCCTGCTGATTGACAACTTTGATTCATTTACCTACAACCTGGTCGACTACTTCGGGCAGCTGGGATGCGAATGTCAAGTGGTCAGAAATAACGTTTCACTGGCTGAAATTCGCAAAATGCAGTACTTCGCCATGGTGATCAGTCCGGGACCGGAGATCCCTTCACGGGCCGGGAACCTTACGGAGATCATCGACTATTACCATGACAAAATCCCCATTTTGGGGGTTTGCCTGGGACACCAGGCGCTTGGAGAATATTTTGGGGCTACCTTAACCCGGGCCATGCGGCCCATGCATGGCAAGATTTCACGAATATTTACCCGGGATAAACTGCTGTTCCATAAAATGCCCGCCTCCTTTAATGTGGTGCGATATAATTCACTCATCCTCAAAGACCTTCCGCCGGTTCTCCGGGAAACAGCCAAGACGGCAGAGGGGGAAAACATGGCCTTCCGTCATGTTTCACTGCCGATTGCCGGAGTTCAATTCCATCCTGAGGCAGCCCTGACGGATTATGGCCTTCGGATGATTCAAAATTGGCTGGATTACTATGCGATAACACTGAAATGAATCATTTTTGTTTACTTTGCACTGGGTCACGTAAACTAGCGCATGTCACTTAATTTAAAAGAAAAAGAAAAGTACAGGTACATTGATGAAGGTTCCGGGGAGGTGCTTCTGCTGTTGCATGGGCTCTTCGGTGCACTCAGCAACTGGGAAGGAGTCGTCAATTCCTTCAGCCAGCGTTACCGGGTGATCATCCCGATGCTTCCCATCTATGATATGCCGCTCCGCGAGGCGGGGCTGGGCGGACTGGTGAATTTTCTGAGCGGATTTGTAAACCTTATGAAGCTGGAGAATATGACCCTGATCGGGAATTCACTGGGCGGGCACGTCGGATTGCTTTATACCCTGGAGTACCCTGAGAAGGTCAAAAAGCTGGTTCTTACCGGAAGCAGTGGTCTTTTTGAAAATAGCATGGGTGGGTCGTTCCCAAAACGCGGCTCCTATGAGTATGTGCGGGAGAGAGTCGGGTATACCTTCTATGATCCGTCGGTGGCCACCGATGAATTGATCGATGAAGTATTTCAGACCACAAAGAGTATCCCGAAATGTATGCGTATCGTGGCGATCGCCAAGTCTGCCCAGCGAAATAACCTGGCCGATGATCTGCCCAATATTGATAAGCCGACACTCCTGGTCTGGGGGCTGAATGATACCATCACTCCACCCATGGTTGCCCATGAATTTAACAGGCTCATTCCCAATTCCCGACTTACCTTTATAGATAAATGCTGTCATGCCCCAATGATGGAGCGACCAGAAGAATTTAATCGTATATTAGAGAAATTCCTGCAGGAAAATGACGGCTGAAGAACTGATAAACCATATGATCCCACCGCTCAAACTGACAGACGATGCGCATAAAGCCATGGTCTGGATGGAAGAATTACGGTGTAATCAGCTTCCCGTGGTTCATGAGCAGAAATTTACCGGGTTACTCTCCGAAGAGATGATCCTGGAAGACAATGATATTGAGAAAAAGATTTCTGAATTTGAGCTGATTGGAAAAGACTGCGTGGTCAGGAATACCTCCCATTTTTACGAAGTCCTGAAACACGCCTCTGACAATCACGTGCAAACGGTCGGAGTCATCGATGAGAATGATCATTACGTGGGCGCAATCACGGTTCAGGATACCATCACCGCTTTTGCCCAGTCAGCAGCCGTGCAGCTGCCCGGCGGTATTATTGTAATGAGTATCGGGCAAATGGATTATTCCCTCTCACAGATTAGCAGGCTGATTGAAGAAAACAATGCCAAGATATTAAGCAGCAGTGTCAAGATTGACGAACACGATGCCACTAAACTGAAGGTGACGCTGAAAATTAACCGCCTGGACCTTACCCATATTATTGCCACCCTGGAGCGCTTCGGATACAAACTTATCGCACGGTTCCAGGAAACCAACATCCAGCAGGAAGAGCGCAACCGGCTGGATATGCTGCTCAAATACCTCGATATTTAAACCGTACCAATGATGCACATCGGAATTCACGGGAAGGAGTTCGGCGATGATACCACAGCCTTTATCCGGCGCGTACTGTCCCGGGTGCAGGAAAAACATGAAATTCACCTCTCATCAAAATTCAGGGAGCACCTGAATTCAGCCGGGATTGAAACCGGGCATTACCCCTTATACAATCCATCGGATGTAGACAAACTGGATCTGATCATGACCCTTGGCGGAGATGGTACGCTGCTCGAAGCGGTAACGCAGGTTGGAAAGCAGGAAGTGCCCATTCTGGGGGTCAATACCGGACGACTTGGTTTTCTTGCCACCATCGCCAAAGAAGAATTTGACAGTGCATTTGATCATCTCGATGCCGGAGAATACAGCTATGACGAACGGACACTGCTTACCCTGGAGACAGACCATGACCTTTTTGAGGGGATTAACTTTGCCCTGAACGATATCGCCATTCTCAAAAAAGACACCTCCAGTATGATCACGGTGCATGCCTATATTAACGGCGAATTCCTGAATTCCTACTGGGCAGATGGCCTGGTTATCAGCACACCCACCGGATCAACGGGGTATTCAATCAGTTGTGGTGGTCCGGTCGTTGTCCCGGGGTCACATAATTTTGTAATCACCCCGGTCAGCCCGCATAACCTCACGGTCAGACCCGTGGTCGTTCCGGATGATTCGGTACTCACCTTCAGCATTGAAGGCAGAAGCAAGAATTTCCTGGTCTCTCTTGATTCCAGGTATGAAACAGTAGACGATACGGTATCACTCAAGGTATCCCAGGCGCCCTTCCGTGCAAGGCTGGTCAAGCTGGAAGGGTATAATTATTTCAAAACCTTACGTCAGAAGCTTAATTGGGGGCTTGACGTGAGAAATTAATTCTTTTTCTTTCTTATATTAATCATTACTTTTACTCCCTGTGGATCAGCCGAATCAATCGTCCGGACTCATGAAGAAACTATGTGTTGTGCTTTTTACTTTCTTTTTGGCCATGGCCATGTCTGTAGACCTGGAAGCTCAAATTTCGCAGCGACAGATCAAAAAGAACAGGAAACGTATATCCAATTATAAAGGCCGGAAAAAGGGATTCGGCAAAGACCGGAGATACAGCTATTTTGGGGTCTCCGTCAATGCCATGAATTATTTTGGAGACCTGGCACCCTCCTCTTCAGCAGCCAGTACCGATATTTCACAGACCAGGCCCGGCTTCGGCGTTTACTACGGGCATCGTTTCGGGCCGCGTTATACGTTGCGCGCCGCTTTCAATTATGGAAGCATTCACGGAGATGATTTCGAGGCAGCCGATCCCGGTGATTCTGACGCGGTCTTTCGCTATGTCCGTAATCTGCACTTCCGTAACCGTATCAAGGAATTGAGTATTGTGGCGATGTTTGACCTGTTTAAGAATGATGCCACGTACATCAGTCGGGTACAGTTCACCCCCTATGCGTATGCCGGAGTGACTGTGCTCCATCATAATCCTCAGGCATATGTCGGCGAAGACAGCGGTTTGCCTGAGGCCGGCGAATGGGTTGATTTGCAGGAAATCGGAACCGAAGGCCAGTACGCCGCCCTGGAGCCCGGAGATGTCAATTACGGTATAGAACCTTACGAGAACTGGCAGATAGCAATTCCCCTGGGTATCGGTATACGGTACCGGCTCAATCAGGTGATGGATATTTCATTTGAGACGGGTGTAAGATATCTTTTTACCGATTACCTGGATGATGTCAGCCAGAACTTTGTGGATCCCGGCGTATTTGATAATGAACTCGCCCGGTACCTCTCTGACCGAAGCCAGGAAGCCAATGCCGCTGTTTCCGGGGATTTCCGGCAGAATGAAACCTACTTGTCCTTTGTCTCAGACCGCCTGTATACCTTCCAGGGACGCGATGGGAATACCTATACCAGAATAGCAGGGTATGGAAGTGAACATCCCGATAATCTTCGGGGTAATGACAATGATAATGACCTTTATATCGTTACCTCCCTGAAAGTATCATTTATAATCGGAGGAAGGTTCCTTCGGGCAAAATTCAGATAAAGGCGATTTATGCAGGATTTTATTCGTAAGAAAGTACTGGTACCCTGTTTTGTACTGGCCGCCTTGCTGGTGCCTGACACACTCCCTGCCCAGGGAAGTGAGGTTGGCGGCGGGCTTGGAGCCTTTTACTATACAGGAGATCTTTCCAGGAGCTTTTCAATAAAAGGACTTCGGCCGGCAGGCACACTGTTTTACAGGTATAACCTGAGTGAACCAGTGAGTTTCAGGGTGTCGGTAACCGCCGGCCAGCTGGTAGGCTGGGATGAATATACACCTATAGATGCTTTTGCTGAACGCCGCGATGCCAGTTTTGACATATTCCTGTTTGAGGTTTCCGGTGTTTTTGAATACCACTTCCTGAAATGGAGAGAAGAAAACTTCCCTGTCCGGTGGACACCCTATGTCTTTGGAGGAATTGCCCTGTTCGGATTTACAGCCCCGGAAAACAAGGCGGAAGAATACAGCCAGGTGCAGCCCTCCATCCCCTTTGGTGTGGGAGCTAAGTATATTTTAAATCCGAAGTGGTACCTGGGTGTGGAAATTGGAGCCCGGAAAACATTTTTTGACTACCTCGATAATGTATCGGCAGGGGATGGGGTGAACAAGGATTACCAGTATGGAAATGAGTTTAATACGGACCTGTATTATTACGCAGGAATATCAATTACTTATTCTTTTTATTCCATCCCCTGCCCGGTAAGCCCCTATCGGCGCAAATACCGTCAGCGTCGCTAAAATAGGTGGTAATAATCACGTAATTTTGCTGAATTAAGGTTAATTTTGCACCCTTGTGGCAGGATTAAAAGAAAAAATATCGCTTGAACGGCTTCCCTCCCATATCGCTGTGATTATGGATGGAAACGGCAGATGGGCCAAAAGCAAGGGCGCAGCCCGGATTTTTGGACACCAGAATGCTATTACAGCTGTTCGTGAAGTGACTGAGGCCTCGGCAGAACTGGGGGTGAAATTCCTGACATTATATGCATTTTCCACCGAAAACTGGGGAAGACCTAAACACGAGGTTAGCGGATTAATGCAACTGCTGGTTTCCACCATCAAAAAGGAGATCACAACGTTGCAGGATAATAATGTGTCCTTATTAGCAATAGGGCAGTTGGACAGCCTTCCCGGCCGTTGTCAGAAGGAGTTGAATGAAGCAATAGAACTCACTAAAAACAATGACGGGTTAAAACTCGTATTAGCCTTGAGTTACAGTGGGCGCTGGGAAATTGCTGAAGCAGTGCGTAAGATGGCCCGGGAGGTAAAGGAAGGCAGGCTTGACCCTGAGTCAATCGATCAGGATATGATCTCAGCGCATCTGGCCACCCATGATTTTCCTGACCCTGAACTGTTGATCCGCACGAGTGGTGAAATGAGGATCAGTAACTTTTTACTTTGGCAAATGGCATACACCGAAATATACTTTACAAAAAAACTTTGGCCCGACTTCCGCAGAGATGACCTGTATGAAGCTATTATCGCATATCAGCAGCGTGAACGCAGGTTTGGGAGAATAAGTGAACAAGTGAAATCCTGATTGATGAAGAAAGTTGTTGTTTTTTTACTGCTTACCCTTATTCTGACAGAGGTCGAGGGACAGATCCGTAACCGAGAACGGGCCCAAAGTTCATCCGGCACCGGAATGAACTATGCAAACCCAAAGGAATATACCATCGCGGATATCCAGGTGACCGGCCTCCGGGTTCTGGATAAAAATGCCCTGATATCCCTCACCGGACTGAAGGTGGGTGACAAGATCAAGATACCCGGTGACAAAGCAAGTAACGCGCTTAGAAAACTGTGGAGTTATGGTCTGATCGGGGACGCAACCCTGATCATTGACAGGATCGAAGGAGACAATATTTACCTGATCTTTGAGCTGAATGAGCGGCCACGGCTGACCGGTTTCAGCTTTGAAGGGGTAAAACCTTCCAGGGAGTCCGAATTACGGGAAGACCTGAATCTTATCAGGGGTAAGATTATCTCTGACGCTGTCATCAGAAACACCCAGATGACGGTCAAAAACTTTTACATAGAAAAGGGCTATCTGAATGCTGACGTCAACGTACTTCAGGAAAATGATTCAATCAATGAAGACGGCGTAAGGCTTAAAATCAAAGTGGAATCAAAAGCCAAGGTGAAAATCAATAAAATTGAATTTGAGGGTAATGAGGCATTCTCGGATGCCCGCCTTAAATCCAAAATGAAATCCACCAATGAAAAAGTGCGCTTCTCTATCTTTCGGCGACTTGCCGAAACGATTGCGGGGATCAGCCCCTCCAAGACGGTGGAATTCGTGGACTCCACCTATGATGTGTCCAAAACTGACATCAAGACATTTATAAATGACAATGTTAAACTGAACTTCTTCAAGTCATCCAAATTCAAGAAATCGGATTACGAGGATGACAAGGTTGCAGTCATTGACTTCTATAACTCAAAAGGGTACAGGGATGCCCAGATTGTCACCGATACCATATACTCACATAGCGACGACGCCATTAATATCCGCATTTCGGTGGATGAAGGCAGGCAGTATTATTTCCGTGACATCATGTGGACCGGCAATTATGTTCATTCCGACAAGACACTGGATGCTATTCTCGGAATAAAAAAGGGGGATGTTTACAACCGCGAACTTATCGATCGTAAACTGACCTTTAACCCGAAAGGACCGGATATCAGCGGGTTGTATATGGATGACGGATACCTGTTTTTCCGGGTCAATCCAACCGAGGTGGCCGTGGATGGTGATTCGATCGATATTGAAATGCAGATCTTCGAAGGGGAGCAGGCTACCATCCGGAATGTTATTATCAAAGGTAATGACCGGACGCGCGACCATGTGATCCGCAGGGAACTGAGTACGGTGCCCGGCCAGAAATTCAGCCGCTATAATATTATCCGAACTTCTCAAAGGCTTTCAAGTCTTGGATATTTCGATCCTGAGCAGATATCGCCGGTGCCTATTCCGAACCCTGCCGATGGTACGGTTGATATAGAATGGAACCTGGTCGAGCGTTCCAGTGATCAGATCGAACTTTCCGGAGGCTGGGGCGGACAATTCGGATTTATCGGTACACTTGGTCTGACACTAAATAATTTCTCACTCCGCAATATGCTGGAGGGTAAGTTTACACCTATACCCGTGGGTGACGGACAGCGGCTTTCCATCCGCGGACAAGCTAACGGGCGACAGTTCCAAAGCTATTCATTCTCCTTTACTGAGCCCTGGCTGGGTGGAAAGAAGAGAAATTCATTTACGGTCAGTCTGAATTACTCCATTCAGCGAGCCCGTGTGCCTGATTACGACAGTGAAGGAAACCCCACCTTCCCGAGATTTAATGAATATAATGCCAAGCTGGGCGTGAGGGGGGTTACACTGGGGCTCGGCCGTCAGCTTTCCTGGCCGGATGATTATTTCACCCTGACCAATTCCATTTCCTTCCTGAATTATGAGCTGGAGAATTACGGAACACGGGGTCTTGGTTTCAGCGACGGGGATGCCAACAGCTTTACCTTTAATACGACCTTGTCCAGGAATAGTATTGATGATCCGATGTATCCTAAGAGCGGATCGTCCATCTCACTTAGCCTGAGCCTTACCCCTCCGTTCTCGGCCTTCAAGGATGACGAGTTCTGGAAGCTTACACCCGCCGAACGGGAGCAGGTGGAGGATGAGGTGCGTACCGAATTTGCGAATGCCTCCGATATATTTGTCGCCGGCAGAATTCAGGCTGAAATCCGAAACCGCGAGAACGCGGAGCGATATAAGCTGATCGAATATCATAAATGGATGCTCGATGCGAAATTCTATATGCCGATCGTCGGTAAGCTTGTACTGGAAACTAAAATGCACTTCGGGTTCATCGGTTCTTACAACAATGACCTGGGTGTAGGACCTTTCGAACGCTTTTACCTGGGTGGAGACGGACTGGCCGGACAAAACTTTTTGCTTGGTACGGAGATTATCGGACTTCGCGGATATGAAAATAATGTGCTGACACCGCCGAATTTCGGACGTCAGCAGAATTCATTCACAAGTAATATCGTGGAGGGTGGTACGGTGTATAATAAATTCGGGATCGAGCTCAGGTATCCTGTGACTACGGGTCAGGCTGCCACTATCTATGGCTTCGTTTTTGCCGAAGCGGGTAACAACTGGAATAATTTTAATCAATTCAATCCGTTTAACCTGTACCGGGCCGCCGGCTTCGGAGCTCGTATCTTTATGCCGGCATTTGGATTGATTGGTGTGAACTGGGGATATGGATTTGATGCCATCCCAGGACAGACCGATCCGAGTGGTGCCCAGTTCCATTTTACCATTGGACAGCAAATCCGATAGCATGAAAAAATTGATTTTTGTATTTTTGGCATCATTTTCGATAATACCACTGTACGGGCAGAAATTTGGCTTTGTGGATACGAATTACATCCTGGGCCGGATGCCCGAATATGCGGAGGTGAAAAAAGAAATTGATCAGCTCAGCATGGGATGGCAGGAGGAAATCCTGGAGATGTCAAAGGACATCGAGAAAATGTATGATGAGTTACAGGCAGAAGAGGTGCTTCTGACAGCCGATATGAAAAAAGAGCGTATGGATGAAATACGCAAAAAAGAAGAAGCACTGAAGGCTTACCAGAAAAAAATATTCGGCTTTGAAGGTATGTTCTTCCTGAAACAAAAGGAATTGGTAAAACCATTGCTCGATGAGATCGCGGATGCGGTGGAAATAGTTTGCAAGGAACAGCGGCTGGCGGTGATGTTTGACAAATCCAGAGACCTCGTTATGGTCTATACCGATCCCCGGCATGATTATACAGACTTTGTGCTGGACGAACTTGGCCTTGGGGACCCAAATGATACGATAAAGTAATTAATGTAGAATAATTTAAGAATGATGAAAAGTAAACTAGTACTCGTTTTAATTGCTTGCACAATGCTGAGTCTGACCAGCATGGCTCAAAGCGTGAAAATTGGCTATGCGGATGTGGATTATATCCTGAGTCAAATGCCGGCTACAAAAGCAGTGGAATCTGATTTAAGGGCATTGAACACGCAATTGCAGAATCAGTTGCAGACCAAATACCAGGAATATCAGCAGAAACTCCAGGCATACCAGCAGCAAGCTGCTTCAATGGCCGATGCAATCCGCCAGGAAAAGGAGACGGAGCTCTCCCAGCTTGAGCAACGCATCACCAAACTCCAGCAGGATGCGCAGACCAATATCCAGAAGAAACAGCAGGAGCTGATGCAGCCCCTCTATGAGCAAATTGGCAACAGCATCGAGGAGGTAGCCAAAGCGAATGGCTATACCTATGTGCTGAATGGTCAGATCGGTGGAATAGACGTGGTGTTGTATGCCGACGAACAATATGATATCTCGGATCTCGTATTGAAGCAAATGGGGATTTCACCTCAAGCCGCTGAATAAAAACAGTTCAGAATAAGAAAAGCCCTGCAGTTGACTTACGTTCGCTGCAGGGTTTTTTTTTGATCTCCTGAATCCTATTTTTACGGTATGCCAATTCTTCCTCCTCCACTTAATAAAGGCGACACCGTTACGGTGGTTGCCCCCTCCAGGAAAATTTTTGAAGCCCAGGTAGCAGCGGCATGGGATGTATTTGAGGAATGGGGACTTGAAGTAATCAAGGCCCCCAACCTGTTCAGTGAGGATGGTTATTTTGCGGGGACGGATACCCTGCGGATGACTGACTTCCAGTCCGCTCTTGATGACCTTAAAATCCGCGCTGTATTCTGCGCCCGCGGTGGATACGGTGCCACCCGCTTTGTGGATAAGCTAAAATGGCCCGCCGAAACCTCACCCAAATGGATTATTGGTTTCAGTGATGTGACCGCTGTTCACCTTGCTGCCGCAAGGGCAGGATGGGCCACGGTACACGGACTCATGCCGGCGCAGTACGGTTATGATAATGTGACAAGGTCGCTCGATTCGCTTCGGGATCTGTTGTTCTATCATAGTTTTTCCCATACGCTGGAGGCCGATCCCCGGCTGCATAATCCGGGCAGCGTTACCGCTCCGATCGTCGGTGGCAATTTATCACTGATTGCAGAGAGCCTCGCCACACCGGCTGAAATTGATACGCGGGGTAAAATACTGCTGATAGAGGAGATCGATGAATACCTGTATAAAATTGACCGGATGCTTAATCAGCTTGAAAGGGCAGGTAAGCTGTCTGAACTGAAAGGGGTACTTGTGGGGGATTTCAGTGATATGAAGGATACTGAAATTCCTTTTGGCAGGGATATCTTCGGATTGCTGCACCGGTATTTCGGTGAACGGAATATTCCCGTTGCCGCCGGTGTCCCGGTCGGTCATGAACGCCTGAACCTTGCCATTCCGCTGATGACACCAGTTTCCCTTGAGGTCGGGTCTGATCAGTACCGCATATCCCTGGCTCACCCATCCTGATCTCCCCAGCCCCCTCCGCCAGGCGTCTCGATGATAAGCAAGTCATTCTCCTGAATATGCCGGTGGTCGGAAGATGCAAGAGAATGCTGTTCGCCGTCCCGTTCAATCCATTGTCGCCCTGGTTTCCCCGGCTTCCCGCCGTGTTTACCATAAGGAACAGTCTTACGGTGCTGGGTAAGAACGGATAATTCAACCGGTTCAAGGAACCGGACAGAACGGCGTACACCATCGCCGCCCTTCCAGCGACCACTGCCTCCCGTATTCTCCAGGACCTCAAACGCTTCGAGCCTTACCGGATACCTCAGTTCAATAATCTCAGGGTCGGTGATACGTGTGTTGGTCATATGCTGATGTACGGCATCACACCCGTCATACCCCTGGCCTGCACCAGTGCCACCACATATGGTTTCATAGAATCCAAAGTGGTTATTGCCAAAAATCACGTTGTTCATTGTACCGTAACTGCAGGCAGACAGGTCAAGTGCCTTAAGCAAGGTATCCGTCAGCCTCTGACTGATCTCCGTATTACCCCCTACAACCGCCGGGTAGGGGGCCTCCGCAAAGCCTGGATCCAATAAACCCTGCGGAAGATTTATCTCCACATCACGCAGAATTCCCTCGTTCAGAGGTAAATCTTCTGCCAAAAGCAATCGCATCACATACAATACCACACTGCGCACAATGGCAGGAGTGGCATTCAGGTTGCCAGGGTGCACCGGTGCGCTCCCATCAAAATCAAACCTGAGCCTTCCATGATTTTTACGGATACTGACAGCTAGTATATTTCCATCATCAAGCGTTTCTTCGGCAGCGTAGTCCTCGCTCAGTTCATTTATCACCTCAGCGGCTCGGTCACCGGCGTATGAATAAAGGTGGTCCATGTATTCCATAACCTTATCGGCACCATATTGTGCGCAGAGGTTTCTTACATTGCGTACACCGGACTGAATGGAAGCCAGGGCACCGCGCAGGTCGGCCAGGTTTTCTTCCGGTGCACGGCTTGGGAACGTATTATTGACAAGTGTCCCGGTAATTTCTTCCCATCGGGCCGTGCCCTGTCGCAAAAGAAAGGTGGGAGAAAAAATAATTCCCTCTTCCTCCAGGTGCGTGGCGTCCGGAGGCATGGACCCGGGGGTGCGCCCTCCAATTTCCGCGTGATGCGCCCGGTTCGCCACAAAGGCAACCCGTTGGCCTTCAAAATAGACCGGACTGATCAGGGTGATGTCCGGAAGGTGCGATCCCCCGAATTTGGGATGGTTGGTGAGCACCACATCACCCTCTTTCATATCAATTTCTTCCAGGACTTTTCGTACACACAAGCCCATACTGCCAAGGTGTACCGGAATATGCGGGGCATTGGCTACCAGCCGGCCGGTGTGATCAAGCAGGGCACATGAGAAATCCACTCTTTCTTTTACATTAACGGAGAATGAAGTGCGCTGCAGAATGGCCCCCATCTCCTCCACAAGCCCGGTGAACCGGTTGGTGAAGAGGGCGAGGTTGGCAGACTCAGAATCCATCAGGGCCTGGCCCTTTTCCTGGCGGTGGGCAAGATGTGCATTCAGGGAGGTGTCGAGCACCAATTCCCAGCCTTCCTTAAGGTACACGGTGCAATTCTCACTTCCCAGAATAGCAGGACCCGAAATCGCGTCGCCGGCGGAGAGTGATTCCCACCGGTATACCGGCGTTTCCCTTTCCGCCTCTTCTCCCAGCGACGATTGCTGCACTCCTTTTTCCGGGTGTGTGCGTTCTTCAGGTATGGTCGCCTTACCCTCTTCTTCAGACCGAACCGCGCACACGACTTTTACGGATACAAGTTCAAGATCCTTGTTGTCCAGCCAGTGTCCGAACAAGTGCCGGTACGACTGCTCAAATTCTTTTTCCACATCCATTCCGCTGGAATAGGCAATTTCAATACTGGATTCCTGGCCTCGAAAGCGCAGGTACAGATAACAGGATTTCTGGTAAAGCTCCTTTTCATCGTATCCTTCTTCCACAAGCCGGGACTTTCCCTGGTTGTACAGCTCCTCCCGGATGGATTCGATCTGACCGGAGTATTCCTCCCAGCCGGCAAGGACCTCCTGTTCGCTGAAATGGGCGACTTCGGTATTCCGTATCCCGTAGGCACTGAGCAATCCGGCATCAAAGGGGACAAGGACGTTCTTCACAGCCAGCTGTTCGGCCAGGTCACAGGCGTGCTGTCCGCCTGCACCACCGTAGGTGACCAGGGTCATGGCCGACACATCGATGCCTTTGCGTATTGCAAGCTGTCGTATTGACCTGGCCATTTTTTCCGTAGTCAGGTGTAAAAGAGAACGGATCAGCGATGATCTCGCTGTATTTTGACCGGAGGTCGACATTTGTTCGATCATTTCCTGTAATCGGGCCTCAGACGCATCCCGCTGGAGCGGAATACTGAAATTCCGGGGATTTATTCGTCCGGCAAGGAGGTTAATATCCGTAACAGTCAGTGGACCTCCGCTTCCGTAGCACGCAGGACCAGGCTGGGCCCCCGCGCTCTCCGGACCAACCTGTAATAATTGTCCGTCGAACGTACAAATTGAACCACCCCCGGCGGCTATCGTATCAATGGCCAGGCAAGGTGCCTGAATGGTCGCTCCTCCAACCCTGGTCTCATAGGCAAAATCTTCAGAACCGTCATACATGGACACGTCGGTGCTTGTACCCCCCATGTCAAAAGTTACCATACGCGAGGTGCCGCATTGCCTGCCAATCGCCGCCGCTCCCTTAACGCCGCCGGCCGGACCACTGAGTAGTCCGTCTTTGGGATGAAAACGCCCCAGACCTGCAAGATGTCCGGCGCTGGTCATAACCTTTAGCGAACCACTTACCACACGGCGCATGGCACCGAAGTAGGAATCCATGATCGGGGAGAGGTACGCATTGACAACGGTGGTACCCGCCCGGGAAAGAATCTTGCTGTTCGCAGATAAATCTGCCGAACAACTAACCCACTTAAAACCGGCTGCACGCAGGTGTTCCGCCAGCTTGTGCTCATGATGGGAATACTTGTAGCTGTGCATCAGGGTAATGGCCACAGAAACGCTGTCAGGATCATACTGGTGTAAGTCCCTGGCGATTCGTTCTGTTTCAGTCTCATCCAGCGGACAGATTTCTTGTCCGTCAGCAGCCAGTCGCTCCTGGATTTCAAATACCTCGCTGTAGACAGGAGGATCCTTCTTTACATCAAGGGCAAACAGATCGGGACGTTGCTGATTTCCGATGCGCAGCAGGTCCCTGAATCCTTTTGTGGTAAGAAAAATAACCTTGGCTCCGGCGCGTTCCAGCAGGGCGTTGGTTCCGCGGGTAGTTCCGAGTCGCATGTCAAGCCTGGGTAAAGGTTCATCGCGCAAAGTGCCGGTCAGAAGACGTGCGGCAAAGACAGGTACTTCCTCATCCGAACGAACTTCAAAATGGGTAAAGGAGGATTTTTCCGGCAGCGGGTTTTGGGTTTCAAGGCTATTATCCCTGATTTGGCGAATTCGGCAGGAATGGTTTCCGGGGAGGAAGACCACTGAATAACCCTTCAACAGAGAAGGATCAAATTCCCAACGGATATCAATGCCAATGTGCTGAGGCCCCTGAAGCCCCGTAATATTTCCCCGCAGGGTGCTGTTACTCAATACCTTGAGTCTTTTTACACTACCCTCCGGTGTGGTACAGAAGCAGTCTGTAAAGGTGCCCCCGGTGTCCACACTTAACTGCCATGTGCGCATAACCTATTTTAAGCAGATTATTTCTTTCCATTATTACTTAAACGGATTAATTTCAAATTTATGGGGACAATCAAGGAACTGCTTCGTGTACTGCCATGGATTATTCTGGTGGTGTTGATCATTTGGTGGTGGCAATCAGAAAAAACGGAGCAATCCGCTCAAACCACATTCAATAACACAGTCATGCTGAAGGAGGTGGAGGAACTGGGAAGGGTCGAGCTGGTTAAGTATAATTTCAAGGAGATCACCGAACTCACCGAAGCAAGCGAGGAATATTTCAGGATTTTCAAACTGGGTCCTGACCAGAAAATTGCCCTGATCAGCACCGGCCAGGCTGCCGGCTGTATTGACTTCACGAAGATGACCCGGGACGATATCCTCATTAAGGGAGACACGGTATTTATGCGGTTGCCTGATCCTGAGATCTGTTACTATAAACTTGACCTGGAGAAAACAAGGATTTACTCACTGCAAACCAACCCGATGAAAGAAGATGCACCTTTTATTCAAAAGGCTTACAAACTGGCTGAAGCAGAAATCCAAAAGGCTGCCCTGTCTTCAGGAATCCTGGAGCAGACACGCACCAATGCCGAACTGGTATTTAAACCGTTTCTTGAAGAAGTGAGTGGCCGCACCGTCATCTTTACCCGCAGGCTCGATACCCAGATCAACAAACCGGTGCGGTAGAATTAATGCTTCAGCGTTTTCAGCGCCCTGAACCGCCTGTATTCATTCCATACCGCCGGCAGGCCCGGGTATCTGATCCTTTTAAGGCGATGGTTGGCCTCACTGATCCTGAACATAATCTGCCAGTGACGGAACAATGTGCGTTGCCCGGTCCAAAAAGATGATCCCGGATGATAGATATGTGCAGGCTCGGCATTAGCCCCGTTCAGTTCAAGGACCTGGAACCTGCCTTGTTCAAGCGCTTGCGCGTCGGCAGCCCTGACATCAAAACGGCCGTAATGAAAGTCCTGAATTTTGTCTGCCAGTTTGTCCATGGTCTCAATCAGTCCGGGAGATATGAGCCGGTTGCCATCGAGAAAAGTGGTGCCCAGGCAATGATTACCGATGGATACAAGTTCAATTTCCTCATTCAGTTTCGGGATTTTGTCCCATTGTGCCTTGTACGTTACTTTCAGCTTGTCCCATTGAAGAAAAGCCCGGTCGTTATCCCTGATAAGCGCGGAAAGAGTACGGCGGCCGTCTCCCGTGACTGTAAGCATTTTTTTCAGTACCACCGAACTGACATTTCCCCCCGGTTCTCCAGGCATCCTGTAATAAAAAATACCGGCTTCAAGTGGCAGGTCAACAAACTCCTGCAGAATGTAGGAATGTCCCAGTTGACGGGCATACGACTGAAGCTGCTCCATACTGTAAACCTTCCGAACCATAAAACCCCGCTCGCCAACATCCGGTTTGGCAATGAGAGGGAATCCCAGTCCATGTTCCTGCATCTTCTCCAAAATCTCCTCTTCTGGAGCCCGGAAAGGAATAAGACAGCTGCCCGGACGGTGCGTTGCCGGGATCATTGAGAGAATGTCGTGCTTTGACACCCCCAGCATGCCCCCATTGCGTAACCGCGGATTTACCGCAGAAAAATAAAGCAGGGATCCGCTCCTGATGGAGAGTAAAATCCAGTACACGAACAACGGGGCATAGACCACCTGCCACGGCCAGTATTCCCAGTTACCCAGGATGATTCGCCACCTTCGCAGCCGGGATATCATTTTTTCAGGGAGTCAAGCGAATGCCGGAGCGTTGACGCAGCCACCCCAAAATTGTCCGGCACCCTGACATGCGGATAGGTATGCTGTACCCCGACCCGGATAAGTGCCATATGGTGAACGGTATGTTCCTGCTGATAGACAAGCTCCCTGTACAGGGTAGTCTTAATCATCTCGGTTTCCTTGCTGTCATGACTGAAATTAACGCGAAGTGAAAGCAAACGGTCTGAAGAGATTTGGTCCAGGAGCACCGTGATTTCGGAAATAGCGCCAAGTGCAGATTCCACCGAGCGTTCGAGGCTGAGCTGTCGGTTTCTGAGGTCGTAGTTTATTTCCCCCTGTTCTGTTTGATGGAGCAGGCACTGATAGAATTCCACTATGTGGCGCGTATGACCACCCAGGCTCGCATGATTCAAAACAGGCAGCGCCATTCCGTATTCGTTGTCGGACAGATGGCTGATAACGGAAGCTAATTCTTCCAGTCGTTCTTTACAGGCATGTATTGATTGCATGGGTCAGGAAAAATGATTGGGTAATTTAATAGTTTGAACGTAAAGGATGACGGGTGACGCTGAAAAAAACAAACAATTTGTCGCACATTATACAGGAAACCCCATTTCTTCCCAGGCTTCATATACTACATCCTGTTCGTAACCCTTCCCGGCAAGGTGCTGAAAGACCTTCCCTTTTATTGCCAGGGGGTCCATCTCGCCAAGCCGCGCAATCTTCAGACGCATGAGCTCCCTGACCGCTGAGCGATAGTCTTCAGGCGGGATAAGTTCTTTCAAACCAGTATCTATTCGTTGCGGAGATATGTCATGGGTCTGTAGCGCATACCTGATCTTGATGCGGCCCCATTTTTTCTGGTAAAATTTACCCTTAATGAAGGCCTGGAGAAAACGTTCCTCGTTCAAAAAATCATCTTCTATCAGCGATTCAATGATTTGTTCCACAACGTCGGCCGAAGAAACTCTGTGCAGCAATTTTTTCCGGACTTCACCGGCAGAACGCTCCTGGTACGCGCAAAACCTGGCGGCTTTGTGCAGGGCTGTTTGCTGGTCCCATCCATCGTTCATTCTCCGGGAAGATTGCGTAAGAAAAAGTCCCGCACATTGCCTCCCATGATTTTTGCAATTTCAGATTCACTGAATCCTTCCTTCATAAGGGCTTCCGTAATGAGCGGGAGGCCTGTTACATCGAAAGGGGTGGTCACGGATCCGTCAAAATCGGAACCCAGCGCCACGTGGGCGACACCAATGAGGTCTGCAGCATAGCGAATCGCCTGTGCCGTGGCAGTTGCATCCTGTCCGCAAACTGCCTGAGTAAACAGCCCTATTCCCACCAGGCCGCCATTATCGGCAATGCGACGAAGCTGAGCGTCCGAAAGGTTCCTCGGATTGTCACAGGTACCTTTCACCCCGGTATGTGTGACCAATACCGGGCGGCTGGCAATATCCAGGATATCTTCAATCAACGCAGGGGAGGCATGGGAAAGGTCTATGAGCATCTCTTTTTCTTCGGCCCGGCGCAGCACATCGCGGCCAAATTCGGTGATTCCATGCTTATCCACTCCGTGCGCAGACCCGCCAAGGGCATTGTCAAAAAAATGAACGGGACCAATAATTCGGATCCCTGCATCAAAAGCCCGGTCCAGATTCTCCATATTTTCTTCCAGCATATGTGCACCTTCCACACCCAGGATACCGGCAACCAGGTCTTGATCGGTTTCACGCTCCCGGATAAACCGGATGAGATCCTGCCGGCTGCGGATCACCCTGAAGTTACCCTCCGACTCGTCCGCCATGCGGTTAAGATGAGACGCCTGCCGCATGGCGCGGTCGGCAAGGCTGAACCAGGTGCCTATGGCATTGCCCTGCGCGACCTGTAATAGGGTGATATTGTCGGTATCCCCTGAATTACTGTCATAATTTTGATTTTTTGGCGACTTACTGACAATGGTAAAGACCTGCAAGGCTACATTAGCCTGCTGCAACCTCGGAATATCGACATGGCCCCGCGTGCTTTCATCCAGTAAATCCCGGTCCCATAACAAGGCATCACAATGGAGATCAGCAACGAATTGAAAGGATTCGTGAAGCTGCTCCGCCTGCTCACCGGCCTGGTAGGGGGGAGAAGTGTATACTTTATTCCTGGAGTTTTCAATAACGCCGGGCGCAATGTTGATAAAGAGGAGATACAGGAGTACAATGCTCCCCATTATATAGATCAGGACCTTCATGAGTCCTTCACGTAACCTTTACGCTTTAATATGGAGCCTACAAATTTGCGCTCGTTATCCGTTTTGAAGATCTTGAAAGGAAGATGTATAAGCTGCGCCTTATTTACCACCAGCAGGTAGTAATCTTTGCCCACCTGGGCCCGCTTGATCTGGTCCCATTTCAGGGGCATGCCCTGTCGTTCGCTGAGTTTTATAAGCACCTGCTGACTGCTGATCTCATAGGATAATTTGTCAAATAACATTTTGGTCTGATCAAGCTGGGTTACTCCTGCAAACTGGATGACCCAGAAAAGGATGTAAAGTACAAGTGCTATACCGGTGCCAATGAACCACCATGCACTGGGAGCCAGAAAATATCCGCAGCATAAAGCCACCGCAATGAGAAATACCCACCACTGTTGTTTCAGGACATTCAGCAGCCCCAGTTTGATATAGGTACCCGTGGGGAGTTTGTATTTTCTCGTTTTAACAATCATGTTTTTTAGTAATTAAGAATTTTGAATAATTTTTTGAGCCTTCAGGCTCATGTCAAGGCTTTGTGAAGAGTGGGTCAGGGCGCCGACAGAGATATAGTCGACACCGGTTTCTGCCACCTCGGCAATGGTTTCTTCCGTGATACCGCCGCTTGCTTCGGTCTCGGCTCTGCCATCAATGATAGCTACCGCCTCGGCCATTTCATTTACACTCATATTATCAAGCATGATCCTGTCGGCCCGACCGTGGTTCACGGCTTCCCTGACTTCTGAAAGGTTCCTGGTTTCAATTTCGATCCTGAGCGACTTGCCTGTTTCACCGAGGTAATTCACCGCCGCGTCAATTGCCTCTGAGATTCCCCCGGCATAATCGACGTGATTGTCCTTCAGCATAATCATGTCGAATAAACCAAAACGGTGGTTTACCCCGCCACCAATTACCACAGCCCATTTCTCCATCATCCTGAAATTGGGTGTGGTTTTTCTTGTATCCAGCAATTGGGCCCTGGTATGACTGATGAGACTGGTGAGCCGATGGGTGAATGTGGCTATGCCCGACATGCGTTGCATACAATTCAGCACCAGTCGCTCACAGGCAAGGATGGAACGTACCGGTCCGCGTACATGAAGAACCTCATCGCCGGGTTTCAGGCTGTCCCCGTCCCGGACTTTTAATTCAGCACTCAGATTTTTGTCATAATGGGAGAATATCCTTCCGGCCAGTTCAACCCCGGCGATCAGTCCGTGGTCTTTCATCGTCAGAATGGCTTCTCCGTTCTGGATCGCAGGAATTGCAGCCAGCGAAGAATGGTCCCCGTCCCCGATATCCTCTCTGAATGCAGCTGTCAGAAATTCGTTCAGAGAAGTATCATTGATGTAGGAAGGAATCATCCTGCAAAAATAAAAAAAGCGCTGAGAAATCAGCGCCTTTCCTTTGAGACATGACTCCCTATTCCTTGATAAAACTTATCTCATGTACCAGGTACTGGTTTTCCAGGTTTTTAATTCGCATCCAGACTCTGTAGGTCGATCCATTACTCAGATACTGACCAATTGCATAGGGAAGACCACCCTTGGAGGCCCCCTGGTGTACAATGGTGAAGCTGGAAGGCGGGTTTTCCCTGAAAAATTCCCTTAAGACAAACTCAGCCTGTGTCTTGCTGTAATTGTTCATCTCCCCGTTGATCGTTAAGTCGACCTGCGGGTGAAGGTATTGGGCGATTTCTTTGGAACTACCAGTCTTGATAGCTTCTTTAACCTGATTAATGATGTCTCCCTGGGCGAAACCACCATAGGATATCCCCATAAGAAAAACCAACCCTGCTATCTTGATTCCTGTATTTTTCACAAAATTCCTATGTTGATTGTGTTCATTGTGGCGCTAAAATTGTGCCAGACTGCACGTCTTTGGGAAAGCCAAAATACTATTTTCCCTTCTGGTTCGCAATGTCATGTAATAATTTTGGTTATCTGGTAGCTCCGCTGCTGATTTCCCGCCCGTAAAACAAGGCATTCAGCATCAGTTTGTTGGTGCCAAACCAGAATGCACGAAAGGATGGGTTAAAATTAAAACCTATCACCCGGCCCCTGCCAACCGCATCCACCCCTAATGCCGAGGAATTGGAAAGACTATTGGCATTTGGTGCTGAAATATAGCCGCTCAGTAGGGGTTCATTCGTGAAAATCAGTGGATTGGCAAACGGATTATCTGCCGGCTTCAGGAAACTCTCGTCATTCTTGAACAGGGCAACGTATGGATTGTCATATCCGTAGAGCAGGGGATTGGTGAGATCGGCCCTGGCTCTGAAAATTGCCCCGCCTATCTCCTGGGCTCCCCGGGTTTCCGAAAGGAGTGCATAAGGGCGCTGCCTGGTCGAGTCATTGCGGGACGGTGAGGTAAACTGAAAATTGGCGAGTCCGGCTCCGTTCAGATACGACAAGGCAGACCCGAAAGAAATCAGGGTTCCGCCATTTCGTATCCAATCCCTTAGTTTCTCCTTCCCGTTATCTCCTAATCCATTATACCTTCCTGAAACCATAAAGAGCACATTATACCGCTCCAGGTCGGTCCCGTTAAATTCTTCCACCGGCAAAAGCGTAAGCGGGACATGGTATCGCTGGTCAAGAAGGTGCCAGATTTCCCCGGCATCGTAGGATCTCACTCCATCACCTACCAGTATCGCTGCCTTTGGTGCCCTGGCGACAAAAAAGGACGGACTGCCCAGGCTTTTTCCTTCGTAATCCAGACCGGAGCTGGTGGCGTGAATGATAAGCTCATTCTGATTGGCCAGTCGCTGCATCTTAGTCAGAAGTGAATCGGCACCGAGTGGCTGTCCTGTTACAGGGATAACCAGGCTCCCCCTGGGGTATTCCCGGCCGGCCGCATTGAATGGTTCGTTGGCAATACGGACAATGATATCTTGAGACAACAATTCGTAGAGAGCCCGGTGTGTATAATACCCATACGGATCAATTACATACGCATAGGGACGTCCTTCCGTGGGAATAAGGGAGCCGACGGGCGCGGAATCAGGAGAAAAAACCTCCCCAAGCAGGTTCAGGTCCCGGCCGCCTCCGCCACGGAAGTCAATTCCGAACGCATAGGGAAACGTCCAGGTGCTGATATCATAAAACAGGCTGTCTTCAAAAGTCGTCCGCGTTTCAAACATTGCCTTGATGAGCCGGTATTGTGGCTGGTCAAGTGGTATGCCCAGCAATTCCTCGGGCTGATACCGGTTACCGTTGATGGTGGTGGGCGAACCAACCTTCCGGATGACAATATCATGACGGGCAATCATTTCGCCCAGATGGTGAATGCGTGAGCGGTCTTTCGAGCCTACCAGGTAGACTTTTTCGTCATCCCCGGCTGCTTCCTTTATGGCCTCCTGGTAGAAAGTCTGCTGATGATCAAGAAATTCATCCCGCAATACACGCGCTGCTTCCAGGGTCGATAAAGAAGTTACAAACTGGTTCCTGATGGTAAAGGGGAATGTGAGAATCCCCTCCTCATTTTCCTGGGCATGCCCGCGGGAGCTTGCCTGTTCGAACAGAATGCCAACCGCTCCGTTGATATCCGGATAGGTCGACCCTTTTCCGTAATAATAGTCGTCATAACTCTCCTTGGTGTAATACAGGGATCCGATCTCATCCAGTGCCGCCGCATGGAACTTACCCATCTCCTCGGTCAGACGGTAGGTTTCAGCCGGTGTCAGCGGATTGTTCCGTGAAGGGATGCCAGGCTGAAAAAAGAAGGTCGAATTTGTGCCCATTTCGTGATGGTCGGTAAGAATATTGGGCTTCCATTTATGGAAAGTGGCAAGACGGGCCTGTGATTCGGGAAGCTGGGCCGGCAACCAGTCACGATTCAGGTCAAACCAATAATGGTTGGTACGGCCTCCCGGCCAGACTTCGTTTAATTCCTGGGAATTCGGGTCTGCTACCGGCACGCGGCTCCGGCGGCTGTTTACCCAGCTGGCAAAACGGTTCAGTCCGTCCGGATTAAAGGAGGGATCCAGCAGGATCACCGTATTCTCCAGCAATTCATTCATTTTATCTCCCTGGGCCGCAGCCAGGTGGTAGGCCGTCAGCAACGACGCATTGCTGCCGCTGGCTTCATTGCCATGTATGCTGTACCCCATGTAGACCACCAATGGTACATTTGAAAAATCGGTGACCCGCCGTTCAGGGTCAGAAACGGCCAGGTGTGCTTCCCGCAGTGCCTCCAGGTTTTGCTGATTTGCCGCGGAGGTTATTGTGAGAATCAGCAGGGGGCGACCTTCATAGGTTCGGCCAGTCTCGGTCAGGCTGATGCGGTCTGAAGATTCTGCCAGCACTTCCATATAACGTACCAGGCGGTCGTGGCTCACGTGCCACTCGCCGACCTCATGCCCGATGACCGACCGGGGGGTTGGAATATCCGGGTTGTATTGTACATCATCAGGAAGGTAATAAGACAGGGATTTCTGTCCGTACATGCTGGTAGTGAGCAATATACCTGCGATCCAGAGTAATAATCTTAATTTCATGAAAGCAAAAAATTTCTATATTATATTGAGGATGTCTAACTTAGACCTAACCAACCAGTCAACACGTAGTTTAACCAAATGTTAACTTGTCGTCTGTTTTATTCGCACTAATTTAAAGCGTAAGGATTTAAAAATAGAATATGTAGACCTTACCTTTGAGCTGCCAAAAATAGAACAAGCTATTCATTATTTCACATTTCAACTTAAACCATTTACTATGTTAAAAAATCTACTGGGTATTTGTCTGACACTGTTGCTGGTCTTTGTGGCCGCAGGGGTATTCGGACAAGGTGTTACAACATCTGCCATGAGCGGCAGAATTACTGATGAGACAGGTGCAGGCCTGCCTGGAGCCACCATCGTGGCAGTACATAGCCCTACAGGCACATCCTACGGCAATGTGACAGATGCTGAAGGGTTTTTCAGGATCCCCAACATGCGGGTTGGCGGACCGTATAAAGTGACAATTTCATTTGTCGGGTACCAAACCTGGGAGAATCCTTCCGTGTACCTCACACTGGGTCAGACCTACGGGGTGAATGTTCAGCTGGAAGAGGAAGCAACTCAGTTAAGTGAGGTGCTGATCACCGCTGACCGGAACAATATTTTTGACGGGAACCGTACCGGCCAGGAAACGGTGGTGGATCAGAATACCATCGAAGCCCTGCCCACCGTATCCAGGGCCATCGGAGATTACGTCCGTTACAATCCGCTCGCGAACATACAGGAAGATGAGGATGGGTTTGAAATTTCTATTGCCGGACAGAACAGCCGGTACAATACCATCTACATCGACGGCGCAGTGAATAACGATGTATTCGGATTGGCCGGAAGTGGTACCAATGGCGGACAGACCGGAGTACAGCCCGTAAGTATTGATGCCATCGAACAATTCCAGGTGTCGGTTGCTCCGTTTGATGTGCGCCAGAGTGGTTTCGCCGGAGGGGCTATCAACGCCGTCACACGAAGCGGGACAAATGACATTGAAGGTTCGGCCTACTATTTCTGGAGAAATGAAAGTCTCGCCGGGAAAACCCCTACTGATAATGATGAAGTAGAGCGTGAAAAACTTAACGAATTTACAGCCAAGACCTATGGATTCAGGCTCGGGGGACCAATCGTTAAGGACAAGGTGTTTTTCTTTGTGAACGCAGAGATTCAGCGGAACGAGCGCCCACAGCCGTTTAATTTTGCCAATTACCGCGGATCAGCCACCCGGGCCGATATTGATGCTCTGACCACGTTCATCAGTGACAAATACGGGTATGATGCCGGAGGGTTTGAGAATAACACTGCCTACCTGGACAGCGAAAAGATTTTAGGTAAGATCGACTGGAATATCAGCGATAACCATAAGCTTACACTGCGTCACTCCTATGTGAAAGCAGAGAACCTGGAAGCCCGAAGCTCTTCGCCCAATTTCCTCGGATTCCTGAATGGATCGGAGTTCTTTATTTCAAAGACCAATTCTACGGCACTTGAACTTTCGAGTACGCTGGGTCCCAATATGTTCAATAAATTAACTGTTGGTGCCACGATCGTACGGGATGACCGCGATCCGCTGGGTCAGCCATTTCCAACCATTCGGATCAGCCAGCCCTCTGTTGGAAACACTCAGGGTTCAAGTATCGAAATCGGCGCAGAACGTTTCTCAACCGCTAACCTGCTGAACCAGGACATCATTACGGTGAATAACGATTTTGAATTGTTCAAAGGACGCCATTCCCTGCTGTTCGGTGCGAACTTTGAATACTATAATGTGGGTAACCTGTTTATCCGTGAAAATTACGGCAGCTACCGCTTCTTCGGTGGAATTGACCAGTTCCTGAATAATCTTGATGCGCAGGGGAATCCTATTTCTTCACGCATCGAACGCAGTTATTCCCAGGTGGATAACGTATCTGGTGACGAATCGGATGCAATTGCCGCCTTTGAGCAGATCCTGCTGGGATTCTATGTGCAGGACCAGTACCAGGCCACCAACAACCTGAAACTTACCGGTGGGTTACGTATTGATTTCCCGATTTTCCTGGACGACGTACCGACCAATGCCGATTTTAATGAGAATACCATTCCGCTCATTGAAGCCGCAGGGTACGACATGATGGGAGCCCGGACCGGATCATTCATTCAAACGCAGCTGATGTTCTCTCCCCGTCTCGGGTTTAACTGGGACATCAACGGAGATCAGAAGACACAGCTTCGAGGAGGTATTGGTTTATTTACCAGCCGTATTCCATTGGTATGGCAGGGAGGAGCATTCAATAACTACGGACTTAACATCGGCGGTGGCCGTAACAATGACGAGCCTTTCAATCCGGATGTGAATGACCAGTGGCCAGGTGAAATTATTCCCGGCAGCTCTCCTCCTTCCGGACAGATCGACCTGTTTGCCGAAGACTTTAAACTGCCGCAGGTAATGAAACTTAACCTGGCAGTGGATCAGAAACTTCCCTGGGGGTTAATCGGTACCGTGGAGGCAATTTATTCAAAGAATAAAAATTTCGTAAGGTATCAGAACCTGAACCTTCGTCCGTCTACAGAAAACCTGACCGGAGGAGGGGATGACCGTCCGCTGTATAACCAGTTTGATGAGATTGATCCGCAGTATACAGGAATTTACCTGGCATCAAATACCGATAAAGGATATGCGTATAACCTGGTGGCATCACTGACCAAGCCGTTTGACAATGGTTTTAGTGCAACGCTCAGTTATTCCTACGGAGATTCCTATTCGTTATTTGATGGTACATCTTCGCAGAACAACTCGCAGTGGAGAGGGTATTTTAACCCGGAAGGACGTAATAATGAAGGCGATGCCTATCGCTCCGGGTTCTCTGCCGGTCACCGCATTCTGGCCCAGGTATCCTATGCGCTGGAATATGCAGGATTCATGTCGTCCGAGATCGGACTCGTTTTTAACGGACAGTCAGGGCGACCGTTCTCCTACGTGGTTGGTGCGTTTAACGATGATTTCGTAAATGACGGCGGGTTTGATTTTAACGAACTGGCGTATATTCCTAATGACGCTTCTGACCTGAATTTGGTGGCTACCAGTGATTACACCGTAGCCGAGCAGGTTCAGGCTTTGAATTCATTCATCAGCGACCGGAACGGACTGGATGATTATCGCGGAGAATACGTGGAGCGCAATACAGACCGGACTCCGTTCGAAACGATTGTTGATTTGAGGTTTTTACAGAACTTTTATATCGACATGGGGAATGGCAAGCGCAACACCCTTCAATTCTCCCTGGATATCTTCAACCTCACGAACCTGATTAACAAGGACTGGGGCCGCCGGTATTTCATGAGCTTTGGCACGTATTCTCTGTATAACCTGCAGGGATACGAAGCTGACGGCACGACACCGATCTATACGGTCAATTCGGACATTATGGAAGGAAGCGATCCCTGGGAAGGCAATATAATCGACTCAGGTTTCCGGAGCTCAAGATGGCAGATGCAGCTCGGTCTGCGCTACATTTTTGGTAATGCGAAATAATTAAACAGGAATAAATGTAAAAAACCCCGGTACACATCGGGGTTTTTTTTGTTCTAATCAATAACCATGAAACCCGATATACCTTTAATCGACCGCGACTACAGCTGGCTGGCGTTCAATGAGCGCGTGCTTCAGGAAGCAAAGGATAAATCGGTCCCCCTTTATGAGCGGGTCAAATTCCTCGCAATCTATTCCTCCAACCTGGACGAATTTTTTCGTGTTCGGGTGGCAGCGCTGCGCAGTATCGTGAATATTGACAAGAAGAACATTAACAAGAAATTTGTATTGCCGCCTACGGTTTTGCTGAAGCAAATCCTCGACGAGGTCTACAGGCAACAGGAAGAATTTGGGCGAATCAAACGCGATGAGATCATTCCTGAATTGAAGGAGAATGGTATATACCTTTACCGGGATGAACCTATTCTCGAAGAGCACCGGAAATTCACTGAGGATTACTTTAAAACCCGCGTTCTTTCCTACATCCAGCCTGTGATGATCACCAGGCAGACCGACAGGGAACCATACCTGGATAATCGGGCATTGTATTTTGTGGCTGACCTGGAAACAGAAGATGGCGACCGTCATGTAGCCCATTTGAATATACCTTCTGATGATCTGCCCAGGTTTATTGGCCTGCCCAGGGATGATAAATTCTATTATTACATTGCGCTGGATGATATAATTCGTGAACATCTGAGCTTTCTGTTTCCCGGATACCGCGTCAATGGCTGTTACTCAATTAAACTTAACCGGGATGCTGATCTGAATATTGAGGACGAATTCAGTGGAAATCTCGTCAGAAAGATCAGAAAGCAAATCACCAAGCGAAACCTGGGTGTCCCGTCGCGTTTTTTATATGATCATCGTATGCCCGACGATCTCCTGAATTTTTTGACCGACATATTTTCGCTGGAAAAAGAAGACCTGGTGGCAGGTGGCAGGTATCATAACATGAATGACCTTTTTGAATTACCCAATCCGTTAAGTCCGGCCTTGGAGAATGAGCCCCTGCCTGCTTTGCGTGATCCGGGGCTGGATTCAAAGTCTGTTTGTGAGAATATGGAGGAGCGGGATATTCTCCTGCACTTTCCCTATCAGAGCTATGACTATGTACTTAGATACTTCAATGAAGCAGCCTTTGACAAAAGTGTCACTGAAATTAAGGCAACGTTCTACCGGATTGCCCCTGAATCCTATATCAGCAACAGCCTGATTGTCGCCGCCAGGAACGGTAAGAAAGTAACTGTTTTTGTGGAAATCAAAGCGCGGTTTGATGAGGCAAACAACCTTAAATGGGCTGAAAAGATGAAAAAGGCAGGGATTGAGATCATTTACAGCATTCCGGGCCTGAAGGTCCATGCAAAGGTCGCCCTGATTACCAGGAAAACAGAAGAGGGGATACGAAGATACGCCTACTTCGGCACCGGGAATTTTAATGAAAAAACCGCAAAGATATATGCCGATAACGCCTTACTTACCACCAGTGAGGACCTTACCGGCGAACTCGATAAAGTGTTCGACGTACTTGCGGGCAGTGAAGAGGATCCCTGCTTCAATGGCCTGCTGGTGTCTCAGTTTAATATTACCGACCGCTTGCATGCTCTTATTGATCGTGAAATACAACATGCCGGGGCAGGACGAAAAGCACAGATCGTTCTGAAACTGAATAATATTGAAGACCCTAAAATGATCGCCCGGTTGTATGAAGCCGCAGATGCCGGGGTGGAGGTGCACCTGATTGTACGGGCAATCTGCTGTATTGTCCCGCGAAGAAATTTGCAGATACGAAGAATTGTGGACCGTTACCTGGAACACAGCCGGATTTACTACTTTGGAAACGGAGGTGAGGAGAAACTATTTATGGGATCCGCTGATTGGATGCGCCGAAATCTCTACCGGCGGATTGAAGTGGTTTTCCCCTTAGCTGACCCATCGGTCAGGAAGCAGGTGAAAGAAATTATTAATATCCAGCTTGCTGATAACACCAAAGCCGTCATGATTGATGAGAATGCAAGAAACCACAGGATTGATAATGACCAGCCTCCCGTACAGGCTCAGCTGGCAACCTATTCCTTCCTGTCACGTCATAAAAGCCAGGATGCTTATAAATGACGTGATATCCTCAACATGGTTTTATTCTTGAGAGGTCCCAGCACTTTACGTCCGTATTCTGTGAAATAACGGTGGTTTTTCAGGAACTCAAGGTTCATTCGTACCCATTCGGCAGGCTGGATGCTTTTGCAACAGGTACAATTGATTTCTTTCCGAAGTTTTTCCGAGCTCTTGTAAAAGTCAGGCTGGCAAAGGTGAAAGAGATCGGCATCGCACATGATCCCGGTAAGAATATCCGTAGGCTTGTGGGGCATTTTGGTTGCCAGAATCAATCGCTCCACTTCACTGATGCGTGATTCATCCACGTCCCATTCCCTGAGTTTGGCTTTCATGATTCTGACACTCTCTTCCTCATGGTCTGCGACTCCTTCCTGGTATCCCAGGTCGTGAAACCAGGCCGCAATCTGCAAATTCTCCAGGTCAGTCCTGGAAACATTTGACTTTCTGCCTATCCGAAGGGTTGCCTGTGCGACGTTAGTGGTATGCTCGATGTCGTGATAATGAAAATCACGTGGAAATCCTTTAAGAACTTCCTTTGCGTAAGCCTCTGCTTTATGTACCAGTGAATGTTTCAATTAATCTTCGTCTGTGTTAGGAACGTTTATACCATCTGCATAATTCTGCAAATAAGCATATTTCGGAGTCAATGTACCCCCGGAAGTTATCGTAGCCCTCTCGATGATGCCTTCTCCGTCATTTTCTAACAACGCAGGAAGCACATGGTTAAGTATTTCATTACCGAAATCTTCTGAGGCGTCCCTTGGAAGTTCACATGGAAGGTTGTCCACAGCCATTACCGAAATATTTCCTTCGTCTGAAAATGGAGGATCCGTCCTGTCATCAGAAGGATCGTAGTCATAGACCGGATCGTCAATAGTTGAGGGCCGCTTGGTGGAAGGAACAGACCCCTCAATATCACAGGTTATATCGGCAATCACACGTATTTTAAAGTCACTTCGCATCATATCCCTTCGTCCGAAAAGGACGGGTGCACGCGGGTCCCAGTATGCACATGCTATCAGTATGTCGGCATGCCGGGTGTATTTAAGAAAATCCCCGGTGTATTTTTCTGGGTGTGTATAAAATTCACTCCGATGGAAATCTCCCCCGTCTTCGGGCTTGTTGTAGTCACGTGTATTTAACTGTGTATATACGGGTTCAGAAAAATCCTCTTCAAGAAACCGCGCCGGTGTAATCTTCCGAATGCCTAAAGAACTCAGGATTTCCATGGCTCCCTTGGCCACACGTCCGCCGCCGGTTAACACAATTTTCACCGGGGGGAGGCTTACGCGCAAAAGCTCCTGCTTTAATTCACTCAGATCAAAACATTCATGGGCACGTTTTATGGAATACAAATTGTACCGTTGGCCATAGGTCCAAAGGGCATTGTATGCCCCAACCAATCCGGCGTATCTGCCGAAAGCCACCACACGCTGACCTTTTGTGTTGGTCAGTGTTTCATAATCGATGAGCCGAATGTCTTTCAGGAGAATGGCCTGAAGCAATTTGCGGTTGTATGGTTGCTCCTTGATGGTATGTGAAAAGAAAAAATAGGTTTTACCGGGGATCAGCTGGTCAACAGGTACTTCCTTCACCCCCATTAATACATCACAATCAGACAGGTCTTCCTGGAGGGATATTCCCGCCTGGCGATATTCTTCATCGGAATAACAACGTGTCCCACTGGGCTGGCAAACTATATCTACCGACGGGAATCGCTCCTTTGCGCTGGCTGCCTGGATTGGAGTAATCGGCACTCTGCGGTCTGTGGGCTTTTTACCTTCACGAATGATTCCTATCTTCTTGATCATGTTGCTGTTTTTTTCGAACATGGCAAATATATACAGATTATGGAATCCTTAAAGCCGTATGTAATCCTGATCTTGGCCTGGGCAGGATATTTCTTTCTTCACAGCATCATGGCAACAAAATGGGTGAAAGAATTGGGCTATAAGTCCGGATTTACACCCAGGGGGTATCGTTTATTTTATTCTGTCCTTTCCTCCATACTCCTATTTGGGCTTCTTTTACTTAACGGTCTTACTGAAGGCCCCTGGCTGTTCCCTCAGCATGTGTTCCTGAAATATGCAGGCTTGTTTTTTGCCACAGCCGGATTGTTTGTACTTCGTGCCGCATTCAAAATCTACTCCGCGCCGGCATTTTTGGGATTGAAACCTGAATCGTCCGTTTTGCGCCGGGAAGGAATTCTTACTTATATCCGCCACCCGATTTACTCCGCCACAATACTGATATCCATTGGGTTCGTCTTCTTTGATCCCCGTCTTGCCACCCTGGTCAGTATGATGTGCGTATGGGCGTATCTGCCCATAGGGATCTGGCTGGAAGAAAACAAACTGATCAGGGAATTTGGTGATGCCTATCGGAAATACCGCAGGGAAGTACCTTCCGTCATACCGAATTTGTTTAAAAAACGTTAGCCCGTTTCCAAGGATGCTGAATTGAACAAGTTGTAAAAAAGTGTAAATGAGATGGTTGAGCAGATGTTATTTGAAGGATTTAAAAAATCACCATTTATAGGGATGGCATTATGCTCTTGAGTGTGCTACCTTAAGGAAGACAATAAGGTGTCAATAGTAAATAAAAGGCAGTGATCGGTTCCCGATTCCTGCCTTTTTTTATTATCATTATAACAATTTATTATTAGTTAGATTGATTTTTATGGGCAGGCTCTTACTATTACATGGATTATTTTTCCTCGTTTCCTTCACGGCTTTTAGCCAGAAGGATTTTGGCAGGGTGGCTGCCGATGACTTTGATGTTACCTTTCCCTCGGAAGAAGATGCTCCGGCCATCGTGGTGTATGATATCGGAAAGTCGGTTTTTCAGGATCACAATAATGGGTTTCGTATCAAATTTACCCGTACTGTGCGTATCAAGATCAATAGAAAGGAAGGACTTGCATATGGGGAGGTGGTGATTCCCTTATACAAAGACGGGTATAACCGTACAGAATACGTAGAGGACATCAAAGGGTTTACCCATTACATAGAGGAAAACGGAACGGTCAAAAGAGTCCCGCTTGGCATCGACATGGTCTATGATCAGGACTACAATGAAAACTATTCATTGAAAAAGTTTGCCTTGCCTGCCGTGCGCGAGGATGCGATCATTGAATATCAGTATACCAAAATCACTCCCTTTGTATTCAATTTGCCGGATTGGGAATTTCAGCGATCCATCCCCACCCTTTACAGCTCTTACCAGGTCTCCCTGATCCCGTTTTATGAGTACAGCTTCCGTCTTCAGGGAGCAAACCGTTTTGACTACCAGACCAGCGAATTGGAACAGGGCATCCCGCGAACATTCGGCTCTGTTGAATACAATGACATGATTCATACCTATGTGATGAAAGATGTGCCCTCATTCAAGGATGAATCCTACATTACGACCCGTGACGATTATATCCTGAAGCTGGATTTTCAGCTGAAAAAGATTATACAGCCTTACGGCGGTTCCCGGGATATCATGACTACCTGGGAAGACCTGAATGAAGATTTTCTGAAGAATGAATATTTTGGCAAGTTTCTTAACCAATCCGGGAAATATGCCAGGGAGGTAGTCGAAAAAGTACCGGCAGGGCCTGATCAGTTGCGCGGACTCATTGAATTTGTACGGGCAAATTACACATGGGACGGCCATTTCAGGAAGTTTACAGATTTAAAGGCAAAAGAGTTTGCAGAACGACGCAAAGGCAATAGTGCGGAGATCAACCTGTTCTTGTGTGCGGTACTGAATGAAGCCGGCTATGAGGCGAGCCCGGTGCTGATAAGTACCCGTGATCACGGACAGCTTCATACGAATTATCCGTTTACCGACCAGTTTAACAATGTTATTCTCCTTGTAAAGTCCAATGAAGGAATGATATTGACCGATGGCACAGAGCAATACATCCCCTATAACACCATTCCACCCCTTTGCATAAACGGTCAGGGGTTGGTGGTAGATAAAGACAGTGAGCAGTTTGTTAATCTTACCGGATATAATCAGTCCCAGATTACCCTTAACTTATCCATGGCACCGGATCCCGTTAATGAAAAAATGGATGCAGGTATTTTATGCCAGGCACAGGGCTATGAAGCGTACAGGCTTCGCAAGCTTCTGGATCAGGATATCGAGGAATATAAGGCGAATACTGAAAAATACGGGATCACCGGGATCAGGGATTTTGAAACCTCACCTGGGGAGGAATCAAAAGTTTCCATGCGCTATAGTGGCAATGGTGAACTGAATAAGCTGGGTGAAAATATCGTTATTGCACCGTTTCTGAACTGGACTGCCATTCAGAATCTGGACGAAAATCCTTTGAAAAACAGGGAGAGGAAGCTCCCCGTGGATATGGTTTACCCCACACGAACCATTTTTACGAGCCAGATAAAGTTGCCGGAAGGTTATGTGCTGGAAGATATTCCATCCCCCTATTCAAATGATGACGACCTTGTAAAGATTGATTACAGCTGTAAAATTCTGGGCGACCATGTCGTAACCCAGGGTGAAGCAGTATTTAAGAAATCTGTTTATTCTGCCAGGGAATACCTCAGGTTACGCGGATATATGATCAAGATGGTCGAATTATTCAATACAGAGCTGATTCTTGTTAAAAAAGACATGGAAAACAGCCCCCGGTAGATCAATATTCCATTCGAAAAAACCTTCCGGCA
>CAZLZD010000025.1:24980-63394 GCA_964563925.1 uncultured Roseivirgaceae bacterium | reverse complement strand
TCATTGACCGAAACCTTTTCAACCGTCAGTTCATTTCCCTTTTCATCATAGGCCTTCAGGTTATGAATGAATTTTCCGAAATCGCTGAAACGGTACGTACCCGGAATTATCTGCGGGAAGTAATACCGGACCTCCTTCTGATCAATCTCCGGTGTATAGAATGTAACTTCCAGCTGATCCTCTGTGACCTTCCGGAGATCCACTTCATACCGGTTTACTTGCTGAGCCCTGACACCAAAGGTTGCGATCAGGAGCCCCATTATGGCTATAAACTTAAATCTTACTACTTTCTTCATCTGCTCTTTCAACTAGTTGCTATTAAAACATAATTCCATTCATAATTACAAAGACTCATTAAAAAATGCCCCGTGTCACGCAGGACCGGACTATTTGTCGGCTGAATGGAATCTTACCCGGATAAGAAATCAAAAACTATTCCTAAATCGTGAATTTCTGTCATCAGTAGGCCACCAGACCGGTTTGCTGATGTTCATCTGAATATTTTTGTATATTTGAGAAACTTTTCAGACTTCTTGTTCGTCTGATATGGAAATGAGTCACTCCTTACCGATACGAAAACTGGCACTTGTCATGGCCTTCCTGGTGTGTATGACCACCACAGGATTTACCATGAATATCCATTTTTGCGGTGGAAAATTTCAGGATGTTGCTTTCTTCTCGGAAGAAACAGAGTGTACAATGATGAAGGAAGCGAAGCAAAAGGCTTCCTGTCCCATGCACGCAGAATTGACTCAGCCATGCTGTGAAGACCAGGACCTTTCTATAGATTCTTCCTCGCACGAGACTTTCCTGATCAAAACATTACAGCTTCAGCATGAGCTGACCGCAGTTCCCGGCCCTGTGGAATCTTTCCAGGTTCCGGTATTAACCGCGGAATTCAGGCTTTCATATACCACCTACCGGCCACCGCCGATTGATCGGGACATCCCCGTTTTTATCCAGTCTTTCCTTCTATAGACCGACCATAGGCTACGCACCTGCTGTATTCCGCAGCGGGTTTTTGTGTGTATTTAATCCTATGCGTCATGTTAAATTCATTAATTAAATTTTTTCTTTCCAATAAACTGGTCACTTTCCTGCTGGTGATTTTACTCACCGGATGGGGAATTATGACTTCACCCTTTGACTGGGAAGCCAATATTCTGCCACGGGATCCTGTACCGGTAGATGCCATTCCGGATCTGGGTGAAAATCAGCAGATCGTATTTACGGAATGGCCGGGTCGTTCGCCCCAGGACATTGAAGATCAGGTAACCTATCCGCTCACCACCGCTTTACTGGGTGTGCCAGGGGTCAGAACCGTGCGAAGCAATTCCATGTTCGGTGTGTCCAGCATTTATCTCATCTTCGATGAGGATGTGGAATTCTACTGGTCACGTTCACGGGTGCTGGAAAAACTCAACTCCTTATCCGATCAGATGCTGCCCGAAGGGGTGAGCCCGGCCCTGGGCCCGGATGCCACTGCCCTGGGCCAGGTATTCTGGTATACACTGGAAGGGCAGGATGCGAATGGGCGTCCGACCGGCGGGTGGGGCCTTGACGAATTACGTTCCATACAGGATTTTTATGTAAAATATGCCCTTAGCACGGTAGACGGCGTGTCGGAGGTGGCATCCATCGGAGGTTACGTTCGCGAATACCAGGTAGATGTGAGGCCGGAGTCTCTACGGGCCTATAATATCAGCCTGGCCGACGTAATGAATGCCGTACGCCAGGCGAACCGGGAAATCGGTGCGAAAACCGTTGAGATCAACCAGGCGGAGTACTTTGTCCGCGGACTGGGGTATGTAAAAAACATTCAGGACCTTGAGCAATCGGTGATCCGGTCGGTCGACAATGTACCGGTTCGAATCAGTGATGTAGCCCGCGTTTCCCTGGGTCCGGCCACCCGCCGCGGGGCCCTGGACAAGGACGGGATCGAACAGGCAGGAGGCGTCGTGGTAGCCAGGTACGGCGAAAACCCGATGCAGGTTATCTCCGGAATCCGGGAAAAGATGGCCGAGATCGCCCCGGGATTGCCTAAAAAAACGTTGTCTGACGGTACCGTTTCACAAATAGCCATTGTTCCCTTTTATGATCGAAGCGGGTTAATCCTCGAGACACTTGGCACCCTGGAAGAGGCACTGACCTTTGAAGTCCTGATCACGATTCTCGTTATCATCATCATGGTGCTGAACCTGCGGGCGTCCTTTATGATCTCCCTGCTCCTTCCCCTGGCCATCCTGATGGTATTCATCGCGATGAAGTACACCGGTGTGATGGCCAACATTGTAGCGCTCAGCGGCATCGCCATTGCGATTGGTACCATGGTCGACCTGGGAATTATTCTCACGGAGAATGTGATAAGATACCAGGAGGAAAATCCCGGCCAGTCTTCCTTTAAGCTGATTTACAATGCCTCTGCCGAAGTCAGCGGTGCAATCCTGACCGCTGTTTCCACCACCATTGTTAGCTTTATTCCGGTATTTGCCCTGGAAGGAGCGGAAGGAAAACTTTTCCGACCCCTGGCCTTTACCAAAACCTATGCGCTGATAGCGGCGGTGATCATAGCGTTATTTGTACTCCCGGCACTGGCCCACTGGCTTACCGGTATCAGGATCAGCAAACGGGGTGTCAGGCAGTACAGCTACCTCGTATTGCCCCTTGCCGGGATTCTTACCATCCTGTTCATTGCGTGGTGGCCAGGAATCGTACTGATCCTCATGGGTGTGGCAGGATTCCTTCGTTATCAGCGGGAATCCGGTGCCTGGTACCTGGTGTATTCAGACCTTATCGGAATACTTTTGATCATCTGGTGGCTTCTTGCCATAACCTGGCTGCCTGTGGGGATCGAGGCCGGCACCTTTTCCAATCTTGTTTTTGTGCTCCTTTCAACCGGCAGCATTCTGCTCACAGCCTGGCTGATGGTCCGTTATTATCCTAAAATCCTGCAATGGTGCCTGGCCAATAAAGGGACATTCGTACTCTTTCCATTGCTTACCCTGCTGCTGGGTTTATTTATCTGGCTCGGATTCCCGACTCTGTTCCAGCCTGTCGCCAATGGTTTTGACAAGCTGGATATCAATATCAGGAAGACGGGGGCCTGGTCTGCAGTCGCTCATGCATTCCCGGGAATTGGTGAGGAATTTATGCCAAGCCTCGACGAGGGTTCTTTTCTGCTTATGCCTACCTCCATGCCCCATGCCGGGATGGAAGCAAACCTGAATACGCTCAAGCAGCTTGATCTCAGGGTGGCAGCCATTCCTGAAGTGAAAGAAGTAGTGGGCAAGCTCGGACGTGCAGAAAGTGCGCTGGATCCGGCGCCCATATCGATGTTTGAGAATGTGATCAATTATTATCCCGAATACATGTCTGACCAGGCCGGAAACAGGTTGTATTTCAAAACCACGGATGATGGCAAATTCCTGACCATGGACGGGGATTCGCTGTCCCGGGAAGAGGTTATCCTCCTCGGCTTGTCTTCCGAAACCCTGCTTGAAGACCGTAAAGGATCGCCCCTGCGTATCTGGAGAGATCATATCCAGTCTCCGGATGATATATGGTCCGAGATTGTGAGTGCCTCAAACCTTCCCGGTGTCACCTCGGCGCCTAAACTCCAGCCCATCGAAACCAGGCTGGTCATGCTGCAGACAGGCATGCGGGCACCCATGGGGATAAAGGTTTCCGGGCCCTCCCTGGAGGCCATTGAAGCGTTCGGACTTGACCTGGAGAATGTCCTGAAAAAGGTGCCCTCGGTAAAAGCCGAAGCGGTATTTGCCGACAGGGTGGTGGGTAAGCCCTATCTGGAGATAGAAATTGACCGCCAGGAAATAGCACGCTATGGCCTCACCGTTACGCAGGTACAGCAATCCCTGGAAGGAGCCATTGGAGGAATCCCGCTATCCATGACCGTCGAGGGACGTGAGCGCTACCCGATCCGCGTCCGTTATCCGCGTGAACTTCGTTCGACCCCTGATCAGATACGTGAAATCCTGATCACCGGTCAGGGTGGTGTGCAGGTTCCCCTGGGTCAGCTGGCCTCCATCAATTTCACCCGCGGACCCCAGATGATCCGCAGCGAAGATACCTTCCTGACAAGCTACGTACTGTTCGATAAACGGGACGGCTTTTCCGAAGTCACCGTGGTCAATGATGCACAAAGAGCCATCAGCGATGCCATTGAGGAAGGCAGGATCGAGGTCCCGGACGGAGTAAGCTACCGTTTTTCGGGATCCTTTGAAAATCAGGTGCGGGCTGAAAAACGTCTGTCCGTCATTATACCGTTGGTCCTGGTTGTTATATTCCTCATCCTGTATTTCCAGTTCCGGAGCACCCTCACGAGCCTGATGATATTTACGGGGATTGCTGTGGCCTTTGGCGGCGGATTCGTGATGCTGTGGCTTTATGGTCAACCGTGGTTCGCTGATTTCAATATGTTCGGCCAGAATACCCGCGATCTTTTCCAGATGGGCACGATCCATTTAAGCGTGGCGGTCTGGGTGGGATTCATTGCCTTGTTTGGAATCGCCACCGACGACGGGGTGCTGATGGCAACTTACCTGGACCAGAGCTTTGCGAAGGCGAGCCCGGTTGACCGGCAGGAAATCAGGCAGGCAGTCATCACAGCCGGGGAAAGACGCGTTCGGCCGGCGATGATGACCACCGCCACCACCTTGATTGCCCTGATCCCGATACTGACCTCCACCGGAAAAGGGTCTGATATCATGGTGCCAATGGCCATCCCGATTTTCGGGGGAATGATTATTGCCATCATGACCATATTTGTTGTCCCCGTTCTGTATTCATGGCGTAAGGAAGCCTCCATTCAAAAATCAGCATCATGAAGAAACTGCAATACCTGATCATCCTGTTATGCACCGGCCTGGTAACCCAGGCAGCCGGTCAGGATTCCTTGTCTGCCTACGTGGCGATGGCCCTTGAGAATAATCCGGCTATCCTTAGCGCTTACGAAGGGTTTTACAGCGAACTTAGCCGTGTTGATCAGTCAGGAAGCCTCCCCGACCCCACCCTCGGCATCGGGTACTTTATAAGCCCGGTAGAAACCCGGGTGGGCCCGCAGCAATTCAGGTTCTCCCTTTCGCAGATGTTTCCCTGGTTTGGCACCCTTTCGGCAAGGCGCGATCAAATGAGCAAACAGGCTGAAGCATCGTACTGGAAGTTTGCCCTGGAGGCCCGGAAAGTGGTGCGTGACGTCAGGGCGACCTATTATGAATTGTGGGTACTGAATGAACTGATCAGTTTGCAGGAATCAACCCTGCGCCTGAGCGAATCACTGGAATCCCTGGCTACGACCCGCTTCCGGAGCGGAGAGGGACAGCTTGCCGATGTGCTGCTTGTACAACTGGATGTGAAGTCATTGCAAAATGAAATCGAACAGACAAGGGACCTGCTCAACAGCCGCACCGTGCAGTTCTTCCTTTTACTGAATACCGAACGCTCCACGCTCTACCTGCCGGATACCATCGAAGCTGACCTGCCTGTATTTACTCCGGAGGACAGCCTGCTGGATCATCCTGCGGTCCGGGCAAGCCTGGCCAAAAGCCAGGCCGCAGAGGCATACCAGGAAGCTGCACGCAAACAGCTCTATCCGTCGCTGGGACTGGGGGTGGACTACATGATTATCGGCAAGCGTGACGATATGGTCGTGCCGGACAACGGAAAGAACGCACTGATGCCCATGGTAACGATTGGCCTTCCGGTCTGGCGGAAAAAATACAAATCGATGCAAGCTGAGGCCAGCGCACTGCAGCGGCAATATGAAGCTGCTGCCAGGTCGGAAAACAATAATCTCCTTATCAACCGGGAAGAAGCTGTGTATTCTCTTAACAGGGCATCCAGGAATATGGAAGTATTTTCTTCCCAGATCGATCTTGCACAACGTGTCCTCAAACTCACGGAAACGGATTTCGAGAATGACCGCTCCGAACTGGACGATATTCTGATGAATCAGGAAAAACTATTGCAATACCGTAAAAAACGGTTAATGGCCTATGGAGAACTTCTCCGGGCAATCACAATGTATGAGTATGTGACCGGTGAAAATCCGTCAATAATCAATGAATTGAACGACTATGAAAACCAAAATTAATCCATGGTGGCTTATCCCCCCGGCGCTTGTAGCCGGACTGGCCATTGGCATTATATTCTTCGGCAATGAAACGCCTGAAGAACATGATCACGAGACCGAAATGGCTGAGGGAATAGTCTACACGTGTTCCATGCATCCCCAGATACGGCAGGATGGCCCCGGGAAATGTCCCATATGCGGCATGGACCTGGTGCCGGTTTCTGAAGGTACAGAGGTCGATGACGCCCAGGGTGTAAGGCTGTCAGGATCGGCAGTGCGGCTGGGAAATGTGGAAACTGTGCAGGCAGGATTCAGCGGTACTCCGGAAGAAACCCTCACCCTGAACGGGAAGGTGGTGGCCGACGAAAATCAGGTCCGCTCACAAAGCACACATGTTGCCGGGCGTATCGAAAGGCTGTTTGTAAATACCCAGGGAGAGCAGGTGCGCCGGGGTCAGCGTATCGCAACCCTGTACAGCCCTCCGCTGATCGCTGCCCAGCAGGAACTGCTTCAGGCAGCAGATATGCAGGAGTCACAACCCCGGTTGCTGGAGGCAGCCAGGGAGAAACTTCGTTCACTCCGGCTTACCGACAGGCAGATCAACGACATTCTGGCATCGGGAAGTATTAAAAACACCATGGACATTTATGCCGAATATACCGGGACTGTCCTGGAAAAAAAGGTCAATGTCGGGGATCATGTGGAAAACGGGGAGGTATTATATGTCCTTTCAGACCTCTCAAAGGTCTGGGTGGAATTTGATGCCTACGAAAGTGATTTGCCCATGATCGAGGTTGGGGATGAAATTACCTTTACCGTGGCCGGATTGCCGGGCCAGTCCTTCCGCGGCAAGGTCAGCTTTATCGATCCGGTCGTGGAATCAAACACCCGGGTTGCCAGGGTACGTGTGGAAATGCAAAATCCTCAGGAAAAACTCAAACCGCAGATGTTTGTCCGCGGACAATTAATTCCGTCAAATAATGCGGGTTCAGACCGCCTGGTGATTCCCCGTTCGGCCGTCCTGTGGACCGGGCAACGTTCGGTCGTGTATGAAAAAACAGGTACCGATGACCAGGGTGGCGCCTTTTTCCGGCTGCAGGAGGTCGTATTGGGGCCGGCCACAGGCGACTACTATGTGGTGGAAAGCGGCCTCGCCCCGGGAGCGGAAATCGTGGTAAACGGCACCTTCACCGTCGATGCTGCAGCCCAGCTGGCCGGGAAACCCAGTATGATGAATGCAGATGAGGCACGAATTAAATCGGCTGAAATGGGCACAGCACCGAAAACCGTACAGGAAGGGATGGCTACGATTATTCGTTCCTATACAACCCTGAAAGATCATTTGGTCGCGTCAGATTTTGACGCGGCATCTGCAGAAACCAAACACCTTTCGGAAATCCTGTCTGGACTGGAGGCAACCGAAACCGATGATGCATGGAAAACCTGGTGGCAGGAATTTCAGGAGCAGGTAAATTCAGATCTCCGGAGCGCAATGAATGCAGAGAATATTGATGCGCTGCGCGCAGCCTTCATTGACCTTTCCGAGCACCTGGTCGAAGCCGGAAAAGTGGTGTCACCGCTCGACGTGCCCCTGTATGTTCTCCGGTGTCCTATGGCAAATAACAACGAAGGGGCTCGCTGGCTGAGCCTGGAAAATGAAGTAAAAAATCCGTATTACGGTGAGATGATGCTTACCTGCGGAAGTGTAATTGAAACAATTGAATAACTATAATCTATATTAAAATGATGCGAACTACTATTTTATTTACCCTGCTGATACTCACCGCCATGGGCTGTGGAAAAACAAGCGAAACAACCAGTGAAAATACACCAGGAGCCGAAGCGGCAGCCGAACCGATATCGGAAGACGTCAGGCATCCATTGCTGGAGAATTACGTTCAGCTCAAAAATGCGCTGGTGCAAAGCGAACCTGAAAAGGCAGCGGCCGCAGCGAAGTCCATGGCAGAAAAAGCAACCGGAGAGATTAGCGAATCAGCTGCTGCCATTGCGGAAAGCACTGACCTGGCGGTGCAGCGTGATCATTTCTTCACCCTGTCCAATGCCATGTATACGTACGTAAAGAACCAGGAATCCCTCGGGCAAAAAGTTTACTGGCAATATTGCCCCATGGCACGTGATAACGAGGGAGCCAATTGGCTGAGCCTGGAAAGCGAGATCCGCAACCCGTATTTCGGCGATGCCATGCTGACCTGCGGGGCCGTTCAGGAAGAACTGTAGTAAGTCACGCCGCGATGAGAAAATACGTAATGTCCCTGGCACTCCTGGTCTTATTCGGCGCCTGTGACTCAGGTCAGGAAACCTCCGAAACGGGAACACCGGCTTCCCCTGTCACGGAGACGTCCTTTGACCCTTCCAAATGGAGGGAAAAGGATGGTGAGGATTACCCGTACCGGGAAGATATGCTGGAAGAAGTCGTTTATAATGATACGATCAGGTCGCTTAATGAAGACCAGCTGATAGGGTTGCTGGGTGAACCAGACCGGAAAAATGAGGAATACCTGTATTACCGGATCAGCCAGACGAAACTATTTGCATGGGCATTGAAAACGAAAACCATGGTAATCAAACTATCTGACAGGGATACCGTGGAATGGATTAAAATACACGGTTGAATTCACACAAGCCGATGGCCAACGGTGTTCAATATTTCAGTAACTTGAAAGAATGAAACAACGAAGCGCCTGTGAGTGAATCTATCTTACCTGTAGGGGTGGCGCAAATCTCGCCTGTCTGGCTGGACAAATCTGCCACCCTGGCGAAAATGCTGGCGGTGGCCGGCCAGGCAGCGGCCAGATCCTGCAAGCTGCTCGTCTTCGGCGAAGGTCTTTTACCGGGTTACCCCTTCTGGATTGAACATACCGACGGGGCCCGGTTTAATTCCGAACTCCAGAAGGATATGTATGCCCTTTATGTCCGGGAAGCAGTCTCAATCGAAGATGGAGACCTGAAGGAATTATGCCAGTCGGCCCGTGCACATTCCATGGCTATTTATGCGGGATGCATCGAACGACAAGGGCACAGTGTATTTTGTTCGCTGGTCTATATCGGCCCCGACGGACAGGTCGGATCGGTCCATCGCAAATTAATGCCTACCTACGAGGAACGCCTTGTGTGGGCACAGGGAGATGGCCATGGCCTCCGGGTCCATAAGATCGGGGCGTTTACAGCCGGGGGATTGAATTGCTGGGAAAACTGGATGCCACTGGCCAGGGCGGCTCTTTATAACCAGGGGGAAGACCTCCATATCAGCGTATGGCCGGGAAGCCTTCACAATACCCACGATATTACCCGTTTTATTGCCCGTGAAAGCCGTTCCTATGTCATCAGTGCATGCGGATTGTTGCCTGTTTCTGCCATACCCGGCAACCTGCCGGTATCGGATACACTGGCCAGTCTGAATCAGGAATACCTGGCCAATGGAGGGAGCTGTATTGCGGGTCCGGACGGAGAATGGATCCTGGAACCGGTGGTGGGACAAGAAGGTCTGTTCACGGCCGATCTGAACCACTCAGCCATAAGGCGGGAACGCTTGCTTTTTGATCCGGCCGGGCATTATTCCAGAAAGGATGTGCTCTCCCTTCAGGTCAACCGGCAACGGCGAGGGGACAGGGATAAAACCGGGTCTTAGAGAAATTTGGGTAACGCCCAAAGCATTCCAAGGCAAGCCAGTACCAGCAAATAAAAATACCAGGCCGGAATCGGAGAAAATTCCATTCCCGCTTCTTCGCCCATCTTCTCCCCCGAAGAGATTCTGACCAGTTCTTTCTTCTGTCGGGCAAATCGCAGCGGTTTCCACTCAGACGTATCATGCACATACACATTCACTGTATCCCTGTTGCTGGTGAGCACATGCCATCCGGTATCTCTTTCCCAAACTGTCACGTGCCACCGGTGGGGCAGATAGATATCACGGGCCGGAGGCAACGGCACCTCATCCCAGTACACTTCAGGTTGACCTTCCGAAATAACCACAAAATCCTGCCGGATATTCTGCCACACAGGTTCGGCCAGGAGATCAATTACCGGAGGGCTTTTCCGTGAAGTCTCCCTTATCAGGGACGACCAGTATCCCTCATACTCACTTTTATTTCCTTCAAGAATCCAGGTGTAGGTTTGCGGAACAAGGGATACCATTATTCGTCCCCTTCCCAGCTGTTTTCCTCCGCTTTTGATATATCCCCCACTCTTGCTGACAGAAATAACTCCCGGATCTTCCACCAGGAACAACTCATTATTACCGGCATCCCTGACCGGCAGCGAAATCCGGCCGCGCCCGGCCTTACTCTCTACAGAGATAATAATAAGGCCCAGGCCCTGCCGTATCCGGCGTTCCAGCACGTCGAGTTCATCCCGCGTCAGATTCTCCAGGAAAACCTGGTCGGCAACCAGCAGGTCAAGGGACGAAAGGAATCCGGAAGAGAACACCACGGGCTCCTCAGGTAAATTGAGATATTCAATGGTATACCGGTCACGCGATACGGATTGTCTGACCATCACCTCCAGACCCGATTCAGCCATATATTCCTTAATCGCCCGAAGCTCAAAGCTGGGATACGTAACAAATAATCCGGCACGTAATTTCCGCGAATCCCGAATATCAGCCGGTATCCTGTAATACTGGAGAATATTTGCTGAGCGAGCGGTAAGCCGATACACCTGGGGGCCGGCGACCTTGGGCAGGTGCCTAAGTACAAACCATCCCGAAGAATCAAGCCGGACCGAATCGATGCGCTTGTCCTGCCACCAAAGTTCAAGCTGTATGCTGTCCGGGGTTTGAAAATATCCTTCCCAGGTAAGTGTATCCCCAAGCACCGGCTTACCGGGAGGGTAAAATTCTACGATGCCGGGCGGAGTAGGATCCAACGCCAGCTCCAGGTGGGAGTTGTGCACCTTTCGAAGGTTGTATTCAGCAAGGCCCTGACCCGTCACCAGAACATTCGTCCCGTCGAGGGGCATATACAGACTGTCCTGAGAAATGAGCCTTGCATCCGGATATGCGTCGCGAAGGGTGTCAAGCCGGGACCGGTTCGTTTCCTCCCCTACGACGATCACCTGATTGGTTGTCCGGGGTTGAAGGACTGACGGTCTCCAGATAATAGCGGCAATACCTGAAATCATGAAAAATGTCAGGATAACCCTCCACATCAGGAATACGGCCGGCGTGCGACGGAATTCGATCAGGACAATCAGCAGAAATGCCGCAACCAACAGCCCGGCACTCCACCACGAGAAATCAGCGAGGCGTATTGATTCAATCACCAGGCATCCTCCCTTCCACTTTTCGCTGATAAATACTGTCCAGTTCAGACCAGAATACAGGTTTCACACTCCCGGGCAGGACTTGACCCGGCGGCATAATTGTGTTCAAGCCGGAAAGCAGCTTCCGGCGGTCATTTTCCCATTCACTGTTTTCGGGTAATGCCAGTTGCATTTGACGCAGGCGTGACAATACACCAAGGTACTTCAGCGGTTCTTCTTCGGCAAAAGGCAGAAGTGCTGAGCCAGCCTCTTGCAGCACCTCCTGAAACCTGGCTTCCTGAGGGGGCACGGATTTATTCTCCTCCAGCAGGCGGATTAACGCACGTACCGGTTCATACGGATCTTGCATACCACCCGATGTACGCTGACGCGTGCGCCTTACCTCCCCGAGTTCGCCGGTCAGCCGGGCATCTTCCTTAATCGGCGGTGGATCAAAACCAATCCGGTGCACATAAATACGTGCCTGATTTTTAATCTTTTGTATCAGGTCCAACGCCCGGTACTGGTAAGGAAGAGATTTTTCGGGGTCATACAACCGCAATTGCAATTCGGCATCCCACATTTCCGCCATCGCCTGTTTCAGCATAGACCGAACACCCTGTGTGTAAAGTGTTGCTTCTTCCGGGTCGGAATGTTCATGAAAAAATGCTTCCAGCGGATCTTCTTCCTCTTCTTCCTCAGCCACAGCCAGCGGCCCTTCCTCCTCGTGATCATGATCGTGGGTATAAGCTGCCAGCGGATCTTCCTCATTGGCCTCCTCACCGGTTTCATCGGGAGTTACAGAGGGTCCGGTAATACCTGAATCAAACTCATCACCCATGTACTGGCCGTACTTCAGCCTTAGCAATTTCTGATCATATCCCAGGGCATTGGATTCCTCCCTGAACGCCTGTACAGCGAGACGTGCCTTCTTTTTAAGCAGGGCTTCGGTATCAATGATCAGTTGTCGCTGACTCCTGAAATAATCAGGCATCAGATCGACTGCCATTGCGCTTCCTGTCATGAACTCCTGACTGATCGTATCCTCGATGGCCACAAAGAATGTTTCAGAACGTCCGCGGCCGGGCTCAGGCACCTTATTATCCGTGGCTTCTATATAAAAATAGAGTTCATCCCCCGGAACCATCCCCAGGGAATCCAGCCAGAGATTCCTGCTGACGCGGCCGGCCAGCCCCCTCACCTCATTGTCAAAACGGATGATCTCTTCCCGGAACTGAACAGACTCACCTGAACCGCGGGTCAGGGTAGCCACCACCCGTACATCTGTAAGGCCGTAATCATCCGTTATATCCGCCGTCACAGGAAGGGAAGGATTCCTGGTATCAGCCGGAAATTCCACATAGGCAGCCATTTCCACCGGATGGACCTCCGGCGCACGATCCGGCAGCAACCGCACGTAATTCACATCACTCACGGCAGTCAGCGTATCCCTGGTAAGCCGAAGGGAATACAGCAGGTTACGGCCGGGGGTAAGGGAAAAAGAATACTGGTCTCCCTCACCGGGAGTAAACAGGGCGGTCATATTGTCTTCTGAAACAAAGTACAGTGAATCAACCGGGCCGGAAAGTGTGACTTGCCAGATGATCCTTGATCCGGCCAGGGCTTCGACCGACATATCCTCCTGTACCTCGCTCGGAAGGCCCGTATACGCGGGGAAAATCCTGGTGATGCGGAACGAGGTAATCTCAGGTACTTCACCGGGTTCTCCTGTCGAGTGTAATACCACAGCTTCCGCCGGAGGCTCCGGAGATTGCCTTGTTTCCGGCATCCAGTATCCGGCAGCCATACATATAATCATGACAAGGAACGCAACGGGCAGGCCGCGAACAGGAAGCTGTTGAAAAAGGCGCGACTTCTCAAGTTTACGGACGATTTTTCTGCGCTGCAGCTGTGCTACGCCTGACAGTTCTTCCGGAGAATGGAGCAATAACCCGGCACTATACTCCGTATGCGCCAAATGCTGGTCTAAATAGGACGCGCTTATATAACTGGTGATACGCCAGGGCCGCACAAGGAACAGATACAAGGTGAAGGCGATAACGAAGGCTGACACCGCCGGAATCAACTGGCCGGTATACCACCATAATCCGCAACCCGCGCCGGTGGCGATAAGGAATGACTCGATAATTCGGATCCCACGCCACATCCACATAAAACGAACGATATGTTGACTTCCTTCAGGCATGGCGTTTTTGTGATATGTATCTTTCGGTCAATAGTATGACCAGGAAAAGTAACAGAAAGGGCCAGATAAACGGACGCTTCTCATTGCTGGTCAACGCTGCTGTTTCCCTGAATTGTGGTACAGGATCAAATGTCATACGTCTGCGATCCGTCATGCCCGTCCGATGAGACGATTCCTCCAAACGGTAAGCATCCAGTAAACCTGCCCACCCTTCCAGGAACTCACTGGCGTCCGGCTCCGGAGCTCCGTTCAACAGATAAATATCCGGGTCTTCCGTGGTGAGTAAAGAAGGTCCGGGACGTGGCGCCGATAATTTCAGAATCCGTTTGGCACCGCTACCGGCTACGCGGGTAGTATCCAGCCAGACCAACCAGTCTGCACCGGAAGGACTTGTGGGATTTTCGTGCAGTATACGGACAGGAACATCCAGGAATTCAGCGATACTTTGTGTAGCCATTTCAACCACCACAGCGGTTTGGTCCCCTTCCCTGGATTGAATGACAACCACAAGTGAATCGTACTTACCGGCCGCTTCAACAGGTTCTTTGCGGAATGTAAGTCCGCCGGCATCTGACACGGCAATTATACCAGCGGGGTTGCCAGAACTTCCGGTGAAGGAAAAAAGAGTATCCCTGTACACACTGCTCCCGACAGGAAAGGTAAGCCATTGCACCGGCAGGCCGGTTGCAGGCTTTTTTCCCTGGTATTGAACAAGCAGGTCGGCCGCAACCACAACAAGGCTATCGGCTTCCCGGGAGGCTTCCATTACCAGCGACCACACGTCAGCGTAAGGATCTGAAGGTACCTTCTGCGGGTCATAGTCAGGAAACCCGGCAGTCAGAAACCGCGCTGGCAAATCTGTCGTATCCACCAGCTGACCTACGTCGGGATGATTTGCCAGCAAAGGGTCAATAAGCAGGAAGGCCCGGGTATATCCGGGGCCCGGCAGTGCGGGACGGGCCAGAATAAGCACCAGCAGGGAGATTGCCAGTAAACGCAGCAACAATAGCCAGCGCTCACTTAGGTGCAGGGAAAACGAACGGGTCGTCGTATCGCCGGGCAGGAACCTTACACTGCTGAAAAGGATCACTTCCGGATTTTTACGGCTCCAGAAATGGATGATGACCGGAACCAGCAGGCCGGCAAATCCCCACAGGTAATATGGTGAAAGAAAAATCAACGGATCAGCCGGTTTCTCCGGTTAATGTAGGAAGAAATTATATTGCCAGGGTTGTCATCAAGCCGGAAAGGAAGCCAGGCAATTCCCTTATCCTCCAGCTGACGAATTATACCATTCCGATACTCCTCCAGAGCCTGGCAATACTTTTCCCGCACCCGGGTGGCATTTACTTCCATGCGACGTGCATTCTCCAGGTCTTCAAAGATAACCTGTCCCCCGAAATCCAGTTCATCCTCCTTTCGGCCCGACACACAACAGGCGAGCACTTCATTGTACCGTGTTTTCATGGTTAGCAGTGTACGAACCAGCTCCTCGTCCTCCTGTAAAAAATCACTGATAAATACCACGATCTCCTTTTGGTTTCTGGTTGGCACGAGTCCTGTAGCCGTGTCATCCGGCCAGCGACCATCCACCTCCATATTGATCAAATGCTGAAGAAAGCGTTGCAGCTGCCGCCCGTCATCCTTTATATGTAAGGAAGTGGTTACAGAACTGTTCAGTACGTACAACCCGAGTTCATCGCGTTGGGAGGAGGCCAGGTAGGCAAGGCAGCCGGCAATGATGCGTGCCATGGTCCATTTGGATATCCCGTTTTCTTCATACGCCATGGAACGCGAGGCATCCATGACCACCTTCAGCACTATGTTGGTCTCGATATCAGCCTGCTTGACATAATACCTTCCGCTGCGGGCCAGCATCTTCCAGTCCAGCATCCGCAGGTCATCTCCGGGCTCATAGCCGCGGTATTGACTGAACTCCTGTCCGGTCCCCGTTTTACGACTGATATGCTGCCCTGAAAGGTGCCCTTCCACGATCACCCGGGCGATCAGCTCGAGTCCGGAAACCTCGTTAAGCACCTCAGGTACCAGCAATGATCTCCAGTCTTTTTTCATCGGATCAGGTCAGTTGAATAGTCTCCAGCAAATTTTTCGTCACCTCGTCGGAGGTAATGTGCCTGGCTTCGGCCTTGAAATTGACAAGGATCCGATGCCTGAGTACCGGGTAGGCCACGGCGTGGAGGTCCTTTTCGGTGACTGACCAGCGGCCCTGAAGAAGCGCATGGGCCTTGGCAGTGAGGATCATGGCCTGGCCGGCACGGGGGCCTGCCCCCCATTCCACCCATTCCTTCACATAGGGAATTCCTGTTTCCGGGCGGGATCCCCTGACCAGGCGGGAGACATATTTGATCAGGTTATCGCTGACAGGTACCTCACGCACAAGTTCCTGGAGCCTAAGGATGTCATCACCACTCAGCACCTGACGGATATGGCCTCCGGTGGTTCCGGTAGTTGACCGAAGTATTTCCTCCTCCTCTTCTTCCCCGGGGTATCCGATACGGATGTATAGCAAAAAGCGGTCAAGCTGGGCTTCGGGCAGGGGAAAGGTACCGGATTGTTCCACCGGATTCTGTGTGGCCAGCAGGAAGAAAGGCCGAGGCAATTCGTAGGACTTTCCGGCATATGTAACCATAAATTCCTGCATGGCCTCCAGGAGGGCGGCCTGGGTTTTCGGAGGGGTACGGTTAATCTCATCGGCCAGGATAAGGTTGGAGAATACAGGACCGCGATTAAACTGGAAAAACTTTTTGCCGGTGGTATGGTCCTCTTCAAGCACTTCGGTGCCGATGATATCGGAGGGCATGAGGTCAGGAGTGAATTGTATCCGGTGAAAATCAAGATCAATACACTCTGCGAGCGTCCTGATCATAAGGGTTTTCGCAAGACCGGGAACGCCTTCCAGAAGTCCGTGACCACCGGCCAGAAAGGTTATAAGCAGTTGATCGATTGTTTCGCTTTGTCCGACAATACGTTTTCCGATCTCCTTTTTGAGAAGGGTAAGCTTTTCAGTCAGCTCGTTAATCTCTTTCTCCGCGATATCAAGTGAATCATTCATAGGCATTTCAGGAAGTAAGTGCATACATAACGATATTGACACTGAACCTGGTGTTATCGTTCTTATACCAACGTTTATTGCGAAAGTCGTAATCCCATTCGCATCCATAATCTTTATTACTGTACAGTACACCTATGCGGCCGTCAATTTCGATGGCCTTCAGGTATTCATGGACAAGGTCATCGCCCCAGCCGTTCAGTTCCTGCGAAGTGGTCGGCGGGCCATCTTCAAACCGGAAAAAGGTGCTGTATAACGCGTGATCATTCGGTATCTTTTTCAGGGCATCTTCACCGAAAATTGATGCCATCTGGCGTTCAAAGGAACGGGCAAAAAGTCCGTCAATATCGTGATTACAATCATCCACAAAAACAAATCCGCCATTTTTTACATAGGTCTCAAAGTTACGCTGTTCGTCGGGGGTAAACTGCACGAGCTTGTGCCCTGACAGGTAACAAAACGGACACCGGAAAACCTCCGGGCTGCCAAGGGGCACAATATTCTCCCGGGTATCAACCCTGAGCGTCGTGTACTGAACCAGGGAATGCAGCACATTGGAAGGCATGCGCTGATCCACATCCCAGTCCCCTGACTCATACTGTAGTCTGGTAAAAAAGAATTCATTCTTCATACCTTCTCCCTCTTCACGCATTGATTTAATTGCCTTAAATAAAGAACCCCGGTGTTACCGGGGTCCTGAACAATACATCCCGGGATCAGACCGCGTCCGAAAGACTGGTAAAGGTGAAATCCCTCACCTTCATATAGGGTATCAGGTTGCCGTCCACGCGCACCTGCTGTCCCAGTTCCTCCAGGTTATTGAGCATGATGATCGGGCTTTCATTAAACCGGAAATTTTTAACCGGATACATGATCTTTCCATTTTCAATGTAGAACGTACCGTCCCTGGTCAGCCCGGTATACAGCAGTGTTTGAGGATCCACACTCCGGATATACCAGAGCCGGGTCACCAGTACTCCGCGCCGCGTACCCTTAATCATATCCTCGAGCGAGGCCTCGCCCCCCTCCATGATGCCATTACTCGGAAACGGTACTGCTTCGGTCCCCTGCTGATTGGCCCAGTACCTGCTGTAGAAAAGGTTTTTCACCACCCCATTCTCAATCCACTTCATCTTCTTTCTTGGCTGTCCGCTGCCATCCCACGGCTGGGTCGGCACCTCAGGGTTCTGTGGATCGGTCCAGAGGTTAATCCGCTCGTCCACTATTTTTTCACCCAGTTTATTTCCGCCGCCCTCTTTGGACATGAAACTGCGTCCTTCATCTGCGGTACGGGCATCGAATGCGCCAAACATATTACCCAGTAACTGAACGGACGCGGCCGGTTCCAGGATAACTGTGTATTTACCGGGTTCGATCGCCCGTGCATTACGCGACATCAGTGCTTTGTCTATGGCGCGGCGTGACGCCTCCGACGCATTGAGCTTTTCAATGTCGTTCACATCGCTTGACGCCCAGCCCGATCCCGTGCCGTCGTTGGACCGCATGGTAACGGTAAAGCTGGCATCCGTGGAGCGGTTATAGGCAAACAGGCCTTTGGAGTTCATGAGCGAACTGAACCCATCAGAATCGTTCAGGAACCCGGCTGCGGTGACATCCTCTGCCGCGGCCGGCCGGATGCTGTTGGCAGCAATCTCGGCCCGTTGTTCGGGGGTAACCTTGGAAGTGGCCTCCACAAATGTTTTGGATTCGAGGTATTCCTGGGATTCCAGCGGTTCCATAAATTCAGGGTTTTCCGGCGATAAACGGGCCAGTTCCTCGGATCGTTTCACCACCCGTTCTATTGCCTCATCGGTCAGTTCATTGGTGGTCGCCGTCCCTACCTTCTTGCCATAACTCGAATTGATTACGAGGGTTTGATTGGACCGGTATCCGGCGGTGGAAACGGTATTCCGGGCATAGCGGATATTCCCGCTGTTAGACCCTCCCAGTGACACCTCACAGGTATCGGCACTTGAGTAACTCAGGGCCTTTTCCAGTATGCGTCTTGCTTCTTCTTTAGAATATATTGCCATTTGATAATCTCCTTTCGTTTAAATGTTACGCCCTGTATTGATTACATTGACATTGTCAAACCGTGAGGTCGAACTTCCGTGTGAAACGGCACTGACCTGTGAGGGTTGTCCCTTCCCGTCAAAGAAGGAGCCGAACATCCGGTAATCGCGTTCGTCGCAGATGCGCGTACAACTATTCCAGAATTCCTGGGTATTGGACTGGTACGCCACATCATTGAGCATACCCTGGATTTCCCCGTTCCTGATCTCATAGAACAGGGTTCCTCCAAACTGGAAGTTATACCGTTGCTGATCGATGGAATAAGACCCTCGTCCGGCGATATAAATACCTTTTTCCACATCGCTGATCATCTCCCGGATGGAATAGGGTTCTTTGCCTGGTTCAAGGGAAACATTGGGCATCCGCTGAAACTGAACATCATTCCAGCTTTGCGAATAACAACAACCATGGCTTTCATTCTGGTCAATCATATGAACCTGATCACGAATGGCCTGGTAGTTTACCAGGACACCGTTACGAACCAGGTCCCATTTTTTACACTTGACCCCTTCGTCGTCATAGCCCACGGCGCCAAGGGAATGCGGCTGGGTCTTATCGGCTACCAGGTTCACCAGGTCCGATCCGTATTTGAAGTCTCCCGCCTTCCATTTGTCCAGCGTAGCAAAACTTGTTCCGGCGTAATTGGCTTCATACCCGAGAACCCGGTCCAGTTCGAGGGGGTGACCCACCGACTCGTGGATGGTGAGCCCCAGATGATTCGGTTCCAGGATGACCGAATACTTGCCGGCATCGACCGATTTTGCACTCAGCATTTCCCTGGCCTGGGTGGCGGCAGACGCCGCATCCTCTACGATATCATAGCTGTTTCGGTAAAGGTGAATTCCGGCCGGACCTTCCAGCTTTTCTGATTCCTTACCCGCCATATATTCATACCCCATGCCCATGGGGGCACTCATGGCCTGGCGGGATTTAAATTTTCCGGCTGTACGGTCAATGGCCGTAACGCCGAATGTCGGCCATATACGGTGGACATCCTGATCGATGTAGGATCCGTCCGTACTGGCAAAGTACTTCTGTTCATTCACCATAAAAAGAGCGGAATTCACAAAATTGGCTCCATTCTCCATGGCAGCGGCATTGGCACTCAGTAGCAGGTCTACCTTTTCCGAGACGGGCACTTCCATGCTGTTGCGCTCAATGGGTGTTTTCCAGCTTACTTCGCCATGGGACTGTACCGGTGCAAGTTTGACCGGTTCGGTCTGGATCTTTGCATTGGCTTTGGCAATAGCGACGGCCTGGCTCGTGGCTTTTTTGATACCATCCTCGCTCACGTCATCCGTGGAAGCAAACCCCCAGGTACCATTGGCGATCACACGAATGCCCACCCCGAATGATTCGGTATTCACGATATTCTGGACACGATCTTCCCGGGTAAATACGTACTGATTGAGATACCGCCCAATCCTGGCATCGGCATAGGTGGCTCCCATAGAGCGGGCCGTATTGAGTGCCACATCTGCCAGTACTTTTTTACTGGCTGCATCCATGCCAGGCTCCATGAGCACCTCGGCTGCGACGTGCCTGCCTGTAACAAAGGACGGCATCATCATGGCGCCCATCCCAAGTCCGGCCATTTGCACAAAATCTCTTCGTTTCAAAATTTCCCTCCTTTTTTATGGTTTGATAATCGATGTACTTAAACTGATTAGTTAAATTTCCCATTATTCCCGGGTTTTCCTTCCTGATTTATGTGAACGGTTAATTTTCGGAAGGGAAATCCACGGTATGAACCTGTTTCAAAAAAATCCGTAGTTTAAGACTATGCAAAAAAAGGCGCCCCTGTATCTTCTGCTGCTTCTGCTCATTCCCATATTGCTCTACGGGATTTATCAGATATCAAGCCTTAGTGAGGACGAGGAGAATATTCACCTGATTTACCAGAACCAGCTCGACGCCATCCTGTTCAGCGTCAACCAGTACAGCGATGATGTGGTGAATGAATGGGTGCTGACTTTTGAGAAGGCACTCGCTGAAAAGAATACCGACAGCGTCCTGCAACCTCTGCTCCAGGTCAATCCTGGTATTCGCCTTCTTTTCACCGCGGATTCACTGACCGGCACGGTGACCCGGGTCTATCCCGATTCATTACAGGAATCAGCGCTGGCCCGGATTGCCACCGATTCGCTGAAGACTCGACGGAATTTACTGGGGAGCCTGCTGGATTATGCAAGGGCAGGGTACCGAAAGATCGAATCTTCACAATTGGAATCTGTCGACGGCACCAGGCTGCTAATGCTTTATTTTGTGATGAACCCGACTGTGGCCGGCCAGCAACGCATCGGGGGTATCCTGATTGATCCGGAATCCTTTATCCAGGTCAACCTGGCCCCGCGCCTTCAAACCATTGCCCAGGATAAGTTTGTGATTTCCGCTTTTTACAAGGCACAGGAAACCCCTGTCTACTCCACCGTCGATTCGGTGGCGCTGGAGCCCGGCGATGCCATGGCCATCACCAAAGACTTCTGGCTGTTACCCGATTACTTCCTGGCCATTGATACACTCGGCGAATCCATATTCTCTATCATACGCAACCGTACCGTTGTCAATTTCGGGCTGTTGCTGTTTATGCTGATTGTGCTGGCGGTCGGACTCTATCTTATTTTCCGCAATATCCGGAAAGAGCTCAGGCTGGCAGAAAACAAATCAGAGTTTGTATCAAATGTATCCCATGAGCTCCGGACGCCGCTGGCCCTGATCAGCATGTTTGCCGAAACCCTGGAGATGGGCCGAGTACGGACTGAAGAAAAAAAGCAGGAGTATTACCAGATTATTCATAAGGAAACGACACGATTGTCAGGCATTGTGAATAAGATTCTGACATTCTCCCAGATGGATGCCAACAAAAAAGAATTTCACCGGCAGGATACCGACCTCAATGATATTGTCTGCGACATCATGGATACCTACTCATTTCACTTTCAGCAAAAAGGATTTGTCAGCACGTTTCATCCCGCTGAGGAAAAATTACCTGTACATGCCGACAGAGAGGCCCTCCAGGAAGTACTGATCAACCTGCTTGACAATGCGATAAAGTATTCCGCCGACCGCAAAGAGATCGATATAATCTCCGGGAAGAGTGACGGATACTGTTATATAACGGTCAGGGACTACGGCATCGGGATCAGCCGTGAAGACCAGAAGCAGATTTTTGAAAAATTCTTCAGGGTATCAACCGGGGACCTGGCCAAAAGCAAGGGCACAGGCCTGGGATTGAGCCTGGTCAAACATATAATTGAACAACACGGGGGAAGAGTACGTGTGGAGAGCACTCCCGGAAAGGGATCCTCCTTTACCATCCTTCTTCCATTAACCACCTCATAAAATGGCTAAAATATTAATAGTTGAAGACGAACCGGCCATGCAGCTTGGCCTGAAGGACAACCTGGAGTTTGAGGGGTACGAAGTAGAGATTGCCGGCGATGGGGAAAAAGGGCTGGAGATGATCCGTAACCATCCCTATCACCTGGTACTGCTGGATATTATGCTGCCACGGATGTCAGGCCTGGATGTCTGCCGTAAAGTGCGCGAAGAAAAGAACAAGGTGCCGATCGTATTGCTGACCGCAAAGGGTGAGGAAATCGATAAGGTCCTTGGTCTCGAGCTGGGCGCCGATGACTACGTAACCAAACCATTCAGCCTTCGCGAACTGCTGGCACGCATCAAAGCGATCCTGCGAAGGGCTGATGCCCCGGAACAGGGTATGAGTGAAACGCAGATCGGGCGACTCAAGGTTAATTTTGCGAAATACCAGGCATCGGACGATTCCGGTGAAGTAAGGTTGTCACACAAGGAATTTGAGATTCTTCATTTTCTCCATCAGCACCGGAATGAACCGGTCAGCCGGTACCAGCTGCTTGAAGAAGTGTGGGGGTATGACGATTCGCAGCCCACGACCCGAACCGTGGATAATTTTATTCTCCGGCTCCGTCAATATGTGGAAAAGGACCCCAAAGACCCGCATATAATCCTTACGGTACACGGATCAGGCTATAAAATGGTGGAAGAATGACATATTCATACGGGCTGTGACAACTTGTGACATTTGTTGACAGACCGGTGACATCCGTATGGCGATTGAGGCCGTTAATTGTAGTAGAAACAACAAAACAATTGGTCAAACTCAAAACAATTAACATCATGAAAACTCAAATCAAACTTCTCGCAACAGTATTTTTGCTTGTATCCTCATTCGCCGCCTTCAGCATTGATCCGCCGGCAAACAAAACGAACGTACAGGTACTTCCCGCAACAGCCGGAACATTGAAAGTATTATATTTCAATCCTGACGAAAAGAATGTCACCGTTCGTATTTACGATGAGAAAGGTCTTCTGTTCAAGGATCTTGTTAAAATTGACAAAGATCAGGATGGATTTATCAAGCGCTATGACGTAAGCGAGATCAAGTGCAGCGAATTCTGGGTTGAAATCGGTGACAAAGACCAGGCTACAAAATTCCGTGTAACCCAGGATGCGAAAGGCAACCTTTGGGCGTCCTACTGGGATAATTACAAGCAGCCGGGAGAAGCCCTGGCCGCAAATTAATGACAAGATGAGAGGGCTGTCCGCTGAAAAAGGCGGACAGCCCGTTAACGTAAACAAAGCACAACTTGAAGTACATTCGGATATTTCTCTTGGTAATGGTCGTCAATACCCTCTCTGCTCAGGAGCGGGTATTGTCATTATCCGGTAACTGGAAGTTTACCATCGGTGACCGTCAGGAATATGCCCTGCCTCCCTATAACGACAATGGCTGGAGGGAGATCAGGGTGCCCGGCACCTGGGAAGACCAGGGCTTTAACGGGTACGACGGATTCGCCTGGTACAGGAAACAATTTGACGGTTCTGGCCTGCCGGAAGGTCCGCTGGCTCTTGACCTGGGCTATATTGATGACTGTGACGAGGTTTACCTCAACGGAAAACTAATTGGCTACAGTGGCAGCTTCCCTCCCAAGTTCTACACCGCCTATGATGCCCACCGGGAATACGCGATCCCCGAAGATATTCTGAACCGGAATGGCCCGAATATCATCGCAGTCCGCATTTTCGACGTGACCCTGGAAGGCGGTATGGTACGTGGTGAACCGGGTATCTATCGGCGCAAGAAGTCTGAGCGCCTGCTTATCGACCTTTCCGGCATCTGGGACTTCCGGCGCGGAAAATCGGTACGCGATTCCTGGGAACCCATTATGGCACCGGTACCCTGGGAACGTGACGGACATAACCGCTACGACGGGTATGCCTGGTACCGCAAAACCTTTACAGTTCCGGAAGGATTTCAGCATCGTGACCTGCTGTTCATCGGGGGCAAGATGGACGATTTTGACCATACCTATGTCAACGGTCAGCTTATCGGTTCCACCGACGACGGCATGCCGTTTGGCCGGTCGAGCAGCTTTTCAAGATTCAGGGTTTATAAAATTCCTGCCCGGATACTGAAACCAGGAGTGAACGAAGTGACCATCCTGATCAGGGATATCGGTAATGTCGGTGGAATCTATGAAGGACCGCTCGGCATTTCCACCGAACAACTATGGGAACGTTCGCGCTGATTATCGCCTGATCGGGCATTCAGTATTATCAAAAAAGATTGTTATACTTGTTGGGTAACCAATAGGTACCGCCATGCAATCCTACATACTGATTCTACTGACTGTCGTCTTTTTTTTCAGCTGTGAGTCCGGCCCCGGAGAGGACCAGCTTGCCGGAGGTGCGCCGGGCGATCCTTCCTATTGGAATTATGCAGGCAAGACCGGTGTAGGCACTTCGTATGAGATGTACGGAAATGATGTGCCCACGGGCGAGGTCTCCCGTGTCTGGTTTTCACTGACACAGGGAATAATTACGGAAACAGCCTACGGCATGATCCACGAAGCCCAGCTCAAAAACCTGCGTTTTATTGTTCGGGGAAATGATTTCCTGGATGAAGAAGATCTGCATACCACCCACGAAGTGGAATATATATATACCGATGAATCCGGCAGGCCTCTTTCGCTGGCCTACAAACTGGTTAACACCGACCTGGACGGAAAATATACCATCACCAAGTACATCTTTACCGACCCCGACCGCCAGAGCCTGTATGTGCGCGTGCAGTTTACCGCCCGTGAGCCGGGTTTGGACCTGTATGTGCTGGCCAATCCACATATGGCAAATACAGGAAGCAATGACAGTGCCTATGTATCTTCCGACGGCTTACACGCCAGTGAAGGCGGGGTACATATGACCCTGGTATCCTCGGAGCCGTTTGACCTCCAACAGGCCGGCTTCAAGGGAGAATCCGATCTGCTGACATTCCTGGAGAATGACCAGCAACCCGGGACCTTCCTGGCCACAAACGGTACGGGCAATGTCGTTATCGGCGGGGGGTGGACATCCCTGGATACCAACTTTACGACCGACGTGGTAATTGGGTTCGGTAGTTCACTCAGGCAAGCAACCCGCGAGGCCAGGGGCACGCTTCGCCAGGGATACGAGGCCACGCTGGCATCCTACAATGGGTTTGGTGAACGTACGGGATGGGAAGACTACCTGGCCTCACTGGAGCATCTTGGCAACCTGCGTGAGGCCTCCGGCGACAATGGACGGCTGCTGCAGGTGAGCGCCATGGTACTCAAGGCGCTGGAAGACAAGGAGAATCCCGGAGCACTGATCGCATCCCTGTCAATCCCCTGGGGTGATTCTGTATCGGCGGAACAGAGCGCCACCGGCTACCGGGCAGTATGGCCGCGTGATTTTTATCAGTGCGCGATGGCACTGCTGGCATTAGGCGATGAAAATACCGCACGCACCGCTTTCGAATACCTTCATAAAGTGCAGGTAACGGATAGTACACCCGGCAACAAGGGTGCCACCGGCTGGTTCCTGCAAAAGACCGTGGTTGACGGTACCCTGGAGTGGTACTCCGTACAGATGGACCAAACAGCGATGCCGATTATGCTGGGATGGAAATTATGGAAGAATAATGTCATCAGCCAGGATTCCATGAAGTACTGGTACGACACCATGCTCCGTCCTGCCGCGCGGTTCCTGGTGGAAGGTGGTGAAGTGGATATACAAAATAACCGGGTGAATATTGACCCTCCGTTCACACAGCAGGAGCGCTGGGAAGAGCAATACGGGTATTCCCCGTCTACCATCGCCGCGGTTATTGCCGGCCTGGTCAGTGCTGCCGACCTGGCCCGGTCATTTGGATACACCGAAGATGCGTCGGCCTACCTTGCCGCGGCCGACGATTACGAAAATTCGCTTGAACGCTTTACGGTCACCTCCACCGGACCTTACGGGGAAGGCGAATACTATGTACGGATCAGCCGCAACCAGGATCCCAACGATAAGGAAGTCCTTGGCGATAATAATGCCCGTCCCGGGATGGCTGAGGACCTTATCCTGGACGGTGGTTTTCTCGAGTTGGTCCGTTACGGGGTCAGGTCTCCGGAAGATGACGTGATTCTCAGATCCATTGAAGTGCTGGACGATACTTCGATGGTTGACAACCTGCAGGTTCGCTACCTGTTTCCGGCCGGCGAAGGAAGGTACGAAGGCTGGCGCAGGTATGGGAATGACGGGTACGGAGAAGACATAACCGACGGATCCAACTACGGAAGGTTCGGCCCGGGTCAGCGGGGCAGGGTCTGGCCTTTCTTTACTGGTGAAAGAGGGCATTATATGCTTAAGAAATGGGGAGCGGACGGACTCACCGATGCAGAAAAAAATCAACTGACGGAGCGCTACGTGAAAGCACTCGAATATTTTGCCAATGACGGGTTAATGCTCCCCGAACAGGTTTGGGACGGCGTGGGGGAGAATGCAATTCATAAATACATCACCGGGGAAGGCACAAGTGCGGCCACTCCCCTGGCATGGACACATGCTGAATACGTAAAGTTGCTGAAATCCATCTCTGCCGGCCAGGTATGGGACAGCTACCCGAATGTCGAGGCACGGTATGCGGAATGACGGGAGCACGGCAAAACGATGGATAGGGCAATGCAAATGTCAGCTTAATCGTGCTCTTAATTCCTGGATCAGCCGGTCGTTCAGGTTGAAATAACGATTTCGTTCCTTCTCCCCGGTCGCACTAATGAGAACAGCCCGCTTGATAACTGTATTCAGGAAGCCCTCAATATGCGCACAGAATGTTGCGTTTGAGGTGGACAGCAGGCTCAGGTTTCCAATCGGCAAAAATACCATCCGCTGGTCTCCAAGCTCAAACAGGATGGTATTATCGCCCAGCAAGACATCGTTCCGGTAAATTTGCAGGGACGCGCCGCCGGGCTTTTCGCCCTTTTTCATCCAGTCTTTTGAATCCCTGAGTAACTGCTCAAATTCATCAATGATTAGCAGGGCATCTGAAGGATTCTCAAAATAGCCGCAATCATGATAATATTCTATTTGACGGAGGGTAACGACGGTTGTCTCCTGGGCCCATATTTCCGTACTGGGAATCTGGCAAAATTTATTCCAGATACGCTGCCCAAGCGCGATCATCTCCTGAGGGACAGCGTTAAAGGTGAACCTGGCTGATTCGAATTCGGGATAATTATGGATAGTGCGCATCCAGAAATACATCTTGAATGCGGTCAGCTTTGGGTAATTATAATAATAAAATACGGGCAGGTCTTTGGTGTAATAGATCAGTTGCTTCTGCCCGGGATAGCTGTCAAGCAATTTAAGGTTTTGAAGAATCAACTCCAGCCAGTTATAGATGGGCAAATTATCCCTGGATACCAGCCTTCCCTGGAAGGAATAAAGGGAAGATTCTCCATCCATAAGTTCATGAAAGGGTATTTGAAATTTTTCACAGAGTGTGACTGCTTCCGACAAGGACAGTTCCGTTTCACCCCGGATTCGCCTGTAGACACTGTCTTTGCTGAGGTTCAGCAATTCTGCGAGTTCATCCACATAGGATATCCGGCTATCCACTTTATACTTAATGCGTTCAAGAAGCGCGGCCTGTATTTTGTTTGTCAATGTGGATATAGAATGAAGGTATTAGTCAATTTATATAAAAAATATTCAAAATACAATTAGCTGATTGTCTTCACTTTCCGGGTCGTCCGAAGACCTGGCTCTTCTTTAAAATTATCCGATTGCGCCCGCATGTATTATCGGCAAACTTACCCCTGATTTCACCGATCACCTCACGAAGCAATTGATGGCAATTCACGAAATTATTACCGGATGGAAGCGCATCGTATTTGGCCAGCTGGGCATTGGAAGACATACATTCCTTCCTGTCAACCTTGAGGAAACGAGTCACATCAATAGTAACATTGTGCTCATCTACATTCACTTCCACCATGAATTTCAGGGTTTTTCTTGGGATCACTACTTGTTCCATGACATAATCGTTAAAGGTTAAATGGCACCAGGATGAAGAAACGTAACTGGTAAATTCCCGGCGGGACCGCATCTTCTCCGGGTGAGTCTCAGGTAAGTTCGGAAGAATCTTTCTATAATAAAAATTGATTACTTTTGACCTTTCATCAATACAAATTATGACTCTGGTTCAGCTTGAATACGTCATTGCCCTTTTTGAGGAGAAGAATTTCTCCAGGGCTGCCGAACGATGCAATGTTACACAGCCTAATCTGAGCATGCAGATCGACCGGCTGGAGAAGGAGTTTGGCGTTAAATTATTTGACCGCCGCCGGCAATCGGTAGAGGTAACTGCGACCGGCAAAGTACTGGTGGAAAAGGCCCGGAATATTCTCCGGGAAACCAACAGCTTCCGGGATTTTCTGAAATTCCAGCAGAATGACATGTCAGGCACATATCGGATCGGCATCATTCCCACCCTTGCTCCTTACCTGGTCCCGTTGTTCCTGCCTCACTTCCGAAAAGATTTCCCGAATACCCGTCTTGTGATTGAGGAACTGGTCACACAGGACATTGTGGAAATGCTGTTACAGGACAAACTGGACATTGGCATTGCAGTCACCCCGCTGAAGGAAGGATTGTTACGGGAAGTTCCTGTATTCAATGAACCAATATTTGCTTATGTCTCCCAGGACCATCCGTTATTTACCCGGAAAACGGTAGAGGAGGCTGATCTTTCTTCTCACCGTATCTGGCTGCTCAATCACGGCCATTGCTTCCGCAACCAGGTCCTGAACATTTGCGACCAGTCGTCGCAGAAGGAAGAAGATGCTGATTTTGTTTACGAAAGCGGCTCGCTGGAGACACTAAAGAACCTGGTTTCACTGGGTAACGGGGCAACCTTGCTGCCCGCACTCGCAGCCTACAACAACGTGGAGAACCTGGAAATGATCAAACGGTTCAGGGACCCACAGCCATTGCGTGAGGTGAGCCTGATCGTTCATGAGCACAGTACCCGCAACAAATTAATCGAATCACTTTACAACACCATTGTGGATAAGGTCCCGGCAGAATACCAGGTGAAGTACAAAAATGGCCGGATTATACACTGGGTCTAAGCGGAGCCCCGACGGATCAGTTCACACGGTATAACTTCCTTCATTACCGAAGCCTCCTCGCGGTGATTGATCAGCTTCAACAGGTGATGTGCCGCACGTTCACCGATCTTGGCCGGATAATGGCTGATGGTGGTGAGATTAGGTTCCACGATTCGTGCTATCGGATAATCTCCAAACCCAACGATCGCTATATCTTCCGGAATTTTTGCCCCGTGGGCCTTCAGGGTGAGAATGGCCTGAACCGCAATCTCATCGTTGACAGCAAAAATACCCTTTGTGTCCGGATGGTGTTTCATTATTTTTTCAATGGCCTGAGGTACCTTGCTGGTATCGAATTCGCAATAGGCAACAAGGGAAGGATCAAAAGGCATTCCCTTTTCTTCCAGGGCATCCCGGTAACCTCGGAGCCGGTTTTGAGAAACGGTAAGCTTTTTCGGTCCGCCCAGATGAGCCACTTTTTCAATCCCGCGACCAATCAGGTGCCGGGTGGCCAGGTAGGCTCCCCGGTAATCCTCGGCCTCCACATGGATGGTCGGAATTTTATCACTGGTGCGGTCAAACAGCACTACCGGAATATCCCGCAGGACTTCCGCCAGCCGGTCAAAATTCTGGGTACCCTGTGAAATGGACATAAGCAGCCCTTCCACCCTGCCAGCCAGCAATGACTGGATATACCGCAACTCTTCCTCCTCCTTTTCATTGGTCTGACAGATAAGCAGCTGATAGTCATTCTCCGAAGCCACCTTCTGCATACCTCCCAGCACCTGGGAAAAGAAATAGTTCGTAATCAGGGGCACCACCACACCCAGGCTGTAGGTTTTATTGGTCCTCAGACCGGAAGCGGCCTGATTTACACTGTAATTAAGCTGCCTTGCCATATCCTGTACGGCCTTTTTCGTCTCATCCTTGATCTGAGGATGATCGTTGAGGGCACGGGACACAGTGGAAGGGGAAATGCCCAGTGCCTGAGCAATATCTTTTATAGTGGCTGGCATAATTCCTGAAATTACTCAGATGCGGCATTTATTCCAAACCACTTTCCTTACTTAACGGGTATAATAAGAAAAGGCCAGGAACAATGCGCCTAACAGCGCACTGAAGAGATAAAAACGAATGATGAACCTGAACCATTTTTCAAAGGGAATTCCGGCAACGCCCAGTATGGCCAGCAGGTATCCGTTGGTAGGTATGATCAGGTTGGTCAGTCCGTCCCCGATTACAAAGGCAAATACCGTGTCGGTCCGGGGAATGGAAAGAATATCTGACAAGGGAACAAGAAGCGGCATGGTAACCAGCGCCTGGCCGGAGGCGGACGGGATAAAAAAGTTAAGTATGGACTGAAAGACAAACATGCCTTCCAGCGCTACCAGTCCGTGCTGATCCTTCAGAAATTCAGAGGCATAATAAAGAAGTGTATCCACGATCTCGGCTTCAAATAAGATCACCTGGATCGCACGTGCCACCCCGATAATGAGGGCCGGAACGATCATAGCTGCGAGTCCCCTGGTCATGGCCTCCATCGCCACGGAACCCGGAAGCCTGCCCAGGAATATGGTAAAAATTCCCACCGCCAGGAATCCCCCGGACATTTCAGTTACCCCCCAGCCCATGGTCTGGACGGCGTACAGGATGGCTGCAAACAGCACCATCGCCATGAGCAGTATCAGGACATGTTCCTTTTTCAGAGGCACTTTTTTCATTTGGCAAACGGTTCCATCCGGCAACATGTCTCCCATCAGAGACCGGGAAGGATTACGGCGAATGGTCCTCCCATAATTTAGAATATAATAAACCCCGGCCCCGAGCAGGATCAGAAAAAACACGAGACGGAAAACGAGTCCACTGTCAAGGGGCACCTGTGCCACCAGTTGTGCCACCTGTGTATTGAGCGGGGAAGTGACACCCGAACCCCAGCCAATGCCTTGCCCCATGGTAATGATTGCTACCCCGAACATACTGTCAAAACCCAGACGCTGGGCCACCAGCACCATCAGCGGGACCAGCGGAATGTATTCATAACCCATGGACAGGAATGTGGTTGCCATAGCGAAGAACGTCAACAGGACGGCCGGTGTGAGTACCGGCGAATTATTGAAAGCCTCCAGCAGGTAATGGATTACCGCCTCCACGGTGCCGGTCTCCTGAATAACCATGAATACGGCACCGATGATAAAGACAAAGAAAATCAGACCCGCTGACTGCTGCATGCCCTTCGGAATGGAAGTAAAAAGCCCCAGCAGGCTGGCAGGGATAGCCGTATCCTCATCCACCTTACTGCCAATAAGAACACCCTGAAGGGTGACCTCCTTGGGAACCTCCTTGAAGGAATTCGGTATCACGACAGTCTGCCGGATTCCATTTACTTCCCGAATGGTCCGTTCAAAACGTCCCGACGGGATGAGATAGGAAAGTACCGCCACAAACAGGATAATCGCCGAAAGGAAAATAAATATATGTGGAATCTTAAAGCGCAACCAGACACATGAATTAATGCAATGATTTCATCGCAATGACATGAATGTCAATAAGGTAGGGTAATTTTTGCATATTACCATACCCTCCCGGCTTTATTGACTACGCATTTTCGAAACAAATAAAAGATATGATTCGTCTACACCTCCCGGTCAACGAGATCGGTAACCACGTAATAACGGGGATCATCTACCGAACTTTCTATAATCTCATCAAACGAAGGATCCGCCTTCAGGAGCAGTGTTTTACATTCCGGACTGAGGTGTGTGAGCTTTACATCCTTATCTGCCGACCGGTATTTCCCTACCAGGTTGCTTACTGCTTCAATTCCGGAATGGTCACTGACCCGTGATTCAATGAAGTCCACTTCAATCTGGTCAGGGTCATTCAGGACATCGAATTTTGCTGAAAAGTTTTGCACCGACCCGAAAAAAAGCGGACCCCAGATCTCATAAACCTTAGTGCCGTCATTCTTGAATCGCTTCCTTGCCCGGATCATGGTAGCATTCTTCCAGGCAAATACCACCGCGGAAATAATAACGCCGGCAATGACTGCGACAGCCAGGTCCTTCCATACCGTGATCACCGTCACGACGACCATGACCAGTGCATCTGAGAATGGGATCTTATTCATGATGCGCATGCTGGACCAGGCAAAGGTTCCTATCACCACCATGAACATAACGCCGACCAGGGCGGCCAGAGGTATCTGCTCAATGAGGGGTCCGGCAAACAGGATAAAGCACAGTAAAGCCAGTGCAGCCACCACTCCGCTCAACCGCCCTCTTCCCCCGGAGCTGACATTGATGATGGACTGGCCGATCATGGCACATCCGCCCATGCCACCAAACATCCCGTTCAGGATATTTGCCGCACCCTGGGCCACACATTCACGGTTGCCGCTGCCACGGCTGTTGGTCATCTCATCAATCAGGTTAAGTGTCATCAGGGATTCAATGAGTCCGACCGCTGCCAGGATAACGGCCGTACTCAGGATAAGACCCCAATGACCGTTCAGGGTGTCAAGTAGCCCAAACAGCTGCCATTGAAATTGAGGCAGGGAGCCTTCAAGGGCAGATCCGCCGCCATCGCGGATAAACGAACCGACCGTATTTACATCAATCCCACCCAGGATGGTGATAGACCCTACGACTAAAATCGCCACCAGCGCCGCCGGTAGTTTGGTCGTGATTTTGGGCAGGACAAACATAATCCCCATAGTAAGCGCCACGAAACCAATCATTGTCCAGAGTTCAGTCCCTTGCAGCCACCGGGTTTCCCCCTGTACCGTTTCCTGGAACAAGCCAAGCTGGGACAGGAAAATGACGATGGCAAGTCCGTTTACAAATCCAAGCATTACGGGATGCGGAATCAGCCTCACAAATTTCCCCAGGCGAAATACACCGGCCAGGCCCTGAATCAGGCCCACAACCAGCAGGGTAATGAATAACCATTGCAGACCGAGGTTTTCAACTGGATTTTCCATGGCCAGTCCGACGACATTCCCGCGCTGGATCAGGTGCACCATGACCACAGCCATCGCGCCGGTCGCCCCTGAGATCATTCCCGGCCTGCCGCCAAACAGGGCCGTGACCAGTCCCATCATGAATGCGCCGTAGAGTCCGACGAGCGGATCCACCCCGGCTATGAATGAAAAAGCCACCGCCTCAGGCACCAGGGCCAGTGCTACGGTGAGCCCGGAGAGAACATCACTTTTAGGGTCAGAGGTGAAATTATGAAACAGTTTTTGCATCGCCTGAATTTTTGAAAAAGGGTGCAAAGGTATGACTTTATTTTTCTTTTCGCCCCAAGTGGTGGAAATGTTGGTGCGAACTGACCGTTCATAAAAATTTTAAGCGAAGCAGGATTCCTGCGGACGATTTTTAATAACTTGAAGCAAACAAAATCCAACTCATGAAAAAGCCACTCAACTGCATACTGATCTTATTTATAGTTGCCTTTTCCGGTTCGCTTTATGCCCAGGGAGAAAACATTCTTGAGGAGCTCTCCGAAATTGCCATTATTGACCAGAAGGTAATGATGCCCATGCGTGACGGCGTCAGGCTGGCCACGGATATTTACCGTCCGAAGACCGACAAGAAAGTCCCTGTCATATTCTCCAGGACCCCCTACAATTTCAATTCCTGGGGAGACGGCGAAATGCGCACACGCACCATGCAACGGGCAATGGAAGCGGTGAAGCGGGGCTATGCCTATGTTGTGCAGAACGAACGGGGAAGGTTCTTCTCCGAGGGCGAGTGGGACATTCTCGGCACCCCCCTTACCGATGGGTACGATGCATTTACGTGGATGTCTGAACAACCCTGGAGTAATGGAAAAATCGGTACGCTGGGATGTTCATCCACGGCCGAATGGCAGATGGCCGTCGCAGCCCTCGACCACCCATCCCATGCCGCGATGGTACCCCAGGGATTCGGTGCAGGTGTCGGCCGGGTGGGTGATTATTACGAGCAGGGGAACTGGTACCGGGGCGGGGCCGAGCAGATGTTGTTCTTTGCCTGGCTCTATGGTACCCAGCACGATGAAATGAAACCTTCTCTGCCCGAAGGTATTTCACAGGAAGACCTTCAGCGCATCCAGCGTTTTTATGACATGGCCCCGGAGTATCCGCGTGTGGACTGGTCGGAAGAATTGTATCACCTGCCCATCCAGGATATGATTAAGAATGTAGACGGACCGGTTGGTGTTTTCGAAAAAATGGTGCGCCGCAAGCCGAATGACCCGGCCTGGTATGAGGGCGGCCTGTATCATGACGATATGGGATTCGGCGTGCCCAGTTTCTGGTTTGTCTCGTGGTATGACGTATCCACAAGTCCTAACCTTGCCTTGTTCAACCATGTGCGGAACAATATTGAAGACCCGGAGGTTGCAGACAACCAGTACCTGGTGATCGCCCCCACGCTTCATTGCGGGTATACCCGGGCGACGGAGAATACGGTCGTGGGGGAACGGAGTGTCGGCGATGCGAGGCTTGACTATGACCGGCTGGTATATGGCTGGTTTGATTACTGGCTGAAGGGGGAGAATAAGGAATTCCTGGAGGAGCTTCCCCGCGTACAGTATTACACGATGGGAAGCAATGAATGGCAGACCAGTGAGACCTGGCCTCCGCAGGATGCGCAAATGACTGCTTTCTATCTCGACAGTGAGGGAGGTGCCAACAGCCTCTATGGTGACGGGAAGCTATCCCTGAATCCACCCAGGCAGGACAACCCGGACGAATTTACCTATGATCCCATGAACCCGGTTCCTTCCTATGGCGGGAATGTATGCTGTACAGGCAACGCCATCCAGGGGGGCTCCTTTGATCAGCGAGAGATGGAAACACGTCATGACATTCTTGTATACACATCTGAGCCGCTGGAAGAAGGTATCGAAGTATCCGGCTTTATAGAATCCACCCTTTACCTTTCGTCCGATGTGAAGGATACTGATGTGACCGTCAAGATCCTGGACGTTTACCCCGATGGGAGCGCCTACAACCTGGATGAGACAATCCAGCGCGTACGCTACCGGGAAGGATATGACAAGGAGGTATTTATGACAGAAGGAAATGTATATGAAGTCAGCCTGACCCCGATGTCTACCAGCAATTACTTTGCGAAGGGTCATCGAATCAGGATTGAGATTTCAAGCAGCAATTTCCCTCGATTTGCGCGCAACCTCAATACAGGCGGCAACAATTTTGATGAATCCGAAGGCGTGGTGGCTCATAATGTGATCCATCACTCCAGGGAATATCCGTCGGTCCTGAAATTACCCATTGTCGGAAACCTGAAACTCGAAAAACGATAAACCGGTTTATTCCGCTCACATAAATTGACCCGCTGAACACGAAAAAAAGCCATAGCTTTAGGGCTAGTTTAACCAACCAATCATCCGAATATGCGAAAAATAACAAGTATCCTCGTGGTGTCGGCCATCTTCCTGGTCGCATGGCAATCAGCCACCATTTCCCTGTTTAACGGTAAGAACCTGGACGGATGGATCAAATACGGCGAGGAGCAATGGTACGTGGAAGACGGACTGCTGATCTGCGAAAGCGGTCCGAAGGCGGAGTACGGCTACCTTGGTACCGAGCAGGATTTCAAGGATTTCGAGCTGACCCTGGAATTCCTGCAGGAAGCCGATGGGAACAGCGGGGTTTTCTTCCGGTCTACGGTAGACGGCACCAAGGTAAACGGGTGGCAGGTTGAAGTCGCTCCTCCCGGACACGATACCGGAGGAATATATGAAAGCTACGGTCGCGGATGGCTGATCAAGCCAGATCCTGAAAAGGACAAATACCTTAAGATGGGAAAATGGAATAAGATGAAGATCAGGGTCGTGGGACCGACCGTAACCACCTGGCTCAACGGACATAAGATGGTGGAACTGACCGATGAGAAAATCGGTGAGGGGGAAGGCGGTATTGCCCTTCAGATTCATGACGGAGGCGGTATCCGCGTAAAGTGGAAAAATATCAATATTAAAGAATTATAATGAGCACGAAGGATAAACAACGAAGAGGATTTATTAAGAAAGCCGGACTGGCCGGACTTGGCGTTTTATCCCTGGCCGGGGCATCTGCCGAAAGCAGGCAGGCACCCCAGGTCCTGAAAAGGAAATACGCTGAAAGTGACAATGAAAAACTCCGTTACGGCCTGATCGGGGCCGGGATTATGGGGATGGAGAATGTAAAAACGCTGACCCAGCGTGAGGATGTCGAGCTGGTGGCGGTTTGCGATCTTTATTCCGGTCGCAGGGAAAGTACCAACAAGATGTTCGGAGGCAATTTATTTGTGACGGATGACCACCGCGAACTTCTCAAAAGAAAAGATATTGACGCGGTGATCATCGGTACCCCCGACCACTGGCACAAGCAAATTTCCATTGATGCCCTGAATGCCGGTAAGCATGTGTATTGTGAGAAACCCATGGTACATAGTGTCAAGGAGGGGCATGAAGTAATTGATGCCTGGAAGAAATCAGGCAAAATCATGATGGTGGGCAGCCAGGGTTTGTCTTCGCTGGGCAATGAAAAAGCGCGGGAGCTTATAGCTGCGGGAGCCATCGGGGACATCAATTATGCAGAAGGTTTCTGGGCACGGCATTCTCCGATTGGAGCCTGGCAATACCATATCCCTGAAGATGCTTCCGAGAAAACCGTCAACTGGGACCGTTACATATCCAACACGACCAAACGTCCTTTCGATCCGATGCGGTTTTTTCGCTGGCGGAATTACCTGGATTACGGCACAGGCATGTCGGGCGACCTGTTTGTTCACCTGTTTTCCAGCCTGCATTTCATTACGAATTCCATCGGACCGAATGTCATCTCCGCGCAGGGTGGCCTGAGGTACTGGAAAGACGGAAGAGAGGTCCCGGACGTACTGCTGGGTACCTTTACCTATCCGGAAGCCGAGGCACATCCGGGATTTAATTTATCATTGCGCTGTAATTTTGTGGATGGGACAAGCGGTACTACCTATTTACGCGTGGTGGGCAGCAAAGGCTCTATGGATGTCAAGTGGGAAGAAGTGGTATTGAAACGGAACGAGGTGTCCACAGATGATCCGTTTGAGATCGAGCAAATGAAACGGGCCGGCATACCTCAGCCTGACCGGGCAAAGATCCTGCCTCCGAGGGAGACCGTGTATCGTGCTGAAAACAACTGGAAAGGAGCGCATTATGACCATCACAGCAACCTGGTGAATGCAATCCGTACGAATGGCAAGGTGGTGGAAGATCCGGTCTTTGCCTTCCGCGCGGCAGCGCCCGCACTCCTGTGCAATGACAGTTATTTCCAGAAAAAATTCATCAGCTGGGATCCGCAAAACATGAAAATCAACACGTAATATCAACCTTATCAACCATGCAGAAAATATTTATTCTTTCATTACTAATCGCCGGAATGATCTCCTGTCAGCCGGCCTCCGAAGATTCAGACACATCCGGGACCGACAGCCTGTCGGCTGTTGCTGACCAGCCTTCCGGGATGGATTCCCAGGGTGAGTGGATCTCCCTGTTTGACGGAAAGGAAGCCACCGGCTGGCGAAGCTTTAACGGTGATGCATTGCCAGACGGATGGGTCGTGGAGGACGGTACGTTAAAATCACTGGGCCACGGAGGCGACATAGGCGGTGACATTGTCTATGGCGAAAGGGAATTTGACAATTTCGAGCTTGCCCTGGAGTGGAAGATCTCCGAAGGCGGGAACAGTGGTATATTTTACCATGTGAAAGAAGGCGAGCAGTACGATGCCCCTTATTATATGGCACCGGAGTATCAGATCATTGATGACCTCGGATTTGCTGAACCCCTCGAAGACTGGCAATCTTTGGGTGCTGATTACGCCATGTATGTGGCCGACCCGGAGAAAAAAATTGTAAAGCCCGCCGGGGAATGGAATACCTCACGTATCGTTTTCACTGAAGACAATGCCGAGTACTGGCTCAACGGAGAAATGGTATTGAGCTTCGACCCGTGGTCAGAAGACTGGAACAACCGGAAGGAATCCGGTAAATGGAAGGATTTTCCCGAATACGGATCGTATGAATCCGGACTGATCGGGCTTCAGGACCATGGCAGCGAAATCTGGTTCCGGAACATCCGGATCAGGGAGTTGTAGGTCCCGGCTCGACTCCGTGATTCCACGGAGGTTTGCCGGGATGACGTACGTTTTACCACACCGTCATCCTGATCAACATCCGGTGCCTGCCGGATTCGAATCAGGACCTGTTGCAGGTCCCGGCTGGACTCCGTGATTCCACGGAGGTTTGCCGGGAT
>CAZLZD010000025.1:1547-24880 GCA_964563925.1 uncultured Roseivirgaceae bacterium | reverse complement strand
GGCACGTGCATATTTACATCGCTTTCTGGGTAGCCGGTTGCGGGTCAACAGGTTGCAACTCTTTACCCTGAAGTGCGGGATGATCCATCGGTACAAAGGTCGCCCGGAAGACCGCATATTTAAACGGCCCTGTCGGCTGCGGTGGTGCGCCATTCGGTAATTTGGCATCCCCGATGTACGGCGACCAGTAGTCCCATACCACTTCCCCTTCGGGCGAAACTTCAAAAAGCCGGCCCTGCGGACCTGAATTAATCAGGGTATTGCCGTTCTGCATCCTGTGTGCACTTGATATGAACGGAGCAAAGAATTTTCCTTTATCGGAATACATCCAGACAGGATCAGCCGGTCCGGCTGCGCCTTCCTCAGGCATTATGTACATGCCGTTTGCATCTTTAGGCGGAGCTATCTCCAGTACCTGGCTGAATGGAATGGAGTCGGTCATTTTCGCATTGTTGTTAAACATGGTCAGGTGACCCTCACCAGGGTAGCCTTCCGGAATCCAACGTACATCATGCTGAAATCCCAGCCACCGGTCCTCTTCTCCTCCGCGGTGGTACATTTGCGGATTGCCCCACCTGTAAATCAGGTCGCCTCCCTTACCGTGCTTGCCTCCTGTATGACCGGCAGCCTCCTCGGTCGTCGTGCTGTGATCAATGACCCATATCTCATTGTAATCAGGCACGCTGATAACTATCTGATCAAGTTCGGCATTATAATTAATCGCATTCGTGTGGAACATATCAGAACCGCGGTTGTCGGCATTGGCATTCATCGCCATATCCCCACGCATAATAGCCTCCTGAAATTTTTCAGGGGTCATATCACTGACAGGCAGGGAATCCACATTGTTGAGATGTATAAGTTCCGGATGTTCTGCCACCACTCCGTAATTAGCCTTTTCGGGGTCAGCCTCTTGCACCATATGGTCCCAGGAATGCCATTCCCAGACGATACGGCCACCATTGGGACGTACAGGTTCTATTTCCACGATCATGTCCGGCCATAAGCCTTCTTTCGGTGTGGTTTGGGCCGTTCTCCCTGCGGCCATTACTTCCTCGGCGGTTTTGTGTTCGTAAACAATCGCCAGCACATTACCATTAGGCATCGGGGCGATATCGTGATGAATCAGGTTTTTATCATTCGCCAGCTTATAATCCCACAGTATTTCGCCGTCCCAGGAGTATTCCAGGATACGGCCCATCATACCCCCGCCTGAAAATCGCGGAGCATCAGGATCACGGGCTCCCCGGATCAACCGCCCGTCTTCCATAAGATATTCAGGTCCCGCTCCCATGTCTCCCTCCCAGGTATGCACGACATTGCCTTCCTTGTCTATCATATAGACATCATCGGCAGATAAAGAGGAAAAGATGATATATCCGGGCGTTGATTCGGCAGAATTCAAATGCACGCCGCGCTCAAGGTCCAGTCCGGCCATCTTAATCAAATCCGGAGGTAAACCGGGAGATGCGGTAGAATCTGATGCTGACGAGACTTCCGTATCGGTCGATGGTCCGGAACAATGCATGCCAAGCAGCATTATACCTACCAGACAAAAGGTGTTGAATAGTTTGGTCATAGGTGGTTAAGAAGATTAGGTTGTATGGTTAGTTAAGTGTTTCGGAATATTTGTAATACAGAGAACGATTCCCACGCGTTGCCCGGGTCGGGAATCCAAATTCGTTGTACTCATAGCTGTACTCAATCTCATTCGTCACCTCCCCGTCGGTCGTTATGGTGAGCCTGAGTACATTTCGTTCGGTAAGGATCATGAAGATATTTTGTGAATAAGGCCACCACCAGTGGGAAAGCCTGTATTCATAGGGATAAGGATTTCTGCCATTGTCCAGTTCAAAATCAAGTACCCTGTTTTCCGAAACAACCTGTATCTGGTTGTCAGAAAGATAGTTCACAACAAGCTCATCGATAATCGAAGGGTTAATCTCACCGGTCGAACGCCGGTATATACGAATTTGTGAAGGTCTTTCCTGGTCATATTCAATGGCATAATACAAGGTATAAGAGGGATGGCCGTAGGTAACAATACTGTCAGCAACATCATTGTCATAGTAGTACAATCCTGCCATGACCACCCTGTTTGGCCAGGGTGACTGGATCAGGCGTCCATCGCGATCATAAAATATTCCATCACCTGACAATTTACCCTGGTCATTGTAGGTAAAGGGATTCAGGTCGGCTGAGGTATTGTCCCCGTCATCAATCACAACCACCTCTTCCACCAGGTAATACGTGTCAGGTGGATCAGCAAAACCCGGGTCTATACCGTCATCGCTGTCGCAGGCCAATACCACAAAGACCGAACCCAGGAAAATCAGGTACTTCACCGACTGAAGAAAGGGTTTCATTAACGTTGTCAAGATAAGTCAGTCAATATAGCCATTTTATAACATATTGACAACAAGTTCACTGCCACTGTTCCTCGTCAGGAAATTACGTGCCGGCGTATAATTTCTCGGACTTCGGTAGGTGCGATTTCTTCAGAAACAGAAAAATCCGGGCTATTACTGTAGAGTACCGGAAAATCAGCCTTATTATCCGGAATCCGTCCATGCGAACCCCGCACCAGCTCAGACTTTAACGGGATCACATCCATAACCGTACGAAAACCCAGCTTTTTTGCGGCCAGTTTACCAGCTATTTTAGGTACCACAAACAGATCGGAAGGGTCCGTGAACATTTCCACAGGATCGTACCCGGGCTTTTTATGAATATCGACCATCCGCGCGTAATCCGGTGCCTTTTTATCATCAAGCCAGAAATAATAGGTAAACCAGGATGATGCATCAGCCACCGCCACCATTTCGCCACTGCGGGAATGTGCCATATGTGCCTCCTGCAATGCTTTTCCTTCCAGCAATTTATCAACCCCGGGTACATTTTCAACCAGTTGACGCACCTCTTCCCTTACCGCCGGGTCGTTAATATAGATATGGGCCACCTGATGATCGGCAACGGCAAAGGCCTTGCTTGCACCGGCATCCAGGAGTTCCAGCCCGCGTTCTTCACGAATTGCAAGTAATCCGGCTTCCCGGAGCATGCGGTTCAGGTGAACCGGACGCTCCACATTGGTAATACCGTATTCAGAGAGCAGGATTACCGAGGCATCACGGGAGGAGTAATAGTCTACCAGCCGCCGGACCTCCCCGTCAATTTCATTCAGGTCCCTGCTGATTTTTGCCTCATTGATTCCGTGGCGCTGCAGGTTATAATCCAGGTGGGGCAGATAGATCAGGGTAAGTGTGGGATCATAAAGTTGATCTGTTCGGATTGAGGCATCCGCAATCCAGCGGCTTGATTTAACGGAGGTCTTCGGACCCCAGAAATGAAACAGTGGAAATGTGCCCAGCTCCTTCTGTAACATGTCACGCAAACCCGCAGGATGTGAATAGATATCCGGGATTTTGCGACCATCGGCCAGGTAATTGGGCCTGGGGGTAACACTGTCATACACAGTGGAATACATATTATACCACCAGAACATATTGGCACAGGTAAATCCGGGAAGCTCCCTCTTCAGTTCATCCCATATCTTCTCCGACTGTACCAGCTTATTGGATTGCCTCCAGAATTTCACTTCGCATTCGTCCCGGAAATACCAGCCATTCCCTACAATACCATGAACTTCCGGCCACTCCCCGGTAAGATAGGTCGATTGGGCCGAACAGGTGACTGCCGGCAGCACCGGTTGCACCAGCGCCCCGGTTGCCTGCTCAGTGAACTCCCGGATAAACGGTGTGTGTTCGCCGATCAGGCGCCTGGTCAGCCCGACCACATTGATAACTACCGTTTTCTTCATGTCTTCAGTTGGTTTGCAAGCCATTCAAGTTCCCTGGCAACCGACGCATCCAGGTCTTTGCGCATCGCTTCCGGAAGGACGTCCCAGGTATATGTTTCCACTTCCAGGTGCCGGGTAACAGGGAAATTTTTCAGGACGTCCAGGGTTTTAAGAATCTGATCCTGGGTGGAATACAACGATTCATATCGTTCCAGGAATACAGGTACATGGAAATGAGCGCGTAATTCACCGAAATCCTTATCCGATTCCAGTACAACTGGTAAATCAGGATAAGTGATCACCTTTTCCTCCGCCTGTTCGGTTACCTGGTGGAGATAAACAGGCTCATTGAACTGTGACAGGGTTTTCCAGATTTCCTCCCGGTCAGACCCGTTGCTAAGTATCTTAAGGGCAGAGCTGACCTGGATCTTTCCCACCCGGATACCTGCTGCCTTCAGCGCCGTAAAGGTCTCGGTGGGAAATTCATAAGCCAGTGCGAAATGACAGGTGTCATAGCACAAAGTAATGTGGCGAAGCAGAATGCGGCCGGCCTGTTCCTCATCCACCTCCAACTCGTCACATAGCAACGTCTTTCCCGCCGGCAATACGTGTTCCGTGAAAAATGCAAGTACGTCGCGGGTATTCTCCAGGAGACCATCCGGTTCCGGTTCAATATCCAGGTGAAGATAGACACCCTTCTCCCGGGCCAGGCCATCCAGTTGAATCGCCACCCTTGCCATATTCTCTGCACCCGTCCTGAGCGCCTGCCAGATATCATCCTCTCCCTCAAACCAGTGCTTGTAGCTGACCGGGGAGGTGGATATTCCTCCGTCCATATCTTCAGGCAACAAAAAGGCAAGCTGTCTGAAAAGGCGCAGGGTATACTGCAGGCGGTCGTCTGTGGTCCAGTCAGGGGCATGCACCTGGTCCTTCACCGGTTCATGGTGAAAATTGCCGTACGGAAAACCATTCATGGTAAACACATACAGATTATTCTCTTTAAGCCAGTCTTTAAATTCCTCCAGAAGCTTTCCGTCTCCCAGTTCCAGGCTGGCCTGGTTGGAGAGACGCAAACCGAGGCCGAAGGGCTCGTTACCCGATACCCGCCTGCGAATTACAGGCACATGTTCCCGTAGCTGGTGAAAGGTTTCCTCCCAATCATTTCCCGGATGGATGTTGGTGCAATAGGTAATATGGAAGTGGTCGTTAATTTTCATAAATCAGCCTTCAGTAGACTCATAAGCCATTAGCTCTTCGATGGACTGTCGCATCGCATTCTCCCGGATACTGTGAACGTCATGTTTCCTTCCAATCTCCGACAAAAGAGTAATGGTCAGGCGACCACCCAGGTGTTCCCTGAATTCTTCAATTCCGCGGAGGAGCTTTTCAACTTCCTCATCACCCCTTACCGGCAGACGGAGGTTAAATCCGACTTCACTAAGCACGTGCAGGATTCGCGCAGAGGAAGAACTGTCCAGGAGTCCGGTCCGGCGGGAATAAATAATATCCAGTGCCATACCGATGGCCACCGCCTCACCATGACGCAGGCGGTAACCGGTCATATGCTCCAGCTTGTGTGCCGCCCAGTGCCCGAAGTCCAGCGGGCGTGATGAGCCTGATTCAAACGGGTCGCCCCCACCGGCAATATGCTGCATGTGCAATTCGGCGCACCGGTAAATAAGCGCCTGCATACTCTCCGGATCCCGGTCCCGCAACCTGGATGCGTGCTCTTCAATAAATTCAAAGAACGACCGGTCTTTGATCAGCGATACCTTGATTCCTTCGGCAATGCCCGCAATCCAGTCACGATCTTCCAGGGTGGAGAGAAACCGTGAATCATTGATAATAGCGACCGGGACGGCAAACGTGCCGATAAAGTTCTTCTTCCCGAAATAGTTAATTCCATTTTTCACCCCTACCGCAGCATCGTTCTGCGCCAGGACCGTGGTGGGAACCCGGATAAGCTTTACCCCGCGGTGGGCAATCGCCGCGGCATATCCCGCCATGTCAATAACTGCCCCGCCGCCAATGACAATTACAAAGGAGTGCCGGCAAATATGATTCCGGTCAATTCCGCGCAGCACCTCTTGCAGCGCCTCGTCAGAATTTTTGGCCGCTTCCCCGCCCTGTACAACGATAAGTTCCCGAAAAGCCAGGACCCCCCCATGATGTTCGCAAAAAGTCCGTACCTGGTCTTCCAGGCCAGGATGGTTGTCGGCGACACCCTTATCCAGGACAAACAGAATTTTGACGGGTCCGTCGTTCTGGTAATCCCGGAGAATGTCAGCAAGGAGTGAATTCCCGGGTAAAAACAGATCCTTCGTAAAATGCAGCCGGTAGGTATATGTGACCGGGAAGGATTGTTCAATAGGGCTGTATTCCATACTGTAAAGTTACGTAACTGCGAATATTTTTGAGAGGAGCAGCGAAAAAGGAAGGAGGAGGAGAATGCCAAACGCATACCACCACGGACCGAACCCGGCCGCCAGCGCCGCATCCATCAGTACCAGTCCGAGTACCCCCGATATAACTGCCCTTTTTATATTCAATGGTGAATTATCCATAAAGGCTGCAATAAGCGGACGATAGATCATGTAGCCGAAACCCGCCAGGAATGCCACAACGATCGGCAGATCTCCCTGCAGGTCAGGCAGGAGATACACAATGTAAGCTATGACCACTGCATACAGGAACATCGCCATCAGAAGATGGTTTTTGTTGTTTCCGTGCACTTCTCCGCGGCTGATCAGGGTAATGGCAAAAATGTAGGTAAGGGGAATGAGCGTGAAATACCATAAATGAATAAATCCCAGTCCGATCACCGCCATCCCCAGGGACAGGTTAAGCATCCGGCAGAAGCCCATGGTAAGCGGACCGAAAAATCCGTGTTTTTTCGCGAGTGAATCATAAAGTAGAATAAACAGGGCAAGCACCAGGGAAAGCACCCCCGCCACTGCATTGGTCAGGAATGCCAGCAGGCAACCGGTACCGAGCAGCAACATTCCAAATATTCCCGCTGACCGCCGAGGGACCAGGCCGCTCGGTATGGGGCGCTCGGGACGTTCTTCCTGGTCGACTGGCAGGTCGAACACATCATTCATCACCACACCTCCTGCATAAAGGCTCACTGAAGCCAGCAGGAGGAGAAATGTATCCCCGTAATAATCCTGTTCGCCGGGAAGTGCCCCAGCCAGCACCGCCCCGGTCAGTATATCCGAAGCTGCGGTGGGCAGGTTTGCAGGACGCATCAGTCGCGCATATCCGAGCAGGGCCTGGGCACGCATATTATTCGATCTTGTCAGCATCCACACGTGGCTGCTGTCCCCGGAGTACACTGTTGTCATTAAAAAGCTCACGCTGATCGATCCCTTCCTGGCTCACCCAGTCTTCCTCCTTCATCACACCAGTTACACCGTATGCCTCTAACGCATTCTGATAACAGGTGAGCCGCACGTCTTTTTCAGGGATTCCGCGTGAGAGCATCAGGCGGGCGGTTTTTGGAACGGCCAGGGGGTCGCTTACGCCCCAGTCGGCTGAACTGTCGACGATTATACGGTGACTCCCGAATCTCCTGACTACCTCCACCATGCGTTCATTACCCATTTTAGTCTTTGGATAAATTGTGAATGCGGCCCAGAAACCACGGTCAAGCACTTCCTGCACCGTTTCCTCGTTATTGTGATCAATAATGACCATTGACGGATCCAGCCCATGTTCAAGACAAACTTCCATGCTTCGGATGGTCCCGTTTTTCTTATCCCTGTGCGGCGTATGAACCTGCACCAGCAGGTTTAGTTCCTTGGCCAGCTCCAGCTGCGCCCGGAAATATTTATCCTCTGCCGGGGTCTGGTCGTCATATCCGATCTCCCCCACGCCTACCACATTCTCCTTGTGAAGATAAAGGGGCAGGAGTTCCATCACCTCCTCAGCCAGCGGCTCGTTGTTGGCCTCCTTGGAATTCAATCCGATCGTGCAATAATGTTTGATCCCGAACTGGCTGGCCCGGAAGGGCTCCCACCCCACCAGGCTGCTGAAGTAATCCTGGAAAGAGCCCACCTGAGTTCTTGGCTGTCCAAGCCAGAAGGACGGCTCTATTATTGCCACGATGCCCGCCGCGGCCATTGCTTCGTAATCATCGGTAGTCCGCGAGGTCATGTGTACATGCGGATCAATGAACATCATTTTATCTTCCTTCATCATCAATTTTTTAAATTATCCCAGGTAATCGTTTCGCTTTTCACCTCTTCCATCAACCCCGGGTGCCTTGCCAGCAGACTCATGGCTTCCTTGTTTCCGGAATGATAACAGCACAGTGCAGCGGCCCTATTCTCCTCCGGATTATCACTTTCAAGCATCCGCTTCATGTCATCGAGGATGTCGCCGGTCATAAAACCGGTGACCGGCCGCCAGAACATGGGGTCCACCGCCCGTGAAGCCGCCCATCGTTCGTGGGCATAGTCAGAAATAATCCGTGCCAGTTCCGGGTTTGCCCTTTCTTCTACCGAGAGGATCTGTGACAGGTCACGCTGCATGAAAGCCGCCTTGAGATACATCTGGTTCCATTGCTGGTCGTTAAAAAATTCCGCCGGATACGGGTTGCCCAGCGCGATGGCATCAAATACCGTTGCAATGTTGGTACGCAGCGCTTCCACCGCCGCCTGGTGATAATCCCCGGCATGCGGCAACAGCGGCAGGTAACGGAGAAATGTTTCGAGCTCCCCTTTATCTGCAACCTGGATCAGCCTGGCAATACGCGACGAAAAGAAATCCCGGTCCTGTTCAAGTACCGAAACCAGCAGGTACATCCGTGCGATCTCCCTCAAATTGGCTTCGTGTTTACTCAGGTATTCAAGTATTGGCGAATCCCCTGGCTCCAAACGGGGCCGGGAAGTATCCGTTTTTGAAGACGCCAGGCTGTAGGTAAGATAGAGGTCTCTCGCGGACTTTTGCGCAACAATATTGTCGAGCTGTCGCTTCAGCCAGTCGGCCGAATCAGGCGAAAGAGACTCCTGCAGCACTCCCCATAACGTCTCTCCGGTATGTGTTCCGATCAATGCCATTCCTTATGCACAATTCATTTTGAAACCCGTTTAATGCCGGATTTTCTTCTCCTAAAACTACTTATTTCTGCGCACATGCAACAATAAATCAGGGCATACTGTACAGGCGGAGGAATGTCGGGGAGAATGGTGCGGGACAAGGGTATTTTGCGGAGTGAAAGGAAAGCTGAGACTGGCGGTTACTCAATGCGGTGCCCGATGGGTGTTTGAAGAATACATCAAACCTCACTATATTCCCGGCCGACATCCGATCGTATGATTTTACACATTGTCTTGCTGGCAGGCGGACTGGGCCTGCTTATTTTTGGTGCCGAATGGCTCATCCGGGGTGCATCGTCCCTGGCCAGAAAATTTAATGTATCAGACCTTGCCATCGGCCTGACCGTAGTGGCGTTTGGGACCTCGGCACCGGAACTGGTGGTGAATTCCATATCTTCCTACCAGGGGCATCAGGACCTTGTGTTTGGCAATGTACTCGGGAGCAATAATTTCAACCTTTTCATTATCCTCGGACTGGCCGGAGTCATCACCCCGATGGTTGTTCAATCCAGCACCGCCTGGAAAGAGATACCGGTATCACTGGCCGGCATACTGATTTTGTACCTGATGATTGCATGGCAGGGCACCAACCCGGTGCTGTCCCGAATCGAGGGCGGCATCCTCCTGTTCCTCTTTCTCGCCTTTCTCACCTATGTATACCGGCAGCTTCGTACTGACCCGGAATCAATGGAACAACCGCGGAAGGAACAGTCGAATCTGAAGATTGTCATGTGGACTGTCCTGGGACTGACGGGGCTCATTGCGGGTGGGAGACTGATGGTCGAACAGGCGGTAATCATTGCCGGACAGCTTGGAATGAGCGAGAAAATGATCGGGCTGACCGTGGTGGCCGCGGGCACTTCCCTGCCTGAACTGGCCACCTCTGTCATGGCTGCCGTCAAAAAAAACAACGACATTGCGGTCGGCAATATCATTGGCTCCAACATATTCAATATCTTTTTCATTCTTGGGATCAGCGCGCTGATCCGGCCAATCCCGTATGACCCGGTGTTCAATACTGAAATTTACCTCGTTGCCGGAGGTACCGTCTTCCTCCTGCTGGCCATGTATACCGGGCAAAGAAAAAAACTGGATCGCTGGGAAGCGATCCTGCTTTTGGCAACCTACATTATTTATCTGACCTGGTTACTCTCCTGATCAGGCCGCGTGAAGAGGCCGGATGAAATTGGAATCGATTACTGCGGATATCCTTCTCTCCCATTCCAGGGCGACCGGAAGGCGGTTCCCGCGTTCAAAAGGGTCATCCGACTCGTCCATAAATGACACGGACACCTCCTGGCCCATTCCGACCATGCGGATATCAAGGCGTATTAAGAATGGAGAAAGGTTAAGCGTACAATCCAGGGCATCCCGAAGATCGACCATCATTTCCTGCACCGACTCATCCTGTATCCTGAAAAAAAGCAGTTTGGCTGCTTCGGAATCAAGGCCAAGTATTCGATCCGCAAGCTGGACAGAACAATTCACCTGCATGTGGTTATCCGCGGCACCTTTTAAAAGCATTGCCTTCAGGGCATTTGACTGACGTTTGTTCCTGGCGACCAGGTACACAAAGGGACCGAAAATCACACCTGTGAAAAACAGTCCCATTAAAACTACTGAGAGATTCATTAAATTATCTGTATGAAGATGTAAACGTACATTTTCAACAAATAGTCGCACATTTTTTGGAAATATTTTTTTAAAACTAATCACTTAATCCGGCCGGGTCCTCGTCAGGTTGTGGTAACCCGAGAGCCGCCAGTTCGGCATAGTACGATTCCCCGACCCGGAATCCCCAGCGCCTGAAAAAATTACTGAGATCATGACCGGAAACCACGCTCGCTTTTCTCATAAGATATCCCATTTTTTCCTCCTTAAGCTGGATGTCGGGTTGCTCCTCCCGGATCGCCTGGTGAAGCTGAATAAAGAATTCATCACCATATGCCAGCCAGAGCTGCTGATACAGGCCCAACCGCAGGAATGGCCCGAGGGAGGGATCATTGTAGTCCTTCTCCGCTTCGGGAAGTGCCAGGTAATTCATAATAGCGGGCCAGCGATTCTCCCGCTTTAACCTCGAAGTATGTCCGAATGCACGCTCCACCGCCAGGGAATAGATATTTACCGTCACCTCCACGGTTTCATTCCAGGTAATGGCGGATAACTGATGCTGGTGACCAATCTCATGCCACGGCCCCCATCCGTCACTAAACAATTTTTGCCTGTCAGCCACAAAATCGATGGCATCCACCGCATTGTAAAAGGTACGGTAATTGGTTGCGGCCATCCAGTATCTTGTATCACGGGTCTGGGTGAGCAGGTACCTGTTTTTAGTCGGAGAATGAATCGATGATGAGCCATCCAGGCCGGAAATGAATTCTTCCGTTTCAATGATGCCATCCAGGGTCTCCATTAATTGTTCCCAGTCCTGATGGATGTACTTGAGCGCAATCGACCTGCCAAGAACAACCATCCCGCGCCGGCTCATCAGCTGCACGTCGACATACTTGTCAAAGTCGCGAAGCTGTGACACGAAGGCGGCATTGTCAGATTCACCAAGCACAAAAAACGGGACCTTACGTCCTCCTTCGACCGTGATGACCGCTTCTTTTTCTTCGTCGTACCCATTATAGCGCACGTATAAAAGCTGGCTTTCAGCCGTCGGGTTTGTCAATGTTCTCGGTCCTGCGGTGGATAGCCCGAATTCCGCAGGAGTATAGTTCCAGTCGTTGCGGGAATAGGTCCCCATCAGCAAACCGGGCGCTGAGGTGCCGTCAGGGATTTCAACCGTCACCGTGATCTGTTCATAAGGACCCACCATCAGCCCCAGGGGCACAAAATCAGCCGCCCCGAGGTTCTTGCCAAGCCGCATTTTCTCCACGGAAGAAGCAGGCTGCTGGGACACATAAAATACGGATCGCTCATTGTAATCCGGGTCTGCAGCAGGATTGATTTCCGGTTCCTGTGACCGGTCACAGGCAATCAGACAGAAGGCCAGCAGGAGGACCAGCGTGGAAAAACGATGTTGCATACGCTGTAAATATACTGAATCACAAGAATGCGCCTATGCCGGCTCCGGTTATCCTTGGATATCCGGCCTTTCTTTTTATTATTTGTGAAAATTGAATATCATCTGACCTGACCAATGAGAGAAAGAGTTCTGGTGGTTTCGACTATCCTGTTTGCCTTTCTTGGCTCCTGTGGCCAGGCACGGGAAGATCAAAAACACGTGTTTTATGCTGGTTCTTCCACGGGTATTGTAAGTCCGCCTGCCGGATCCTTCATTGCCGGGGATGCTCCAAACCGTACGTTTACGGGCGTACATGATGACCTGTTTGCCAAAGCGGTGGTGCTCAGTGACGGGGCCACCGAGGTAGCGATAGTGACGATAGATTGCATCGGACTAATGAATTCTGATGTGCAACGAATCAGAGATAAAGTCAGGAAACTATCCGATTTTCCCGCAGAAAATATTATTGTCTCCTCCACACACACGCACAGCGGCCCGGATGTGGTGGGTATATGGGGACCTGATCTTACGCATACAGGGGTCGACAGTGCCTACATGGAGTTTTTGATTTCCACGGCGGCCGAACAGGTCGTACTTGCTAATCAATCCAGGGTACCGGTCACGCTTCAGACAGGAGAATCATCCTACGGGGAAGGATGGGTGGAAAATATTAGCAACGAAGAAATTGACCGGGCGGTCAGTGTACTCAGGGTGGTTGATGCCGATGGAAAATCTGTGGCCAGCATTACCAATTTTGCATGTCACCCGACCTTCATGGATGCCATGTCTTCCGAGGTTTCGGCAGATTACGTCGCCGGGTTTTACCAGGCACTGGACTCCGCCTGGGGAGGTGTAAATCTCTATTTACAGGGTGCCATCGGCGGCTGGGTTCAGCCTGTTACGGAGCGTGGCGACATCAGGATGGCCATGGAAAAAGGAAAAGGCCTTGCCAAAGTCGTCCTGCAGGCAAATCAGAACGGCAATGAGCCGATCGAACCCACAGTGGATATCCGGAATACCTCCCTCGTACTTCCGGTAGCCAATGAAGGATGGAAGCAGCTTTCAGCAATGGGCACCATCCCCAGAAAAATCCGTGATTCAGTTGAAACGGAAATTACATGGTTTCGGATTGGCCCCGCTCAATTTATTACTCATCCGGGTGAAACGGCTCCTTTTTACGGACTTGCAAGTAAGAAACTGATGAGCAGCGGGCCAAAATTTGTCCTGGGGCTGGGGCAGGATGCGCTGGGATATATTCTCAAACCCACCTTTTTCGAACATGATACCATTCCCCATGCCCCGTACCTTACGAGTATGTCGGTCGGACCAGAAACAGGTCCCCTACTTATGGAGTCTGTCGAACGATTAATTCCAGCAGGCGATTAACCATGCCAGTTCCGGATCTCAGCTTCCGGTATCTCGAATGTGTTTGAAAAGAATGCAGGGTTCTGAAAAATCAGGCGGGAAGAAAACCTCCTTTTCCACAAACCCAAGTTTACCCAGCACCTGGTGGGAACGGTAATTATCAGGATCCGTGAAAGCCAGGATTTCTTTCAGCCGGAGTTCATGGTAACCATACTCAATTATACTTCTGGCCGCCTCCACCATGTAGCCGTGTCCTTCAAACTCCGGTAAGAGGGCATAGCCCAGGTCGGCGCTGTCGAGATAATCCCGCTGAAGGAAGCCACATACGCCAATTGGGGTGCTGTCAAGCAGGGATACCTTATACAGACCGAATCCCTTTTCCCGATATGAAGTAATCAGGGAGTACTGGATATAGTTTTTAGCATCCCCAAGCGAGTGTATGCCACGGTCCCCGATAAACCGGAGCCAGGTGGGACTCCGGAGGAGCCGGAAAAAAAACGGCGCATCTTCCCTGGATGCTTCTTCCACGATAAGGCGCGTAGTGGTAATGGAACCTTTCATGATTGACAGAAAACAAATTTACTTTAAAAATGAATTGCTTTCCCTGACTTGCGTAAATATTCACATCTTTAACCCATGGAGGGATTTCTATTGTTGCTGGGACTTCTTGCTTTCGCCGCCTGGGTGCTTTGGCTCCGGCCAAAATGGTCACGCCGGCAATCCGCGGTTTCCCTTTCCGCCTCCATGAGAAAAATCCTTGAGGAGAAGGTGGCGTTTTACCAGGACCTCAAGGCCGGGCAGAAAAAAGTTTTTGAAGAAAAGGTTGAGCGGTTCCTTTCCGGGGTGGAAGTCCGCGGGGTGGACACCAAAGTAACCGAAGAGGATAAGGTACTGGTGGCTTCCAGTGCCGTAATCCCTATTTTTGCATTTCCGGACTGGGAATACAGGAACCTGAATGAGGTCTTGCTGTACCCGAACAGTTTCTCCAGGGAATTTAACACCACCGGTGAGGGCCGAAATGTGGCCGGGATGGTCGGCTGGGGGCCGATGCACCGCACCATGATCCTTTCCCGGCAATCGCTGAAGCAGGGTTTCGAGAATGAACATACGAAAAGCAATGTCGGCATCCATGAGTTTGTCCACCTGATAGACAAGCTGGACGGCGCAACGGACGGATTACCTGAGGTGTTGCTTGAGCGGCAATATTCGATTCCCTGGATGAAGATGATCCGGCAGGAGATGGAAGAGATCCGGAACAAGCAATCGAACATCAACCCTTACGGAGCCACCAATGAGGCCGAATTCTTTTCCGTGGCGAGCGAGTATTTTTTTACGCAGCCCGACATGCTCAAGAAGCGCGAACCTGAATTGTATGAGATGCTGGAAAAGGTATTTCAGCAGGATCCTGCCGATCGCCCGGCGTAACGTCAATCCTTTCCTAACCTTTAATCACTTTCATTCTCCGGTGAATTAAAACCGGTAAGGCTGTTCCGGGATTTTTAATTAAATTAAGCTTAGAACCAACCCGTAGCCTTCATGAAAACCGACAAGATAAACCGCCGTAAGTTTATCGGTACGGCCGCTGCCACCGCAGCCACATTCTCCATCGTACCGAGCTCCGTGATTGCCGGAACCGGCCATGTACCGCCTTCCGACCAGATTGCTGTGGCCAACATCGGCTGTGGCACCCAGGGCCTGCGGGAACTGGGGGACCTGCTAACCAATGAATCGGTCCGGCTGGTGGCAGTCTGTGACCCTAACCGGTACTCCACCAACTACATTGACTGGTCGCCCTACGGTATCCGTGACAACATACGCAGGGTACTTGGAGACAATTCGTGGTGGGAAGGCGTTAAAGGGATTCCCGGAGGCAGGGAAGTGATGAAGGAATACGTCGACCGGTACTATGCCAAAAACAAGCCGTCCGGTAAATACAAAGGATGTACTGCCTATGAGGATTTTCGGGAACTTTTGGCCAGGGAGAATGACGTGGATGTGGTAAAGATCATGACTCCGGATCATCTGCATGCCCCGGTGGCGCTGGCGGCAATGGACAGGAAAGTAAACGTGGTAACGCACAAACCCATTGCCAACAGGATGAAAGAAGGGCTGAAAGTCATCAAAAAAGCCGAAGACTCGGGTATGGTCACGCATTTGTTAGCCTGGAGCAGACGCCCGGAATATAACCTTATCCGGCAATGGATAGATGACGGGGTGATCGGAGAGCTCAAAGAGATCCATAACTGGTCCTACCGCCCGGTCTGGCAGCAATGGACAAAACGGCCGGAGGAGACCCCCCCGGTTCCGGACGGATTTAACTGGGACCTCTGGCTGGGGCCGGTGCCTGATATGCCGTATCATCCCAACTATACCCATAACGTTTTCCGGGGCTGGTACGATTTCGGAGGAGGAAGCATTGCCGATATGGGACATTACAGCCTGTTTCCCCTGTTCGAAGCGTTTGGCATAGACCGGCCGCCGGTGAGTGCAAAAGCCTTCGGAACAACCACGCGGGAGGCGGTAAACAACGTGTATCAATGGGTCAATAACGACGTGGCATTTCCCTACAGCTGCATGGTCAAGCTGAAATTCCCGGAGCAGCAAAACCTGCCGGCCTTCGACCTGATCTGGTATGACGGGGGTATGAAGCCGTTCGCACCGGAAGAACTGGAAGAAGATAACCGGGAAATCCCGAATGAAGGAATGATGTTCGTGGGGGATAAAGGCAAGATTCTCGCCGGCTTCAGGGGGGAGTCACCCGAGATCATTCCGGAACGCCGCATGAACGCCTATTCAGGTACCAGATCAGTGGAGGAACCGGAAGAACGCTTTGGCGAGGAATGGCTCAATTTTGTACGGGACGGCAAGCAATCTCCCGGAAGCTTTGTCCGGGCCCGGACGGTCACCGAGGCCATTAACCTGGCAGCTATCGCGCTGCGGCATAAGAAAAGGGTGGATTATGACGCGGAGAATGTCAGGATCACAAACGACGAAGAGGCAAATAAATACCTCACCCGGGAATACCGCCCGGGATGGGAAATCAGCTAACTCATGCAAAATCGAAGAAAATTTATTCAACAATCCATGGCCACCGCCGGCGCAGCCCTATTCCTGCCCGGCGCAGGGCCCCTATCAGCATTTCAGATGAATACACCAGCTAAAGATGACATTTCCCTGGCCCAGTGGGCACTTGTGGATGAGATACGAAATGGTAAATGGAAAACCCTGGATTTCCCGCGCATTGCCAGGGAAGATTTCGGGATCAACGGGATTGAATTTGTCAATACCCTGTTTGAAGTCCCTACCATGAATTACCTGAATGACCTCAGGAAGCGCGCCTCGGACCACGGGACCGATATGGTCCTTATCATGGTGGATGCAGAGGGTGACGGCGGGGAACCGACCGCAGCGTTACGCAAACAGTTTGTGATCAATCATCAGAAATGGGTTGACATTGCCCACTACCTGGGTTGCCATGCAATACGAACGAATTGCCGGGGGCCCGAGGGAGCAGATCCGGAGGAGGTAATGAAATGGGCGGCGGAATCCTACAATATGTTACTGGACTACGCAGGTCCGTCAGGCATCAAAATCTCCATCGAAAATCACGGTGGGGTCAGTGATGATGCCGACTGGATGGTCAGGTTCATGAAAAAAGTCGATCACGAATTGCTTGGTACGTATCCTGACTGGCGTCATCCCGGCGTGGAGTACGATAATGTCGAATACCTGAAAAAAACTATTCCCTGGGCGGTTGGCCAGTCGTACCGAAACCAACCTACCGAGGATCAAACCGCGAAAATGATCCGGATAAGCCAGGAGGGCGGTTACAAAGGATGGTACGGAATAGAATCCAGCGGAAGGGAAGCTATTCATGAAGGCATTCGCATACTTAAAAAACACCTCTGAAAACTGGAGTGTCTTACGCCATACGCTGAAGAGTGGGGAATTTATACCCCACTCCAGGCCGTATAAACATCTCTCCCGGTCTTAATTCCGTGTTGGCAGGGTATTTACTCAGGTGGGTTATTGACATCAACGCTGACTGCCACCACCTACATGTATAAAATACTTTCAATCTGCTTCATTGCAGCACTGATCCTGGCCGGGTGCGGTACCCGTACACCTTATTACTCATTTGAAAAATCAACCTGGGAGGAGAATAGTCCGCCCGACTCAATTCGCCTCACCCGGCAGGTTATCCTGGTCGGAAATACGGGTGATCCCTCGGATGAGTTCAGAAACCTTCTCCGGGCCCATCTGGCTTTGGAACAGGAAAGCGAACAAAAAGCCACACTTATTTTTCTCGGGGACAACCTCTACGAAACTGGACTCCCTCCTCAGGACGCCAGCGGTCGCGAAGAGGCTGAATCACGGCTGAATACCCAGCTTTCATTAGTTAAAGACTATGAAGGCAGGGTCTTTTTTGTCCCGGGCGACAAAGACTGGAACAATGACCAGGAAGGAGGTTACCGGGCTATCCGCCGCCAGGCCGGCTATATCAACGAATACGCTGGAAATGGTAAGACCATGCTCCCGTCAAACGGTTGTCCTGGGCCGGAAGAAGTGATTCTGGGGGATGGAGTGGTGCTGATTCTGATCGATTCTGAATGGTATCTACACAACGAATTCAAGCCCGCCTACCCTGAATGCAACATCGAGAGCGAATGGGATTTCTTTTATGAATTCCGGCGTATGGTCAGGCGACATGAAGGCAAGCACATCCTGGTGGCCATGCATCATCCGCTGTACAGCAACGGAAACCGCGGTGGTCATTACGATGCAGGGGATCATTTGTTCCCGCTTACCCTGGAGCGGGGTGACCTGTGGGTACCCCTTCCTGTTGTAGGTTCATTCTATACACTACTCAGGAAATACGGGATCAATTCGCAGGATATTCCCAACGAAAAATACCAGATGCTGAAAAAGGGACTTGAAGAATCTGTCTATGAAATGAAAAGTGTCACATTTGCCGCTGCCCATGACCAGATTCTCCAGCATACCCAGGTGGAGGGTATTAATCACATCATCAGCGGTACGGGTTCGCGAGTGAATTATGCCCGTAAAGGAAAAAACGCAGCTTTTGTGAACAGTTCGACCGGACTGGCCAGGGTGGATTATTATGAGAATGGCGAGGCCTGGTTAAGCTTTTTTGTGCCTGATGCAAAGGATTCTCTTGGCAAACGGGTTTACCGCACTCCGCTGTATGCCCTTGTTCCCGAAGAATCTTCGCTGGCCAGCACTGTCAGGGAAGATCTGGATTATTCAGACAGCGTGAAACAGATTGTGGCTGGCGAAGAATACCGCAGCGGAAAATTCTCCAGCTGGATTTTCGGAAAGCATTACAGGAAGGAATGGGCCACCCCGGTGACTGTCCCCTACCTGGATATTCCCAATTACGGGGGCGGGCTCACACCCCTCAAGCAGGGCGGAGGCAAGCAAACCATTTCGCTTCGGGTCATGGACAAGGACAGCATCCAGTACAATATTCGTTCGATCAATAAGAACCCGATCGGAGCAGTGCCGGAGCCATTCCGGTTTACCTTTGCCCAGGACCTGGTGAAAGACCAGATATCCACTGCCCATCCGTACGGGGCATTTACGGTGGCTCCTATGGCCGACGCCATTGGCATGTACCATACCGATCCCAAACTCGTTTATGTGCCCTTCGCACCCCAGCTGGGTGAATTCCTTGGCACGTTCGGCGGCATGAACGCACTGTTTGAGATTCGCCCGGATGAAGACCTTTCGAATTTTGAGCGTTTTGGTTACTCCAAAAATGTGGTGGGCACGGAGCGTATGCTGGAACAGCTCAATGAAGACAATGACGACAGCGTGGATGATGAAATGTTCCTCAAAGCACGCCTTTTTGATATGCTGATTGGGGACTGGGACCGGCATGAAGACCAATGGAGATGGGCAGAATATGACAAGCCGGATAAGGGGGAGCTTTTCCGGCCGGTGCCCAGGGACCGCGATCAGGTTTATACGCTGTATGACGGAATTTTCCCCTGGCTGGCCTCGCGTAAATGGGCCGTACGCAACCTGCAGCACTTCGATAACGAAATCACCGATGTGGAAGGAATGATGATGTCAGGTAATTCACTTGACCGGCGGTTGCTCCAGGGCCTTGAGCGGGAAGAATGGCAGCAGGTGGTTCGTGATATGCAGGCAAACCTTACTGACAGCCTGATCGAATACGCCATCCGCCAGATGCCCGAGGAGGTATTTCCTGTTTCCGGGCCACAAATCATTGAAAAGCTGAAAGCACGCCGGGATGATCTGGAGGAATATGCAATGGAGTATTATGAATTCCTGGCCAAAGAACCCGATGTGGTCGCCTCGGACAAGCACGAACTCATTAAGGTCGGGCAACGTCAGGATGGCGAGGTTACCGTAACCATTCTGAAGCGCGAAAAGGAAGGCGATGTGGAACATGTACGCTTTCAGCGCTCTTTTATTCCGGCGGAAACAGAAGAGATCAGGCTCTATACGCTTGCCGGGGAGGATTCCATAGTCATCGATAAGTCTTTCACGAGTCCGATACGCCTGCGGATTATCCTTGGCAAGGACGAAAAATACGTGGAGAATAATGCCGCCTCCGGAAAAGTGGACCTTTATGCAAAGAAATCACATGACCATACATTTACCGGCAATGGAAGACTAAAAACCCATACCTCCACCGCGGATTATATCAATTCCTATGACCCTGAAATGAACCAGTACGATTACCTGGGACCGCGAATATCATTTCAGTTCAACCGGGATAACGGCCTGTTCGTCGGAGCCGGTGCAAGATGGCGAACCCATGGGTTCCAGCACAAGGACTTTGAATCCGAACAGGATATTTATGGCAACTATTCCTTTGCCACCTCAGCGTTCAACCTGATGTATACGGGCCGGTTTTCCGATGTATTCGGACAAAATAACGACCTGGTACTGAGTTCGCACTACTATTCACCACAGAATATATTCAATTTTTTCGGAAGGGGTAACGGAAGTGAGAACGAAGAAAATATTTCGTTTTACCGGCTCGATATGAAAGGGTTCAGCCAGGAGATAACCCTGGACCGGGTTCCTTCTGAAAATCTGCATTTCGGCATCACGGCGGGCTATGATTATATGGAGCTGAGCCGGAACCAGGGTGGCATAATCGAGGAATACAACAACCCTTCAGAGCTGAATGCCGGTCAGTTTATCAGCCTGGGGGCCTATCTCAACCTGGAACGTACGAACTACAACCTGTATCCGTTCAACGGTATCCGGTGGGAAAACAGCGTGGAAGTCGCCCGGGATGTAAAAAACTCCCTCAATTTCGGGAAGGTCAAAAGTGCATTCTCCGTGTATCTCACCCCGGATCTGCCCATGTACCTGACCCTTGCGATGCGTTTTGGCACGGAAGCTACCTTCGGGGAATTTCCGTTTTACCAGGGCAGCTTCCTGGGAGGAGTAAATTCGCTGCGGGGGTACCGGATGCAGCGCTTTAACGGGGACATTTCTGTTTACCAGAATACGGAACTGCGCCTGGCGGTCAGTGAAATCAAAAGTTATGTATTTAACGGATACTGGGGTGTATTCGGGTTTATCGATCACGGCCGGGTATGGACCCGGGACCTGGAGAATGAAAGCGCTCAATGGCACCGCGGTTACGGGCCGGGACTGTGGCTCAATTTGTTTAAGGTATTTGTCACATCGGCCGGCGTTGGGTTCAGCGATGAAGGAAGGTATTTTTACCTGCGGGCTGGCATGTATTTTTAAGAATTACAGTGTGGAAATGCGTTCATAGAATACCAAAAGTGAGGATTGAATTATACACTACCCCCCTCAATTACAGGCAATAAGGGGGATTTGGGCCAATGGCATGTTATTTTCACTAAATGAGGTAAATCAAAACGAAACAGACATGAAATCAGCAAAATTTATATTGAGTATAGCCAGTTTATTTTTTGTCGCTTCTTCATTTATGATGTGCACCCCTGCGGATCGCAATGAAATGGAAGAAGAAGGCGATGAAATCGAAGCGGCTGCTGAAGCAGAATGGATGGAAGAAAAGAACGAACTTCGCCAGAATTACCAGGCGACCATTCAGAACATTGACAAGCACATGGAGGCCCTTGAAAGAGAAATAGAAGAAAACACTGCAGAAGCTTCTGCGGAAACGAAAGAAGAGTGGGCTGAAATGAAAGCGAATCTCCAGCAGTCCAAAAATGAACTGCAGGAAGAAATGCGTGAAATTGATCAGCAAACTGAAGAAACCTGGGAAGATTTCAAAAATGGCGTTAACCGTGCGATTGCCGATATTGATCGTCAATTTGAAGAATGGGACGCTGAATTTGACCAGGAGCTTGCAGAAGAAGCTAACGACTAATAAGATCAACCAGAACAGGGAATTATCATTACTATGAAAGAATGACATTTTCCATCGTCCGGTAACGCGGACGTGACCCTGGAGAATAAGGGTGTAAGGATACGGCATCGTGCCGCGTTTTTACACCCTTTTCTTATTCTCATCCACCTATTCTCATCCACGCACGAGGCCCCCTGCTTATCCGGACACGCTCACGCCTGATTCCATCCCGGCACGTTGACTCGCTATTCTAATCCAGGCGCCTCCACATCCTCCATTTTCCGATCCCTCCTATTCTAATCCAAGCACCTCCACGCCCTGCTCAAAAACGATGTCTACGGGAATCCCCAGTTCCGCCAGCTTATCGAGGTCGGCCTGCAATTCTTCACCAATTACGGCACGCTCACTGACCAGGGCAGCCGCACCGTCGTAGTCGCCATCTCCCTGGAGCGTCAGAATCTCTTCCGACAAGGCATTCATGGCTTGTTCCATCTGCTCAAAATCCACCGTGTAGAGTCCGGTTTCAGGGTCTCTCGCGAACGCACCCATTTCCTGGAAATAATTGAAGCGGATCATATTGGCTTTGCCGTGGGCACTGCTCGCCCCAAACCTGACCGACCTGAAAATACTGGCCAGGAAAGTCACGTAATGCGCCTTCAGGTCCTCTTCAATTTCGCCTTGCTCGTGAAGGGCGGTGACCATGTAGAGTCCGAGTACATCCGCCTTGCCCTCCTCCAGGGCCGAGGCATGCTCCTTCAGGCTCTCTCGTACGGTGCCTCCGCCATCAATGGTATTCTTGATACCCAGGCCGTGCGCGACTTCATGGAACATGGTATTGCCAAAAAACGCGTCGAAGGTTATGAATTCACGCTGGGAAGGATCGATAAGCTGGTTGGCAATCGGCACCAGGATTTCATCAAACTTGGCGCGCATGGCATTCTTCAGCTGGGACCGGCGGGTACCCTTCTCCAGCTGTACCTGTTCGTCATTGGGCAGGTTCACCGCAATCGTTTTGGATCCGGCATTACAATCCCCGGCATAATACACCACATCGTATGCATTGAGCTGAGAATCACTTCCTGGTTCCTCCTGCTTGTACGCATCCGGCACCGGCAGGCCCCGCTGAAGGCCGGGCAGCATGGCGGCATACTTATCCAGTCTCTGGCTCCATTCCCTGTCCTTGACGAGTACATAGGATTCGAAGGCGGCCTTGTACCCAAAGAGCTGGTCTTCATACGTTTCGATGGGTCCGATGATGACATCGATCGAATTATCCCTCATTTCCATCCAGGCAATGTCACTTTCGTAGTATTCATTGGAAAGCAGCGCATCGGCGCGGAGTGACAGGTACTTTTTCAGCGCCTCGTTCTCCGCTATTTCGGCTGCCTGACGGAGCAGCCGGGCTGCGCGCTGCAGGGGTTCGTAGAATGCCTCGCTGTAGGGAACAGCTATCAGGCTGGCATCAGGTGCCCGGCGGATCATGGTATACAGCGACGTTTTATTCTCCAGGCTGGCATTCTCAAACTCCTCCCTGGACATATCCTTCGGATAGAAATTGGCACCCGCAGGTTTAGGTCCGACCTCTTCGATAAAGGGTTCGTTATTATTCAGGCGGTCCCACGGACCGTAATTAATGTTTGTGAAGCGGGCCAGGTCAGGATCAATGATCAGCTGCATCAGGGAATCGCGGTTTCCGTAGGCCTGTTGCCAGAAAAG
>CAZLZD010000025.1:0-1447 GCA_964563925.1 uncultured Roseivirgaceae bacterium | reverse complement strand
GGGATTCTCTAAATTTACCTCATGAGTTTCCTGACTGCCGAATGGCGCAAGCTGGCCATTGCCAATTATGCCGTACCCCCTTCCCTGCTGAAACCACATGTACCGCTGTATACGGAACTGGATGCATGGGAGGGCACATGTTACGTCAGCCTGGTGGGATTCATGTTCCTGAACACGCGGTTACTGGGGGTGGGGATTCCGTTTCACCGGAATTTCGAGGAAGTCAACCTGCGGTTCTATGTGCGGTACAAGGATGGCGGAGAATGGAAGCGCGGGGTGGTATTCCTCAGGGAGATCGTTCCCCGGGCGGCGCTGACCCTGGTGGCGAATACAGTATACGGCGAGCATTACCAGACCATGAAGATGGCGCATACGTGGGGGGAAACGGATTATGAGCGCCAGGTGGCGTATCGCTGGTGGAATGCCGGGGGGACGCATTCCTTTTCGGTGACTGCGAATAAGGAAGCGCGGCCGATCCTGGCGGGGTCTGAGGCGGAGTTTATCACTGAGCATTACTGGGGGTATACCCGGGTGAATGCGGAGAAAACCTTTGAGTATGAGGTGCGCCACCCGAGGTGGGATTGTTACCCGGTCAGGGAGTACCGGATTGAAGTAGATTTCGGAAGGTTGTACGGGGATGAATTTGGAGAATTGTCCGGCCGAAGGCCCGATTCGGTGATGCTGGCGGAAGGATCGGAAGTAAGCGTGGAGGGGAAACGGCGGATTGGTCCGGGCGGATAGAAATTTGCCCTTGAATATTAAAAAATTCTTACGGGCAGATATTGGATAATTCTGAAGGAACGTCTAATATTGCATTCCATTTGAAAATATTCCCCCTTAGCTCAGTTGGTTAGAGCGGCTGACTGTTAATCAGTAGGTCCTTGGTTCGAGCCCAAGAGGGGGAGCGTAAAAACAGTTTGGGTTGGAGGATACGGGATACAGTGGTATTCGTTTCTTCAATCCAAATTTTTTTACACCTGTATCCTGCTCCTGTATACGACCTGTAAACTGTTCCTGTATCCTGTTCCTTATCTACCAAATTTTTTTACCTCTGCTTTAATTAACCGAATCCGCCTAAGGCGGAGAAGGTGCATATCCGGTTTCCTGCTCTGCCAGCCGTAGCTCAATGCGAAGGCTGGTATCCTACCTGTAAACTGTTCCTGTATCCTCTTCCTAATCGACTTACACCCCAATTTGTTTTTTCAAAAAATGCCATTCCATTTTCACATGACCGTCACGCCAGCGATCATGCAGGCAAACTTCAGGAGGTGGCATTCCCTCTAACCAGGAGTTCAATACATTTGAAAAATCTGATGGTAGCTATCTCTTATTAGGAACAATTGGTCCGAATAAATTAAAAGCTGCTTTAAAGGACTTTTTTAAGGATTCCCCGGAAGTGTTAATTTTAATTGATGAACGCTTTCAGGATGTTCTAACAAGAAACCAA
>CAZLZD010000024.1:6736-63966 GCA_964563925.1 uncultured Roseivirgaceae bacterium | reverse complement strand
CCTTTTCAAGTCAAATTTCATAGAAGGTGCCTCAAAATGCTTTTCAGGATAGCCGGCAACCCCGATACAAAAAGTCGTGGGATTGGCATTCAGCAGGTCATCATCGAGGTATTTGCCATTGTTCATGGACACCACCTGGGAAATCAGGTCCGAAGCAAACGCATGCCCTTCGGGCTCAGGAACAAACCTTCCTTCCGTTTTAATCGCATCACCCTGAAGCAGTAATACATTATCGATGCCCAGGAAATTCAAATCTATGAGGGCATTTTCGGTCTCTTCCCTTGTAAACCCGCCACAAATGATATGCGGGACCGTATCCACCTCGTACTTGTTTTTAATTGCGGCACATATACCTACCGTTCCGGGTCTTTTTCGTATGGACTTTTTCTCCAGCAGACCATTCTCCCGCTTTTTATACACGAATTCCTCACGGTGGTACGTCACATCAATGAATGGCGGATTGAATTCCATCAGGGGATCGATGTGATTATAGAGAGAATGTATGCTTTCTCCCTTAAGCGGAGGAAGGATTTCAAAGGAGAACAGCGTGCTCTTCGCCTTACTGATATGTTCCGTAATTTTCATAGAGGCGTAAAAATAGAATGATTATAGGTCATAGGAAAGATTTGGTGCCAGCCATTTTTCCATTTCCTTCACAGGACACCCTTTTCTTCGGGCATAATCCCCGACCTGATCCCGGGCAATTTTACCCAGGCCAAAATACCTGGCCTGCGGATGTGAAAGGTAATATCCGCTCACACTTGCCGCCGGATACATGGCAAAAGACTCGGTCAGCGAGATGTCCGTGGCAGACGTCGCATCCAGGATTTCAAATAAAAACGGTTTCTCTGTATGGTCCGGACAGGCGGGGTACCCCGGGGCCGGCCTGATCCCCTGATATTTCTCCCTGATCAGCTCTTCATTGGAGAATGTCTCATCAGGGGCGTATCCCCAGAATTCCTGCCGTACCCGTTGGTGAAGACATTCCGCAAATGCTTCGGCGAGCCTGTCGGCCAATGCCTTCACCATGATCTGGCTGTAATCATCATGTGCTGCCTCATATTCTTCAAGGATCTTTTCTATACCAATTCCCGCGGTAACGGCAAATCCTCCAATATAATCCTTTTTACCGCTGTCTTCCGGGGCCACAAAATCGGCGAGGCTCAGGTTAGGAATGCCGGACCCTTTCCGGCCCTGCTGACGCAGGAAATGAATGACTCCCTCCTGCTGATGCCCGTACCGGATGCGGACATCATCGCCGGTGGCATTCGCTTCAAAGATCCCAAGCACCCCGTGCGCAGTGAGGAGGTTTTCTTCAATGATCCTGTCCAGCATACGGTTGGCATCCCTGTATAATTTGGTTGCTTCCTTTCCAATGAGCTCATGTTCCAGAATGGCAGGGAATTTTCCCTTGAGCATCCAGGTCTGAAAGAACGGGGTCCAGTCGATATACTCCCTGAGCGTTTCAAGCGGGAAGTGCGGAAGTACATGCACCCCGGGTTTTTGAGGCACCGGAGGTGTATACGCATCCCAGTCAATCTTAATCCGGTTTTTCCGGGCCGTGGCAATATCAACCAGCTTCTTTTCACTTTGACGTGTGGCGTGCCCCTCGCGAAGCTTCTGATATTCTTCGCTGGTCTCCCGGCTGAATTTTTCCCGGGAATCTTTTCCGATCACCGCCCCGGCTACCGGTACACTTCGGGACGCATCCAGCACATGGACCACCGGGCCGTCATACACCGGATCTATCTTCACGGCAGTATGGATCCGGGAAGTGGTGGCCCCGCCGATGAGCAGGGGAATATTCATGCCTTCCCGCTGCATTTCACGCGCCACATGGACCATTTCATCCAGTGACGGGGTAATGAGTCCGCTCAGGCCGATGATGGCTACATTCTCTTCCCTGGCCTTTGCCAGGATCTTTTCTGCCGGAACCATAACGCCCAGATCAATGATTTCATAGCTGTTACAGGCAAGAACGACCCCTACTATATTTTTCCCAATGTCGTGCACATCGCCCTTGACGGTGGCCAGCAAAATTTTGGCAGCTGACTCGGTATTCTTGTTACGCCGCTTTTCCTCTTCCATGTAGGGCTCAAGGTATGCCACCGATTTTTTCATGACCCGTGCGCTCTTCACCACCTGGGGAAGAAACATCTTTCCTGAACCAAAAAGATCGCCCACTGTGTTCATCCCGCTCATCAACGGGCCTTCTATGACCTCGAGCGGACTCCCGTACTTCTGCCGGGCCTCCTCGGTATCTTCCTCAATAAACTCGATAATTCCTTTTACCAGGGCATGGGAAAGCCTTGCCTCCACGGGTTGTTCCCTCCAGGTAAGATCTTTCTCCTTTTTTTTGGTATCCCCTTTAACCTGTTCGGCGTACTCAAGCAGCCTTTCAGTGGCATCATCGCGCCGGTCGAGCAGTACATCTTCCACATAACCCAGTAATTCTCCGGGAATTTCGTCGTAAACCTCCAGCATGGTTGGGTTCACGATCCCCATATTCATGCCATGCTGAATGGCGTGGTAAAGAAAGGCCGAATGCATCGCCTCCCTGACTTTATTATTGCCCCGGAAGGAGAAAGACACATTACTCACGCCACCGCTGACCTGGGAACCGGGGAGATTTTCACGTATCCATTGTGCGGCCCTGAAAAAGTCAATGGCATTCCTGCGATGTTCTTCCATACCCGTAGCCACGGGAAAAATATTAGGATCAAAGATTATATCCTGCGGTGGAAAACCAACCTTTTCAGTGAGAAGGCGATAAGATCGTTCACATATCTCTATGCGCCTGTCATAGGTGTCGGCCTGTCCGTTTTCATCAAAGGCCATCACGACCGTTGCTGCCCCGTAGCGGTGGATGATACGGGCCTGCCGGATAAATTCATCCTCACCCTCCTTCAGGCTGATGCTGTTTACCACCCCTTTGCCCTGCATGCATTTCAACCCGGCTTCGATAATGTGCCATTTGGAGGAATCAATCATTACAGGCACGCGGGCAATATCGGGCTCTGAAGCCATAAGATTCAGAAAAGTGACCATCGCTTTTTCCCCGTCGAGCATGCCCTCATCCATGTTCACATCAATGATCTGGGCACCTCCCTCCACCTGGTCCCTGGCTACTTCCAGTGCTTCTTCATATTTTTCTGCCTGAATCAGGCGAAGAAATTTACGTGAGCCGGTGACATTTGTGCGTTCACCGATATTAATAAAATTAGAATCGGGTGTGATAATAACCGGTTCCAGGCCGGAAAGCCTTAAATATGAGTCCTTTTCTGGCATAAGACGGTGAATTAACAAGGGAGGCTCGGATTTATCAAGACTGAACCTCTAATTTTTTGCAAATTTGAATGATTTAAACCTTTATCCGACTATGAATACAGAAAATCTCCTGACTGCCGGTAAAAAGGAAGAGCTTGCCGGTCTTCTCAGCCAGCAGAAGTACGAAGAATTTTTTACCAGGCTGAAGCCGCTTGGCAATTCGGAACTGCTCGAATCTTCCGTTCAGGATATCCTGGAAGAATGGAGGAAGCTCCAGATCGCCAAGAAGAATGGCCTTATGGATGACGAACAGATTCATTTGGCATTTACCGCGTACTTTCGCCGTACTGCCAGCAGGATGATCGGGTTATCGGAGACCTCCTGATCACACGAGAATACCCAGGCGGCCGCCCAGGCGGTTGAACTGTTCTCTCCATTCATCGGAAACCTGACCGATCAGCGATTCATCGTTGTAAATCTCGAAATAAAAATTCTGACTCTGATACATTTCGGGCTTGAGCTGCATCCGCTCCAGGTAATTAAAGAACTGGTTCAGCCGTTTGAGCCGGTCGATATCGGTCGGATGTTTGCGCACGCGTTTAAGGGCAGCGTAGATGGCATCGGTGGCATACTTCTCCAGGGAAAGTGAATCATCTATCGTCAGGTTCCATTTTTCGAGCTCATCAGCAATCCGTTCCAGCTCGTCCAGGTCAATAACCTTATCATTCAGGGCATTCCTCAGATCTGCGTTAACCACATACTGAAGGGTGGTGGTATAGGCCGAAGGAATTGGCACATTGTCATTTTTCAGGGAATTGATTAGCTGGTAGTCACGGTTGTAAATGCGCCTGAATGAATTCTCCACCTGCGAAAGGCTATTCTCCATGATCATATTCAGCACTTTCCTTTTCTCATCCTTAAACAGGTACCAGAGGTTGTATTTAGCAGGCCCGAAGTATCGCTGGAGAATGCCAATCATTTCACCCAGGTTGCTTAATTCAAATGCCTCCACGAGCCGGGAGTACATATCATCAAATACTTCATCGGTCATGTCCAGTGAGATATTACCAATGATATTTTGCTGACCGAGGTAAAGCACGGCAAACTTGAACCGCTTTTCTGAAAAGGTCACTTTGGATTTCACCTCGGTAGACCCGATGGCAAGCCGGTGGGCACCCGCCTCACGCCGTTCGAAGAAACTGCTCTTCGCACTGTAATTGAATACAGGCAGGCTTTCAGGCTGATCTTCAAAAATACTGGCCACCGCATAGTGTATTCCAACACGTTCCAGGGTAAGCCGGGTGGGTACAATGACCGACTGATAGATATCGGCAGCGGAATTATACTTTTTCAGGTTACTTTTTGCTTTAGACAGACGCCTGACAAACTCACTCTCAAGCACCGCATCGCTCTCCTGTTCGGCCAGCTGAATCGCCCGGCAGGCATATTGTAATATCTGGATGGTTTCAATTCCTGAAATCTCATCAAAAAACCATCCGCAGCTGGTAAACATCAGCAACGAATGGCGCTGCATCTCCAGCAACCGAAGCGCCTTGGTACGATGTGACCGCTTTATCCCATACTTTTTAAGAAATTCCTCCTGTCCGGCCCGCCGGTTCAGGATCAGCCCGATGTACTCATCACGTGCCTCCCATGGGTTGGTCATGATCGCACCGGCTTCCTTTTCATAGACTTTTATGCATTCGTCCCGTAGCCAGTTGAGTGATTCCCTGAGCGGACCTCGCCATTTCTGATTCCAGTCGGGATACCCGCCGGTATGACAGCCACAATCTTCCTTCCATCGCCCGACGCCATGTACGCAGCTCCATGAACTCTCCTCCTGGATACGAGCCTCCATTTCAGGGGCTACCTTTTCCAGGTATTCTCCGTAGTTGGTCAGGCTGGCGTCTTTATGGTTTTCAATAAAATCAAGGCAAAAGGCCAGGGCCATGTCTCCGTGGCGATGATGGTGCCCGTAGCTCTCCCCATCCGTGGCAATGTTTACCAGTTCGGTTCCCCGTTCGGAAGAAAAGCCCGATAAAAGACTCCTGGCAAACTCCTGTCCGTTATTTAACAGCCCGTTAAAGGCGACTGACTGCGAAAGGTGTCCGTCATAAAAAAACAGGTAAATGGACTTGCCGGAGGGTAAATGGCAGATATAAGGAACACGTGTATCCACGGTATCATGCCCGACTTCAGACCATTCCTTCGTGCCGATTTTCCGGACAGACTTCGCCTGCCGGGGAGCCAGGATGGTATACCGGATACCATTTTCGGCCAGAACTTCAAGGGATTCAGTATCCACTGCCGTCTCGGCCAGCCACATCCCTTCGGGCATCCGGTTGAACCGGGACTCAAAATCCCGGATACCCCATTTCACCTGGGTGTCCTTATCCCGGCGGTTGGCCAGGGGCATGATGATATGGTTATAGACCTGCGCCACCGCAGAACCGTGTCCGGAAAAACGCTCCAAACTTTGTTTATCAGCATCAAGGATAGCCTGATAAACATCTGCCGCATGGTTTTCAAGCCATGACAACAGGGTCGGGCCAAAGTTGAAGCTCATCCGGGAATAATTATTTATGATCTTCTTGATCACTCCTTCCTTGTCCAGGATGCGTGAGGCTGTATTTGGTCCGTAGCATTCGGCGGTAATCCGCTCATTCCAGTCATGAAAGGGGTAGGCAGAGTCCTGTAACTCTACGGTCTCAAGCCAGGCATTCTCCCGCGGAGGCTGATAAAAATGACCATGGATACAGATATATTTTTGCATAGGTTGATACTAATTATCCACAAACCGACAATGTTACTGTAAAATGGGGGAAGATTGGAATGCGATGTCCAAAAATATTCAGTCTTCAGGTACGTATCGCATCAGGGTGATCCCAAGCGGGGGTAACTTCAGTACAATAGAATGATCCAGTCCATGATATTTTGTGGCCGAACTGGTTACCCGGCCGTTCATCAGACCGGTACCGCTGTATTTTTTATCGTCGGTATTTAGTATTTCCTTGTAGTCACCACCCCTGGGCACACCCACCCGGTAATTATAATTGGGTACGGGCGTGAAATTGCAAACCACCACGATCAGGTCGTCGGCTGACTTGCCCATGCGGGCAAATGCCATTACACTGTTCACATTATCACTGTAATCTATCCATCGGAATCCCGACACATCAAACTGTTTCTCATAGAGGGCCGGGTTGGCCTTGTATACGCGGTTAAGGTCCCGTATCAGGCTCTGAACACCCTGGTGCAGCCCCTGGTTAAGCACATGCCAGTCAAGACTGGTCTCATGGTTCCATTCACCCCGCTGAGCAATATCTGCTCCCATGAACAATAAGTTGGTACCCGGATGAGCAAACATATATCCATACATGAGCCGGAGATTCGCAAATTGCTGCCACTCATCCCCTGGCATACGGCTTATCAGTGAGCCTTTCCCGTGGACGACCTCATCATGCGACAAGGGCAGCATAAAATTCTCCGTGAACGCATACATGATACTAAAGGTGATTTCATTCTGATGATACTGACGATAGACCGGATCTTTCTGAAAGTACTCAAGCGTATCGTGCATCCAGCCCATCATCCATTTCTGACCAAAGCCCAATCCGCCAAGGTAGGTAGGACGTGAAACCCCGGTCCATGAAGTCGATTCTTCCGCAATCGTAATAATGTCCGGGTGTTCTGAATACACCACTTCGTTCATCTCCTTCAAAAAGGAAATCGCCTCAATGTTTTCGTTTCCGCCATATTCATTGGGAAGCCATTCTCCCGCCTTGCGTGAATAATCAAGATACAGCATGGATGCGACGGCATCCACGCGTAATCCGTCAATGTGATATTCCTCGAGCCAGTAAAGCGCATTACTTATCAGAAAACTGCGCACCTCAAATCGTCCGTAATTGAAGATGGCACTTTTCCAGTCGGGATGGAAGCCCTTCCGCGGGTCGGCATGCTCATACAGGTGGCTCCCGTCAAATTTATACAGACCATGGGCATCATTCGGAAAATGCGAAGGGACCCAATCGAGGATCACACCAATCCCCGCTTCATGCAGGGCATCAATCATATACTTGAAATCCTGAGGCGAACCATACCGGCTGGTTGGCGCAAAATATCCTGTTATCTGATAACCCCATGATCCGTAAAAAGGATGCTCCATCAGCGGCATGAATTCAACATGCGTAAATTCCATTCGTTTTACATACCGCACCAGCTCCTCGGCCATTTCCCGGTAAGTCAGGGAGCGATTGTCTTCCTCCGGACTACGTTTCCAGGATCCGAAGTGCACCTCATATACGGAATAGGGCTTTGGCTTTTCTGCATTTTTCTTCCGGTTTTCCATCCATTTCTTATCTTTCCACTCATAATCCGGATCCCAGGTAATGGAAGCCGTTTTCGGGGGCTCCTCCCAGTATTTCGCAAATGGATCGCCTTTTTCAAGCATATCACCATGCTCAGATTCAATAGAAAATTTGTAGACTTCACCATGGCCGATATGAGGAAAAAAGCCTTCCCATATCCCTGACCCGTCCCAGCGCACGCTGAGCATATGGCCGTCCCGTTGCCAGCCGTTGAAGTTTCCTATAACCCCTACACTTTTTGCCGAGGGTGCCCACACTGAAAAATAAAAACCCTTTTCACCCTTGACCTCGGCCGCATGCGCACCCATCTTGTCATGGAGGCGATAGTGCTTACCGGATTTAAAAAGATGGACATCAAAATCAGTCCATCTCGAATAAAAATCAACATCAGTTTCCTTTGAGCTTGAAGCGGTTTCCTTCTTTTTCTTGGTCATGTCAGCTTGCTTAACAATTGAGAAATGTAATTTAATCAATACATCCCATTTGATGCCATTTCAGGCATGTTTTTTAAATTCCGTCCCGGAAGCGATGGCCCGTGCCAGGTCCGCCGCGGCCATACGGAGAAATTCTACAGGACGCATCATGGCATCGGACGTTGAACCCGCCAGTTCTGTGAGAGAATAAATCCGGTCAAAATTTTCGTCAGACTCCCCCCTGCCACCGAACACCCCAACCACAGGAATCCCGTGATCCTGGGCCATGCGCAGAAGGCGGACCGGCGCCTTCCCAAAGGAAGACTGCGCATCCAGGTAGCCCTCTCCGGTAATCACCAGGGATGATTCACGGACCCGTTCTTCCAATCGGGTAAGGCGCGAAACCACGTCAAACCCCGGCTCCATCTTCGCCCCCATGCAAGCCATAAGGGCAAAGGCCGTTCCGCCGGCGGCTCCGGCCCCGGGCAGACTGCGGACAGCCCTCCCGAGGTGTTGCTCCACTACCGATGAAAAGATCTCCGTCAAAGACTCCAGCTTGTTTACCTCCTCGGGGCTTGCGCCCTTTTGCTTCGCATAAATCCGGGCTGCCCCGTGGTCTCCCAGTAGCGGATTTGTAACATCAGCAGCACATATAACATCAACATTATTAATAAGTTGAGATATCTTACTTAAATCTATTGATTTAATGTTTTCGACTTGTCTAAAAATCGTTACCTCTCCTTCTCCTCCATAAAACCGGGCCCCGGCAGCCCGCAGCATTCCAAAGCCGGCATCATGCGTAACACTTCCGCCGAGACCGACATACACTTGCCTGGCATTTCGTTTAACCGCATCAGAAATCATCTGCCCCACCCCATAGGTGGAAGCTTCCATAGGTGCATATTGCCCGGGCTCGAGGAGTTCAATTCCGGCCGCCGCTGCCATTTCAATGATCGCGTCATGACCCCTGATTCCATAAGAGGCATTTACCTCTTCCCCCAGCGGTCCACTGACCTTGAGCGATACGCCTGTACAATCCTGGGCGCAGCATGAATTCACAAAACCCTCCCCTCCGTCCGACAGTGGCTGGATGTCAATGCTCAGCCCGGGAAGGACAGATAGTAACCCATCCGATAGCGCCGTGGCGGCAGATAGTGCATCCAGGGTTCCTTTGAACGAATCGGGGGCCAGCAGGATCTTCATCCCGGCTTCGAAAAGAAGAGAAAAATGAGTCCGCCCAGGGCAATCCACAAACCGAAGAATTCCCGGGTGAGTTCAATGTACGGGCGGTCATAATGCATTTTATCTGTGATCGACCCAAGTTCTCCGGCTGAGAAATAATCCAGTACCCCACCCATATAGGTGAAGCTCAATATGATCCCTGCAAGGATGCAAATCCCAAGTACTATTCTGGATTGGCGACCCATGAGATGTAATACGAACAACAAGGCAGTGAGTCCGTAAATAAATATCCAGAAATAAGGATCCGGATCATTCCATTGGAGAATGGCGAACACAACATATATCAGCAACAGAACAATTTTAATACCTTTTGCTACCATATCTATATGCTTGATTATTAATTGATTAAATTAATAAATTTACCCGGGTTAACATTTAAACCCGGGTCTTAATGGATTTACCGGATCCCTTTTACGGTCTGATAACTGGTGGTTATGGCCGTTTTCACATCCCCGTTGATCTGATCCTGTTCCACAAAGTAATGTTTCAGCCCGGCGGTTTTGGCAGCGTCAAATATGCGCTGGAAATCAATTGTTCCTGTCCCCACCGGGGCAAAATTCCCTTCATTGTCCATGTCTTTAACGTGCCAGAGCGGGTACCTTCCGGGATCTTTCTGAAAGAGGCTGACCGGATCGTAATTCACCTTTGAGGCCCAGTAGATATCAAGCTCCATCTTCACCAGGTCCGGATCTGTTTCAGAAAGCATCAATTCATAGGGTACTTTTCCATCCAGCTCCTGGAATTCAAAATCATGATTATGATAGCCAAACTGAATACCAGCCTTCCGGCACTTCTCTCCGCAGGTGTTGAGGAGATCGGTCAGCTCCTTATACTGGTCAAGGGTTTCCCGTTCCTCAGGGAAGAGGTAGGCACAAACCATATACTTTTGTCCGACTTTGGCAGCATCTTCCACCGCCGCATCCCAGTTATTGGCCATTACGCCCATATCATTGACTCTTCCGGTGGTGTAATGTCCGCTTGGCATAGTCAGGCCCGACGACTTCAGGGCTTTTTTAAAATCTGCCGGTGCCATTCCGTAGTATTGCCGGTTGCCATACCCTGCCGACTCCACCTGGGAGTAACCGATGCCTGCCAGCATGTCCAGCGTGGCCTGCGGATTCTCCCCCATCATACTCCTCACCGTGTAAAGCTGAATGCCAACCTTGTCTTTCACCATATTCATAAGGTTAGGCATAAACACAATTCCGGAAGCCAGCATGGCTGACTTCTTCATAAACAGTCTCCTCGTACTTTCCATAATTAATTGATTATCGGTTAAATTCAATCCAGTCAAGTTCCATCAGCGGCGTGTCTTCCGTTGCGCTGAATGTAAGAAACAGCTTCTCCATATAGCCTTCAGGCCGGGTCAGCGTCAATTCCATCATTTCTGAGGGTCCCGCGGTGATCTGCATCGTTCCCAGGATTTCACCGGAGGGGCCACCCTTTCTAAGCTCCATACGTCCTTCGGCAAGAAACTTTCCCCGTATTGTCAGGCTTTGCACACCGGTAAGGTCAATCTGATCATAGCCAAGGTGGCTCCCTGCACGAATATCATTAATTATCTCATTTCCTGAAGGGAGTGCATAATGCGAGATATCCTTGTGCGACTGATAACTTTCGGCTTCTACCCTTGGATATCTAAGTATCCGCTGGGTTGTCGCTTTCAGTCCGCCGTATTCATTGCCACGGTCGGTATAGGATGCCGTGATCAGGTACAGGCCGTTTCGGTTTCCGGGTTCGTGCTGATTTGTACGTAAGATTCCTGTAAGCTGACTGTTCCCGCCTTCACCTGACAGGTCAACCTCATTAAGGCTTAGAATGTAGCGGACAATATTGGCAGCATCACCCGGCTGCAGGTCGGGATGTGCGGCCATGGCCTGGTCTCCCCAAACCCCTCCACCACCATTTATTATTTTATTGGACAGGTAATTGATTGCATTTGGGTCCCCGGCGTACCGGCTGGCCACTGCCTTGTAGGCCGGACCGGCTGAGGCCCCATCGATTTTATGACAGGCTTTACAGTCCATTCCTTCCATGAGATTTTTACCAATCACCACAGGGCTGGGCAACTGATGTCCTCTTGCCACCTCGGTCATGTCATAGCCTTCGGCGAGAAAGTCCTCCGAAACGGATACCAATGAGGCAGGAATGGAACCGTCGCGGGTTGACCCATCTTCCTCGTCTGTTACGGAAACCTCGTATTCTTTTCGCTCATCACCCCAGTAGAATGTACTGTTCCCGCGTATCTGAACGGCTATTTCAGGAGGCTCGTTTCCCGGCCTGACGATGACAAAATCCGAAGTTTCATCCTTTCCGTCATCAGCTACTGCGTAGACAAAATAATACCCGGTTTTTTCGAAGGTATAGGTCAGGGTGTCTCCTTCACCAATTTTCTTCCGGCCGGCATACCACGTGATCGCCAGGTCATCACCATCCGGATCATACGAACCGGAGGCATCCAGCTGGATTTTTAAAGGTGTCTTGCCCCGGGTTTCGGAAGAGGCCACACGTACCACAGGCGGACGGTTACCCGAATTATAATTGATCCTGGAAAGGCGCGCATCCATATTATGCTGAAACCAGCCTGTTCCGTATTCCAGCGTATACATTACCCCGTTTTTGGAAAAATCCATGTCTATCAGGTTATTGAAGGTGAGATGGGGCAGGAAAGGTTCAAGGTCCAGAAGGTTCCCCTCCTCGTCCATAGTTACCGCCAGCAGCCAGTTTCTCATCCAGTCATACGCAATCAGCTTGCCGTCATAATATTCGGGAAACGACTCCGGCGTTTGCTCAAACAGGTCATGATAATATACATATCCTGCCATGGCATTCCGGCTCCCGTTTCGTACGATCGGAAACTCTTCGGAAGTGCCGTATGGATACCAGATCAGTGGCGGACGGGCAGGTGGTAAGTCCCTCAGACCCGTATTATTCGGAGAATCATTCACAGGATTTTCAGGATCATAATAGGGCCCTGACACGGCCGTTGCGAAATTATAATCCCGGTATGGATAATTGTTGCCGATAAAATACGGCCAGCCGTGGAATCCGGGTGAATCTGCCCGGTTCACCTCATCGTAGCCGCGCGATCCGCGCAGGGTATCGTCTTCACTGGCATCCGGACCCACATCTCCCCAGTAAAGGGTTCCTGTTTTCCGGTCAACGTGAATCCTGTACGGATTGCGGCATCCCATAATATAGATCTCAGGCCGCGTGTTTGGCGTACCCGGAGGAAACAGGTTGCCTTCGGGAATACTGTAACTGGCATCCGGTTCCACCTTTATCCTGAGAATCTTACCTCGCAGGTCGTTGGTATTACCCGGACCACGCTGTCCGTCCCAGGGTTCGCGGTCAGGCCGTTCATCCAATGGCCCGTATCCTTCAGAGGCAAACGGGTTGGTGTCATCACCGGTCGACAGCCAGAGGTTTCCATCCGGACCGAACGCGATCGATCCACCGGTATGGCAGCAGGTTTGCCGCTGGACCGGCACTTTTAATATTACCTTCTCCGTATAGAGCAGCAACCTGTCCTGGTCCATTTCAAACCGTGAGAGGTATTGTACAGGCTCATCCCCGGCGGGAGAATAATACATGTAGACGTAACGGTTCTCCGCAAACGCCGGGTCCAGGGCCAGGCCCATCAGTCCATCTTCAAATTCGGTATGAACATCAAGCCTGGCAATGGTAGAAACCGAATCGACTGATGGCTTGTACAGTTTTACAGCCCCTTTTCGCTCCACAAATAACACACGGTCATCCGGCAATACGGCCAGTTCGGTAGGTTCATCCAGGTAAAAGGCCAGCACCTCCTTCGAAAAGCGGTCATTATCCGGCCGGGATGCGGTGGAGGCAAGGTCAAAGTCAAGGCCATCCGCCATCACATAATCCAGTGCCTTACTGATCATTTCCACAAACCCGGGTTCGGCATAGGTTTCCGTAGTATGGCCAAAGCCGGTATAGAACGCACGACCCCCGTCATATTCATGATACCAGGTAATCGGATGATCACCGTTCATATTCCCCCCTTCATAACTGGATTCATCCAGGTTCAGGAGCACCTTCAGGTCCGGATAAACACTCTTGTAGTTATACCATTCATCCGTCCGCGAGAAGGATGCACTTAGGTGTGACACCGACGGATGTTCTTCATCGGTGCGCTGGACGGTCGCCTGGCGAACATTCGGATTATTGGGGTGGCTTTCAAAATAAGCACCGACCAATCCGTTGTACCAGGGCCATTTATATTCGGTGTCTGCTGCGGCATGAATTCCCAGGAATCCTCCTCCACTTTGGATAAAGCGCTCGAATGCTGCCTGTTGACCGCCGTCCAGAATATCCCCGGTGGTACTCAGGAAGATCACGGCAGAAAAAAGGGAAAGTGAATCCTGGTTAAACAATGCCGGGTCTTCACTGACCACAACCTGCTTGCCCTTTTGGGTAATCAGTTCGGTCAGCATCTCTATTCCCGGCTCGATGGAGGCGTGCCTGTACCCCTCCGTTCTATGGAAAATCAGAACGGAATCGGGGCGGATTTTTTCAGCCTCTCTGCCACAGCCAAGCAGTAGCAATAATGTACAAACCCCTGTTAATCCAATCCCACGAAATCCCGCACCCATCTTAATCAAGCGGCTTAATTTTTATATTCCTGAACCACACCAGGTTACCGTGATCCTGGAGGGCGATGTGTCCGCTAGCCTGCTTTCCAAAAGCCGGCATCTCGGCAAATTTACTGTTGGCTACCAGCTCAGTCCATTCCTCGCTGTTCATATCGGTGGTTACCACGCGCTCTCCGTTCATCCATTGTTCTATTTTACCATTATCGGAAACAATCTTTACTGTATTCCATTCCCCTACCGGATTCACGTGATCTCCCGAGGCTTCAATCAGGTCATACAGGTCTCCGGAACGATGTTTGTCAATTTGTCCATCCGGATGACGTGCATCGTCCAGAATCTGCATTTCCGGGCCTGTATGCCAGACGTAATCATACTCATCTCCTTCCTGCACATGGTATATGATCCCGCTGTTTCCACCTTCGGATATTTTCCAGTCGAGCATAAATTCATAATTCTCATAGGCATTGTTGGTGATTATATCTCCGCCGTCAACGACCTGCCATCCGTCCTTTTTCAGGGTATCCAGGTAGAGCGTGCCATCCGCCACCTTCCAGGCTGATCCGATTCCTTCCTCATTAAACTTTCTCCAGCCGTCGGTGGTCTCGCCGTCAAACAGGAGCACCCATCCCTCTTCCTTTTCCTTTTCGGTCAGTGTATTCGGAGCGGCTGTTTCCTCATTTGTTTCATTATTCATTACTGTCTCAGGGTTTTCCTCTTCTGTCTGGTTTGGCTGGTTACAGGCCGGCAGGAACAAAGCCCCGGCCATCAATGTGATTGCTAGTTTTTTAAGCATAGTTGTTTTTGTTATAAACCAAGAATTTTTCTGTTCAGGTCATCGTCCGATCCGCCACCCGCAAAATCGTCAAAGGCTTTTCCGGTCGATTCTATGATATGTGAAGCGATAAAGGGGGCTCCCTCACGCGCACCCTGTTCGGGGCTTTTAATAGCGCATTCCCATTCCATGATTGCCCAGCCTTCAAACCCGTACTGGGTGAGCTTGCTGAAAATACCCGCAAAATCAACCTGTCCGTCGCCTAGTGAACGGAAACGCCCCGGCCTGTCAACCCAGCCCTGGTAGCCGCCATACACTCCGCTTTTTCCTGTCGGATTGAACTCAGCGTCTTTAACATGGAACATTCGTATTCTTTCATGATAAAAATCGATGTACTGCAGGTAATCAAGCTGCTGCAATACAAAATGGCTCGGGTCATACAGCAGGTTGACCCGCTTGTGGTTGTTGGTGGCACTGAGGAATCGTTCAAACGTCACGCCGTCGTGAAGGTCCTCCCCGGGGTGTACCTCGTAACACACATCCACGCCCTGTTCTTCAAAGCTGTCCAGGATGGGCATCCAGCGCTTTGCCAGTTCACGGAATCCTTCCTCGACAAGGCCTGCCGGCCGCTGGGGCCATGGGTACATGGTGGGCCATAGCAAGGCCCCTGAGAAGGTAGCGTGTACATCAATACCGAAATTACGGCTCGCCTTCGCTGCCAGTTTTAACTGGTTTACCGCCCACTCGGTGCGTTTTTTCGGGTTATTCCGATACTCCGGCGGAGCAAACCCGTCAAACATCGCGTCGTAAGCCGGATGGACAGCCACCAGCTGTCCCTGCAAATGGGTAGAGAGTTCAGCGATGACCACGCCGGCTTCATTGGCTATGCCCTGAAGTTCCTGGGCATAGTCTTTGCTTTCCGCGGCCTTTTCCAGGTCGATACACCGTCCGTCCCAGGCAGGGATTTGCACTCCCTTATAACCGAGATTGGCAGCCCAGGTACAAATGTCTTTCAGGTTATTGAATGGAGGATTGTCATCCATGAATTGCGCCAGGAATATTCCCGGCCCTTTGATCTTAGTCATAATAAGGTTTGTTTTTACTTGTCAAAATGCACCCATACAGCCCCTTTTTCCGAGGACTCCACCACTTTATCGATGAAGCGCATGCCCCGTACCCCGTCGGATACACCCGGCACATCCAGAAGGTCCGGATCCGGTGCCGTATCGGTCAGGCGTGCTTTAATCTGATGAGCAAAATTCTTATATAAATTGGCAAATGCCTCCAGATATCCTTCGGGATGTCCGGCGGGCAGCCGCAGGTTTTTCATGGCCGCATCGCACAGGTCACGGTCTGCCCCGGTCCTCAGTATTTCCAGGGGGCGCCCCTGCCATTTAAGTTTGAGCGTATTTGGGTCGGCATGGGACCATTCCACTCCGCCTTTTTCACCGTAAACCCGGATTTTCAGGTCATTCTCCTCACCTGCTGCAATCTGGGAGGCGGTCAGCACCCCGGTAGCCCCGTTGTCAAACTCCATCAGGACAGCCCCGTCGTCATCGATAGGACGTCCGGGAACCACAATATTGAGCTGAGCACACAAACGCTCAATCCTCAAGCCGGTAACAAACTCCACCATATTTTCTGCATGCGTCCCGATATCTCCCATACAACCGCTCTTTCCACTTCGCGAAGGGTCGGTTCGCCATTCGGCCTGCTTATGGCCTGATTGCTCTACCGGAAAGGTCAGCCATCCCTGCGGATATTCCACATACACTTTCCGCACCTTGCCAAACTCTCCCTGGCTGATCATGTGGCGGGCCTGCTTTACCATCGGATACCCGGTATAGGTATGTGTAACCCCAAACAGAAGTCCGCTTTTGGTCACAAGATCCTCCAGTTCATTGGCCTCCTCAAGGGAGAATGCCAAAGGTTTATCAATCATTACATGAAATCCGTGTTTGAGGGCAAAGGAAGCCGGACCATGATGGACATGGTTAGGGGTAACGATCGCAACAAAATCCATGCGGACATCATCCGGGAGTTCTGCTTCCCGGCGTATCATTTCCTCATAATTTCCATACACCCTGTCCTCATCAAGGTAGAGGGCTTTTCCCGTTGCTTTTGATTTTTCCGCACTGCTGCTGAATGCCCCGCAGACCAATTCAATTTCACCGTCAAGATTGGCCGCCATCCGGTGAACCTCGCCAATAAAGGCATCCTTGCTTCCGCCGACCATTCCCATCCGTATTTTTCTGTTCATAGAACCTTACGATTTGTTTCCTGAGTTAAATTAGGACAAAATTTTCAAAGACTGCCGAAATTTCAATCCACAATTAATTTCAGCGGTCTTCATTTTGTTAGATTACAAAATTTCAGTCATATTGTGTAAAATTTACATAATTAATCCTCTCTGACCACCCATGAATATCACAGAAAACCGAAACCGGTTATTTCTTGCCAGTTGCCTGGCCCTGGTTGTAACTTCATTGTCATTCGCCCTGAGGGCAAAAATTGAAGGCGTATTTGATACCGAATACGGTCTCACCAAAGAGCAGATTGGCTGGGCATTTGGCCCGGCTTTCTGGGGCTTTACAGTGGCCATGTTTATCGGCGGGCTCCTCATCGACCTGGTCAAGACGCGCACGGTGGTATGGTTTGCTTTCTTCATGCACCTTTCTGGACTGGTTGTATTATTGCTGGCAAGGGATATGACCTCGTTGTTCATTGCCAACGTGCTCATCGGGCTTGGAAACGGAAGCGTCGAAGCTGCATGCAACCCGCTCATCGCTACCATGTATCCCAATAACAAAACCAAAATGCTCAACCGGTTCCATGTGTGGTTCCCGGGGGGTATAGTCCTGGGAGGTATCCTGGCCTGGTTGCTGATGGATCAGCTTCAGCTTTCCTGGCTGGTTCTTACCAGTATGCTGTTTATTCCCCTGGCCTTGTACGGGTTTCTCTTCCTGGGACAGAAGATCCCTGAAACGGAACGCGTCCTCAGCGGGGTATCCTACAAGGATATGCTTCGTAACGTAGCTGCCCCGGTCACGATTATCCTGACCGTTCTGCTCATGATCGTTATTGCATCAGTTCAGAATTGGTCCATTGACTTCTCCTCCAACACCACCTACATCATCATGGGGGTGATCCTGGTGGCAGTGATCATGGAAGGCCGGGTGATTAACAGGATTTCCCTGCTTTTCCCGCTCATGGTATTTGCGATGTTCCTGACCGCCTCCACCGAGCTGGGTACCAACCAGTGGATCAACGCCTTACTGGAGCGCAGTGGCATCAACCCGATGATCATACTTGTGGTGATCACCGGAATTATGGCTGTCGGACGATTCTTCGCGGGTCCGCTTATCCACCGGCTTAACCCGGCCGGGGTTCTGCTGGCTTCGGCTATTATTTCCGCCCTTGGGCTCTATACCCTGAGTATAGCTGAAGGCGCTGCCTTTACCATGGGTGCTGCCATTATTTTCTCCGTGGGGGTATGTTATTTCTGGCCAACGATGCTGGGCGTGGTGGCTGAATATGTCCCGAAAAGTGGTGCCCTGGGACTTTCCATTATGGGTGGTGCCGGGATGGTGGCTACCTCCCTGGTACTTCCGGTAATGGGTGCGTCCATTGAATCGGCCGGTCCGCAAATGACACTCCGGTACATGACCATCCTGCCTGTGATCCTGATCGGTATATTCATTTTTCTTGTATTATACCTAAGAAAACGAAAAGGCTCCGGGCATGAAACCACGGATGAAATTACCGAGGCCTATCAGCCTGCGGATGAATAGGATTATGCACTTCTTTACGGGAACCATTTCGAATGCTTGACGAATATACGTTACTAGGTCTGTTTGCAGGATTTCTTACTACCGTTTCTTTTCTGCCCCAGGTGGTAAAGACCTGGCGGTCCCGGTCGGCCCGGGACATCTCTCTTGGCATGTTCCTTATCCTGGTCAGCGGCGTGGCGCTGTGGCTGATCTACGGACTTCTGATAAAGGACCTGGCCGTCATACTTACCAATGCGTTCACCCTGGTTATGTCTGGAAGTATCCTCTTTTTCAAGTTGAAATATCGCAAGAAAGACCAGAAATAAGATAAATTTATTGCCGGCGTTATGGAAAAAAAGTTAACTTAAACTTCCATGAGAACTTTGCCCATTGTCCTTATTGTTTTGGCCTTCAGCGGGGTTATAAAAGCTCAGGACTGTAACCCCTGCATTGCCGTTGACCAGCTTCTTATTCTTTCCCCTACTGAGAAATCAGATACCTTGTCGAAACTTATGTCCGGCACCACGATCGGATTGTACGTCCAGCTGGATAATGCCCGGATAGTCCGTGTAGATCCGGACTTCACCCGCATTCTCAGCTTTACGGATGACAAGAGAATGGATTTGCTCAAAAAAGGGGCGCAGATCGAACGAATGTTTGAGGCGGAAATGAAGGAGATGGATATCCTGATGACCGGGGGTATAAATACAGACAATGCCCGGATAAGTGAAGACGGTCATGCGGTCAGCGTTCCGGTGCACACCATGGCCAAGCCCACCAACGGTGCACAGACCCTGACACTTGAGGGGCAGATAGGTCTGCGGATTATGACAAATGAAACCGAGGAGGTACCGGCAAAAAATGTACAGTTGAGCGAGACTGCGGGTATTACGCTCCGTTTAAAAAACCGGAACATTGAGATCACGCCGGAAAGAAGCGAGGAGATCAACGGGCAGAAGGTTTACATCTTTTCCTACTACCCTGCCAATGAAATTATCAGTATCCGGCAAAGTGCAAGCGGACTTACCGATGTGCCCGTCCGGGAGAATGAATTTTTCACCACCGGGCTCGATCAAACAGAGCTGATCGTGGAATTACCCAATATCGAATTAATGGAAATTCCTTTTACCCTCCATTTCGGGCTGGGTTTATAGCTTATAAATGCGTCCTTCCCAAGGCCTGAGGACCCCGTTGGGTGCATCCGGGTAATTCGTAATCTCCGGTGTGGATTTAGGCATTCCCCTGACCTGTTCATCGAAGTCACTCATATTCAGCCATACCGAAAAATGTCCCTTGCTGTCTTTACGTTCATAAACAAACAAGTCGGATGCAATCGTGTCCAGAATAATGAACGTGCCGTACACCAGGGTCTTATGTTCCTTCCTGAAGCGGACCATTCTCCGGTAAAAATTCAGGATGCTGTACGGGTCGGCATCCTGCCGGCTCACATTGATCTCCGGGTAATTAGGGTTGACCTTTAACCAGGGGTTGCCGCGGGAGAAACCGGCATGTTCTGAATTATCCCATTGCATGGGGGTACGTGCATTATCCCGGCTTTGCCAATGCACATTCTTCAGAAACTGGTCCATATCCATGCCTGCTTCTTCTGCCTCTCTCCACGCACCAAGGGTTTCGACATCCTGGTAATAATCAATGTCCGGGTAACGCACATTCGTCATACCAATTTCGTCTCCCTGATAGATGTACGGTGTGCCCCGTAAACTCAGCAATAGCATAGCCAGCAATTTAGCCGATTCCTGATGATAGCGGTCATCGTTACCAAAACGACTCACAATCCTTGAAAAATCATGATTCCCGAGGAAAATACTCGCCCATCCATTATCCTTAAGCCGGTCATCCCACTCCCTGAAAACCTGTTTAAAACGAGGCATGTCATACGGAATTGGGTCGTATTTGCCTCCCGGCCCGTTATCGATAAACATGTGATCAAAATGAAAGATCATCTGCAGTTCATCCCGGTCTTCATGTACATACAGTGCGGCATTCTCCAGGTCAATTCCCGGCCCCTCTCCCACGGTCATAATGTCGTAATGGCGCAGCACCTCATGATTCATTTCCTGCAGGAACTCATGAATCCGGGGTCCGTTGGCATAAAATTCACGTATGGTATCGCCAAAAGGCTGCTCCGGAGCATCGGGAAATTCCAGTCTTTTGGAAATAAGGGAAATGACATCCATCCTGAAGCCGTCCACGCCTTTATCAAACCAGAATCGCATGATGTCGTGGATCGCCTTGCGTACTTTTTCATTCTCCCAGTTAAGATCGGCCTGCTTTTTGGTAAACAGGTGCAGATAATATTCGCCGGTCACCTCGTCATATTCCCAGGCACTCCCTCCGAAGAATGATTTCCAGTTGTTCGGCGGACCTCCGTCCTTTCCGGGCCTCCAGTAATAATAATCACGGTAGGGGTTGTCTTTCGATTTACGGGACTCCTGAAACCAGGCATGTTCATCCGAACTGTGATTTGCGACCAGGTCCATGATCAGTCGCATTCCTCTGGCGTGAACCTCCGACAACAAACGGTCAAAATCACCCATGTTGCCAAATTCCCTCATGATGTCCCGGTAATCACTGATGTCATAGCCATTGTCATCGTTCGGACTCCTGTACACGGGGCAAACCCAGATTATGTCCACCCCGAGGGAGGCAATATGATCCAGGCGTGAGATAATACCCGGTATATCCCCAACGCCGTCATCATCAGAATCCTGAAAACTGCGTGGATATACCTGGTATACAATACCTTCTTTCCACCAAATCCGTCGACTCATAGTTGTTTATCCGTTAACCAGCAAACCTGATAGGGTTTCAAATGTATACCAAGAGCGTCAAGTGACAAATTATTTCCGGTCAAAATTTCGGTAAGTCCCTGTGAATCAAGCCCGACACGGTAAAGAATACTGGCCTCAAGGTATTGATCCTCTCCGGTTAGATTGGCTGCGATGAGCACAGGCGCCTTACCGCTTGCCATCCTGGCAAATACAAAAACATGGTCGTTGTTTGTATCTGGAAGAAGCACATTGTTATGGTCTCCCATAACCGCACAGCGGCTTCGTACCGCCAGCATATTGGAAATTCCGGTGAAGACGTGATATTCTGCCGTTCCTTTTTTGTGCCGGCGTTCGGCCCGGTCCCAGTCAATAACAGGTCGGTGTACCCATCGGTTGTCATCCTGCCTGGACGGATCGTCGGCAAAGGAATAATCATTAAGGGTGGCCAGTTCATCGCCATAGTAAATCATGGGAATCCCTCCCCATGCAATCATTACGCCGTGCATCATGAGAATCCGGGACAATGCCAACTGCTTTTTCTCCTCATCATTCTCAGCGAGTGCTTCTTCGAGTCCGGCCAGTGAAGCAAGTGACCCCGAAATACGGGCATCTCCGGTTTGCGGGTTGGTCATAAAGGGAAGTCCCCTGGCAAAGGACCCTTCAAACTGCCCGGTAAGGAAATCAACCATGAACCGGCGGTGCATGGATGGCGAGTAACCCGCCTGGTGAATATCTGCATTATCGTATCCCAGGCCAATATCGTCATGACATCTCAGATAATTTATCCAGGTCGTACCTTCCGGCTTATGAGGCAGGTGCGAAAGGGCATTGCGAAGGACCCTGGAATTTTTGGTGGACACCGCATCCCACATCAGCGCCATCAGGGTAGCATTATAGGCAATATCACATTCATTGCTCCATGTTTTACTTTCACCGAAATAGCGGAGAATCTCATGAGGCGCAACAATGGCCTCCGCCAGGAAGGCCACCCCGGGGGCCACGATCCGGGCAGCACATTTCATGATACGGAGCAGGATGTGCGCCTCTTCCAGGTTCTGGCTGTTCGTTCCCATTTTCTTCCAGAGAAATGCCACCGCATCCAGCCGGAAAATATCAACACCCATATTGGCAACGTCCAGCAGAATAGCTATCATCTCGTTCAGTACGCGCGGATTGGCATAATTCAGGTCCCACTGATAGGTGTTAAATACCGTCATGACCCATTTGCCCATTTCCTCAGACCAGGTAAAATTACCCGGGGCATTCTCGGGAAAAACTTCCGGCAGGCTACGTTCAAAAAGATCGGGAATCGTGCGCTCCCCAAACGTATGGTAATACGCCTGATAGTCCTGGTCGCCCTTTTTCGCCGCCTGCGCCCATTCATGTTCATCTGAGGTATGATTAATCACCAGGTCAAGCATCAGGAACATTTTGTGCTTGTGAAGCTTACTGGCAAGGGATTTTAACTGCGCCGTGGTTCCGAATTTCTTATCTACCTGGCGATAGTCACTGACCGCATATCCTCCGTCATTTTTGCCGGGAGGTGATTTAAACAGCGGCATAAGATGAAGCAGGTTAATCCCCAGCGACTCAAAATAGGGCAACTTCTCCTCCACCCCTTTCAGGGTACCGTTAAACCGGTCGGTATACAGCATCATTCCTGCTATCTTCTCAGAAATGAACCATTCGTGATTTTCCTCCCGGTGGCTGTCAATTTTCCGGAGGGCAGCCGGCCGGTTTTCAAACCGGGTGTGCAGCATTTTGACCAGGTCTTTCAGCTCGTCTTCCCAGCCTGCCCGATCTCCATAAACGCTCTGGTAGAGCGCATGTAAATGCTGAAAGATCATGGTGAGCCGCAGTACAAAAGGCTGATCCGTTTTCCCGCCCCAGTCGTTTTCGGTAAGGATACGTTTTAATAGTCGCTGTGCTACAGGATTATACATTAGCTGAATTCAGATACCTCCCTGATCTCCTGTTTCATTGATGCAATCTCCGTTTTTGTATGTTCTTCGGACCAACCCAGTTGTTCCTGCATGAATTCAGCAATCGGGGTAAGTCCCTTACTAACGCTTTCGATGTCAAAATACAACCTCCCGGTTCGACGGATAAAAAAATCTGACAGGGTCTGGATTAGCTCGAAACGAATCCCATACAGGCATTCGGCCTTCATGAGCCGGTACTCATCTTCGGGCAGGGATTTCATCAGGGTCAGAATATCATCGGTCTGCTTTCCGTAATTACTCACCAGGTACCAGGCAAAATAAGGGTCGGAATACCCAAATGCACTCAGTTTTTCCTGAATTTCATCCTGATACGTCCCCACTTCTGAAGGCTTGTCAAAAGGCTTTCCACCTAAGGGAATGATATCTGTACGAACATCGGTAAGGTCCTTCTCTCCTGATTCCTTCTCGTATTTCCTGGCCACTACATTGACCACTCTTTCTGCCATTTTACGATAGCCCGTAAGTTTACCACCCGCAATGGAAATCAGCCCCGTATCTGATTCAAAAATCTCATCTTTACGGGATAACTCCGAAGCAGATTTGCCCTCTTCATGTATAAGGGGCCTGAGCCCTGCCCAGCTTGAGACCACATCCTCCCGGGTGAGGTTTGCCTCCGGGAAGGTATGATTTACTGCATCCAGGAGATAACTGACGTCATCCAGGTTGGTCAGTACGTGGTTCTTATCACCATAATAATCCGTATCGGTTGTCCCTATATAGGTGACAATTCCCCGTGGAATAGCAAAGATCATTCGTCCGTCCGGCACATCAAAATAAACTGCCTGATGCACCGGTAATTTCTTTCTGGGTACAACAATATGAACCCCTTTGGTCAGATGCAGCCTTTTCCCCTCCAGGGATTCATTTTTTTTACGCAGCTCATCCACCCACGGTCCGGCAGCACTTACCACATACCTGGCACGGATAGTAAGGTTCTGATCACTCAGTCGATCCCGTGCCTGCACACCGGTGATCCGGTCATCCTGGTAGATAAAGTCTTCCACCCGTACATAATTGGCACAATCGGCACCGAAACTCACCGCAGCCTTCACCACCTCGATGGTCAGGCGGGCATCATCGGTACGGTATTCTGCATAAATGCCGGCACCCTCAACCACCGATTCATCGAGAAGAGGCTCTTTCTCAAGGGTTTCCTCCCTGGTCAGCATTTTCCGCTGATCGGCGCTTTCCACACCGGCCAGAACATCGTACACCATGAGTCCCAGGGACGTGGAGATCTTTCCGTAGGTTCCCCCTCTGATCAGGGGGAGCAGCATTTTTTCCGACCGAACCAGGTGGGGTGCAAGTTTGTGCACTGTGGCGCGCTCCCTTCCCACTTCCCGCACCAGGGCAATCTCGAATTGTTTCAGGTAGCGCAATCCTCCGTGAATCAATTTGGTCGAGCGGCTTGAGGTTCCTGAGGCAAAATCATTTTGTTCCACCTGTGCGACTTTCAGACCGCGGGAAGCGGCGTCCAACGCAATTCCTGCCCCGGTAATCCCACCCCCGATGACCAGCACGTCATAGGTGGCTTCACCCAATCGGCCGACCACCTCACTTCGCCTGATTTCCCTGAGATTAATCGCTTCCATCCTCTTCATCCATCCAGTTCATGGTTCGTTCGACTGCCTTCTTCCATCGTTTATACAATCTGACAGCCTTTTTTTCCGGCATTTCCGGTTCGAACATCGCATTCAGCTTGCGAAATTTGTCCAGGTCTTTTTTCGTCCACATTCCGCAACCAATACCTGCGAGGTAGGCGGCACCCTGTGCGGTCGATTCGATAATCTCTGGACGTTCAACGGGGACCTGGAGAATATCTGCCTGGAACTGCATGAGATAGTCGTTGGCCACGGCACCACCATCCACTTTCAGTGTCAGTAATTCCCGGCCGGCATCCTTCTCAATAGCAATAATGACATCACGGGTCTGGAACGCCATGGATTCCAGGGTAGCCTTGATGATATGTTCGTGGGTGGTATCACGGGTTATACCGAATATGGCTCCCCGGGCATTCATATCCCAGTACGGTGCCCCGAGCCCGGCAAATGCCGGTACGACGACCACTTCGTAATTGTCTTTGGTGGCGGTGGCATGCTTTTCCGTTTCCGCGGCATGTTTAATGATCTTCAGTCCGTCACGCAGCCATTGCACGGCTGCCCCGGCAATGAAAATACTACCTTCGATGGCATAGCTAACCTCGTCTTTCAGCCCGATACCGACCGTGGTCAGCAGGTTGTTTTCTGACAACCGCATCTCCCGGCCTATATTCATCAGCATGAAACATCCGGTCCCATAGGTATTTTTAACGGTACCGGGTTCGAAGCATTGCTGTCCGAACAAAGCAGCCTGCTGGTCACCGGCTATACCGGATATCGGAATGGCCGATTTTCTATAAGTGAATGTCCCGAAGTCGGCCGCGGAGGGTTTTACTTCCGGGAGCATGGACGGCGGAATTCCCAGGGCTTTCAGGAGGTGGTCATCCCATTCAAGGGTTTTGATGTTAAAGAGAAGCGTACGACTGGCATTCGTATAATCGGTGGCGTGTACCTTGCCATCGGTAAGTTTCCATACAAGCCAGGTATCGATAGTACCAAAAAGCAACTCACCTTTCTCTGCCTTTTCCCGGGCACCGGTTACGTTGTCAAGAATCCACATAATCTTTGTGCCAGAGAAATAGGAGTCGATAATCAGCCCGGTATTCTCGCGGATATATTCTTCATGACCGGCATCGCGCAATACGCGGCATTGCTTGTTGGAGGTACGTGTATCCTGCCAGACAATGGCATTGTACACCGGTTTCCCGGTAGTACGATCCCATACCACGGTGGTTTCACGCTGATTGGTAATTCCGAACGCAGCGATATCAGCAGGATCCGGTATATGGTCCCTGATGAGTTTTTTGAGTACATTTTGCTGGGTTTGCCAAATTTCTTCCGGGTCATGCTCCACCCAGCCCGCACGCGGAAAAATCTGAGTGAATTCCTTTTGTTCGATTGCCAGCAATGCGCCTGAATCATTGAATAAAACAGCGCGAGAACTGGTCGTACCCTGGTCGAGGGCAATGATGTATTTGCCTTCCTTCATGCGTTAAGGTTTTTGATGAGCGATTACCAGAACCAAATGACTATTAAAGCCGTCAGCAATAGTAATAACGCCGAGAGAATCCGATAGTTCTTATACCAGGGCAATCCCCGAAGTTCCCTGGTTTCTGCCTTGAAAATCTGCTTGCTCCAGGTCATGGACTCCACTTTCTCCACGGGCGGAGGAGAAGTTAAATGGGATATGACCATATTCAGGAATGCACAAATCAGTGCCAGTACAGGTACCTGTAACAGGAAGTGCACGCCCGTCAATTCAGGCGCGACGTCATTATACTTCATAAAAATGAACACCACTGCCAGGACATAGCTCAGGATAAGGCTGTAGAATGCACCATGGGCGTTAGCCCTTTTGTAGAAGAGGCCCAGCATAAAAGTAGCCACAATCGGCGGGGCGATATAGGTCAGCACCAATTGCAGGTATTCCCACAGTGATGAGGCGACGGTTTCGATCATGGGAGCCCAGACCGCAGCAAGGATTACAAGTACCACGGTGGCAATCTGGCCGGCACGTACGAGTGCCTTGCTGCTCATTCCGGGGCGGATTTTCGAAACAAAATCCATGGTGATCAGCGTGGAGGCCGAATTCAGTGTGGCAGAAATACTCGACGACATCGCCGCCAGCAGTCCGGCTATCACCAGGCCCAGGATTCCTGTCGGCAACAAGCGGTATATAAGTACAGGGAAGGTCATATTCGGACAATCATCCAGGCTTGTGCATATCTCGTCTCCTCCTGCCCCGCCAATCGGATAATTCAGGAAGCTGATGTCAGCATCATTGAACAGGGCATAAGCCATAACACCGGGTATCACCATGATAAAGAGGACGGGCAGCTTCAGCAGTCCGGCAAAAAGAGCGCCCCAGCGACCGTGGTTCAGGTCTTTGGCCGACAGCACCCGCTGCACCATAAACTGGTTATTGGCCCAGAAATAGAATCCCAGTAAGGGTACTCCCAGCAAAAGCCCTGTCCATGGCAGGTCAGGATCACTGGCCGGCTTGACCAGGCTTAATACCTCTTCGGCATCTTTGCCTTCAGGCTGCAGGGTATTTATCTTTTCGATCATACCATCCCAACCGCCCACTTCCACAAAACAGAAATAGGTAAGCAGCATGGAACCGAAAATGAGCAAAACCGCCTGAATTACCTCGGTATGTACCACCGAGGATAAGCCACCCGGGATGGTGTAGGCGGCGGCAGCAAAAGCAAGCAGAGAGATAATCATCCAGGATTCCATACCCGGGAATACGATCTTAAGGATGAGGTTACCCGCATATAATCCGGATGCTGTATCGATAATCACATTTCCGATAATGGTAATACCGGAGAACAGGTACCTGGAGCGGCTGTCATACCGGCGCTCGAGAAATTCGGGCATGGTATATACCCTGGAGCGCAGGTAAAACGGAAGGAAGAAAATGGCAAAGAATACGAGGACCACTGCGGCCATCCACTCATAGTTGTATACGGCGACGTTGGTCTGATATGCATCAGAAGCCAGGCCTATAAGCGTATTACTCCCTATGTTTGCCGCAAAAAGTGAAATCCCCACAATGGGCCAGGTCATGTCACGCCCGGCGAGAAAATAATCTTCAGAGCTGTCCTGTTTTCCTTTGCGGATACCATACCAGACGATCCCGACCAGATAAACCACGATAATTGTAAGATCGATTAAGCTCAATCCGATATTTTCCATGTGTCAGTGTTTGTATGTCAGATTCAATGTGTATCACTTTTACCTCACTTTTCCTCTACTTCCACTCCTGATTTCATCGCCTCAGCCTTCTCGCGGTTTTTCTGAATTTCCTCCAGTGCCAGTGCGACTCCATTGGTCCAGCCAAACCCATCCTGCAATCCGTATTCTCCTCCGCCGGCAAGGAGAGTGGTGTCCACCACGTTATATTTTTCCATCATTTTACCGGTTGCCTTGTACACCTCCCGGTTTCGTTTCAGCCATCGGTTCATTCCTTCCTCGCCCAGCTCAATGTATCCGTACCTGAACAACCCATTGATCGTAAGCCACTGAAGAGGTGCCCAGCCATTCGGCCAGTCCCACTGTTGCCCGGTTTGCTCCAGTGTGGTAACAAACCCTCCGGGCTGCAGAAAATCGGAGGCCAGTTTTTCCACCACCTGCTTCGCCTGCTGCTTACCGGCTAGCTGAAAATAAAGGGGATATGCCGCCGCCAGTGACGGGATGGCCGTTGAGCGTCGTTCTTCAATATCATAATCCAGGTAAAAACCGGCTTCTGAATTCCAGAGGTATTCGTTAATAGCCTGTTTGCGTGCATCGGCGAGCTCCAGGAATTGATCGGCCATCTCCAGGTCTCCAGCCCAGTTGTAGGCCTGGGCAATCTTTAGCTCCAGGTGATAAAGCAGGCTGTTGAGATCTACCGGAACAATATCCGTGGTATGGATCGAAGCCAGTGTACGGCCATCGGCCAGCCAGCGACTGGAATAGTCCCAGCCTGATTCTGCACCGGCACGTAAATGCCTGTACTTATCATTGGGCGATTCCGCATCAGATCCAATATGAACGTCCTCCCGGTATGATTCCGGTCGAGGGGTACTGAAATGATCCCAGTAGCGGTTGAGCACACTGCCATCCGGCATTCGCACCACCCGGAGAATACCATAGGTGATCTGGCTGAGGTCTTCCTTCCCTTGCATCCAGAAATTGTATTCCTCCAGCATGGCATCCAGGTATGAAATAAAAAGCTCCCGGTCATCCTGCGCCACAAGGTCTACCATCAGTGAAAAGAAGGGCGGCTGCGAACGCCCTTCATAATACGCACGGTTTCCGTTGGGGATAAATCCCAGGTTCTTAATCAGGTAGGCAAAATTATCCGTCATGTCTACCGCCAGTGAATCCAGTCCGGATACCCGCAACCCTTCCATGGTAAAATAACTGTCCCAGTAATACACCTCACGGAACCTCCCGCCGGGGACCACGTATTCATTGGGCAGTGGAATAAGAGATGAGGGCGAATTAACCCGGTCGGGTTCCCGGGTAAGCAAGGGCCACAGGGTTTCGATATGTTCTTTCATCGAACGGGAAGTGTCGGACTGAAAAGATGACAATACAGATTCAGGAGTGTCAAAATATTCATCCACAAACTCCCTGAGGTCTACCTCACCCTGGTCAAGCCGTGCCTGATATTCTCCGATAATGACCCCGAGGTCCTCTTTGGGAACACAGTCGGGGAAGGTTTTGGAATCGGGAAATATACCGGCCATTTGTACATCATGAAAAAGCCGGGATGAATAAAATTCATTCCAGCTGGTCTGCGGCGTGGTAATGGAATCACCCGTAGTCTGGCAGGCGCCCATACAGGCGAGAATCAACAATACGTAGATACCTTTTTTCATGCGTGAGAGAAATGAAAAATACTAAATTTTCTCCTTTATTCCTCTTTAAAATCCAGTTTATCCACGATGTAATTCCCCAGTTTCCGACCCTGCGTAATTCCGTTATCGATGGCGGGCATATAGTGTATGCCCCCATACATGCGACTGATGGCTGCCTCATTGGACGCATCCCGGAAAGATTCAAATGAGCGGGGCGGCAATCCGTAGGCAAACTCCGTACTGTCAACAAAAGAGAAGGAGTCACCGTAAATGGATGTCAGCGCTTCTCCGGCTGCCCCGGAAATAACCGAATGACCACTGGTGTACTCCGGGAAGGGCGGTGTCTGCAGCAGCGGCGTCCATTCCTCATCGATGTACTCATTGATGACGGTTTCCGGACGAATCAGATTGCTCCTGTACTTTTCATCCCAGCAACTGATAAAGCCGTCTGCCAGGGCCACCGAGGTAAGCGCATACGTTAAGGTTGTTTTCGCAAAATCAGCCCCGGATTTCTGGGCCGCTATTTTGGCAATACCCATCCAGTGACCACCGGGGGTGATCTTCTTGGTGGCAAACATGACATGTCCGTGAACATTCATCACATACGGGTTACAATCCCAGAAACTGGCGATGGCAGCCTGTTCTCCTGACAATTTGTTTCCTGTTTCATAGACCTCCATAACTTCCTTATAGAAGGGGCTGTCTTCGTTCATATCAAATTGTGTGGGTGGCTCCGGTACAAACTGATCTGCCGAATCAATGGCGAACGGACGAATACTGCTCCAGTGGGGCTCGATGGCTTCCATGTAAGCCGGAGGCGTAGGTTTCCAGGCATTCGGATCGCTCGAAACCGTATGTTTCATAAACGACCTGGACTGGCTGTAATTGTCCTGATCAGCCCATCGCGCAATGTGTTTGGCCACGGTATCACCCCAATGCAGGGAATTGGCCATTACCTCCTCATCGATTCCGGTTTTCCGGATTTCATTGAGAAGGCTGTCATGAAATACCTTGATCTTGTCTTCGGAGAATATGAATTTTTTGCCCAGCAGGTTAAACGCGTGCACGGCTGCAATTTCCGGAACCACATCGCCTTCCGCAGCAGGCACAGGCTGTAACTGATTGAGCTGTCCGGCCAGCGACCGGTACGACGAGTCACTGGCAGCCATAATTTCGTAGGCCGCGATGCTTGGATAGGCATAAATCCGGCTGGCCACCGGCGGTGAAAAAATGTCATGCACAATAACATCCGTGAGATTCTGCATGGACCCATGTAAATAGTCGATGGACACCTCAATGTCCCTTGGCGACTCCTGACATCCGCTCAGGCCTACAGCCAAAAGGACCATCCAGGTGAATATCCTTCCTTTCCGTCTCATAATATTCTTCATTTTTTATTGTTGTTGGTTCATTCGTTTTAGGTAAACCGGACCATTGTTCAAGGCAATGACCAGGTGTTGTTCTGTTCCGATCAAAAGAGATTTCACTGCCCTGACATCACCATGTATGCCTTCGCTGTCGAAATCCCCGGTTGGCCGGCACGTTCCGTTTTCCAAAAATTCCAGCCTGATGCCCGGCATCGCGTCAAGTTGCCCCAGGTTTATATTCATCGCGTAGGAATTACCTCCTAATATAACAGGAACCGTCCCATTTGCCCGTTTTTTGCCGACAAAAATGTCCTGAACGGCACTCCATTGTGCCTTTTCCGGTAATTCTGTAACCACAAACCCTTCCCCATCGTTCCTGAGCCACACTGAGGCAAATGTTTGCACCTCCCGAAGTTGTCCGGTTTCCTGGTTTAGCTTTTTGATCACACCCTGCAGATCATTCTCCAGTGCATAATCCTCGTAACTAGCGAAGTTCTTTCTGAACACCGGTACCTGTTTATCAAGTTCATCCTTGGTAGCAAATGGTATCTTCACCCCGTTGACCCAGTAGAACAGGACCGGGTCAGGCTGCCCGTTGCCGTCCAGATCATTCAGGAGCAACTCGACTGGCTGGTCTTCTGAAGCCCGGAGCTTCATATTCAGTCCGGCATTCCCGGCAATCAGATCGGTCCGCCCATCTCCGTTCAGATCGGCCGCTGCCACACTGCGCCACCATCCGGCAGTCCCGCCGATTTCCTTTCGGTTTCCGGTGAGCAGGCCCTTTTCATTCTCAATTATCGTTATCGGCATCCAGTCACCAGCCACCGCCAGGTCCATGTCACCGTCTCCGTCTTCATCAAACCAGACGGCGTCCGTAACCATTCCGGGCAAGGTGAATTGCGTATCCCTGACCAGCGTGCCCTTCCCGTTATTTCGCAACAGGTAGCTTTCCGCAAAGGCTCCGTACATTCCCGGCAGGGAACGCACCCCGATAAATGCCTCGGGGAGTCCGTCGCGGTCCAGGTCTTCAAATACAACCGTACTTCCGTTAACCGCATCATCCATCAGAATCCTCGAAGATGACAGCAAGGAACCATTTTCATTCAGGTACAGGCGGTCGCGCAACAGGCTGTTTCCCTGGCTGTACTGGTTCCCGCCGCTGACCACGTACAGATCCAAATCACCATCACCATCCACATCGGCAAACGCTGCATCCACATCCTCATAATCCCTGTCTTCCATAAAGACATCGGGAATCAGTTTTTCAAACCCATCTGCGCCTTGCAGGAATAACACGGCAGGTTCACCATGCGCACTTCCAAGGAAAAGGTCATCCCTCCCATCCCCGTTGAGGTCACCCACCGCGACCGCGGGGCCTTCCATACTCAGCTCATAGGGAATCAGGGGTTCCCTGGAGTAATCCCTGTACGCATTCTCCCGGTGAGTCCACGCGACGGAATGTATAGGAGGGGCAAGCCAATCCATTTCTGAACCGGACTGCATGGCACGCTGATATTCCGGCTCCGAAATCTTTTTCATGATCCCATCGCCGTATTGAACGGTATAAAACCGATTGGCACCCAGGTGTTGAATCCGCTGTACGGTATGTCCGGGCCAGTAAACCAGCAGGCTGTCTGCGGCCGTCCGTTCCCCCAGCCCAAAATGCGCCACTGGTTCCACCGATGAGAGAAAACCACGGGTGGCATAAAGTTCACGTACCTGCCTGGCACCCCCGGCATATAGTTCCAGCCGTGCCCCAAGGCCGTTGGTATTCGCACCGGGATGCTTCAGTGCCACGCGGAGATAATTTCCCTCCGGCTCCTTATTCTCCCAGAGAAAGGCCTCGTCATTAATATTGTTGACAACCAGGTCCAGGTCGCCGTCACCATCCAGATCTCCATAGGCTGCCCCGTTCGAAAAAGAAGGGATATCAAGTCCGTATGCCCGGGTGCTGTCGCTGAATCGCACCCCTCCCAGGTTGTGAAACGCATAATTAGGAATTTTCAGCTCGGGCATATTCCCGGCCATTTCCGCATCTGGCGGTTCCTCCCTGCGACGTTCCAGGGCGGCGAGGTACTGGATGTAGTCCAGGTCATTGGGTCGCCTGACGATCCCGTTGGTAATGTAGATATCCTGCTGTCCGTCATTCTCCAAATCAAGCACCAGCGCTCCCCAGCTCCAGTCAGTGGCATACACTCCTGCCCATGGGGCCAGGTCACGGAAAGATCCGTTTCCGGCATTGATCTGAAGGGAATTCCTGACATACTGCGGAGCATACCCATACTTCCGTTTGATTTCGCTCACCTCTGCCCTGTCTTCGGCTGCTGACTTGCGCAGGACATACGGGTCACCCGGAAGCATGTCGAGGGACAGGATATCGATATGTCCGTCATTATTCACATCTGCGGCTTCATTACCCATGGAATACCGGCTGGTATGCCCGAAGACCTGCTCTCCCACCTCCCGGAAGGTACCGTCCCCCTCGTTATGGTAGAGATAATCATTCTCATGAAAATCATTGGATATGTAGAGGTCAGGCCATCCGTCGGCATTGTAGTCGGTAACGGCAATACCCAGTCCATATCCCAGCTGGCTGGAATAAATCCCCGCTTCCCCGGTTACATCCGTAAACCTCCCGGCATCCTCTAGATCGTTCCGGTAGAGCCGGTCGCCCGACATGGCATCGGTTTCCTTCCTTTTCGAAGCCGGACCGTAGCTGTTGACACTGTGCACACTGTGGTTGAGAAGGTACAGGTCCAGGTCGCCATCCAGGTCATAATCAAAAAATGCCGCCTGGGTGGAAAGTCCGGAAAAATCAAGTCCGTATGCCTCAGCCTGCTCGGAGAATGTGCCGTCACCCTTATTGATATAGAGTTGATTTCTTTCGGTACGTCCCCGGTATTTGCCAACCTGGCACACGTAAATATCGAGCCAGCCGTCCCCGTTAACATCTGCCATCGTGGTCCCTGTACTCCAACCTCCGGGGAGAATACCTGCCTCTTCAGTGATCTCCTCGAACCGCAGGTTGCCCATATTGCGGTACAGCCGGTTGGTGGATTCATTGGCGGTGAAGAATAACTCCGGGAGTCCGTCTCCATCCAGGTCCCCCACCGAGACACCCGCGCCATTGTAGTAATACAGGTAATCAATAATGTTCCAGTGCTCGGAAGGTGAAAGGTGATTGGTAAACTGAATACCGCTTTCGGAAGAGGGGACCAGCCGGAAGCGCCCGTTTTCAGGCAGTTCCGTTTGATCCGTCCCGCAGGCCGACCAGAGGCAGATACTCAATCCCGCTATGATCATGAGCCTACTCATAAATCACCGGTATATCATTGTTTCGGAAAACCCAGAGCTGACTGGCTTGTCCGGATTCAACAAAGTAAAATTTCCTGATTTCCCCGTCTACCTTCAAACCACTCTCCAGGGAGGTCAGCGCCTCAAACCGCAAGTCTCCGCGGTTAAGGAGTACCAGCCCCATTCCGGCATCATACCTTCCGGCTTCCGGCTTCACACGGTACTGATTACCGCCCAGGATGAGGTCCTGAAGGCCATCGCCATTCATATCCTTTGCAGCAATGGCATAGACCGGTGCAAACTGGGCACGGGTCGGCAGCGGCTGCATGGAAAAATTCCCATTACCCTGGTTGACCATAATGGCTGATTCTGAAAAATTGAACTCCAGTTTGCGGACGCCTTCCAGCTGGGCGGGCGTGAATATATCCGTTATGGATTCGCCATTGTAGCTCTCATATTTGAGGTATTTCTTCTTCAGGGAAGGAATCTGCATGACCAGGTCGTGCTTAAGGGTATACGGATAGTCAATGCCGTTATCCTGGCGTTTGGCCATGATATGCTCGATGGCCCCGTTCCGGTCAAAGTCATTGACGTAAAGGGTCACCGGATACTCCGGGGAGGTTTTGAAGCGGGTATTCCGTCCGTGGTTACCCAGGATGTAATCCATATCTCCGTCATTATCCAGGTCGGCCTGTGCGATGGAAGAATACCATCCCCGGTACGCCGCCAACGCCCCTTCCTCCTGCATCACAAACTTCCCGTCCCTGTTCTCGATGACCTGCGGAGCCATCCATTCTCCTACCAGAATCACATCCTGGTCATTGTCGCCGTCGTAATCGGAAACCACGGCCCCGGTGATCAGGCCAAGCTCCCTGAAACCGGGAGCAACGTCTTCGGTCACATCGGCAAACTCCAGGTTTCCCCGGTTCTCAAACACATGGCCGGCGGCCGGCAGTCCGTAATCGAACGGCACAAGACGTTCAAACGTAAGGATATCCTGGTCCCCGTCCCCGTCGTAGTCGGTGGCCAGGACCACCGCCGTAGGGGTTGTAAACCGGGACAGGGGGTCAATCCGGATTTTGGAGAATGTGCCGCCGTTGTTGAGGTAGAGTCGATCCCGGAGAGCCAGATCGCCGTATCCGAATTCGTTTCCGCCGCTGCCCACGTAGAGGTCAGGATCCCCGTCCTGATCTGCATCAAAGAAAACAGCTGTGACATCCTCACTGCGCTGGTCTGCCTCAAAAGCCTCCATGGTTACTTTCCGGAACGATCCGCCGGGCTGCTGGATAAGCAGCACGCCGGGTTGGTTCATGGCGCCCCCGACATAGAAATCCTGCAGGCCATCCCCGTTCACATCCGCTTCCGCGACTGCCGGGCCCTCGTTTGAACGCATATGGTAGAGCAGGCGATCGCGGTCGAAGTCGACAAAATCATTTTCCCGGTGGGACCATACCGGTTCCGTATGGGCGGTAAGCATCGTGTTTTTCGTTTTTTCCGCCGGCCGGGTTTCCGCACCAGCCTCAGCCCAGCTGAGTTCAACCAGTTGATCGGCCCGGACATTCTTCCTTTCAGTAACCTGCTGGTCCGGCCAGGCCACCCGCAGGTAGTCAATCGTATCCCGTAGTCCCAGCCCGGCCGTGATCACTGATTCCATGGTGGATTCAAATCCTCTCACAGGCATCTGCTCGAGGTAAATCTGTTCGTCCCCTGCCTGAATCCAGATCCGTGCGCCGAAAGCGGCGGTATTCATTCCTTTACCTTTGAGCCTGATCTTAAGGTAATGATGGTCAGGATACACTTCCTCCGCGCGGTTCTCGAATACATCAGATACTGCATTCACATTATTGACCACCAGGTCAAGGTCGCCGTCATTATCCAGGTCACCATAGGCAGATCCGTTGGAATGTACCGGCAGTCCAAGTCCCCATTCCCCGGCCCGGTTGGTGAAATTCAGGTCTCCCTCATTATGGAAGGCGTAATTGGCCACCGGATTTACCGGCATGGGATCAATGAGTCCGCGGTAATCCACCCCCTGCGGGGTAATGATCTTCTTTTTGGTCTCATCATCCTGGATGAAATTCAGGTAGTCCAGGTCGGTCAGGTCCTGGTAAATGCCGTTGGCGACGAAAATGTCCTTGCGGCCGTCATTATCCATGTCGAAGAAAAGTGCGCCCCAGCTCCAGTCGGTTGCCGAGACACCTGCCAGCCGGCCAATCTCGCTGAAGGTGCCGTCGCCATTGTTAAGGTGCAGCATGTTCCGGGTATACTGATAGTGGTAGGAATTCCGGGCATTATAGGTGTGCTTGTCCCAGTTTTCAAAGGTAGTGACCTGCTTCATCCGCTGCAGCGGTTCGGGAAGCATGTCGGTCACAAAAATATCGACATATCCGTCGTTGTTGATATCGGCCATATCGGCCCCCATCGAAGCGGCGCTGATAGACCGCATTTGTTCCTGTAATTTTTCGGAGAATGTACCGTCGCCGTTATTGATGTACAGGTAATCCCGTTCAAAAAAGTCATTCGACACAAAAATGTCAAACCAGCCATCCTGGTTCACATCCCCCACTGAAACCCCGAGGCCAAAGCCAATGACGCTGCCGTAAATACCCGCTTCCTGGCTTACATCGGTAAAAGTACCTCCGTCATTCCGGTACAGTTTGTCTCCGCCCACCGGATCCCGTTCCGGCCTGATATTCTGCATCAGGTTAAAGCTGCCGATCGCCTGGTAGGAATTATTCAGAAGGTATACATCCAGGTCGCCGTCCCGGTCATAGTCAAAGAAGGCGGCGTGGGTGGAATACCCCTGATCGGCCAGGCCGTAAGCTTCTGCCTGTTCGGAGAATGTGCCGTCGCCGTTATTGATGAACAGCTCATTCTGCTTGTTGTCACCGGCCACGTCCCCTGAATTACACACATAGATATCCAGCCACCCGTCGCCGTTGATGTCTGCCATGCTCACCCCGGTACTCCATGCCCTGCTGCCGGCAACCCCTGCCCTTTCGGTCACATCTTCAAACCTGAAATCTCCCTTATTAAGGTACAGCCGGTTGGATTTCTGGTTACCCACAAAATAAATATCCGCGAGTCCGTCGTTATTCACATCACCCAGACCAACTCCGCCCCCGTTGTAAAAATTCCGGTAGGTGAAAATATTGAACTCCTCATCATACTCCAGGGAATTAAGGAAATCCACGCCACTCACTGAATCGGCCACCTTCCTGAAGAGCGGTTCGGTCCGGGAGGCCTGACTGACCTCAGGGGAACCCGGTTCCCCGCAGGACATCAGTACCGTCACGATACACAGCAGACAAAGTATGTTTTCAGTCAATCTCATTTTCTTCTGTTAAAGCAAGGTAAACAGGCATATCAGTGATATCCACGGCCACTGTGGAAACGTCTTTTTTAAAAATGCGGATTCTGCGGTTGCCATCCACCTTGACATACACCTTTCGGGTTCCTTCGTCATCTTCCAGGTAATTAAACCCCGTCCCATACCATTTCTCCATCAGTTCCTTAACATCCGGCAGCAGGGAATCGGACGAAAACCGGGGATCTGTCGGAATGAACGCCTCATAAACGATTTCGATAGGCATGTTGAAAATCCTGTCCTCATGGAATTGCGGGTAGAACCGGAGGTGTCCGGGGTAATTCAGTTCCCCGTTGTTGAGGTCATATTCGGCCGACAGGTTACTGGGTCCCTGCGTGAGCAGGCCCTTACGGTTCAACTCCCAGCAAGTGGCATAAAATTCCTTCTGGTTCATCCCGAAATGGAGGGAAAGAAAAAGGCTGTCGTATCGCTCTCCGCTGGCCAGCTGGACTTCCAGCTGTTCCTGGTAGCGCTGGTGGCTGTCCTGGCACGACCCAAGGCCTGCGGTGAGTAAAACGATTAAACCAAGTCTTTTCATTGCCTGTAAATATTTAATGAATCATTGTTTCTTACCATCAGCAGATACCGTTGGCCCCCATGGTATAACAGCTTAATATCGCGTACCTCGCCGCGGGTCCAGATGCCTGATTCTGCCGGAGACACGTTGCGGAACTCCCCGCTACCCGTTCCTTTAAGCACGACCCCGAAGGAGGCATTGTAAATACCCAGCTCCGGCCTGGCCCGGCACTGATTTCCGCCCAGCAAAAGGTCCTGTATCCCGTCTCCATCCAGGTCTTCCACCAGAATGGCATGGACCGGCGCCATCTGGGCAGCCCCGGGCAGGGGTTTCCACTCAAATGAGCCGTCCTCCTTGCCAAAGAGGACCCCGCTCTGAAGGGATTCCGCTTCCAGCCGGATACCTCCGGGCGAAGGGCCAAGCACTTCGCTAATGGTGGCATCCTTGTAGGAAGCAAATGTCTGGTAGGATTTTCGTACGCCCGGCAGTTGCTTGGTGAGATCCTGCAGCAGCACCAGGGGGTACAAGGAGTCTCCCTGGTAAACAGACAGAATGTGTTCCATGGATCCGTTCCGGTCATAGTCGCCGGCGAACATGGTCAGTGGTTTACCCTCTGAGGCATCAAACCGCGTGTTCGTACCAAAATTACCCAGGACCACATCCGTAATCCCGTCGCCGTTCAGGTCACCGGCGGCTGCGGACTTATAGAGCCCTGACGGTGCGTCCGTGGCCGATCGTTCATAACGCGACCCGTTCCAGGTAAACATAACCGGCACCATCCATTCTCCTGCTATAACAAAGGACGGCCTCTCATTTTTCTTCCCGATGATCACCGCACCGGTCAGCAGGCCTATCCCGCTCATATCAGGGGCAAGTTCCGCGGTAACTTCGGTAAAGTTTCCCGAGCCGTCATTCTCCAGCAGATGGGCTCCCACCGGCTTACCGTACTGAAACGGCATAAGACGGTCACCGGTGAGCAGGTCAACGTCTCCGTCGAGGTCAAAATCAACCGGACGGATGAAGGCAGTGCTGTTACGAAGATTGCCGTTGTTTATAAAGGGTCCTGTGGCGCTGAAATTTCCGTTACCGTCATTCCGGTACAACCGGTCGATCCATCGGGAATCGCTGTAGCTGAATTCATTTCCCCCGCTGGCCACCAGGATATCCAGGTCCCCGTCCCCATCCACGTCGGCGATAGCCAGGTCGGTGTCTTCCGAATCACGATCCGCCAGGAATACCTTTTGGGTACTCTCACGATAAGATCCGTCAGCCTGGAACAGGAACATCCTCAGGGGGAATCCCGCGGAGCCCCCCAGGAGCAGGTCGTCAAACCCGTCATTATCCAGGTCTCCGGTTGCGGCGGGCGGACCTTCATTGGAGTACATTTCAAAGAGCAGACGATCGCGATTGAAATCGATGAACGCATTTTCCCGGTGTGTGACCGTATCAAGTCCGGCGATATTGGCAGCCGACCACCATGATTTCGCCGGCGGACCTGATTTATACGATTCCCTTTGCAGGCCGGAATAGCTTACTTCCATCAACTGGTTTGCGGGAACATTTGTAATTACCGAGCGGCTGTGATCAGGCCAGAGAATAACCAGCGAATCGATCCGGGTGACATTCCCCAGGCCGAGGTGCATACGCGGATCCATGGTGGACATATACCCTTTGACCGGCTGCTGTTCGGCATAGAATTTCTTGTCTCCGGCATAGGCCCATACCCGTGTTCCGAATGCGGCTGTATTGCGGGCGGGTCCCGTAAATTTCAGCTGAAGTGAGTTTCCGGCCTGATTCTCCGAAGTAAGGTTCCTGTAGACCGAAAACGGTGCATTGATGTTATTCACCAGCAAGTCAAGGTCACCATCATTATCAAGGTCGGCATAGGCTGCCCCATTGGAGAACCCCGGTTCTTCCAGTCCGGAGCCAGTCATGGCTGACGAAAATGAAAGGTCCCCGTGATTCATATACAGGTGATTGTTCAGCGCTACCGAAGGAATCTTTTCGATCAGGGAGGTGAGCATGGTACTGTCTTCCCTCATGCGGGCCAGGCGCATTTCTGAATTAGAATAAAAATTTATGTAATCCTGATCGGTCAGATCCTTGTAAATTCCGTTGGCAACAAAAATATCTTTCCAGCCGTCATTATTGACATCGAATATCAGGGCACCCCAGCTCCAGTCAGTGGCTTCCGTACCTGTGTAGCGACTGACTTCGGAGAATGACACGTCCTGCGGACTCCCCGGTACAGGTCCGTTGTTGAGTTGGAGTACATTCCGGGTAAACTGGTGGTAATAGCCATTTTTCACGTTTGACCGATACTTATCCCAATCCTCGAAGACTGTTTTGGTCTTGACCCGTTCCAGCGATGCGGGCAGCATTTCGGTTACATAGATTTCCGGATATCCGTCGTTGGTCAGATCGGCGATATCCGCACCCATTGACCCCATACTGATCTCATTCATATACTCCTCCAGGCGCTCGCGGAAGGTACCGTCCTGCTGATTGATGTAGAGATAGTCCCGTTCAAAAAAATCATTGGAAACGAAGATATCGGGCCAGCCGTCCTGGTTGACATCGGAAGCCGTAACACCCAGGCCAAACCCGATGGCACTGCCGTAGATACCGGCGACTTCGCTAACATCGGAAAACCGCTCCCCGTCGTTGCGGTATAATTTATTACCTCCCTCCGGATCCCGGATATCGCGCTGGCCTTCACGGAGGTCATAAATCCCCACCGAGCGCATGGAGTTGTTGAGAAGGTACATATCGAGGTCGCCGTCAAGGTCATAATCCAGGAATACGGCGTGATTGGAGAGTCCCTTATCATCAATGCCGTAGGCTGCAGCCTGCTCTGAGAATGTAAGGTCACCGTTATTGATGAAGAGTTCGTTGTTACGGTTGGGACCTTCCGGCGGTCCTGATTTGCACACATAAATATCCACCCACCCGTCGCCGTTCACATCGGCCATACTCACGCCGGTAGACCAAACATTGGCACACGCTACCCCGGCCTGATCGGTGATATCTTCAAACTGGAAATTTCCTTTGTTGAGGTATAGCTTATTGGGCACCTGGTTACCGGTGATATAGACATCAAGGAGTCCGTCGTTATTGACGTCACCCACAGCAACCCCCGCCCCGTTATAAAAATTGCGGTAGGTGTACGTATTAAGCCGTTCGGTATGCTTCAGGTCATTGGAAAAGGTGATATTGGATTCGACCCCGGGAACAAGTTCAAACATGGGGTCACCGGTTGGGGCATTGCCCTCCTCGGGGGTCTGGGGAGTACAAGAATACGCGCACAAACCAGTCGCCAATATCCATCCAACGATCCTGTATCTCATTATATCAAAGCTACAAAAAAAAGGAAAGCATGCCTTCACATGCTTTCCTTTTAACATTTTGTTAAGAACCTTAGTACCCGTTGTTCTGGGTCAGGTTGGTATTGGCGTCGATAGCTGCCTGCGGAATAGGGAACAACAGGCGGATATCCGTAGATGCCGGCTTTTCCCACCATGCATCCAGGTACGCTCCGAAACGGATCATATCCTGTCGTCTCCATCCTTCGGCGAACATTTCACGACCACGTTCTGCCAGGAGAAAATCGGCTGAAAGTGCCCCTACCGGATCAAGATCTGCACGGTCACGTACCATGTTCACCAGGTCAAGTGCCTCGGCATCACCCGGATTTTGTCTCCAAAGTGCTTCTGCGCGCATCAACAACACATCTGAGTAGCGGAAGATCGGGAAATCGTTGGAAATACTGTTCGGCGAACCGAATGCAAATTCCCACTTACCCACACGTGCTCCGGCCTGACGCCAGGCATTGGGAGCCAGCATATTGATCTCCGGCGTAAATGTCAACGGAGGTCCGTCAGGATCCGTGGCTTCCGCACTGATATCTATCAGGCGTTCACCCGAAGCTGAGAACTGCGGTCCGACGATGAAACTACCCCTACGGATATCGTTATCTTCAAAAGAATTGTAGAATTCCTCCAGGGAGCTGTACCCGTTCCAGGGCTGCTCCTGCAGACGATATGTTTCCTGGCTCAGGTAGTGCAGCGTCATTTGAGCAAGGTTGAATCCCTGGGCGTTATCCTTGTCATAATTCAATACAAAGATATTCTCCGAAGAACCCTGGTTCTGCTCCGTAAAGTTGGCGAAGAAATCCGGCTCAAGGCTGTAGGCCCCGCCGTCTATCACTTCTTTCGCAGCGGCTGCTGCATCGGCCCACCGGGGACTTCCGGTGTATATCTCTGCATTGAGATATAATTTTGCCAGCAACGTCTGGGCTACGTAATAGTTAATCGTCGCATAGGTAGCCTCTTTACGCAAGTCAGGCAGCGCATTGGTCACTTCCGCTTCAATAAAATCGAAGACTTCCTGCCGTGAATTATTGGAAGGAGTAGGATTGGTATCATCCTCTTCAATGATCGGCACATTACCAAAGTTGTCCAGCAACCAGTAATACATCAGGGCACGCAGCACGCTGAGCTCAGAATTCAGGATCTCATTATCTCCCAAATCCTTGAGCAGGTTATTCACGTTACCAATGTTATTGTAAACATAGTTCCAGCCATTGTTGAATGACTCTTCAGTCGGTAACCACTGGTGACGGTGCATGCGGATCCACTGTCCGCCGTCTTCCCAGTCCGCACCTTTTTGGGTGATGGCCATCTCATCGGATGAAACCTCAATCGATGACCACAGGGAGTTATGGGCTCCCCACGTTCCGGTAAGCTGCGAGTAAGCACTCGCCGACAATACAGCCAGCAGATCAGGGTCTGTCGATGAGGTGACCTGATCTCTGGGTATACTCGAAAATACTTCCTGGTCCGGCTCCTGGCACGCCTGTCCTACCATGAGGAAAGGCAGTGTCAATAAGCCTATTTTCAATATATTCTTCATATTCATTTTCGTTTAAAAATTATTTCAACCCGAGTTGAACGCCCACTGTAAACGAGGTGGTTGTAAAGTAGGTATTCCTACGTTCCAGCCCCGGAGCAAGGTTCTGTGTAAATCCGTCTCCATCCTCTGAATCAAACAGACGGGGGGTCGGATCAATACCGGTATAATCGGTAATGGTAAACAGATTCTGGCCGGCTACATATACACGGAATCGGGTCAGTACATTTGATTCGATAGGCAGCAGGTATCCGATCTGGGCGTTATCCAGGCGGATGAACGTGGCATCCTCTATGTACAGCGACGAGAATGTAGGTGTCGCCGTGATACGAGGATCGGCTTTGTCTGTGTTTACGCTGTTCCAGGTGGTGGATGCAGCGTCACGTGGTTCGTAGAAGCCCCGGTAGGAATTGTACAGATCGTGTCCGAATGCTCCGCGAAGGAAAAAGTTCAGATCCCAGTTCCCGTAAGTAAACGAGTTGGCAAATCCGAATTCTCCCTGGGGAAGACCATTTCCTATCACACCCCAGTCGTCAGGGTCGGTAGATGACAGCACGTAATTGCCTGATTCATCAATTCCCTGGAAGACCGGGCCGTACATATCACCGAGGGTCTCACCCACTTTGTTGCGGATGATCGGGTTGTTGTTCTGGCCAGGGGATCCTGGTGTGGCAAAACGCAACTCCGAGAAACCCAGGTCCGTGCCAGGCACATCAAAGTTCTCGATGGTGGTTTTGTCGTAAATTGTAAAGTTCACAGAAGGTGTCCATGATACCGGTCCGAGAGCAATATCATGCACGGTAGTGGCAAATTCGAAACCACCGGCAGTCAGCTCACCCACATTGGCCCAGGTGCTGTTGGAAATGTTGAATGTTCCAGGCAGGAAGGCATTGGGGTTACCCGGACTTACCGTCAACCTGAAAATCAGGTCGGTGATATTCCGCTGGTAGAAATCGATTGTACCGGTCACTTTATCATCGAAGAAACCGAAGTCGACCCCGATATCCCACTCTGATTTAGTTTCCCACTTCAGCTGCGGGTTAGGGTTACGCTCGAGAACCGGGCTGACAAATATGTCATCGGAGGTAAGCGGGTCTCCATCCAGGTCAATTCGCTGTCCCGGGCCGTAAAGGGCCAGGGCCAGGTAAGGATCGGGAGGCAGGTTACCCGTCACACCGTATGACGCGCGGACCTTCAGTGAAGAAACGACACCCAGATCGGCCAGGTTTGCCAGTTCGGCACCGGCACTTACCGCAGGGAAATAACCTGTTTTCTCATTCTCACCAAATCCGGAGAATGATTCACCCCTGATACTCGCCGACAGGAAGTACGTATTATCATAATTGAAATTAGCCCGTGCGAATGCTGAGTTCAGGACGTTTGCATTTTTATAGCTGTACAGGGTTGTATTCACACCCTGACGGATGGAAGCAAAACCAAGGTTATCCCATCCGGTGTTATCAAACAGGAAGTTCCTGACCTGGACACCAAATCCTTCGTTTTCCCTGCGCTGTGTTTCTGCACCAAGGAGCAGGGTGAAATCCAGGTTATCCATCAATTCGATGTTATAATTCAAGGTTCCTGTAAGGATTTCATTCAGGTTATCGAATTCCGTCTTACGGGCTATTCCATTACCACCGGCACCGAATTGCAGGTCAAATTTCGACCAGTAAGATCCATCCCAGCCACGTTGCATATCCCGGCCGTAGTTCACTGCCAGGGTAAGGTTGTCAAGGATGTCATATTCCACCCGACCGTTAAGCAGGGCACTGGAGCGCTCTGCCGCAAAGTCCTGCTGATTGGCAAGGGCCAGCGGATTGTAGAAGTCAAACAGGTTACGCTGAAAATATCCGCCATCGGCCGGGGCTTCGATATCATCGAAAATCGGGGCAGTAGGATTATAGATTACTGCGTAGCGGAAGGCGGCATTGTTGATAGACTCCTGTTTTCTGTCATTAAATGAAAAGTTCACGCCAAAACGCAGACGTCCGTCCAGGGCAGCCTGGTCGATCTGCAAACGGGTATTGATCCTTTCAAAACCGGTATTAATCGCAACCCCCTCATTATTCCGGTAATTCACAGAAGCCCGGTAGTTTGTACCGAGGCCGTTGGAACCACCGACGGAAAGGTTTCCTGTGTAGGAAACAGCCGTACGGGTAAGTTCTTCGATCCAGTCAGTTTCCGTTCCGAAGTCTTCCCCACCCTGGTTCACAAATTCCTGGGGCGACAGAATATCGATCGTGTTGGCAAGAATGTCAATCGTCGTGAATGCATTGAAATCCACCTGAGTAGAAGGTGCACCGGCAGCTCCTTTTCCGGATTTGGTAGTCACCAGAATCACCCCGCTTGAACCACGTGCTCCATAGATCGCAGCGGCCGAACCATCTTTCAGTACATCGATCGTTGCAATATCATTCGGGTCAATATTATCAAGGCTCGCCCCGATAACTCCATCAATTACCACAAGTGGTGAGCTGTTAGCTCCGAAGGTTGACAAACCCCTGAGCCTTACACGCGAACCGGAGTTAGGGTCACCACCGGCTTGTGTAATGGAGAGACCTGCCACTTTACCCTGAAGCAACTGCTCAGGAGAGGTAATGTTACCATTGTTAAATTCTTCGGTTCCCACACTGGCCACAGCACTGGTAATTTCTTTCTTTTCCTGGGTTCCGTAACCCACCACCACAACTTCGGAAAGTTGCGTCACATCAGCGGCAAGCTGGACATTAATGGTCGTCCGGCCACCTACCGCAATCTCCTGAGCGACATATCCCACGTAGGAGAACACCAGCGTTGAGTTTTCGCCTACCGACATGGTATAATTACCATTGATATCGGTGACGGTTCCGTTAGTGGTCCCCTTCTCGAGAATGTTGACCCCGGGCAGTGCAGATCCGTCGTCTCCGTCAGTCACCTGACCGGTTACGGTTTGCTGCGCCCAAAGCATCCCGCAGGACACCAGAGAGGCAAAAATTAATAGTAAAAACTTCTTCATAAGGGTTTATTTAAATTGAGATTAGAAGATAAACTTTACGGTTTACACATACTTTGCAAGTCAATAATAATAATTATAAAATACTATCAATAGCTTTTAAAGTCATATATTAACGAAAACGATTCCGCAAACGATTGCGGTAGTGCTACCTAAAAAAATTAATAAATAAATTCTTAAGGTAACAGCAAATATCAGGGTTATTCAAAATACCTTTCTATCATATTGTCTTTCAGACACCTCCTTTTTTAAAAATTCATTAATTACTTCCGGACTACCACCCGGCCCATCATAACCTCCCCTTGCGGTGTGGTCAGTCGAATCAAATAAAGGCCTTCAGATAACCTGGATACATCTATTTCATTGGAATCTGGTTTCAGATCGTGTGTCAACACCGTCTTTCCTGACAGGGTAATCACCTCTGCCTGGCCGCCTGATCCTTCAAACGTTTCCAGTGTCAGGATTCCACGCACCGGATTAGGGTAATACCTGAATTGTTCATCACCGAATTCATCCTCAATGCTCACGACCTCATCGATACTGGTGACCCGCATGAATATATCACCGTTGGGTGCTACATAGCCGTTATCAATAGTCATGTCTTCGGTTCCTCCTGCCTGCTTACTGCCATCGGCATTGCGAAAAACCATGGCAAGCCACCAGGCCTGCTGAGACCCTGTCAGGCCGTAGTATTCTCCTGGCCTCAGGGTTATCGTCCACAAATTCGGCTGACCGCTTACCGGGCTCATCTCACCGACTCCGTCATCCTGGCCCCAGTTGCCCCGTACCCTGCTCCAGTCGCTTCCTGTCGGTTGTTCGAGGTCGCTCAATACCACACCAGAATGCATGTACACCTTATTGGCGCCCAGGAGGTTCCCGGAACCAAACCGGGCATCAAAAGTCAGGGTGATCTCATCGGTTTGCGAGAATTGTGCGGGCGTTATTTCCACCATATTCCCGTCAATAAGCACGTTCACGAAAATGGTTTCTCCACGGAACCCTTTACCAAGATTCCCCGATCCATCCCTGAAATACATACCTAACCGGTATATGTCTGTTTCGCCGGTAACGCCAAAGTAGTCGGAAGGCGTCAGAGTGATCTCCCATATATCGGTTTCTCCGTCCACCAGGGTCATCTGACCGGCAGCACCATCCACGACATTGGTCAATTGACGGCCTGCTCCCGGCTCCACAACTGTACCCGAAACAAGAAATACCTCAGAGGCACCAACCAGTCCGGCCGTTCCGTCGGGATTGGCCCTGGACGCATCAAACCGGATCGTAATGGGATCATCCTTCGTGAACGGCATGGGATTGATAGCAATGGGGACCTGGAATACCTCCACTACATTCTCATACGACCCGCCAAGGTCCTGGCTGGTGTAAATATGGAATTCTCCGGGCTGCAGGGTCAGCATTTCACTTGTTCCGTCCACGGTGATTGTGGCATCGCTGAAGAAATCATACCAGGTCCCGGATGACGTAAACGATACGTCCTGGCTTTCTTCGGTCAGCCCGAAATTACCGACAATGGTGAAATCCACCGAAGCCGCATCAATCTCTATACCGCGAAAATTGCCGTTGAAATCATAGGAGTAGCTGGCGTCATTCCACTCTTCGCCATATTGCTTCTTCAAATTGAGAATGGCTGCGTAGACATCATACAGATAGCCCCTTTCCTCATCCGTGTAATAGCCAAGTCCGCCGTTGCCCCACGGCAAAGGCTTTGGAGCCAGCCGGTCATCATTCAGTTCTACGTCATACCCCAGCTCGCCGAACTGCCAAAGCATTTTCGGTCCGGGAAGCGTAAAGAAGAATGCGGCGGCCATCTTGGCTCTTTCCAGCAGAATGGTCGTATCAGTGGTACTGTAATAGCCCAGGGAAGTACCTTTGAGGTAGGCTTCAAAAAGCGCGCGTTCCTCATCGTGGCTTTCCATGTAGGACACATGGGTCTTTGCCGCAGCTCCCGAGAAATCTCCGGGGAAACCAGCCAGGGCTTCATGATACGGAAAATTCATGTTCCTCCAAAGGAGCATGTTATTCGCAGCCAGTTCGGTTTCCTCCGTATTATCGGCAAAGTGCTCGAGGATAACATACGACTCAGGGTAATCATCCCGCATTGCTTCTGCCATTCGCTTGAGAATGGCCACACGAGAGGCATCATAGGCCGACCAGGCACCCACGTCATCCGGGTTATTGGTCTGTGTAAATCCTTTACTCAGGTCAAAACGATATCCGTCGACATGGTATTCCGACATCCAGTAATGATTGACACTGTCGACAAAATCTTTGGTGTACTGGCTCTCATGGTTGAAATCGTACCCCACATTGAAGGGGTGTCTCGCCTGCTGGTTAAACCACGGGCTTTCCGGCGTGGGAACCCCGTTGTTGATATACATACGGACCAGCGGGCTTTCGCCAAACGCATGGTTGAGTACCATGTCCATGATCACGGCAATGCCACGCTGATGGGCGGCCTGGACAAACCGCTTGAAATCATTCTTGGTACCGTAGTACTTGTCCACGGCAAAGAAATAGGACGGATTATATCCCCAGGAAATATTTCCCTCAAATTCCATGACGGGCATGAGTTCGATCGCATTCACTCCCAACCGGTCAAGGTAGTCAAGAGTATCAATGAGGTCGTCGTAGGAATGGCTGCCCAGGAAGTCTCGGAGCAGCAATTCATACACGATCAGGTTGTCGGCCGGCGGAGGGGTCCAGGTGCCTTCTGACGCAGCCCAGTTAAACGGTTGCTGATTCGTCTGGAGCACACTGGCCGGACCATAGGGTTTGTCATAAGGCGCGATATTGGGATGCACGGCGGATGATATAAACGGATCGTCATCCGCATCGGCCACTTCGTCGGCATACGGATCCCCTATTCGTATGGTTCCATCCACCCAGTACTGGAATACATATTTCTGGCCGGCCGTTAGTCCGTTTACCTCCAGCCAGAACAGGTCTGTCCCGGGTGCTTTGTTCATCAGGTAATCATTCCTGACTTCCCAGTTATTGAAATCACCCACCACATACACAAATTCCTTAAAAGGTGCTTCAAGCACCAGGATTACCGAATTGGCGTCCACATAATTAATACCTTTAACCGCACCGTCAGGCAAGGGCGCCTCATTGGTGACCGGGATCACATTGATGGTGTAGGTACGTTCAGACTCGACGGTTTCCCCGTCAATGATCGCAGAGACCCGGACTACTACTGTTCCGGAGGATACAGGGGTATATTCGTAGCTTATGTCTGTACCGCTGTTCACACTGGCCACCTCGGAGAATCCCGACCCTTCATCCATGGAGAGTGTCATGGAGGTCACTTCGGAAGAAGCCTCAGCGGAGAATGTCACCGTCTCCGTTGAAGGTACAAACAATTCCTCATTGGCAGGAGCCGTTATCTGCACGAAGCTCCCGGTGGTGAGGGTAACGAAAATGTCATTGTTTCCGGCCACCTGGCCCCATCCGTAGGTGCCCGGGGTTCCTTTGCCCTCAGAGCTTCCGTTGGCATTGCGAAACACCATGGCCAGGCGGAAGATCGTCTCCCCTTCCGGCACACTATAATACGCCCTGGCAGAAGGTGAAAGGGTGATCTGCCATTTATTCTCCTCCCCATCGACTTTGGTCATTTCGCCGACACCATCGTCCTGTCCCCAGTTACCCACCACATACTGCCAGCTGGTTCCGTCCGGCCCTTCGGTGATTACCCCGGAATGCATATAAACCTTTTCGGCACCTATGAGAGCCGTTTCTCCGAGAGAGGCATCGTAGATAAGGGTTATTTCATCGTCTCCGCTTGCACCGGAAGGCTGAATTGAAATCAACCCTTCCTGAGCCATCGCATTTAGGGGCAGGAGTAAAAGAACCCATGCCCAGCTCCAAATCCTGTTCATTCGAGGTGGGTTTAAACGTAAAGAGCCCTTGGCGGGCTCTTTGTTCGTATGTTAATTAATCTACTTCCGTAAAGGAATAAGCGCCCGTACAGGTATTGAAGGTAATTTCGTATTCACCTGCAGGGACCGGAATATTCGGACCGTCCTGGGTGCCGCTTCCTGAGGGAAATGCATCGTCACCCCAGTTTACCGCCCAGCCATTGTCCTGGCGGAATTTCGCTTCACCTTCGTTGAGCACCATCGTGGCCGTCCAGATAAACGGATTCGTATCATCCTGGGTAAGGTCCACATCCTGATCCCAGCCATCAGCAGCCGTGCCGATGATACCAATGGAGCTTGCCGGATCCGGGCACTCCAGTACCTCTGTATAAAACTGAGAAACGCTGCTCAGGTTAGCCTGATCAGTGGCTGTGAAAACAACTTCGTACACACCCTGGGCAATATCTCCGGTCTCAATGCTTACATCGATCGAAGCCGTACGTCCCGAAATGGACTCATTAACCGAAACCACTTCCGTAGCTGAAGCCGTATCCGTCACGGTGTAGGAATAACCTGCGAGCGGACTTTTGGACAAATCTTCGGATGCCCCGTCGGTCAGCTTGGCCGTAAATTGCAAAGGAGCTCCGGATTCGACCACTCCCGGAGTACCCATAAGTTCGATTATCGGGGCAGAGTCACGCAGCACAACGTCCGCATTACCATTGTCACAGGAGGTCAGGGAAAACATCCCGGCGGACACCAACATTAAAAGAGTAAAAGTATTCTTCATAAGGGTTTATTTTATTTATAAAGCGATTGACGCAATTATACTGTTATCAATAATAATAACAGTTTTTCAACACTCATAACATATTAGACTTTATTTTAACAGATCAATTATCGCAATCGTTTTCGATAACATATTTTTTATTGCGCGGCATTTGGTTAACAATGTTTTTAATGAAAAAGGTTCGCCGGTCACACGGTTCACGACAGAAAGTCCCGGGCCGGAATATCACTTTTTACCTTGCGTCAGACGGTGCCTGTCAGGGACTCCGGAATGCCAGGGCAGACGGCTTCCGCCAAGTTGCGGACCGAAGAAAATACGCTGCACTTATTATTCAGGATGGGAGATAGAATGAATGATTTTCCGTATCTTGGAGTAAAATAATTTTCATCTTTGAGAAGTAGTCAGGTTACCATTAAAGATCTTGCGAAGGAGCTGGGAATTTCGCCCTCCACCGTGTCACGTGCACTCAAGGATCACCCGGACATCAGCATGGAGACTAAAAAGGCTGTCACCAGGCTGGCAGAGGAATTAAATTACCAGCCAAACAGTATTGCGCTCAGTCTGAGGCATCGTAAGACCAACACCATCGGGGTGATCATCCCGGAGATCGTCCACTTTTTCTTTTCCACGGTCATCAGCGGAATCGAAGACATTGCCTACGGGGCCGGGTACAGTGTGATCATCTCGCAATCCAATGAGTCCTACGAGCGGGAAGTCCTGGACACACAGGCCTTGTTCAACAACCGGGTAGACGGCATTCTGATGTCTATTTCCAAAGAGACCAAAGATTATGCCCATATAGAATCGGTACACCGCCGCGGTGTACCCATTGTATTCTTTGACCGTAAATGTGATGCCTTCGAATCGAGTACTGTCCTGGTGGATGATTTCCAGGGAGGGTATCAGGCGACACGGCATCTGATTGAGCAGGGATATTCACGCATAGTGCATATCGCAGGGCCATCCAACCTGGACCTCACCCGTGAGCGGGCGCAGGGATACAAAAAAGCCCTGGAGGACAGCGGCCTCTCCTATTCGGAAAACATGATCATCAAGGACGAGATTTCCACCGACCTGGAGCACACGAAAAAACTGGTTACGGAATTCCTGAACCAATCCGGGACCATGCCCGACGCGATCTTTGCGAACAACGACATAACCGCACTGGGAGCCATGCATGCCATCAAGGAAAGGGGACTGAAAGTACCCGATGATATTGGTGTGGTAGGGTTCAGCAACTGGCAGTTTACCTCCATGACAGAACCCACGATCAGCACGGTATCTCAGCCGGGATTCGAGATGGGCCAGGAGGCGGCACGACTGCTTATCCGGGACATTGAGGCCAGCGAAGACGAAGAGCTTCCCCCTGTACACAAAACCTTCCACACGGAAATGATCGTCCGCGGCTCGTCGGTCCGGGTGAAGCATTAGAGTCCCCACAGGGTCTCCATTCCTTCGAACAACTCCAAGCGTCGGTCCGGGTGAGCGTCAGAGTCCCCGCAGGGTCGACATACCACCGTCCACACCAAGGGTCTGTCCGGTCATCCAGGACGATTCATCTGAAATCAGAAACGAGGCCATGGCCGCAATATCTCCGGGGGTGCCCACCCGGTCGAGCGGATGCCGTTTGGCAGACATTTTTTTGCGTTCTTCATTCTTCAGGATCTGGGATGCCATGGGGGTATCGGTGATTGAAGGGGCGATCAGGTTGATCCTGACCTTGGGTGCCCATTCAGATGCAAGTGACCGGGCCATGCCTTCAAGGGCGCCTTTGGCTGCGGCGGTTGACGTATGATAGGGCATTCCCTGCGCGACGGCCACAGTACTGAACAGGACCACCGAGCCGTTACCGGATTTTTTGAGTGGCTTTTCGAGCTGTCGCAATACATGAACGGCACCCAGCACATTGATGGCAAAGTCCGCGTTAAAATCCTTCTTGGAAAGCTGCTGAAATGGTTTGAGGTTTATGGAACCCGGACAATAGACCAGTCCGTCCAGCACTTCACCCCCGTCAAATGAAAATGACTCATCCAGTACATCCCCCTGGTGATAAGTCACCCCGTCTATGGGGCTTTCCGGTTTGTTTCGTGCGACCACATGGAGGTCATGGTCCCCGTTACGGGCCAGGTTTTCAGTGATTGCGTTACCTATTCCGGAGGTCCCTCCTACTATCAGTATTGTTTTTGGCATTGGTTTTTTTCATATAACCTGAGCCGGCGTTATTTGTTCGGTTCCCGGAAAACGTTGCTTTTCTTTATACAATTGACTATGATATCTGTTATTTCATATAGAATAAATGCATCCTATGTGGGAGAAAATTAAATTTTACGTTCGGGTAATGAGAAAAGGGCTGGTTCATTTCCGGAAAAACCAACCGTTGCTGCTGGCATCCTCCACGTCCTTCTTTACCACCTTCTCCCTGCCTCCCATTACCATTCTGGTGGTGAACCTGCTAAGCTTTTATTTTTTCAAGGCGGACACGATCCGCCAGGACCTGTTCATGCAGCTTGAATTCACCTTCGGGAAAGCCACGGCCGACGAGATAAGCACGATCGCAAATAATTTCCGGGATATGGCCGACAATGTGCTTTATGCGATCCTGGGAACGGTGTTCCTTGCCTTTGTCGCCACCACCCTTTTTTACGTGGTCCAGACTGCGATCCATCAGCTGTGGTCAATCCGGCATAACCAGCAGCGCAAGCTCAAGCACCGCCTGCTCCAGCGGGGCATGGCGCTGCTGTTGATCCTGGCTGCCAGCATATTGATGCTGCTTACCTTATTTGCCGAGACTGCGCTGAGTTTTGTAGGAGATTATATCGGTCAGATGTTCCCTGAGCTCAACGAACTCCTCATTGTCATCCTGGGTACGGCAACCTCCCTGCTGATCTACAGTGTCTGGTTTGCCATCCTGTTCCGCTTTCTTCCGGATGCGCGCATTCCTTTCAGTACGGCATGGAAAGGCGGTTTGTTTACCGGAATCCTGTTTTCGATCGGCAAATACCTGCTTGGCTTGTTGCTGGTCACCGATCAGATGGGTAATCTCTTCGGGGCATCTGCCTCGATCATGGTCCTTCTGCTGTTCATTTTCTATTCATCCATGATTGTTTATTTCGGGGCTTCCTTTACCTACATCCTGATCAAGAAAAAGGAGCAGGAGATCCGTACCAAGAAATATTCTGAACATGTACCCGGCTGAAATGTCCCCGACGCGACGGTTCGCCGGCTGTTGAACCTCTAATTTTGATACTATGAGAATACTGACATGCTTTTTACTGATGATCTTCCTGGCGCCGGGCTGCAGCCAGCAGGCGGGGGAAGGAACGACCACTGACCTGCCGCAACGCGACGATGCCTATCCGCAGATGATGCATGAAATCTGGGACGCCCACGGGGGCATTGTGCCCTGGCAGCAGCACCAGGCGCTTACCTTTACCGTACGGGCCGGGGACGGACCGGCGGAAACGCACAAGGTTAACCTGAAAGACCGAAAAGTAGTGATAGAAAGTGATTCCTTTTCGCTCGGAAGGGATGATACCGGTATCTGGGTGGCACCCTCCCGGGAGGCTTTTGACGGGAACCCCCGGTTTTATCATAACCTGTTATTCTATTTTTACGGGATCCCGTTCCTGATGTCAGACCCGGGGATCAACATCGAGGACACCGGCACACGGATGCTTGAAGGCAACGAATACCGGTCGGTGAAAGTCTCCTTTGACGACGGGGTGGGTGATGCGCCTGACGACGAATACATTTTACTGGCGGATCCGGAAAGCGGGAAACTGGAGTGGCTGCTGTATACGGTGACCTTCTTTGTGAATGAAAAGGTGACGAATTACAACGCGTTGCGGTACAGTGACTGGGTGAAGGCGGGCGGACTTGAAATGCCGGGCAAACTATCGGGCTACCAGTTTACGGGGGATACCCTCGGAGCGAAGCGGTATGAGCACGTTTTCACGGAAGTGTCCTTTTCAGATCAGCCTTATGATGGAGAGACCTTTGAGAAACCGGCAGACGGGGTCTACGTTCCGGATTAAGATTCCCTGACTTCCATGTCCCCGAGTTCGAGGTTAAGTGCACGGGTACTGATCTGAATTTCACGGATGGAAATGGCCAGGGAGATCATCAGCATCACCAGGCTTGCACCGAAGATGTAGCTTCCGGCCAGGGCATTTTCCCAAAAGATAAAAAACATACTCATTACGCAGAGGAAGAAACTGACGATTCCGAATATCTGCATGTTTTTGATGAGGTTGAGTCGCTGTCTCAGGTTATGGATTTGTCCGAGAATATCCCGCTTGGGATCATCCTGGTACACTTTCTTAAGGCTCCGGATCAGCGTGGCAATGGCCAGGAAGCGATTGGTATAGGCCAGCAGCAGCAGGGAAATGGCCGGAAAGAGAAGGGCGGGTGTGGTGATATTGACCAGCATATCAAAGCAGGTCAAAGAGGTTGCTGACACCAATATACCGGTCTACCGTAAAGCCCTCGGCGTATTCCACCCCGGTGACATAGCCGAATTCGCGGGCCCGTCCTTCCAGGAATTTCAGGAAACCTTCCGAGGAGATGAAGGTGGTTGGTTCGTCACTGTCCGGATCGTAGAACTGGGTCTTGAAGCATTTGATTGCGTTCATTTTGGTTTCCCAGTGGTCGGTGATATCCACCACGATATCGGGCTTTACATAAATGCTCTGGATGTAGTGGTATACATTCCGGGGCCGCCAGGCTTCCTGGGCTTCCCCGTTGTCGGTTGTTTCAAATTTGCGGAGGCCCGACAGGAAGCAGGCTTCCCTGATCAGGTCGGCTGCTTTTCCGTGGTCGGGATGGCGGTCACGGATGGCATTGGCCAGCACGATCTCGGGCCGGTAGCGCCGGATCATGCGTACGACCTCTGTGAGGTGTTCGGTATCGTTGCGGAACAGGGCATCCTTAAACTTCAGGTTTTCCCTGACGGCGAGGCCGAGCAGCCGGGCTGAATCTGCCGCCTCCCGGCGCCGGTCCGAGATCGTACCGCGGGTACCCATTTCCCCTTCGGTGAGGTCCACGACGCCGGCCGATTTTCCCTGCGCGATGTGGGCGGCCAGGGTTCCGGAGCAGCTGAGTTCGGTGTCGTCGGGATGGGCCGCGAATGCGAGAATATCCAGTTTCATTGGGATTGGTTTATTTGGAGGTCTGTTTGATAATGAAAACGTCCTGCCAGCCGGCAGGACGTGTAGTGAATTTCAGCGGGCTATCAGGCTATTTCCATTTCCCTGGCCGCCAGGAAGCGCTCGGCGTCGAGGGCGCCCATGCATCCGGTACCCGCGGCCGTGACCGCCTGGCGATACACCTTGTCGGCAGCATCACCGGTAACAAATACCCCTTCCACATTGGTCTTTGAGGTCCCGGGAATAACCTTAAGGTACCCGGCTTCATCCATTTCCAGGTATTCGCTGAAAATATCGGTATTCGGCTTGTGACCGATCGCCACAAAAAAGCCCGACACCTCAATGTCACGGGTTTCTCCGTTCGAATTGTCCCTGACCCGCATGCCGGTTACTTCGTCTCCGTTCCCAAGGATCTCTTCGGTCTCGGTATTCCACAGGATTTCAATATTCTTCTTCGCTTTCACACGCTCCTGCATGATGGTGGAAGCCCGCATTTCATCGCGCCGGACGAGCAGGTATACCTTCGGACAGAGATTGGCCAGGTAAGTGGCTTCCTCAGCGGCGGTATCACCCCCGCCTACCACAGCTACTACCTTGTCTTTGTAGAAAAACCCGTCACATACGGCACAGGCACTTACTCCCTTGTTATAGTATTTCTCCTCGGAAGGCAGCCCCAGATACTTGGCACTGGCGCCGGTAGAAATGATAACTGCATCGGCATGGATATCGTACTTGTCATCCACCCTTGCTATGTGCGGATACCCGGAGAAATCCACCGATGTAACCAGTCCGTACCGGACATCCGTTCCGAAACGCTCTGCCTGCTTTTGCAAATCGACCATCATCTGGGGGCCGTTGATCCCGTCGGGATAGCCCGGGAAATTCTCCACGTCATTCGTGGTAGTCAGCTGACCACCCGGTTCGCCACCGGTGATCAATACGGGGTTAAGCCCGGCCCTTGATGCATATATGGCTGCTGTGTAGCCCGCCGGACCGGAACCAATAATCAATACCTTAACCTTTTCGCTTTTCTGTTCCATTACTCGTACTTGAATTAATTATGTATTTCAGGGTAACATGTTCAGGCCACCCGTTTGTTCCTTTGAATGCCCTGCAAAGTTACAGAAAAAAACCCCGTGGAAGAACGGGGTTGAATAGGTTTTAGTTATGGGGTGATAGGTGGCAGGTTCCGGGTCGGTTCCGTGTTAAAAAAACGTCATCCCGTGAAATTACCGGTCCCGGGTTTGACCCGGGAACAATCGGTATCGACACGGGACCTCTTA
>CAZLZD010000024.1:0-6636 GCA_964563925.1 uncultured Roseivirgaceae bacterium | reverse complement strand
TTTGCCGGGATGACGTACTTTATTTTGCCGGGATGACGTACTTTATTTCGCCGGGATGACGAACTTTATTTCGCCGGGATGACGTACTTTATGATGTATTACCCCAAATACGGCTTAAGGGCTTTACTTCTGGAAGTGTGCCGCAGGCGGCGGATCGCTTTCTCCTTGATCTGGCGGACGCGCTCGCGGGTCAGGTTAAATTTCTCGCCAATCTCTTCCAGGGTCATCGAATGCTCCCCGTTGAGTCCGAAATACAGGGTGATCACGTCGGCTTCGCGCTGGGTCAGGGTGGATAGTGCACGCTGCACTTCGCGGCGCAGGGAGTCGTTCATGAGCTCCGAATCGGGAGTTTCCTCCAGGTCATTCTCCAGCACATCCAGCAAGCTATTCTCCTCCCCCTGAACAAACGGCGCATCCATCGATACATGGCGGCCGGAGATTTTCATCGTATCCACCACCTCGGCCGTGGTCACGTCAAGAACTTCCGCCAGCTCATCCGGCGAGGGCTCGCGCTCAAATTTCTGCTCGAGTTCGGAAAATGTTTTGGATATCTTGTTGAGCGAGCCTACCCGGTTGAGGGGCAGTCGCACAATACGGGATTGTTCGGCCAGGGCCTGCAGGATGGACTGGCGAATCCACCAGACGGCATAGGAGATAAATTTAAACCCGCGCGTCTCATCGAAACGCTGGGCCGCTTTGATCAGTCCAAGGTTTCCTTCGTTGATCAGGTCCCCGAGCGACAGTCCCTGGTTCTGGTACTGTTTGGCCACAGACACCACAAAACGGAGGTTTGCCTTGGTGAGCTTCTCTAAAGCAAGTTGATCTCCCTCCCGGATCCGCTGAGCTAACTCAACTTCTTCGTCCGGAGTAAGGAGATCAACCTTTCCTATTTCCTGTAAATATTTGTCCAGGGACTGACTTTCCCTGTTGGTAATTTGTTTGCTAATTTTTAGCTGTCTCATGCATTCGGCGGCGTTATCCCTTGACAAACATGCGCCAAATCAAAGTAATTTGCAAAGGACAGCAAATAAAAATCAGCAAAATTTACTTATGACTTTTCTTTGTCTTTTTCGGGCTTTGGCAGAAGAACCTTTCGTGAAAGTCGGAATTTGCCAGTTTTTTTATCGACATCTACCAGTTTTACCTTCACTTCCTCTCCTACTTCCATCACGCCGTCCATGCTTTCAAGACGCTCCCACTTTATTTCGCTAATATGAAGGAGTCCGTCCTTACCAGGCATGAATTCAATGAATGCTCCGAATGGCATGATCGTCTTCACCTTGCCGTCGTAAACTTCTCCGACTTCAGGGGTAGCCACGATCGCTTTGATGCGTCTCAGGGCATCTTCCATGCTGTCTTTGTCGACTGCAAACACACTCACCACGCCACGGTTGCCTTCTTCCTCGATCACCACGGTCGCACCGGTTTCTTTCTGGATCTCCTGAACCACTTTTCCACCTGGTCCGATTACCGCACCAATCATGTCCTTGTCGATATACACAACTTCGGAACGAGGTGCATTTGGCTTGAGGTCAGCACGCGGTGCCTCGAGTGTTTTCTTCATTTCATTGAGGATGTGCAAACGTCCCTCACGTGCCTGAAGCAGGGCTTTTTTAAGTACTTCGTACGAAAGGCCGTCGATCTTGATGTCCATCTGGGTGGCAGTGATTCCGTCTTCGGTACCCGTCACCTTGAAGTCCATATCACCGAGGTGATCCTCATCACCGAGGATATCGCTTAAAATCGCGTATTTTCCTGTTTCAGCATCCGAGATCATTCCCATCGCGATACCTGATACCGGCTTTTTGATCTGGATTCCGGCATCCATCAGCGCCAGGGAACCTCCGCAAACGGTGGCCATGGAAGACGAACCGTTTGATTCCAGCACGTCGGAGACAATCCGGATGGTGTAAGGGTTCTCTTCGGGCAGCTGTCCTTTCAATGCTCTCCAGGCCAGGTTTCCGTGTCCGACTTCCCGTCGGCCGGGTCCGCGGTTAGGCCGCACCTCTCCTACCGAATAGGCAGGGAAGTTATAATGCAGCATGAATTTGTTGGATCCGGAATACATGGCTCCGTCTATCAGCTGCTCATCCATTTTGGTGCCCAGTGTAACCGTGGCAAGTGTTTGCGTCTCACCGCGGGTGAATACCGCTGATCCGTGGGTGGAAGGCAAATAATTCACCTCACTCCAGATCGGCCTGATCTCATCCATCTTCCGGCCGTCGATCCGCTTATTTTCGTCCAGGGTATAGTTGCGTGATGCATCTTTCTGAATGCCCTTGAAATAAGCGCTGATCATCGCCTCATCGTATTCATGCTCTTCGCCAAGGCTTTCCACGAATTCATCCTTAATCGCCTTGATCTTGTCACTGCGCTCATGCTTGTTGGTGATTTGCTGTTTCACCACATCGTATACTTTGTCGTACAGCTCAGACTTCATGCGCTGACGAAGCTCCTCGTCATGTGTTTCGTGAGAGTATTCGCGCTTTTCGGTCTTGCCAACCTCAGCTTCCAGTTCTTTCTGAATATTACACTGGACCTTGATCGCCTCATGGGCTTCCTTGATCGCATCCAGCATTTCCTCTTCACTTACTTCTTTCATTTCGCCTTCCACCATCAGGATATTCTCTGCGGTACCGGCAACAATCAGGTCGAGATCGGCCTGTTCTTTCTGGCTCATGGTCGGGTTGATGACCATCTTACCTTCGACACGTGCCACACGTACTTCGGAAATCGGACCACTCCATGGAATGTCCGAAACCATCAGGGCGCTTGACGCTGCGAGTGCTGCCAGCGAATCCGGCAAGGCATTCTCGTCACCCGAGATCAGGTTGATACCAATCTGTACTTCGGCGTGGTAATCGTCGGCAAACAACGGACGGATCGCCCGGTCAACCAGACGGCTGATTAATACTTCATAATCTGAAAGGCGGCCTTCGCGTTTCAGAAATCCACCCGGTACTTTACCGGTAGATGCAAATTTTTCCTGGTAGTCGACTGACATGGGAAGAAAGTCAACACCCTCTCTGGCTTCCCTGCTGGAAACCACTGTAGCCAATAGCATGGTATCACCCATCCTGACTACGACAGACCCATCCGCTTGCTTGGCGAGTTTTCCGGTTTCAATGGTAATGGTCCTGCCATCGGGTAGGTTAATCGTTTTTGTTACAACGTTCATAAAAAGTTATTGATTTAATAGAAATGGAGGCCCCTTGCCTCCGACAGCGTATATTGAGAAAAGGGAATCCCTGCGGATTCCCTTTTCAATGTGTATTATTTCCTCAATTTCAGTTCCGCGATAATCGCACGATATCGTTCGATATCGGTTTTCTGAAGGAAGTTAAGCAGCTTACGACGCTTACCTACCAATTTCAGAAGACCCTGCTGGGTTGAGAAATCACCCTTGTTCTTCTTCATGTGTTCTGTGAGGTGGTTGATGCGGTAGGTAAAAAGCGCGATCTGCGACTCAGGCGAACCTGTATCTGACTTTGCTTTTAACCGACCATGATTTTCAAACAGCTCCTCTTTCTTCGCTTTGGATAAATACATGCTTAGTTAAAAGTTTACTTAGAATATTTTTTTAAAGATGCAAAAGTAGGTATACAGGCCGGAATTAACAAGACAGGGGTCTGATTATTTGTTGGATGACCCTTTATTTTTTCTTCGCTTCCACCAGGTTTTCAGGCGGTCAAACCAGACATTATAGAAGTCGGCATCAAACAGCCTGGCATCGTTACGTGCCTGCCTCAGGAAGATCAGTCCGACCGGGAACAGGACAATATTGGCCGACCAGATACCAAGCCAGGGTTCGATCAGATCGGCCTTGGCCCATTTCTCACCCTGCATGGATATCACATAGAATATAATGAAGAAGACGATGGATATCAATACCGGGATACCGAGCCCGCCCCGTTTAATGATCGCCCCCAGCGGGGCTCCGATCAGGAACATGCTCAGGCAGGCCAGGGCATTGCTCAGGATTTTATTCCATTGAATTTCAAAAACGTCCTTTTCGTATTCCATCTTCTTGATCTGGGTGATGGTCCCCTGCAGCTTCATTTTGGTCTGCCGGGTCAGGGACAAGGCACTGGAGATCTCGGTGCCGGAAAGGGAATCACCGAGTACATAGGAGAGAATCGCATCCGGGCCGGGGACGGAGTCGGACTGGAATACGGATTTGACCGCCCGTTCAGCCTGTTTCTTCTGGGCCTCGTTCATCACGGTTCGGCGCTGATTCTCATAAGAAAGCTGCGGCACATTCTCCGACAAACGTCTTTCAGGATTTACCCGGCTAAGGGTCGTATCAGCACGCATGGTAAGTTTTCGTTGCCTTACGAGGGTGTCCGCCTTTACGTCAACCAGATTTCTCAGGCTGTCCGGAAGTTCCCGGAGACTGTCCGGCAAAGTACGGATGCTGTCGGGAAGGCTACGCAGGCTGTCGGGGGTACGCCGGACCGAATCATTATTCCTGGCAATGAGCGAATCCGGACTGCCGGGTTCGCTTCGGTCGAGCGAATCGAAAACGACAGGTTTCTGATAGGTTGCCTTCAGCGAATCGTCCTTTTGTTTGAATCGGCGCAATTCTGCCGGCAGGTTAAATTCTTCGTTGCGGTCATGATAGAAGAATGCCCCTTTTCGCTGCTGGTATAGCGTAACGCGCTCCCGGTTTTTCTGGCGCTGCATAGAATCAACGTCCGTGGTGAGTTCGGACAGGTTGCGCATGATCCGGTTTCCCCTGAACAAATTCTGATCAGTACGGTCAAGCACAAAGGAAGACAAATCCATGACCACCTGGTTTCTTTGAAAACTACTACGCAGAAACGTTTCATCCTTTGAGCGCGCCCCGGTGGATGTCGCCCCTTCCATATAGGTGTTGCCGTTGAACAGTTCGAGTTTAAGATACCGGTCATTCAGCATCATCTGCATTTTCCCGCTTTCGGCAATGGTGACCTTCTTATTGCCTGAGACATCGCGATGATCGTAGATAATCACATCACGCAGGGTTTGTCCGTCATCCAGTTTTTCATCCACCTTAATACTGAAATCCGGGATTCCCTGGTAGAAAATACCCTCTTTGATATCCAGCGCGGGCTTTTTCTGCTTAATGTCGTAGAGCAGGCTGTAGGCTTCCAGAGCCGCGGCGGGCACCAGGGTGTTGTTGGAATAGAAGGCGACGCCACACAGGAAAAGGACGAAAATAAAAATGGGGACGAGTGCCCGTAGCAGGGAGATGCCGGCCGATTTGATAGCCGTGAGTTCAAAATGTTCGCCGAGCGCACCGAAGGTCATCAGGGAGGAAAGGAGGACGGCCAGGGGGAAAGCGGTCGGGGTAACGAATATGGCGAAGTACAGGAAGAGCTCGGCCAGTGTTCCGGTGCTCAGGCCTTTTCCCATGATGTCGTCGTAATACTTGAGCATCTGGACATTCAGGAGAATAAAGACCACGACCACGAAGGTCAGGATGAACGGCCCTATGAATGACGAAAAAATAAGCTTGTCAATCTTCTTCATAGCGTACTGCCAGCAAAAAAAAGGCCAGCATTAATGGGTTCAGCCACCTACCGTTTCCTTGAGACCTTCCACCAGTCCTTCCCACAGATCATAGAGTTCTTCGGTGTCGTCCATTTCAGAATAATCGGTCACCTTAAGGAAGACCGACTGGGTGAGTTCATTCATTTCCAGTCTCAGTTCGAAATAGGACGGATCTTCCTCATCTTCTTCGGTTTCCGGAACAAATTCGAAGCGCACATACTGGTTGGTGCGGTGCGAGACCATCTTTGCCCGGTGATCTTCATCGTCCCAGATAAAGTTGTACACCTTGTCTTCATTGACCGTCACGTCGTCGGCCATCCACTGGGCGAGCCCGGATGGGGAAAACAGGTAGGGATACAACATTTTTTTGGAGGCGTTGATCTCGAAATCGGCATTGAATAAATGCTTGCTCATTAAGGAAAATTTAGGCGGTAATAAACGATTTTAATCCGTGCTACCTAATATAAATAAAATTAAGGAGCTATTGGAAATTAAAATGCAAAGTTCGTAAGTTTGCGCTCCTAATCAAACGGTGCGGGAGAATTATTATCACTGTTTTGGGCCCTGGCGGGCGATTCTATTGATGGAGAATACAGGCCGGGGAGAATGTCAGAAAAGTTATGGCGAGGTAGCTCAGTTGGTTAGAGCGCAGGATTCATAACCCTGAGGTCGGGAGTTCAAATCTCCCTCTCGCTACACGAAGCCTTGAGATTATCTCGGGGCTTTTTCTTTTTTTCAGGCGCAGGATTCTTATCCGCCAAAGGCGGACGGGAGTTCAAATCTCCCTCTCGCTACACGAAGCCTTGAGATTATCTCGAGGCTTTTCTTTTTTTCATGCGCAGGATTCTTATCCGCCAAAGGCGGACGGGAGTTCAAATCTCCCTCTCGCTACTCAAAAAGGCCGTTTTTACGGCCTTTTTTCATTGTAGGTACAACATAGGTACAACAAATTGGATGTTCCTTGACTTGTAATGAAAAAAAAATTTCACAGGAGGTGAAAATTTTTCATGCCCTTCCCATGGCCCCCTCTCTTAGGGGTTAATTCACATAGGTTAACTGGAATGTTTTGCTGGTGAAAAGAGAACATATCACCACCGATATCAT